>NZ_JBDFLW010000004.1:0-84648 GCF_047237905.1 Microbacterium jepli | reverse complement strand
CACGATCCGACCGACCAGCGCACCCGCACCCCACGCCCCGACCACGCTGCAGCGGTCGCAGGCCGACCGCGAGCGATCCCTGCGCCGGCGCCTGCGTTCCGCGGACACGCTCGTCACCGCCAGCTGGCTCTCGGTCGCCCTCGCCATCGCGCTCTACCTCGCAGCCGGCGGACCCGCGCAGATCACCGATCTCGCCGGAGCCCTGACGGCCACGGGAATCGTCGCCGGCCTCGTCGGCACCGACCTGATCCTGGTCATGCTCGTCCTCGCCGCCCGGATCCCCTGGATCGATCGCACCTTCGGCCAGGACACCGCGATGGCGCTGCACCGCCGCCTCGGCAAGCCCGCCCTGTACCTGATCCTCGGGCACGGCGCCCTACTCACCGTCGGCTACGCCCTCACCGACGGGCTGACGCTGTGGAACGAGACACTCGCCCTGTACTCCGGCGCCGACATGCTCCTGGCGCTGCTCGGCAGCACCCTGCTGGTGCTCGTCGTCGTCACCTCCCTCGTCGCCGTGCGCCGCCGCTTCGCGTACGAGGCGTGGCACGCGATCCACCTCCTCAGCTACGCGGCCGTCCTCGTCGCCGTGCCCCACCAGCTCTCCGCCGGCCAAGTCCTCGCCGAGAGCACCCCGCAGCGCGTCTACTGGATCGCCCTCTACGTCCTGGCGTTCGGCGCGATCGCCTGGTTCCGGTTCGCGGTGCCGGTGCTCGCCACCCTGCGGCACCGGATCCGGGTCGAGGCCGTCGAGACGATCGCCCCCGGCGTCTTCTCGATCCACCTCTCCGGCCGCGACCTCTCCCGCCTCGGCGTGATCGGCGGGCAGTACGCGATCTGGCGGTTCTGGAGCCGCGGCACCTGGTGGCACGCGCACCCGATCTCCTTCTCCGCCGTCCCGACCGACACCCGCGCGCGGATCACCGTCCGCGCACTCGGAGCAGGGACGGACCGACTCGCACGGCTGCGCCCCGGGACTGCGGTCTCGATCGAGGGCCCCTACGGGATCTTCACCGACGTCGCCCGCACCGCCCCGCGCCTCGCGATCATCGCCGCCGGCATCGGCATCACCCCCGCCCGAGCGCTCCTCGAGCACGGCGGCCTGCGCCCCGGCGAGGTGACCGTCCTGCTGCGCGCCACCGACGACTCGCAGACCTACCTCTGGGACGAGACGCAGACCCTGGTGCGCAGCAGCCGCGGCGCGCTGTTCGGGATGATCGGCCGACGGCCCGCAGGGCTCGCGACGTGGATGTCGGCCGAGTCCATCGCTCGGGGTGTGACGATCACCTCGGCGCTGCCCGGCCTGCTCGAATCCGACCTGTATGTCTGCGGTCCCACAGTCTGGGCCGATCTCGTCGTCCGCGACGCGCGAGCGGCAGGCCTGCCCGACCGGCAGATCCACGTGGAGAGGTTCGACTGGTGAGAACACGAGCAGCAGTCGCCAGCGTCCTCGCCTCCCTCGCCGTCCTCGTCGGCGGCTGGCAGCTGGGATCGGCCGGCTCCACCGGATCACCGCTCGCCACCGGGACGAGTACCACCACGGCCACGGACAGGACGGTCCCCGCGGCGACCACGCCGACCCCGGCCGCCACCCCCGCCCCGACGACGCCCGCTACACCCTCCACCGGCGCCACCACCGACCCCTCGGCCGGCGCGAGCCCGACAGCCACCGCGAGCCCGTCCGCCTCGACAGACGGCACCTGGACCGGCTCGTCTGTGGCGACCCGCTTCGGCGCGGTGCAGGTCGCGATCACCGTCGCCGGCGGGCAGATCACCGACGTGGACGCGGTGCACCTCACGGACAAGGACGGCCGGTCCGTGTCGATCTCCAACCGGGCCGCGCCGATCCTGCGTCAAGAAGTCCTCTCCGCCCAGTCCGCGCATGTGCAGGCGGTCAGCGGAGCGACCTACACCAGCGACGGATACCTCACCTCCCTGCAATCGGCGATCGACCAGGCCGGACTCTGACCGTGCACACGTTCACGACGATGGGCACCGTCGTCAGCTTGCGCGCCGCTGACGATGCACCGGTAGGCGACGTCGAGGCCGTCTTCGCCGACGCCGACGCCCGCTTCAGCCTGTACCGGCCGGAGTCGGAGGCGTCCCGGATCGCCCGCGGCGAACTCGCGCTAACCGTCGCGTCCGAGCACATGCGGGCCGCCTACACCGAAGCACTCCACTGGCGCACCGCGACGGACGGCGCCTTCACCCCGCACCGGCCCGACGGCGTCATCGACCTCGCCGGAACCGTCAAGGCGACAACCATGGCTCAGGCGGCCCGGCTGCTCGGAGACGGCGACTGGCTGCTCGATGTCGGAGGCGACGTCCTCACTTCCCCCTCCGGCAGCTGGACGGTCGGGATCGTGGACCCCGACGACCGGCACGCTCTGCTCTGCGTCGTCCCACTCGGCGACGGGCGCCGCGCGATCGCCACCTCCGGGACCGCCGAACGGGGCGAACACGTCTGGCGCCGACCGGCCGAGCCCGGCGATGTCCCCTTCGTGCAGGTGTCCGTGATCGCCGAGGACATCGTCACCGCCGACGTCCTCGCGACCGCGATCCTCGTCGGCGGACACCCGACGCTCGATACGGTCGTGGACCGGTTCGACGTCGACGTCCTCACCGTCGACGCCACCGCCGCCCTTCTCGTCACCGACCGGCTCCGCCGCCTGATCGCACCGGCGAGCGAGCACACGCAATAACTCCACCCGGTCGACACCTCGCCCCTCGGCATGAAGCGGGGAGTCGGCTCCGAGGAAGGGCGAGCGATCGTTCGAGGGCTCACACGAACACCTCGACCAGCAGAGCGCGCAGGACCGGGCGCGTTAGCGTCACGAGGACACCCCCCCTCGACCGAAGGCGCCCCGATGAACGACTGGCAGATCAACGGCCTCCCCCTCCACCCGCTCCTCGTGCACGCCGTCGTGGTCCTGCTCCCCCTCGCAGCCCTCATGCTCATCCTCGGCAGCCTCTGGCCCGCCGCCCGCCGCAAGTTCGCCATCCTCACCCCGATCATCGCCCTCGCCGCGCTGATCGCCGTCCCACTTACCACGCAGGCTGGCGAAGCCCTCGAACGCCAGACGGAGCCGTCCGCGATCCTCGAGCAGCACACCGAGCTCGGCGACCACCTGCTCCCCTGGGCCGCCGGCCTGTTCCTCATTGCCCTGGCTCAGTGGCTCTGGTTCCGCCGCACACGACGAACCGACGACCGACCCGCCACCCGCCGTCCTGTCGTCGGAATCGTGCTCGCCGTTGCAGCGATCGCCATCTCCGTCGGAGCGACCATCGACGTCGTCCGCATCGGCGACTCCGGGGCACAAGCCGTCTGGATGGACTCGACCTCAAGCACAGACAAGGTGCCCGCTACCGACGGCGACGACTGAACGCTGTCCGCCGCCGCCGCCACCCACAGCCACACCTCAGGCAAGGACCAGTGCCTCCGGCAGCTGCACCGCGCGAAGGGGTGAGCGCGGGACGTGGAACATGGTCAAGGATGAACAGGACTGCAACAAGATCCTCATCGAGATCTCCGCCATGATCCGCGCCCGCGAATCCGTCACCAGAATTCGTAGACATCACGCCATCAGGACGGTTGCTCCCATCCGCGCTTCCAGCGCCTTGAAGATCTCGCGAGCGATGTACCTCTTCACGCACCGCCGGATCTCGCGAGCAGTGCGACCCTCAGCCGTGCGGCGGTCGACGTAGGCACGGGTGCGCACCTCTGACACCATCCGCACACGGGCGACGACGTCAAGCGCCCGATTCAGTTGCCGGTCACCGCCTCGATTCAGGCGGTGACGAATCGTGTTACCAGACGACGCCGGGATCGGATTCACCCCTGCGAGGGCTGCAAACGCAGCCTCGCTGCGCACCCGACCCGGATGGGAATACGCCGCAACCGCCACAGCCGCAGTCACCGGACCGACACCGTAGATCTGCTGCACGCCAGGCGCGAGAAGCTCGACGAGCTCGGCCAACGCCTCGCGGTTCTCTCGCATCTGTCGGCCCAGCTCGATCACCGTCGAGGCCAGCCGGAGGGCCTCGCCTCGGATGATGCGCTCCGCAACATCGACGTGGCGAACGTCCAAGTCGGCGAGCTTCTGCACACCACGATCAGTGAGCGCGCGCCTGGTATCGAGGCCGAAGTCCGCAGTCCGGACCAGCGCGTTCAGCTGGTTCCGTGCGCTCGTACGACGGACCTCCATGTCGCGGCGAGCATCGAGCGCCACACGCAGGGCGTTGCGCAGCCCGTCTGCTTTCGGTTGAGTCAGCGCGTCGAGCTCGATGCCCATCGCCGAAGTCGCGGCCGCGACCGCGTCGATTTCATCAGTCTTGCCGCGGACGCGGCTCGACTTCTTCGGCGGCCGGACCTCACAGAACGCAACTCCGTCGCGCTGCAGCGCCCTGCTCAGCGATGCGCCATACGAGCCGGTTCCCTCCATCGCGAACAGCACTGATTCGCTCGCCGTGCTTCCTACCCAGGCGATCGCTCTGTCGATCGCCGCCGCCGTGACCGGGAATGCTTTCGTGCCGAGGATCTCGCCGGTCTTGGTGGCGACGATCGCGTAGGTGTGCGTGCGGGCGTGGGTATCGACTCCGACGACGTGGTCGTAGTGGTGGGCGACGATCATGCGGCCTCTTCTCCTCAAGGGGTCATCCGGGTGGGATGCGCCGCGGAGGCATCTCTCTAACGAGTCACGCGACCCAAGTCGCGGACAACCTTCTATCAAGCCATCGCAGCGTCACGCCGGAACTGGCCGCTCGGACGGACAGGTCCCCAGCAAGACATTGCGGTCAAGAGTGTGATGAGTCACGCCCGAGCGAGCCAGAACCAGCCTGACAGCCAGCACCAGGCCAGCCGAGACCATTAGAGAGTGTGAGGGGTCGCCCCTCACGGGCCGGCGGCGCCGGCCCCACGACCGCGCCGGTTCACGTGGGCGGTGTCGGTGGTGGGTGCGATGATCGCCGGATGTGGGAACTGGCGCATCGAACACGTGACGCGGCGACGGCGACGGTGGTTCGCAGCAGCGCAGCATCCGGCGACGCGGCGATCGCAGAGGTACGGGCCTCGATGCCGGAGGATCACGTGATCCTCTACGTGCTCGAGGTCGAACGCGACGGGAGCTAGTCGCCCTCGCCCCCCCTAACGGGTTACTCGGCCGCGGCGCCGCGACGCGGTGCGCGCGGTGAGCGGGTGACGACGGCGGTCGCGCGGGAGAGGTCGGGGCCGATTGCGTCAGCTTCGAGGACGCGGCCGTGGCGGCGGTCTTCCCCTTCGCCCCATGCCACGGTGCGCTCGTATCCGACGACGATCACCGCGTCACCCTTGTGCAGCGACGCGAGCACGTGCTCGCCGAGTTCGAACTTCGCTTCCACGAAATGCGTTGTCGGGGCCTCGTGCGGGGTCCACTCCCCCGCGCGGTACTCGCCGGTGTTCTCGATCACGCGCAGCTTGACGATCTGCACGCGACCCGCCTGCACGGCCTCGGGGTCAACGGCCAGATTGCCGGTGATAGTCCTGGTGCTCATCTGTCGTCTCCTGCTCGTGCGGTTCGTTCTCCCCGTCGACGTCGACGGGATCTGAGGGGCGTCTGCGGCCGGGGTGGCTGGGTCCTCGTCGGCGGGCATTTCCAGGCCCCATGACGCGAGCGCGTCGCGGCGGGTGATTTCCACCGGCGGCTCCGACAGCGATCGCCGCTGCTCGAGCTCGGCGCGTGTGACGTAGTGCCCGGGGATGCGGCGTTCCTCGCCGTAGGCGGCGCGGTAGAACCGGTCGGCGTCGTTCTCCAACCGGTCCACCTCCCCCTGGCGGTCGGTGTATCCGGCAAGGTATCCGGCTCGGTAGTCGTCGCTGGTGGTGTCGTGCTCCCTCATGCGGCGTGCTTGTCGATGAGGTCGGGACGAAACCCCGACCAGTGGTCTTGATCGCCTGCCACGACCACGGGAGCGGCGGAGTAGCCCAGCTCGTCCATGACGTATTCGAGCGCTGCGGGGTTGGTGGTGAGATCCACGACGGTGTACTCGATGCCCTTCGCGTCCAGCGCGCGGTAGGTCGCCGTGCACTGCACGCACGACGGCTTCGAGTAGACGATGAGGCTCATTGCTCCGATCCTCCCTCAGTGTGGTGCGCGTCGCCCTCGTCGTCGTCGGTGGCGTGTTCTTCGATCCACAGGTCGGCCGCCTCGACCTGCCCGCATGCGCGCAGCATCTCGGCAAGCGCGTCGACCTCTCGGCAGCTGAGGCGCGTTGCCAGATCGGCAGCGGTGTCCGGGCGGGAGAACACGAGGGCGAACTCGGCCACCGCATCGAGGAAGGTCGGCCGATCCGGCGTCCGGTTGGTGTTGGTGGTGTCGGGCATGGCGTCTCCTCCTCGATGGGTGGTGCGGGTTACTGCTCAGTGGTGCGGGTCAGGGTGTCCACGAACATGACGCCCTCGGGGCCGGGAATCGTGGCGGTGTGCGCGAGTGCCCAACCGGTGCGGGCATGGGCTTGGAGGTCCTCGGTGCGCTCGGCGATCTTGCGGCCCTGGTACTGCCGGTCCTCAGCCGTGGTGGCCGGAACGAAGGTGCTGACGGTCGTGATCTGCTGGTGCATTTCTCTCTCTCCTCCTCATCGTTTTTTTGCCGTGAAGGCGGTTTCCCGCCTTAGCAACCGGAGGGCGCAGTGCAACCCGCAGGGCGAGGGGGGAGAGAGTTTCGGCGCGAAATAAGGGAGCGCAGCGACCGCGTGCCGAAAGTCTCGGAGGAGTCGGTGGCGCAGCCACTTGAACGGAGCCCGCAGGTAGCTACGAGGGAGCGAAGCGGACGAGCTGCCGCAGGCTTCACGGCAAAAAGCGTGAGCCCGTAGGGCGATCCTCGGCGGCCGACGGAGCCGGTCGACCTCTGGGCGTCGCTCCGTCGACGCTGCGGGAGCGCAGCTCGCGCCCCGCCGGCGGCGGAACGTCGGGGAGTGCGAGGGGGGCGCCCCTCACGGGCCGGCCCGAAGGCCGGCCCTCACCCCTCAGCTCGCCGCGGCGGCCTCCGTGGTGGTGGCCTTCTCGGCGGCGGCGGCCCGTGCGGCCTCGACCTCGGCGGCGGTGTGGTGCCCCTGCACGTCGGTGTAATCGACCTTGTAAGGGCGGGTCGTGTTGTTCCAGTCGAGCGCGACGGTCACGCTCTTGGGGTTCACGCGGGTGACGACGTGCCAGCCGAAACGGTGCTTGATCATGTCGCCCTTGGCGATCGTCTCGCGGCTGTGGATCGTGACCTGTCCAGCGGCGGCCTGGGCTTCGCGGACGGCGGTCCAGTAGGTGTGTTCGTCCTCGAGCTGCGCGCGCTGAGTCAGCAGCCGGTCCAGGTAGGCGCCCGTCGCGGGGGCGGTCGTCTCGATGTAGCCGCCTCCGAAGTTGTGCGAGCTGCCCTCGATCTTGCGCGTGTACCCGCGAATGTCGGTCGCGATCCGCTCGATGCGGCGGGCAACCATCCCCGGCGCGTAGCGGGTGTCGGTGGTCTTGGCGGCGACGTCGGCGCGGGCGCGGGCGCGGGTGGCCTCGCGGTCGGCCTCGACGCTGCGACCCATTGCGGCATCCGCCTTGGCGATCGCGTTACGGTGGCGGCCTTCGGAGTGGTGCCCGACCTTGATCGGCTCGCCGCCCTCGGGCAGGCGGTCCAGCGCACGGCGCGCGGCTGCGTCGGCGGCGTCTGCGTCGGCCGCGCGTCGGTCGGCCTTCGCCTCGAGCGCGTCGACGCGGGCGGCCTGGCGCTCGATCTTGTCCGCCTCCACCTCGGCGGTCGGCCGGAACGTCTCGTCAGCCTCGATCGTGACCTCGTGGCCGGCCTCGCGCAGCGCTGCCGCAGCACGGTTGATGTTCCACCACTTGGGCAGGCGGTCGCGGGACTGGGGGACGTACCAGGCTCCCATGGATCGGCCCCACCGCCAGCCGTTCGCCTTCAAGATTTCGGCGGTGCCGTCTCCGCGGCTGGTGCCCTCGATGATCGTTCCGGCTTCGGGGGTGTGGGTGATGGTGAGCATGTCGTTTCTCCTTGGGTGTGGGGGTCAGTCGTTGGCGAGGTAGTCGGCGCGGGTTTCGCTGCGGTCGTGCAGCGCGTAGGCGGCGGGGTACAGGTCGAGCGCTCGCGCGACCGCGACCGGCACGACGACGTAGGCGCCGGATGCCATGTAGCCGATGCGATCCGCGGCCACGCGCTCCGCGGGCTCGAAGTGCTGCAAGGTCATGCCGATGACTTCACGGGTGACCAGGCGCACGGCCGGGGTCTGCTCGGTCACCGGGTCGTTCCCACCGGCGCCGATGATGACCACCTGACGGGCGGTGCGGCTGATGCCCTCCTCCCCCGGTCCGTGGTTCACGCTGACGATGACTTCGGTACGTGTGCCGCGCTGCTCGCTCATGTGTCTCTCCCTCTGACTGATCGTTTTTCTTTGCCTCTCCGGCGGGAATGACCGTTTGAGCGGAGGCGGCGAAGTGACGCCGATTCCGGGCGAAATAAGCCCGTAGGGCGCGTCCGGAATCGGTGGCACGTAGCCGTTGGAGCGAAATAGGTTGAGACCGCGGAGAGGTGAAGAAAACCTCAAGGGATGGGCCGCTGTGCGGCCTCCCCACGGCGGCGCGTAGCGCTGCTGCGCGAGGTATCTCGCGCCCCCGGAACGGGCATCGCTTGCGCGGATTCGCGCTCGTCCCCACTCCCCCGGCCCGCACTCCTAACTTGCTGGCATCGAACACATGTTCGATACTTACGGGATGCGCGACGACGGACCTCGGTGGCATCCGCAGCTGCTCGCGCGCGAGGGCCCTCCTGCCCATTGGGTGATGCTCGACGCCCGAGACGATGAGGTTGGGGCGATCGACCTACGCCGCACCGACGACGGCCCGCGATACCGCGTCGAGTACAGGGGCTCACTCCTGGGCTGGGCGACGTCGCTCAAGATCGCGACGGAACGGCTGCATCGGGCGATCATTTCCGCAGGCGTTCCTCGCGGCGGGATCAACGGTTCGTGACTGCCGAGAGTGCGTGAGGGCTGCTCATGGTGCAGGTGTGGTCGCCCATGTCGCAGCTTCAGAGATCCCCCGAGCCGGGGGTTTGGTACATCTTCGACAACAGTCGACGTATCGCGATCGTGCGCGTCGTGGAGATTCATGGGCGCAAGCTCCTGCGGTCGGTCACCTTCGACCACGACCCCGCGCAGCGGCAGCTCATCGGATACTTCCCCGAGGACGCCATGCGACTAGCAGTGGAGTGCACGTGGGCGGAGTACGTCAAGCACCGCGGGCCCTCGACAAGCAATCGCAATTAGCTACCTAGATACCTATATAGGTATCTAGGTAGCTTGCTATCTGGCTTTGTACCCAGATAGGTTTCAGCCATGCAGAGCTTGATGATCTACAGCGAGAGCGGTGGAGCGACGAAGAGCACTACCGCTGTCTCTCTGGCGACGGTGGCCGCTGAGGACGGGAAACGCGTGATCTTGATAGACCTCGACCCCCGCGGCGCGACGACGAAGTGGCTCGACGCTCAGCCGGTCGATACCGGGCTCGACGTCGGCGCGATCCTGGGGAACCAGGACGTGCGGGGGTGGGCCGATGAGCTGGCGGTGGCGTCACCGTTCCACGAGAACCTGCGTGTCATCCCGTCCGATCGGAGCGTGAGTGCACGTGAAACAGACGACCCGGGGGAGGTTGGGCAACGCCTGGCCGACTCGCTCGAGGGCGTGCCCGCCGATCTGGTGATAATCGACTGCCCGAACCGGCAGGGCGGGTCACTGATATTCAACGCTCTGACTGCTGCGCAGTCCGTCATCTACGCCGCCACGCCGACCGCTGACGGCGTAGACGGGTTCCTCGGGGCCCAAGAGAGCGTGATGCGATACAACGCCACCAGCGGCCACCAGGCGGTCGCAGAGGCCGGAATCATCGTCGGTGGCTACAAGGAGACGGTGACGCCGCGCGAGGCGACGCACAGCATCGAGCAAATGCGTGAGACGGGCCTGCTGCTCACGCCTCTGATCCCGCACCGGACGATCGTGGGGGAGGTCCGGTACTCGCATGACTGGTACGGCCGTTTCCGCAAGGGCGCTCCCGTCGCTGACGCATACCGAGAACTGGCACGAAAGGTCATCCGATGACGAACGAAGATCGCCCCCAGAGCCTCCCTCGACGGGCACAGCCGGCACCTGACCGACGCGACCCGATCGAGTCGTCAAAGCCCCGCCCCGCGCCCGCTGCGGCGCCCGGTGCGCCGGCGCCGTCGACGCCCGCTCGATCGAGCGCGGCTGCTCCGCGTTCACGGCCGCGCAAGGCTCCCACGGAGGTACTGCACGCGGACATCGACGCCGAGCTGTCGTACTACGTGGAAGACCTGCGCGCAGCGACGGGGCGAACGAAACGAGACATCGTGGAGTCGGCCCTGCGCGAGTACCGGGACCGGAACCCGCTTGCGTAGGCACCGCCTAACCTAGATAGCCAGATACCTATATAGGTATCTGGCTATCTCGTCGTTCGGGGGAGGGGCTGTCGCGGCTAGCGAGAAAGCATCGCCACGGCGAGACGGACCGATGGGTGGCGGAATGCGCGGGCGAGGTTGGTGTCACCGTTGCAGAATCGGAAGAAGTAGTTGGCGCCGACGCGGGAGTGGGCCGTGAAGAGCTGCACCAGCGCGGAACGCTTCTCGAAGAACCGCAGGAACGCCGACCCGGCGCTGATTTCCGGTTCGAGCTCGCGCGTGATCTGCGCGGAGTAGCCGGTCAGCGCAGCCTCATCGCCGCCGATGAACGCCGCGGCAGCAGCACCGGCCCAGGTGCCCGATCGGAGAGCGAAGCTGATGCCTTCGCGTGTCCACGGCTCGAGCAGGCCGGCCGTCTCGCCGGCCACGATGACGTGTCCGCGGGCGGATGGTGTGCCGACCCGCCGCCATTGGGTGAGGTGTCCGCTGTCGTGCAGCGGGGGAGTGTTCGCCATACCGAGGCGGGCGAGCCACTGATCCAGGTACTCGCGGGTGTGCGGAGCATTGCCCTTGGCCTCGATGACGCCGACCGTGAGGGAGTCCTTCTTCGGGAACACCCATGCGTAGGTGCCGGGTCGCGGACCCCAGTCGAGCAAGGCGGTGGTCCGCCATTGCTCGCCGGCGGGCATCGGGATCTCTGCCTCTAGGCCGAGGTCGGCCTGTTCGATTTCGACGCCGACGTATCGCCCGATCCGGCCACCGGAGCCGTCCGCCCCGATGACGACCCGGGCAGTGAACGTCTCTTTGTCCGTGGTGAGGGTCACGATGCCGTCGTTCTCGCTGACAGCGCGGACGTTCACGCCGTCGCGAAACTCGGCGCCGGCGGCCTTGGCGGCGTCGACGTTCTGCTGGTCGAACGTCTCTCGCTGCACCATTGCCAGGGAGGCGTCCGGGCCGAAACGGCGGGTGATGCGGCCCATGTTGCGGGAGAACCCCACGGCATTGATGCGGCGATCGACGTCGTAGGTGACTCCGGGCGCGAGGTAGTTTCGAGAGGTGCCGATGAGGCCGCCGCCGCACGTCTTGCAGCGAGGGAACCGGGCCTTATCGAGCAGAAGCACACGAGCGCCGTTCTCGGCGGCGACGCGGGCGGCGGTGGCTCCTGCCGGCCCTGCGCCCACGACAACGACGTCCCAGCGGTTGTCGGAGGTCTCCTGTGTCATGGGGAAAAAGTCTATGACGGCGCGCTTCGACGGGCCTCGCCGCGGCGCGGTGGGGCGCTGGACACGGCTCACGTTCAGCCCGAAAACACCGGATGTTGCGAAGTTTCCCAGGCTTCCGGCAGACCGGCCCGATCGCCTAGGCATGACTATAAGATTTTCCGGTCGCTGGCGGGGCCGGGGGGCGCAGCCAGAGGACGCGAAACGAGGAGGGCCAGATGAAGCACCGCCAGCGGAGAGCGGCAGCACTGCAACTCGTGAAAGACCGGGGCATCCCCGACACCCTGAGCTTTGCGGACCTCGTGCAACTGGTTGAGAGCTACCGCGGAACGACGATCAAGTTCCGGCAGGACCCGCGGCTGAACGGGCAGCGCGTGTGCGGTGCGTGGACCGGTGATCCGGTCAACCGCATCGACACCATCCACGTCCCCGCCGACGCGAAGATCGAGATGCAGCTGTTCATCGGCGCACATGAACTCGGCCACATGCTGGACGAAGAAGTCGGGCGTGAGACGCGGCTGGGCGACGACCCCCGCGTCAAAGAATTCCTGGCATCCGTCCTAAACCCGGACCGCATGGTCCCCTACGCCTTCCAGGGCATCGACGACCTCACCAACGAGCGCGAAGCACGCGCCGAAGCAATCGGTGATCTGCTGGTGCTGCGCGTGCTGCGCGGACGCCGGCAGAACACCACCCGCGATTTCAAGTTCGAGCAAGTGTTCGCGGGATGACCTTCCTCGACGCAGCGGCGGCAGTGCTGCGGTGGCTGGTCGAAAGCCCCGTAGACGCCATCACCATCGTCGTGGCGACGGTGGCCTCTGTGTCGGTCCTGCGCAAGAAGATGCGCGAGCGGCGTTCCATGCTGCCCTCCGGCGTGCTCCTCTGGTCGGCCGCGTGCATCCTGCAAATCCACGTCGTCTACGACTTCATCGACCCCCTTTTGGGCGGCTCGAACGTCACGAACTTGCTCTATCGGATTCTCGTCACCGCGGCGCTGGGGTGCCTCGAAGTCATGGTGATTCGCGCCACGAAGGGCCGGGGCACCCCCTGGGAATCCCTGGTCGCGGCGATCGTCGTCGCGATGATCGCGCTGCAAGCACTGATCTTCGCTGTCAACTCTTGGCCGGTCACCGACACGTATCTTTCGGAGTACGGCGGCGAAGTCGGCCGCGAACTGTTCTGGAACGTGATGCCGCTGTGCATCGGCGTGTTCTCGGTGCACGTGATCTTGACCGTGGGTGCTGAGTGGCGCGCCCATTCGGTCCGCGCGACGCGGTGGGGACTGGCCCTCATCGGCTTCGCCGCCGCCCTTGATCTGCTGTGGCTGGTGGAGAACTTGGCGACGAGCACGTATCGCGTGCTCGCGGATAGCAGCTTCTTCCTGGGCCCGAATGGCGATGTCGTCGGGGCACTGCTGGTCGGTACGATGATCGCCTGTACAGGGCTAGGAGTGGCCGTCGGCTCGGCGGAAAGACTCGTAGACCACCTGTGGATGCGTCTGCTGCTGATTCGGGCGACTCCAACTTGGCACCGCGTCATCAAGTCAGCACCCGAGCTGACGTTGACGGGTAGTACGGGTTTGGCGAGTTCGCTTCTCACCCTGGAAGTCGAGCACGTCCTTTATCGAAGGTGGAAAGAAATGCTGGACTGCGAAAGAGCGGGAAAGTTCACGCCCACTGACGCTGAGCGCGGCCTTCTCGAGGAAATCGGACGCACCCTCAGCGGGTCCCCCGGAGAGACGCCCGACCGCGAGCACACCGGCCTCAGCGGCCTCCTGACGGCTGGACGAGCATCATGAGCGATACCGACTGGTACTCCCCGGAGCAGAAGCACGAGCGCGCCGAGCTGGCGCGCAAGCTGAACCTGCTTATGGATGTCATCGTTGCCGACGACGGCAAGCCGACGAGCTACCGGGCACTCGCCACGTTCCTGGAAGCGCGCGGCATCAAGCTCAGCCGCGCCCGGTGGACCTACATGACGAGCGGCAACCGCTACGTCGTCAACGACCGCAAGCTGCTGACCGGCATCGCGGAGTTCTTCGAGGTCGACCCGAGCTACCTTCTTGGCTCCAACAACGACGAGATTCCCGCCAAGGTCGAGGCCGCGTTGCAGTTCGTTCGTGCGGAACGGCTGGGCGCCGTCCGCCTGTTCGCAGCTCGCAAGCTCGGAGAGGTGTCGCCGGAGACGCTGGCAAAGCTCACCGCGATCCTGGACGAGGCCGCCGAAGAAACCGACCCGAAACCGACCGCCGGCTAGTACCGAAATACCTCCTAGGCATGCCTAGCTAGCCATGCCTAGAACTGTTACGCTCGCTCCCGTAGGGCAATAGCGGGGGACCTTCCCGCGCTGTGTCCACAGCGATGGGAGCGGCATCCGATGGTCCGACTGGGCACAAGTTCGCGGGGGACGGCGGGGGCCGTCCTTGCGATCGCATCGGTGCTGGCGTTGACCAGCTGCGCGGCAACGCCGGCGCCCGTCGACGCGGCCGACAGGGGCGCGGCCGCGTCGACGGAGGCTCCGGCCCCCATCGAGTCCGCCACGGCGGAGAGCGACCACGACGAGTCGATTCCGCACGACCACGACGTCGAGGTGGACCCGAACGCCGACGCTGACGTGTCGGAGCTCGCGACCCGATCGGTGACGCTGTTCTGCCGTCCGTCGCTCGCCTACGCGACGTGGATCGCAGAGCTGTACCCGGTGCTGTCGCAGTCGGCGGCGGTCGCTTACGAAACCGTCGACCCGGCGAACGTGCCGTGCACGAGCGTCACCGGTGCCGCGCGGATTCGCGACACGGACGGCGCCTACACGGCCCGCGTGCTCGTCCCCACGGATGCCGGCGACTACTCGGTGTACGTGCACCGCCCCCTCGACACTGCCCCGTGGGCTGTCGAGCAGATCACCCCCCTGGCATCGGAGTAACCGGTGGCGAAGGGGGGAGCGGGCGTGCTGGCCGTGGTCATGGTGCCGGTGCTGGCGATCGCAATGCTGCTGTGGGTGCTGTTCTTCGGCGGCTCGGCTGCCGCGGCGTGCCTGCCTGGCGGGGGACCGGTGAATATCGCCGCGATCCCCGCGGATGCCAAGGTCGGCGCGTACGGTCACGACCAACTCGTTAACGCCGCACTGATCGTCAACGCGGGCGCTGCGAAGGGCCTCGGCTCGGACGGGCAGACCCTCGGCGTGCAGACGGCGATCGGGGAGTCCTCCCTGGTGAACATCGACTACGGCGACAACGCGGTCAACCCGGACGGGTCGATCGCTGACTCCATCGGTCTGTTCCAGCAGCAGTCCAGCTGGGGCACCGTCGAAGAGCGCATGGACCCGACGACCTCGGCGGGATTCTTCTACGACCGTCTCGTGAAGGTCGAGGGGTGGCAGGCGATGGAGCCTTCCATCGCGATCAACAAGGTGCAGCGCAACTCCGACCCCAACCACTACACGAAGTACCGCGGCGACGCTGTGGCGATCATGGCGTACTTCGCCACCCTCGGCGGCGGCTCGGCTACGCCCGGCGCAACGACTCCGGCGTCGACATCGACGGCGACGCCGGCCCCCGTCGCCGCGGGGTGCGCCGCGATCTCCGGCGATTCTCAGGCGCTCGCGCAGGGCCTCGTGAAAGCGATGGAGGAAGGTCGGCTGACCTTCCTCGAGGACCGCTACGCGCAGCAGGTCCGCGACGTCGCCGCGGGCACCGCCTCGGCAGACTGCGGGATCGACCTCCGCATCCTCCAGATCATGACGGTGGCGCTGAACACGTTCGACAAGGTGGGCGTCTCCGACATCAACCGCAAGTGCACCGGCGAAACCGGATACGGGGCGGGCACCGCCTCGTCGCACTACATCGACGGCGGCGGCCACGCGGTCGACTTCTACTCCTTCAACGGCACCGCCACCACCGGCTGCGACGCAAACGCACTCAAGCTGCTCGGCGTCCTCGACCCGCAGGTGCCCAACGGCACGCGCGCCGGCCAGATCCAGTGCCGCTCCGTCACGTACGTGAACATCAGCGGCTTCTACGACCCCGCAACCCACCTGCACATCGACATGGGCTTCACCGACGCCCCTCTCACAACCACCGGATAACCGGACCCTTTCGGCGCCGCACCGGGCGGCACGAGAACCCCGCACCACCAACACGAAACGGAGAACAACCCATGTCTGCACTTCTCGCAGCAAGCGACCTGATCACCGCCGCCGCACCCGCTGTGCTCGCCGGCGTCGTGCCCGACCCGGGCTCGGGCTCCATGCCTCCCGGGTTCGAGGCGTTCACCACCGTCATGGGCTGGGCCAAGTGGGTCGGCCTCGGCGTCGCCGTGGTCGGTCTGATCATCCTCGGCGTCACCATGACCGTCTCCGCCCGCCGCGGTGAGGGCGGCGAGATCGGCGGCTGGCTCGGCCGTCTGCTCGTCGGCGTGATCATCGTGTCGGCGGCGTTCACGATCGTCGGCTTCTTGATGGGCGCGTAGCGTCCCGGAGGAAAGCCACCGATCAACGAAAGGCACGACGTCATGAGCGACGCAGAATCCCGCAACCCCTTCACCAGCAAAGGTTTCATCTTCGGAGCGATCATCTTCGGAGTCCTCGTGCTGGCGGCGATCCTGCTCGCTGTCACGTCCCTCGGCGGTGGTGGCGGGCAGACCGCGCCCGCCACCACCGCAACGCCCACCGCCTCCGCTGTGGCGGCCGGTGAGGCAGCAAGCGTCTGTGGCCTCCCGGGCTACGACGAGAGCGGTGACCTCACCGCCGCACCCACTACTGACTGGACCATCGTCGGAACAATGGCGGCGCCCTCTTCGGAAGAGGCCGGTCCCGGGGTGGTTGCCGAAAGCGGTCTGCGTAGCTGCTACGCCCACACGGTAGAAGGTGCGTTGTTCGCAATGGCGAACCTTTGGGCAATGGGCACTGACGGTCGACTCTCGGCGGTCCTGCTCGAGGAGCAGACCGCGCCCGGAGCGGGTCGCGACGCCGCACTTGCAGCGGGGGCGGCTCAGAGCAACACGGGCGGCAGCGTGCAGATCGTCGGCTTCCGCGTCAGCTCGTATACCGCGACCGAAGCCACGATCGACATCGCATTCCGCACGAACACGAACCAGCTCCTCAGCTTCCCCGCGCCCGTGAAATGGGTTGACGGGGACTGGAAATTGGTCCTGACCGACGCCGGTCAACCTCCGTTCCGCCCGTCGACGCTCACGAGCCTCGGCGGCTATACCCCCTGGGCAGGTACCGAATGAATCCACCCGCAGGAGAGCCCTGCACGCCGCTGGACGTGCTGTGCTGGTCCTCGGCCGGGCTCGGCGAAATCGTTTCGAAAGCCTCGAACGACGCGCTGCAGCAGTTCGTGAACAACATCTTGGAGGGCTACGGCAAAGCGATCGTCTCACTCGGCACCCTCTGGGTGAACGTTCCCTCCCCGGTGACCGTAGTCGACCGGGGAGGCGGCGTTAACGGCGGTGGCACGCCACCGCTGCCGGGCGCTTTCGAGACGATCCTCGGCTATGTGACGTGGGTCGCTGCGGGCCTCGCGGTCATGTCGCTCATCATCGCCGGCGTCATGATGAGCGTCCGTCGTCGCCACGGCGACGGCGAGGCGCACATGGGCCGCATCAGCGTCATCATCTTCGCCGTCTTCCTGCTCTCCGCAGCCTCCGCGCTCGTCACCGGGTTCCTCCCGCTGGCAATGCACCTCAACGAGTCCTCGAGCGTGGTCGGCTGGGTGCAAGGTCAGCTCGAGTGGTACGCCGGCGGCCTCGCAATCCTCTCGATCCTCGTCGCCGCCGGCCGCATGGTGTGGACGCAGCGCGCGGGGGAGCTGCGCACCCTCGCCCGCTCCGTGCTGACGCTGATCGCTGTCGCCGGGGCCGGGCTCGTCGTCATCCGTCTCGCCACGCAAGCGGGGGACGCCTTCTCCATCTGGATTCTCAACAACTCCACCAACTGCGACGTCACCAACGGTGAGAGCAACTGCTTCGGCACGAACGTCTTCGCGATGATTAACCTCACCGCGACCTCGCCCATTGGCCTCATCGGCCTGTTCTTCCTCGGCATGCTCGCGGTGCTGATGACCTACATACAGATCGCGCTCATGATCTTCCGCGGCGCGATGCTCGTCGTCCTGGCCGGCATCTTCCCCGTCGCCGCAGCGGCGACGAACACCGAAATCGGGCAGCAGTGGTTCAAGAAGGCAATGGCTTGGACCCTCGCCTTCATCCTCTACAAGCCCGCCGCCGCAATCGTCTACGCGATCGCGTTCCGCATGACCGGAACCGACCTGTTCAAGTCGGACGGCACGGGTCTTTTCCAGATCGTCACGGGGCTCGCGCTGATGTTGATTGCCCTCGTCGCACTGCCCGCGCTGATGCGCTTCCTCGTCCCCGCGGTCGCGTCCGTGGGTGGCAGCGGCGGCGGAGCGGGCCTGCTTCTTGGAGGCGCGGCGATCGCCGGTGCCGGGGACATCGCCACCGGTGCGATCCGCTCGCGCGGCGGCTCGGACGGCGGCGGCTCCGGCGGTGGAGGCGGCGGCTTCGGCTCCGCACCGAGCGGCAGCAACGCCGCTGCGGGCGGCAGGGGCGCAGCCGCCGCAACGCCTGCGGCACCCGTCCCCGTGGGGGCGGGAGTCGGCGCTGGCGCTGGCGCAGCCTCGGGCGGTGCCGCCGCGGGCGGCGCCGCGGCCGGGGGAGGCGCAGCAGCGGGCGGAGGCGCAGCAGCCGCCGGCGCCGGGCCGATCGGGGTGGGCCTCATGGTCGCCACCAAGGCCGCTGAGGGCGCGAAGAACGCAGCAGGCGCGGTCAAGGCCGCCACGGATGACGCGACGGGAAGCGGGAACTCATGACCACCACAACGCCTACGCGCAGCGCTGAGGCGCCGCGCACATACGGCAACTGGCGCCGCCCGCAGACCGCGGGACTCGGCGGCCTCGGGCAGCTCGCCACCGGCGTGCTGTTCGTCGGCATCCTCTCCTCGATCATCGCGTCGATGTTCTCCGGCCTCGGCGCCGCGCTCATCACCGCGGGGATCTTCGGCGGGATCTTGCTGACGGTTTCGGTGAAAGACAAGCACGGGCAGAGCGCCCTCGGAAGGACGGTGAATCGCGTGAACTGGATGCGCACGAAGGCCAAGGGAGCGAACGTGTACCGTTCCGGCCCCACGGGGCGAGCGAAGTGGGGCACCTACCAGCTCCCCGGTCTTGCGGCGGCGTCGCAGCTCACCGAGCACGAGGACTCGCACGGCCGCAAGTTCGCGCTCGTGCACATTCCCTCGACCAAGCACTACACCGTCGTGATCGCCACCGAGCCGGACGGTGCGGCCCTGGTCGACCAGGAACAGGTCAACAACCAGGTCGCGGAGTACGGCATCTGGCTCTCAAACCTCGGGGATGAGCCCGGCATCGAGGCCGCCTCGGTCACCGTGGAGACGGCACCTGACACCGGCACGCGCCTGCGCTCGGAGGTGGAAGGGTCGATGGACCCCGACGCCCCGGAGTTCGCTCGAGCGATGCTGTCGGAAGTCGTGGACAGCTACCCGGTGGGATCGGCCACGATCCGCGCATACATCGCGGTCACGTTCTCGTCGCTGTCGCGCATCGGCGGGAAGCGCCGCAACGCGAAAGAGGTCGCCGTCGACCTCGCCGCGCGTCTGCCCGGACTCACCACCAGCCTCGCGGCCACCGGTGCGGGCGCAGCTCGCCCACTGGGCGCACAGGAGCTGTGCGAGGTTGTGCGAGTCGCGTACGACCCCGCTGCGGCCGTCCTCATTGACGAGGCCCGCGCCGCCGGCGACGTGCCGGAGCTGTCGTGGACGGACGTCGGCCCCGCCGCCGCTGACGCTCGATGGGACTCGTACCGGCACGACGGCGCGGTGTCGACGTCGTGGACCATGACGTCTCCGCCGCGTGGAGTCGTGCAGTCGGGCATCCTGGCTCGCCTGCTCGCCCCGCACCGTGACGTCGCCCGCAAGCGCGTCACCCTGCTTTACCGTCCGATCGACCCGGCCCGCGCTGCGGCGATCGTGGAGGCGGACCTGAACGCCGCCCAGTTCAACAGCTCGGCGTCGACCAAGCCCACCGCCCGCTCCACGCTCTCCACCCGCTCCGCCCAGGCGACCGCGGCTGAGGAAGCATCCGGCGCGGGGCTGCTGAACTTCGGCCTGATCGTCACCGCGACCACGACCGATGCCGCGCACGAGGCGGACGCCCGCGCAGCGATCGACTCGCTCACCGCCGCGGCGCGTCTGCGCGTGCGGCCGGCCTTCGGGTCACAAGACACCGTTTTCGCCGCCGGTCTGCCGCTGGGGCTCGTGCTCCCGCGGCACCTGCGCCTGCCCACCGAAGTGAGGGAGTCCCTGTGAGCATGCTCACCCGCCTGTTCGCCTCCAACAGTGACGACCACCTCGAGCCCGAAGAGGACACCCTGCCTGACGGTGCGACCACTGCGGCGCGCGGCGACACCGCGGGGGAGGACGTGTCAGCTGACGGGCTGCCTACCGGCGCGGTGTCGTCCGCGACGCCGGCCACCCTCGACGCAGAGGCTCCCTCACGTCGGGGTGCGCGTGCGCAGAGCGATGCGCCGACGCTCGACGTCGCGGCGCAACCCACGCTGTCACGGGCGACACCCGCGCGCACGCGCACTCGGCGTCGGCAGGGCAAGCGTGTGGCAATCCCTCACGGCGGGAAGAAGGAGAAGCAGGGGACGGCGCTGCGCCGGCCGATGCGTCCGAGCATCCGCGGTTGGCTCGGCCGGGGCGGCGGCGAGGCCGTCAACGTCACCGCCGCCGACGAGTTCCGCGGAACGACCGTCCAGGTGTGCGGGCTGTACCCGTTCTCGGTCGGCACCGGCACCCCAATGATCGGAGTCCCACTCGGCAAGAACCTCTCCACGGGCGCATCGGTCTGCTGTGACCCGATCAGCTGGTTCCAGCGCGCGCAACTCATCTCCAACCCGTCGATGTTCGTTCTCGGCAAGCCCGGCCTCGGCAAGTCCTCGCTCACGCGCCGCATGGCCGCAGGCCTGGCCGGTTACGGCACGATCCCGCTCGTGTTGGGCGATTTGAAGCCCGACTACGTGGACCTCATTCAGGCCCTCGACGGTCAGGTGATCCCCCTGGGCCGTGGCCGCGGCTACCTCAACATCCTCGACCCCGGCGAGGCGTCCGAGGCGGCGCAGCGACTCCGCGACGAGGCCACCCGCGCACACGCTCGCGCCGACGAGCTCACGCACCAAGTGAGGGCTTCCGACCCCTCCAAAGACACCGACGAGCTGGCCGCAGAGGTCGGCAAACTGCGCAAGCACGCCGCAAAGGTGCAGCGCCTGGCGCACCAGGTCCTCGCGGACGCCCACGGCCGCCGGCACACGATGATCGCCGCCTTGCTGACGATTCTCCGCTCTCAGCCGCCGACCGACCGTGAAGAGACGATCATCGACCGGGCACTCAAGTACCTGGACGAGCACCACGACGGCATTCCCGTTCTCGCGGACCTGCTGCGCGTCATCCAGGAGGCACCGGATGAGATTCGACAGGTCGCCCTCGACCGTGGCGATATCACCCGCTACAAGGCGATCACGGAGGACCTCGAAGCCTCCCTCATCGGCCTCACCACCGGTGGCCGTCTGGGCGAGGTGTTCTCGCAGCAGACCACCACGCCGATGCGCCGGGACCGTCCCGTCGTCTACGACGTGTCCTCGATTGACGACTCTGAGGGAGACCTGCAAGCGGCGATCCTGCTGGCCTGCTGGTCCGCCGGGTTCGGAACCGTCAACGTCGCCGCCGCCCTCGCGGACGCGGAGCTCGAACCTCGCCGGCACTACTTCGTGATCCTGGACGAGCTGTGGCGCGCGCTGCGCGCCGGCCGCGGCATGGTCGATCGCGTCGACGCCCTCACCCGCCTGAACCGCGCCCGCGGCGTCGGCCTGGCGATGATCTCGCACACGATGAGCGACCTCCTGGCGCTGGCATCGGCCGAAGATCAGATGAAGGCCAAAGGCTTCGTAGAGAGAAGCGGCATGGTGATCTGCGGTGGCCTCCCCGGCGCGGAAATGCCGCTGCTGACCTCCGCGGTGCCGATGTCGATCGCGGAACAGGGAATGCTCACCAGCTGGCAGGACCCGCCCGCATGGGACCCAGTATCAGGTCATGAGTCCGAGCCTCCCGGCCGCGGCCGCTTCCTGATCAAGGTCGGCGGTCGCCCGGGCATCCCCGTGCGCGTCGAGCTGACGGCGGCGGAGAAGGACGTCAACGACACCAACAAGCTCTGGCACGCGACCTCGCGCGCCGGGCGAGCGGCGGAGCCGCTGCCCACCGATCCGGTGAACGTCGAGATTCTGCCGTGAACCACGACGACACCCACGCGCACACACTCGCCCCCATCAGCACGGAGGACCACTCATGAGCGTCACCGCCAACAACCGCCGTCGCGAGCCGGGCAAAGCAGGCAACGACGCCATGATGCTCGGCGGCACCCTCGCGGCGATCGCCGCTATCGGCATCGTCTGGGTGTCCGTCGCGCTCGGCTCGGAAATGGATGGGGTGAATGAGGATCTGTCGAAAGATCCGTTCGAAATCATCTCCGGCCTCGCGCGGGGCACCGTCACCTGGTCGGGATCGGCAACAGCGGTCGCCCTCGCGGCGGTGGGCGTCATCGCCACCGTCGCGCTGTGGTTCCTGTACCTGAAAGCGGCGGGGCGAAAGAAGCGCGCGAACGTCGATCACGCAGCGCGCTACATGGCGACGGAGCGGGATCTGGCGCCGATGCTGGCCAAGGAGGCGATGAAGAAGTCCAAGCGGCTCGGCGTGGAGGGCTCGCCCGGTGTGCCGGTGGGGCGTCTCGTGTCGACGGGGAAGATGGTTTACGCCTCGTTCGAGGACATGATCACCGTCGTCGCCGGCCCCCGCGTCGGTAAGTCGACCTCGCTCGTCATCCCCGCGATCATCGCCGCCCCGGGCGCCGTGGTGACGACTTCGAACAAGCGCGACGTGCTCGATGCGACCCGCGACGTCCGGGAAAAGGACGGCCCGGTGTGGGTGTTCGATCCTCAGCGCGTCGCCCGTGAGGACGCGACGTGGTGGTGGAACCCGCTGTCGTACGTCACCGACGACACCCGCGCGGCGAAGCTCGCGCAGTATTTCGCTTCGGGATCCCGGGCGACGGATGCCAAGACGGATGCGTTCTTCGACGGCGCCGGTCAGAACCTTCTTGCCGGGATGCTGCTCGCGGCCGCGGTCGGTGGTCGCCCGATCGCTCAGGTGTTCTCGTGGTTGACCGACTCCACCGATGAGGAGCCGGTTCGGCTGCTGCGCGAGGGTGGCTACCCGATGATCGGTGACGCCGTGCTCGGCATCATCCAGTCCACCGACAAGCTGCGCGGATCGGTGTACTCGACGGGCCAGGAAATGGCCGCGTGCTTGAAGAACACGCAGGTCGCTGACTGGGTGAACCCGCGCGGAGCTGACGACCCCCGCCCGCAGTTCGACGCCGCCGAGTTCGTGCGCGGCCGCGGCACCCTGTACTCGCTGTCCAAGGAGGGCGCCGGCACCGCCGGCCCCCTCGTCACCGCCCTGACCGCCGCCACGCTCGAGGCGGCAACCGACCTCGCAGACACCTCGCCCGGTGGCCGGCTGCGGACCCCGCTGGTGGGCATCCTGGACGAGGCCGCGAACGTGTGCCGGTGGCGGGATCTGCCCGACCTGTACTCGCACTTCGGCTCGCGCGGCATCCCGATCATGTCGGTGTTCCAGTCCTGGTCGCAGGGCGTGGCCGTGTTCGGCCGCGAAGGCATGCTCAAGCTGTGGAGCGCATCGAACGCGTTCCTCTACCTCGGCAGCGTCAAAGAGAACGACTTCCTGCAGAACATCTCGGAGCTTGTTGGGGACTACGACCGGGAGACGACCTCGGCCAGCTACAACAAGGGCGTGCGCTCGACGTCGACGGCGCTCAAGCGTGAGCGCATCCTGACCGTCGATGAACTCGGCGCGATGCCCCGCGGCCGCGCGGTCATGCTCTCCACCGGCGCCCGGGCAGCGCTGCTGCGTACCGTCCCCTGGTACGAGGGCGCGAAGGATCAGGTCGCGGCGATCAAAGCGTCGATCGCCGCACACGACCCCGCGATCACCCCCGCGGCATCGCCTGCGGTGACGGCCGCGGCGCCGGTGTCGCCTGTCGACCTCGCGCCTACGTCGACACCGGTCGCGGTAGCGGCGCCGGCGGCGCCGCCGATCGACCTGGCCTCCTCAATGCGTGCCCTGATGGAACGCGACGACGCGAATGACCGCACTGATGGATGACGTCGACCCGCTCGACTCTGACGAGTTCGACGCCGCAACGCCGGCACAGGGGGGCTCTCCGGCAACGGGGAGCCCCCTCGGGGTCGCGGACGGCATGGGCTCAGCGGTAGAGAACGCCCTCGGCGCCCTAGACGTGGACGCGCTCGTAGCCGACGCCGCGACGGCCGTCGTCACGCAGCTCGTCAACAACCTCGCGAAGGAAGCGCTCAGCACCGCCCTGACGCCCGAACGCCTCCAACAGCTCCAAGAACGCACAGCAACCGCTGTTGAGCGCGCCTTCGAACCCCCGGCACCGGGGGAGGACGTCATGGCGGGGGAGACGGTCTACGGCTCGGTGGACGAGTGGCTCCGGAAATACTGGCGGTTCACCTATCGCCGCCGCGTCTCAGCCAAAGGCACCGGCACCGGTCGGTGGAAAGCCGAGTGGTGGAACACCGACGAAGCCGTGCAGCGCCTCGAAACGCTCTGGCGCGGGTGGGAGGCCGCACGCCTCGACCCCGGTCTTGGCACAAGCGCCTGGTGGATCAATCACGCCGCCCCTCACATGACCGCCCTCCTCGCCACAGACGGCCCCTTCTCGGACTCGAAGGATGAGAACCAAGTCGGCGACCCGCTGCCGTATCAACAGCCGCCAGCACACCTATTTCCACCGGACAGACAGCCTTGCAGCTGAGACCGGCAGAAGAGTTGCGAGATCCGTGCCATGTGATCCTGCACACCGTGGTGCCGGTGAGAAGCTAGATGAATGACCGAGATGGAGCCCGCGGAGTACGCATCCACTCTCGAGGACCTTAAGAAGCACGTTCACGGGGCTCGACTCCGCGCTCAGCGCGCGACCAACAACGAGCTCCTTCAGCTGTGGTGGACCATTGGCCGCACCATCCTTACCCGCCAAGCCGAACAGGGGTGGGGCACCAAAATCATCACCCGCCTCGCGGAGGACCTGCGAGCAGAGTTCCCCACCATGAAGGGGTTCTCCCGAGCGAATCTGTTCTACATGCGGCGGTTCGCTGAGGCATGGCCGGACCTGACCGCAATAGTCCAACGGCCTGTTGGACTATTGCCATGGGGACACGTCATCGAACTGCTCGACAAGCTCGACAGTCCTGAACAGCGCGACTGGTACGCCGCTAAAGACGCACATCACGGTTGGAGCCGCGCAGTACTCGCCCACCAGATCACAACCCGGCTCCACGAGCGCGACGCAGCAGCTCCTAGCAACTTCGCAGGCACGCTGGAGCAGCGCGACTCAGACCAGGCGCAAGAACTCACCAAAGACCCCTACGCCCTGCAGTTCCTCGCCGTCGATAGCAGTGTCTCCGAACGTGAACTCGAGCAGCGACTAGTCGACCGCATTCTCGAAACCATGCGTGAACTCGGACAAGGCTTCGCCTTCGTCGGACGCCAAGTGCACTTCGACGTCGACGGCGACGACTTTTCCGTTGACCTTCTCTTTTTCCACGTGGAGCAACTGCGCTACGTCGTCATCGAACTCAAGACCACCACCTTCGACCCGCGCGACGCTGGCCAGCTCGGGTTCTACGTCGCCGTTGTCGACGACCGTCTTCGCCATCCGCACAAGCACCAGCCAACCGTCGGAATCCTCCTCGTGGCAGACAAGAACGACACCGTCGTGCGCTACGCCCTCGCCTCGTCGAATCAGCCCGTGGCGGTAAGCCGCTATGAACTCACCGCCGAGATGCAGGACGCTCTCCCCGACGAGACAGCGATCACGCGCGCATTCGCCGATGAACTCGATCGCTCGTCTGACCGAGGTATGCCCGATACCGAGAGTGATGATCAAGAGGCGCAATCACCTCGAGCGTCGGCCTGATGAAGCGGCTTCACTCGGGTACTCGGTGAGTTCAGCAGTCCCCGCCCGACTGAGAGGAGGCTAGGCCCTTGAAGTAGTGCGGTGATCCTCCCTTAAAGGAGGATCGCACGGCGTGTCGCGAGAAGTGAAGCTTAATGAAGTACAGGTGCGCGTATCGTGTTATATATTAAAGTTAGCGCTCTAGGTGAATAGGGGCGCTTGACCTTCGAGACGGGACGCGCGCATGGCTCACAACACACCTGCCGAGGCTCTCGGCGAGCACGAGAGCCTGGCTCGTGACCTCATCATCGACGTGGTCTATGCGCGCCACGAGAGCACCGCTGACGGCCATGACGCCGCAAAGACGCGGTTCCTGAACCTGTTCGGGAGCCAGTGGCGTGACCTGCTCTGCGATGCGCGCGATGCGTTCAAAGAGCGTGGCTTCGAGGCACACAAGCTCACCCCCGGTGGGTATTGGCTCCCTATCGTCAACGATGCACTGATCTTTGTCGCCCGGATCCCCGAAGGCGCCGACATCGGTCGAGACTTCGCTTCGAGCAAGACCCGCATGAGCAGCTTCTTCGCGCGTCGAGAGCTGGGTCTGTTCGGCAACAGCTTTATGACCGGCGGTGACGAGGAGTCCCATACCGAGGATGAGCTGGCGCGCTTCGAGAAGCTGGTTGGGGCGGCAGGAGCGGTGATGCCCGTGGTTCTCGTCATGGTGCACTCAACGCCGCGCCAGTTATCGTCCATCGACTGGGCCGTTGCCGAATACCGCGCCGGCGAAGTGCACCTGCACGGCGAAGAACCCATCTGGTCCAAGGACTTCGCCGGGGAAGGCTCGGACATCGACATCGAGTCGTTCGACAGCGGCGTGCCCGAGACGCCCGTCGTCGCGCTGCAGGCTCGGGGCGTTACCTCTGATGGGTGAAATCCCACCAATGCTGTTCGACCTGCCGAGCAGCAGGTCTCCTGGCAGGTTCGAGCCGGCGCGACTCACGCAGGCCCGCGTCCGGCAGGGCCTGAGCAAATCCGAGCTCGCCGCCGCTGTCGAGGTTTCGTCCGCCGCCATCGGCCAATACGAAGCCGACGTCAACGCGCCTCGACCCGAGGTCATCGAGAGGCTCGCGCGCACGCTTAAGGTGCAGCCTGACTTCTTCAACGTCGGTCGCCCACTGGCTCGAATCGACACCCTTAACGCGCATTTTCGGAGCCTTCGGTCCACCCGCGTCAGCGACCGGCAACGAGCACTGGCGACAACAACGCTTGTGTGGGAACTCACCTTCGCGCTCGAGCGCTATATCAAGCTGCCCGATGTGGATCTGCCCAGGCTCCCCGCAGGAACCTCCCCAACGGATGCCGCACAGGCTCTCCGCGTCCAGTGGAAACTCCCCGACGGGCCGGTCAAGCACCTTGTGGCGACGGCCGAATCCCACGGGATTGTCGTCGTCGTGCGTCCGCTCAGCGAAATTGAGCGCGTGGACGCATTCTCGGCGATCATCGTCGAGCGTCCCATCGTGGTCACGACGCCCCGTCGAACGGAGAACGTCTTCCGACACCGGTTCTCGATCGCACACGAGATTGGGCATCTGCTCCTGCATGCCGACTCCGACGAGCAGAGCGCCGCGATCGAGCGTGAAGCCGATGAATTTGCGGCGGCGTTTCTGACGCCGGCAGCGGCGATGGACGCTCTGCTGCCGCAGCGCTTAGACCTCGCTGCGCTGGATCGAGTTGGACGAACCTGGGGAGTGTCACCACACTCGCTCATACGCCGGATGGTTGAGCGTAACCGCGTAACGGAGTCGTCGGCTCGTCGGGCTTACCAGCGACTTGCAACGAGCTACGACCTGGGAGCCGATCCCACGAATTTGTACCCGGGGGAGGTGCCCGCGTTGCTCCACAAAGCAGCTGAGCTGGCGGCCGCTCACGGGACGAAGGTGCCGGCACTTGCCGAGCTGCTCCGGCTTCCGGCGGCGCAGGTGCGCGACCTCTTGGGTGAGGCCGACGCTCGTCCTGTGTTGCGGCTGCTCGACGGTGGACTCAGTGAGGCGGGATGAACTGCTCTTCTGCTCGAGTGATGCTTTTCAGCCGTTCCATGAACGTATGGACACCCCGCAGCGGTGATGCGCGCTCGCATCGAGGGTGAGCTTGCACCCCATTCCGTTGACGAGCACCGGATCGGGGGCTCAGAGGACGGTCGGGTCATCTTCATCAACGTCCTGGAGCGGATCCACTCCCGCGGCGGTTAATACGAGGTCGAACCATCGAAGTGAGTTGATGATTGGATCCTCCAGCGTCCACCCGGCGATATGGGCGTCGTATGCCGCCTCCGCCTTCTTGTCCGGCCGTCGGTTATCCGTCAGAATCTCCGAGCGCTGCTTCCACCTGTTGCTGGGGCTGATGTAGAACGGCGGGCCGCCCGATGCGCCGAAGAAGTCGCGCTTGGGACCGCCCTGGCCGGTCACGGCAATCTGATGGGCGTGCTGATGCCGAAGCCACCGGAGGCCCAAGACAACCTCACCATCAGGGTGCGCCGAGCGCGCTACGGGATAGCGGCCGTCATGCAGGGAGAACAACACGTCGTCGAGCGCCACCGCCCACCAAACAGCTTCCACAGCCGCAGACCAATGGTCGAAAGCAATGTCTTTCGCGTTGAAAACACGCGACAGCGCGACACGGAGTCCATTTCGACACCACAACACCCCTCGCAGGGTTTCAGCATCTGGATGCAGCTGCCATCCGTCACTCCATGACGGGCATACAAGCGGACCAAGCGGCCGGAGAAGCTGTGGGTCGCAATCCGTCGTGCGATGAACCTTGGCCGTCATGAAGCGAGCGTAACGGTGGGCTGAGCGGACGTATCTAAGAGCTCAAAACTACAACTCGGGTGGCTCTTGCTCGTGCCGGCAACTCTAAGGGACCAGATGCGAGGGGCGATCGCGAAGGCGGGATGGCGAGGCTAGTGGCGAAAGGCCATGCGATGTAGCGTCCACAGATGCCGCATGATGCCGAGACACCCCAAGGGTGGATGGATTCCGTCACGATCGCCGAAGGGGGATCGCCCCAGCGAGTGATTCTGCACGCGCGGATCGATAACCAAGTAATTGTCCGGCTCCGCGATCCCGGTGAACCCGATCCGCCGCGCATACCGGTCTACACCGGCGACACGATCGAAGTGATGACGGCAATTAGTCACTTTGGCCTGCACGCAGAAGAGGTCTCGGACGGTCGTAGCGACCTCATCCACAGCATGAGGGTCGTGCCGGTTCGTCGCGAGGGCAACCAGGTATTCGCGCGCACCCTCCGCCATGGCGAGGCGGATGACGGCCGTCGAGTCCACGTGATGAAAGGCGATCAGCTTCGCTTCGAGGTGGGCGCAGTCACTGCAGAACTGGCCGCGATAGACGCGGCGGGAGAGGCAACGGAATCGGGGCACGTGCCAATTGCGCCCGTCTTGTCCACGTGGATACGCATAGATCCTTCGAACTGGACCGAGGGTACGGTTCGGTATGTCCTTGCTGCTGCTCGCCGTCTCGACATGGCGAATGAACTGTTCATCCGCGTGCGCGAGGTCGAGGCTTTCGTGAACTCGGCTTCGCTCTCTGGACCGCAGTTCCGACGGCAGCTGCTGAACGTCATCGGGCTTGTAGAACTGGCTGTGATCTCCCTCGGACGTTCGATCTCCATGATCGCCGAGGGCCCGCGAACCCTAGGTGTCAGCACACCCGTGCCGCAGAGCATCACTGATGCCCTGGGGCCGATCACCGCCATTCGGAATGACTACGAGCACATTGAGGACCGCGCGTTCGGCACTCGGTACGGCAAGCCGTATGAGACAGCAGCCGCGGTGTTCGACTACACACGACTTTTTTCCGAAGACCTCATAGCGCACGGCAAAAACACCTTCAACATCGGTGACGAAGCCGACTTGCTCATAGCGGACTGCAGAGAGACCCTGAAGGCGTTCGTGGCCAACTCCGCAGGCTCCCGCTCGGTTGGGGTCGACAGGGATTTGTCCTAAGGTGTCCGACCCTGAAGTGACCGTTGCGCCGTCATCCGTGGCATGTCAGTAAACTGACATAAGATCCATTATCGGCGACACGCCTTCCGCGTTTTTCACGGGATCCGAGGGGTGCGCTGGACTTTACCAAACCGCCTCTGACCGGCGCCATCTTGTCGGGTGTGCACATGCCGTGGACGATAGACACCATCAGATGATTTGATCATCCTGCGCGAGCGAAGCGTGCGCGTGCGAGCAGTATCCAGCATGTCCCGCGGCCGTTGAATCTCGCCTCGAGATCATGATCCTGCATCGCGGTTCCGACATCTCCCCCTGCGCACCGTATGCGCACATTACAAGTCGATCCGCTCGGCCCTCCATCCAGCGCAGCCAACGCGCAATGGGCGATCTATCCGAACTCATACCTCACCCCACCCGTGTTGTGATGATGTGTTCGATGAACGAGGTATCCGGCCCGATTGGCCGGTGGTGCCACCGTGGTGGTCGGCCATCAGCCGGCCATGACGATTGGTGTGGCCGGGACGACTCCGAGCACGAGCAGAACGATGATGAGGATGCCGAGCGCGACGCGGTAGATGACGAACGGCAGGAAGCTGCCGCGCTTGAGGTACTGCATGAGGAACGCGATCACGAGGTAGCCGACGACGAACGCGATGACCGTGGCCAGGGCCGTCTCGCCGAGGTTGTAAGGGCCGGTTCCCTCGTCGAAGCTCTTGTAGAGCTCGTAGAAGCCGCTGGCGAACACCGCCGGCACCGCGAGCAGGAAGGAGTACTCGGCTGCGGCGGTGCGCTTGTAGCCGAGCGCACGACCGAGCGTGGTCGTCGCACCCGAGCGCGAGACGCCGGGCACCAACGCGAGGGCCTGGGCGAAACCGTAGGCGACGCCGTGCGGGTAGGTCAGGTCGTCGAGCTCGCGGCGACGCTTGCCGTAGTGGTCGGCGAGACCCAGCAGGATGCCGAACACGATCAGGACGACGGCGGTGATCCAGAGGCTGCGGAAGTTGTCGCGGATCAGGCTCTGCAGCAGCACGCCGAGCAGGGCGATGGGGATGGTGCCGATGATGACGAGCCATCCCATGCGCGCGTCGGGGTCGTTGCGCGGCACCCTGCCGGTGAGCGAGCCGAACCACCGCGAGATGACGCGGCCGATCTTCTTGCGGAAGTAGATCAGGACGGCGAGCTCGGTGCCGATCTGGGTGATGGCGGTGAAGGTCGCGCCGGGGTCGGTCTGCGACGGGAGGAACTCGCCCACGATGCGCAGGTGCGCGCTGGAGGAGATGGGGAGGAACTCGGTGAGGCCCTGAACGAGCCCGAGGATGATGACCTCGAAGATATGCATGCGGTCCTTCAGTGGGAGAGGTGCGGTGGACGCGACCGGGCGGTGAGAACGCTGACAATCTCCGATTGCCGCTGCTAGATACGGCGGCGCGAGACGTGCCAAGGGGCCCGGCTTTCACTTCTGACCTCGCATTTAACGCAGAGATCGCTAAGACGTCTCTAAGAAACAAACGACGCGCCGGGGGCGGCGCACCGATTTGGAGATTGGCGCCGTGACCCCACTACTTTGGTTAGGCAAACCTTGCTTAAGCCGCAACAGGCGGCGTCCCTGATTGGACTTTTATGAAGCGCTTTTCCCGTGCGTTGATCGTCGCCGCGGCCTCCGCGACCGTTCTGGCGGGCTGCTCCGCCAGCCCCACGATTTCCTCATCCGCTTCCCCTGACGAGGGTGGCCAGGTGACCGGTTCCATCACGGTGTACAACGCCCAGCACGAAGAGCTCACGCAAGCGTGGGCGGACGCGTTCACCGCGGACACGGGCGTGGAGGTTGTCCTCCGAAACGGCAGCGATTCGGAACTGGCGAACCAGATCGTCCAGGAAGGGCCAGCGTCCCCGGCTGACGTGTTCCTTACCGAGAACTCACCGGGTATCGCCCTTGTCGACCAGAACAACCTGCTCGCCCCCGTGAAGCAGTCGACCCTCGATGTCGTCCCCGCGCAGTACCGTGCAGGGTCGGGGAACTGGACGGGCATCGCGGCGCGCTCGACCGTGCTGGTATACAACCCCTCCCTGATCAGCGAAGCGGATCTCCCTGCTTCCTTGATGGATCTGCAGGACCCGAAGTGGCAGGGCAAGTGGGCTGCCTCACCCGGTGGAGCTGACTTCCAGGCCATTGTGTCCGCGGTGGTGGCGACCGAAGGCGCCGATGCCGCCGCGACGTGGCTCGCCGGGATGAAGTCGAATGCAACCGCGATCCAGGGCAACAGCAACGTGATGAAGGCTGTCAATGCCGGTCAGATCCCGATGGGTGTGATCTACCACTACTACTGGTACATCGACCAGGCGGGGACCACGGAGAACAGCGGCAATACGAAGCTGCACTACTTCGGCAACGAAGACCCGGGCGCTTTCGTGAGCATCTCCGGGGGCGGCGTGCTGAAATCCAGCAGGAACGCTCCCGCAGCCCAAGCCTTCCTCGCGTACGTGGTGTCCAAGGCCGGTCAGGACGTGCTGCGCACCGGCTCGAGCTTCGAGTACACCGTTGCCAGCGACGTGGCCGCTAACGCCGCCCTCCCGCCGCTGGCGGGGCTCGGCGCCCCGACCATCGACCCGTCGACCTTGAACGGTCCTGAGGTCGTGGATCTGATGACGTCGGCGGGTCTGCTCTGACAACGCCGATCCAGCGCACGCCGCCCACACCCCTGAGAAGGTCTGGGCGGCGTGCGCCATTGCTACTGTGTGTCGCCGTCGCGGTCATCACCGCCTTCACGCTCATCCCAGTCGCGTTCGTCGGCTGGTTTGTGGTGTCCACGGGGCCTGACGCGCTCGGACAGATCCTCATACGCCCACGCATCGGCGAGCTCCTCACCAACACCATCCTCCTCATCCTCCTTGCCGTACCGCTGTGCGTGAGTGTCGGAGTAGGCGGCGCCTGGCTCGTGGAGCGAACGACCCTCCCGTTGCGTGGCGCGTGGTCGGTCCTGCAGGTTGTTCCGCTGGCCATCCCCGCGTTCGTCGTCAGCTACGCGTGGGCGAGCACCGTGCCCGCCTTCGGGGGCCTAGCCGGCGGAATTCTCATCTCGGTCCTCGCATACAGCGGCCTGGTGTACCTCCCCGCTCTGGCGACGTTGCGTCGGCTCGACCCCGCCCTGGAGGATGTGGCGCGCTCCCTCGGACACTCGAACGCTCGCGTGTTCTGGACGGTGGTGATCCCGCAACTGCGGTACGCCATCAGCGGAGGAGCTCTGCTGGTCGGGCTGCATCTGCTCGCCGAGTACGGAGCATTCGCGCAAATCCGCTTCGAAACGTTTACTACCGCCATCGTCGTGCAGTACAGCTCCGCTTTCGCCGGCCCTGTCGCCAACGCCATGGGCGTGGTCGTGGCGATCTTCGCTCTGCTCATGCTGACCACCGATTCCCTCGCCCGTGGCCGAGCGGAGTTCGCGCGAACCGGATCCGGGGCCCCCCTCCCCGCGCAACGCATCGTCCTCACGCCACTGGCCCGTGGGCTGTCCACTGTGGCGCTGGTGCTGTACGCGGCCTTGTCCACGGCCGTTCCGACAGCGACGACCGGTCGATGGCTGCTCGGGGGGCCGTGGTGGGAGCAACGCTGGCTCGGCGACGCCCTCATCACCACCGTGCTCCTGGCCGCGTCCGGCGCGGCGGTCACCTCGATGGTGGGATTGGCTCTGGCCTGGGTAAGTGTGCGCTACCCCGGGCGGGCGACTCGGGTGATTGAAGGCGCGAACTTCGTCGCGTCCAGCTTCCCGTCGATCATCGTGGCTCTGGCACTGGTGACGGTCACCCTGCGTGTTCTCCCCGTGGCGTACCAGACGGTGTTCACCGTACTGGCGGCGTACCTCATCCTGTTTCTCCCGCGGGCGGTGGTGAGCATCCGAAGCGGTCTGGCTCAAGCCCCACTCATCCGCGAGGAGGCCTCGCGGACCTTGGGGCAGAGTCCCCTGCGAACCCTGCTGAGGGTGACGGGGCCGACCATCCTGCCCTCTGTGCTGGCTGGCGCTGCCCTCGCCGGTATCGGAATAGCGAGCGAACTGACCGCCACCCTGCTACTCGCGCCGAACGGAACGCGGACCCTGGCGACCGAGTTCTGGTCCGCCAGCAGTTCCGTGCAGTATGTCGACGCGGCCCCGTACGCGGTGGTGCTCAGCGTCATCAGCATCCCCGCCGTCGCCCTGATGTATCACCAAGCCCGAAAGCGCACCGCATGAGAATCGACGTCACGAACCTCTCGTACACCATCGGAGCGCAGACGATACTCGACGGCGTCACTCTGAGCATCGACGACGGCTCTCGAGCGGCCATCGTGGGTCCCTCCGGGAGCGGCAAGAGCAGCCTGATCCGTGTCATCGCGGGCCTCGCATCCCCGTCCGGCGGCACCGTGTCGCTGGGCGGGCGCATTGTGTCCGGGGCACAGAGCGTTCCGGCACACCGCCGAGGGGTGGCGTACGTGCCGCAAGACGGCGCGCTTTTCCCGCACCTGAATGCAGCGGCCAACATCACCTTCGGGCTGCCGCGCGCGCGGCGCCACACCGCACAGGAGTGGGCGGAGATCGTGTCGCTGGACCCGCTGCTTCTCACGCGTTACCCACACGAACTGTCGGGGGGCCAGCAGCAGCGCGTCGCTCTCGCCCGCGCACTGGCGGTGAAAGCGCGTGCCATCGTTCTCGACGAACCTTTCAGCGCGCTCGATACGGGCCTGCGGGCGGAAGCACGTCGCAACGTGGTGGAGGCACTTGACCGGGTGGGGGCGACCGCCATTCTCGTCACCCACGACCAGGAGGAAGCGCTAAGCTTCGGCGACCGGCTCGGCGTGCTGGAGAAGGGCTCGTTGACGCAGTTCGGCCCGCCGCTTGAGCTCTTCGACTACCCCCGAACCGCACGCGTCGCTGCGATGCTGGGGGCGATGGTGCGCCTTCCCGCTACCACGGACGGTTCAACCGCCATGACCGCCTTCGGCTCCGTGTCACTCCGGCACGCGCCCGGAACCCCCGCGTCCGCGCCCGGGCAGGTGTCCCTCCTCCTCCGCGAAGGGCAATTGGTCCTCGGCCGCGGCACCCCAAATGCTCTCGTCACTCACGTCGAGGGTGAAGGGCAGTGGGACCGGGTCACGCTCCTGCCCGACCGTGGGGACGATGCCGCTGTGACAGCGCGCCTGTTGCGGCGCCCTGGCAGCGTTCTGGTTGCCGGTAGCGAGGTGTGCATCGGCATCGACGGTACGGGCTACATCCAGCCCGCCGACCAGGACGCGTTGTGATCCTCAGCACCGGTCAGGTTGATGTGGGCGGCTTTCGCAGCGTCCCCACCATGCGTACGGCTGCCGTGAGCGTCAGGTTCGGAAGGTAGCTGCGCGCGATAGCGACGGCGGCGGCGGGAAGGATGGCCGCGTCCGGGTAAAGGAGCCAGAGGGGATCGAACCGGGGCTGGAACTTGCGTTTGAAGCTCAGCAGCGACCGGAAGCCATAGCCGGGCTCAATGAGCTCACCCAACCGAGCGAGCAGGCGTTCAAGCACAGCACTGTCCCCGTGGTCGTGGGGAACGGAAGCAAGAGGTGACCCGGACAAGCTCATACGCTTCAAACCCTGCTCCTTCATCCGGGTTGCGACAGAGCCGATGACGAACTCCATCACCCCGTTCATGGCATCCGAGCGTCGACGCATGAAATCGAGGGTGTACCCGTCCACTACCCCGTCCTGCCCGTAGAGCGGGAGCCAGCTGGTGACGGCCTGAATGCGTCCCTGAACGTCGATGGCGAGCATGATGCGGACGTCGGGATCCGTGAGCTCGTCCGCACCACCGAGAGTGAACTCCATCTCCGGCAGGCTCTTCTCAGCCACCCATGCTTCCGAGATGTCGCGGATCTGCGCGTGCTCAGCGAACGCCAGTTCCGGCCAGCTCGTCCACCTGGCCGTGAGGTTCTCCCGCGCCGCGCGGTTCGTTGCGGTGCGGATGTCTTGGCGACGTTTGCCGGACAGGCTCCACTCGGCGGGAACGAGCGTTGCTTCTTCCGCGACGGGGAGACGCTGCCACCCCAGTTGCGCAAACGCCGGCGCCTCAGGGTCCGTCACGCTGTAAAAGACAGGGGTCCACCCGTGGGCACCACAAAACTCCACGAACTCTGTCACCACCGCTGGCTCCGAAGCATCGGGGCCGAACGCTCCACCCAAGGTCACAGCAATGGAACCTCGGACACGGAACGCGAAACCCGCGTCCCGGTCGGGGGCAAACCAGTAGGTGTTCCCGGGCCAGGTCGCCATGAACGACAAACTGTCACCTCCACCACGCTGGAGGAGCGAGCGAGCGCGTCCCCGGTCGACGGCGCCGTCCACCGCGCCGGGGGCGAGGACGAACAAGGCTGTCCCCACCGATGCGCACACCCACAACCACAGCGACGGCAGATACCAGCTGGCCTGCGCCCATCCTGACACCGGCACGAAGTTCAAACCGTCGGAGGGGAGAAGGGTGGGAGGTAGCAGGCGCAAAGGGAGGTTACCGAGGATCTCCCCCACCGAGGTCGACGGCATGAACCCGTATGGATCCACCAAAGCCCCGGCCCCGCCGATCAGCAACGCCCCGCCGACGCCCACCCCAAGGGTGAGGGTGAACCGGCGGCGAGCGGCTTTCGTCGAGCGGGCCGGGGCCTCCCGACAGAACACCACCAGGATGACGGCGGTCACCAACGGAACCACAGCGGCGACGACACTGCCGACGAGGGTCTGCCAGACATACTCCTGAGCTTCCACGTCCTGGATGAGGGCGACGGCTGCGACCGTCTCCGGCTGCACGACGATGAAGAGGAACGCCATACCGACGGAGAACACGCCGTTCAACGCGACGGCCATCCACAGCGCCGCTCGACGCCCTCGGAAGATCCCCCACGCGGCCAGCGCGCCCATAAGCGCGGGCAAGACAGCGACGACGCCCGCCGCGGGATGAAGCTGCTCAATGACACGGAACGCCCTAGGGCACGCGGCGCCCAAGGACCCGAAGGCGCAGACGCGCCCGTCGGCCATGACGACTGGATCATGGGAGAGGAAACCGTAGACGGAGAGCAGCCCGGCACCGGAGCCGATCATGGTGGCCAGTACGGGCCCGATAGCTGTCACGAGAGTCACCGCGGCCAGGAGAACACGCTTCTCATGGTGCGTGCTGCGGACCAGGCGGAACGCTCGACGACGCCCGCCGAGAAGAAGGCCAACGACCATCCCCACCGGCACCGCCGTGAGGGAGAAGAGATCGTTCGAGCTTCCGGAATAGAGGAAGGCTGTGATGGCGCCCGTGGCAACGAACAGCCGAACACGACGACGCCAGAGTGCGCTCGCGAAGGAGCTGGCAGCCATTGCCGTGCAGATAAGCGCGACGACCGGTGTCACGGTGCTCACCGTCGGGGCATTCAAGGGAAGGAAGTCGAGAAACTGCTCCTCGAGGTATCCGATACCCAGGCCTGCTGCGGTGGAGAGCACCCCGCCACCGGAGTAGCTGAGCAACGTGCGAAAGCTGCCCATGGTGTGCTCAGCGAACCCCAACACCACGACGGCGAGCGGGATCACCGCGAAGAGAAGCAAGGGGTCTGCAACCGCGAACAGGGACAGCAGGGTGCTGAGCCACTGGTCACCCTCCGTCGCGACAGACTCGCCCAGGATGTGCGGCGTGATCCCGAGCTGCGGAATGACGCTGCTCGCAGCAGTGAGTACCGCGATGACCGCGGTCAGCGCGATAGTTGCGGGGTGGCGCCGCACCCACGTTCGAAGGCGTACTGGCCAGGGCTTGTACCCGGGCTGCGTGTCCGATTGTGCGGACGCGGGCGTCTTGAGGTTCACGCTCATGTCTGTACCTGCTCCGAGGTCGGGTGCTGCGAGCTGTGACATCCGTCGGCGGCACAGTCAGGTCGTAAAGGATGTCGCTACCGACCCATTGGGAGGGAAAGTGTGCCTTCACCTACGCGGAGATCTCCCCGCCCCGGCTCCCGAAGAACCAGTGCACCTGTGTCAACGTGTCCTGCTCGTCGAACACAGGCACCACCACCTCGAGCACAAGCCGGTCGTGTGGGTTTCATAACGGCCATCCATTCCGCGTGTCAGGGGCTTACCCGGCGTCGTCGCCGGCCACACGCCGTCGAGCTGCGGAACGGCGGAGCTGTCGGATGACGAGGTAGACCACCACGCCCCCGATCGCGGCGTAAACGAGGTAGCTGAGCAGGTTGGAGTATCGCTCGACGAGGTCGTATTGGGTCCCGAGCAGCACTCCACCGCCAATGAGAAGCGCATTCCAGATGGCGCTCCCGGCGACTGTGAGTAGCGAGAACCGCCAGAAGTTCATCCGCTCAGCGCCAGCAGGGAGGGAGATCAGACTGCGCACTCCGGGGATGAGGCGCCCGAAGAACACCGCGCTGCGGCTGTGACGTGAGAACCACGACGCGGCGCGTTCGAAGTCGGAACGATCGACCAAAGGGAGCCGTGACAGCCATCGAATGGAGCGTTCGAGGCCAGCCCAGGCTCCGAGGGCATAAAGGACAACGGCGCCGAGGTACGCGCCCAGCGTGCTGGTGAGCACCAGCAACCCGAAGTTCATGCCATTGTCGTGGGTGAGGAAGCCCGCCAATGGGAGTATGAGTTCACTCGGGATGGGCGGGAACACCGTCTCGAGGAAAGTGAACACTCCAACCCCCCATTCCCCGATGCCGTACATCAGGTTCACTCCGAACCCAACGATGCCGGTGAAGTTGTGCGGGTCGGCGCCCGCAGCGGCGGCAGCCATAACCGTGGCGGTACTCATGACTTCAGGGTCTCCAGGAGGGTGGTGAGCGAGTCGGTCTGCAGGGTCGGGTCGGGAGATGAGGCGCGCACGGCGCGCAGCGCCTTGTCGATCTGGCCATCGAGGACAGCCCAGCCGGTGCCGTTCAACGGCTCCAGCGTCGGTTGGTCTTGGTCCCACGCGGTTTCGAGATCGGTGATGCGAGTGGCGGCCTCAGCGGTGTTACCCGCCTGAACGAGGGTCAGAGTGTCCTGCACGATGGTGCGGTATGAGCTGATGTTTGCCGGTGGGAAGTTCGTCGTTGCCGATTCCCCGGGGGCCAGAGTCACGGTCGCCGCGGGCGCCTCCTCGCTGGCGGCGGCGGTGCCGTGGGGCTGAGCGTTCGCCCAGACCAGAACCCCCGCAGCGACAACAGCGACAGCGGCGAAGTAGCCGAGCATCGCGCGCTGGCGGGTAGGGGTGGTGGGGCGCTTGGTGGTGGGCCGTGCCTTCTCGACGGTGTCCACGCGCGTGACGCTCAGATAGATGACGGTGGCGAGAATGGCGGTCAGGAAGATGATGCTCGTCAGACCGACGCCGAGGCCGAGACCCCCATCCGTGGTGGGGAATCCCATCCAGTCGCCGAGGTTGGCGCCGAGCGGACGGGTGAGGATGTACGCCAGCCAGAACGACAGGACGGCGTTAGCGCCCAGGCGCCACCCGAGGACGACCGCGAGGATCAGCCCGGCGGGCAGGAGCACCGACACCCCGGGGCTCCACCCGGTCAGTTCAAGGATCCAGTCCCCGGAGGCGGTGCCCAGGGCGAAGGTGACCAGGATGGCCAGCCAGTAGAACAGCTCTCGTCGGGTGGTGGTGATGCTGTGGATGGACAGGGTCCGCTGGCTGCGCCACCACACTCCAAATACCGCGGCGAGGACGACAGTGAACACGGTGGTGCTGGCGGCGAGGGGGATGCCGAGGTCGTCGGTGAGGATGTCGGTGTACAGGGTGCCGGCGACGCTGACGACAACGACGGTGGACCAGTACACGAAGGGCACGTAGCGGCGAAGGATGAGTTGCCACGCGAGCACACCCACCAGCACCGCGGTGAAGATGATCGCCGTCACCTCCAGCCCGACACCCAACGTCAGGTTGATCCAGTCGGCGAAGCTCTCCCCCACCGTCGTACAGAGGATCTTGATCACCCAGAACCACACGGTGATTTCGGGCACCTTACTGAACATGTTGCGCCGAGCGAGGGCCAGCGGCTGAGTCGATGTCATCACCCGAGCACGCTACGAAGGTGGCTCTAAGATGCGGCTCAGAATGGGGGCGGACCGGGAGCGAGATGAGGGGGTCGCTAACCTTCGGGGGTGACTGACTTCGGGTTGCTCGTTCGTACCGCCGTGAGCGTGGTGTTGCTCGGCGGTGTGGCGGTAGTCGTCCTGCGGGCCGCGGGCGTTCGACCGTGGTGGGGTCCCGCCCCGGCGCTGCTACGCGCCGGCCTGCAACTGACCGCCCTGAGCCTGGTATTGGCGGGCGTCATTACCGACCCGTGGTGGGTTGCAGCGGCGCTGATGGTGATGTTCGTCGCCGCGGTGACCGTGTCCGCCCGTCGCGCCGGGGTGCGCTTGGTGGACGCCTGTCGAACGGCTGTCGCCATGGGGGCGGGAGTAAGCCTGGCGGGGGTGGTGGTGTTCTCTTCCGGGGCGGTGGAGCTCACCCCGCGGTACGCCCTCGCGGTCGGAGCGATGGTGGTGGGCAATGCCATGACCGTGGCGACGTTGGCGGGGCGGCAGTTCGCCCAGGCTCGCCTGGACCGGTGGTCGGAGGTGGAGGCGTGGCTCGCGCTCGGTGCGACGCCGCGACGCGCCGTCCGGGATGTCGCGCGCATTGCGGTGCATGACGCGCTCATCCCCGCAGTCGATCAGACTCGAACGACCGGCCTCGTCGTTTTGCCGGGAGCGTTCATGGGCGCGATCTTCGGAGGGCTGTCGCCGATTGAGGCCGGACGATTCCAGCTGGTGGTTCTGGCGGCGATCCTCGCGTCGGGGACGATCACGGCGGTGCTGACGGTTCGGCTCACTTCGCGGGTGGCAGTGCGACCGGGCGCGGTGCGCTGACGATGCGTGCCGTCATCGCCTGCCGCTGAACAGCGGCACCCGGAGAGTCATCGTGGTCCCCGCGGAGGAGGTGGCTGACACCTGAGCGGTGCCGCCGTACCGGGCGACAGTGTCCTGGACAAGGGAGAGGCCGATACCAAACCCGGTACGGCTTGAGCCGCCGCCATCCACCGCATCCGCGGACCGAGCGAACCGGTCGAAGATGCGACTGGGCGCGATCCCCTGAATGCCGGGGCCTTCATCGACGACGTCGATGACGGCATGAGCCCCCTCTCTGCGGGCGGTCACGACGACCTTCGCGCCGACGGGTGAATGCTTGACGGCGTTATCCAACAAGGCGACAACACTGCGCTGCAAGCTGGCCGCGGGCATGGCGACCGTGAGGTCATCGTCAGGTGGACGACTGACAAGGTGCACGTCGCGTTCGCGGGCCAGGATCGACATCGACGAGACAGCAGTGTCGGTAATCCCGGCGAGGGAGGCGGGCGTTGTCACGGACCCGGTGGGCACCTCGACGGCGTCCAGCAGATCAGACACAACCCCGATGACGGAGCGGGAGTCGTCTCGCAGCTCGGCGACGACCTGACGGTGGGGGTCCGCGTCCGCCAATCCCCGCTGCAGCACCTGAATGCGTGCGTCAAGGATTGCCAAGGGGGTGCGCAGCTCGTGCGATGCGTCGGCGACAAACTGGCGCTGACGGCGCAGCGCGTCGACGAGAGGGCGGACTGCTCGGCGGGTGACCAGCCACCCAAGGACCCCCGCTGATGCGATAGCGCACACGCCGATCACCGCGCCGCCCAAGATGATGTCCAAACCCTCGATGTCCACGACGGTCTCGTGGCGCTGAGGGCTGAGCAGATCCCCGAGGGGGATCTGGGTGAAAACGACAGAGAACGCCGCAATCAGTACCGCCAGTACGAGCACGGACACGGCCAGGGTGATGGTGAGCGCAACGCGCAGGGCTGTCGCCCGGATGAGCTGAGCGTCAGCGTCGGAGGGACGTCGCCGCTTGCTCACATCAGCCCCAGACGATAGCCGCGCCCGCGGACGGTTTGCACGATACCGGGATCGGTCTTCTTGCGGAGGTAGTGCACGTAGGTGTCCACCGTTCCGGGAGTGTCGTCTTTCGAGAACACCGCGCGGAGGATGTCGTCGCGCGAGAAGGTTCGCTGAGGGTTGACGGCGAACAGCTTCAGCAACGCGCTCTCCCGGTCCGTGAGAATGGTGCGGCCATCGTATGGCGAGTACACCGCGCGCGAGTCCGGATAAAACTCCCACTCACCGATCCGCACGAACGGCCCCTCCCCGTTGCCGACGCGGCGGATGGCGCGGAGGCGAGCGAACAGCTCGTCGAACTCGAACGGTTTCACAAGGTAGTCGTTCGCACCGGCGTCGAGCCCGCGGACCTTGTCCTGGACGGTGCCGAGCGCGGTGAGGATGAGCATCGGAACGCTCGCACCCGCTCGACGAAGCGTCTCCACGATGGTGAGCCCGTCCACGGTGGGAAGTCGACGGTCGACGATCATCACGTCGAAGGCGTGCGCACCCGCGATGTCCAACGCGTCGCCCCCGTCAGGGGTGAGGGTGACGTCGTAGACCTCGTCGAGAACCTTGGCCATCAGCGGCCCCAGTTGCGCGTCGTCTTCAACGAGGAGGAGCCGGGGGCGATCCGTTGTCGGGGTAGTCATCGTCGTCCTCCTCGTGGCCGCGGTGTCCGGGTTTCGCAGGCAGGTTGTGCGGTCATTGCCGCACCGCCTCAAGGGTGCGCGAGCGTTGCGAGAGCCATGGGACGCGTTGGCACACTTCGTAGATTGCCAGGGATCCGGCGGAAACGAGGATGATCGACGCCGTCACATCAAACGGGTAGTGCGCGCCCAGATACATACGCGACCACGCGGTCACCACGACGAACACGGCGCCGAGGATGCTCAAGGTGACCTGCGTACGGCCCGCCGTGCTCAGCACCACCCACGTCGCAAGGGCCGCGGCGAAGGCGGTGTGCCCGCTCGGGTAGCTGAATGTCACCGGATCCACGCCCGTCGGGAACGGCAGCGCTGTGCTGCTCGGTCGTGGCCGCTGAACGATGATCTTCACCAGATCCACCAACCCCCACGGGACGCTGATCTGAACGAGGGCGCGGACCACCGCGGGGAACGACCGCGTGGCGATTGCGACAATCGCCAGTGCCACAGCGAGGACGATGACCGCCCCCGTCGGCCCCAATCCCACATTGACAGCGTGGGCGACGACGTCGAAGAACCCGGAGTGGACGCCATTGACGCCGGCGACAACGGTCAGCTCCGTCGCAGTCCATCTCGCCGACCCGCGGGCAAGGAATCCCACGCCAACGACGAGCGCGAAGATCCCGGCTAAAGAACACAGGGCCAAGACAAGTGGTCGCCGGGAAGGTTTCATCATCCGAGTACCCTCACCCTGCCGTTCTAAGAAACCACTCAGACTCTGCGAAGAACCGCTCGTCGGGTACCGCCGAGACTTTCTTCGCGGTTTCTTACAACGCTGTAGGGACTCTGTTCTTGCGTCCCCGTCGGGGTCGCAGAAAGGAACGCATCATGAACACGCTCAAACGCAAGTGGTTGGGTGTCGGAACGCTCGTCCTGCTCAGTGTCGGAGGAGTCGCCGCGATGGCGGTGCCTGCGTCCGCCAGTGTCGTTTCGGTGTCAACCCCGGCCCCCGCGGCCACCGATCCGGGCGTCGAGGACGGCACCAACGACGGCGAGACCGCCGACGATCAGGTCGGGGAGATCCCCGGTCAGGAGACCGCCGACGACCAGGGTGTCGAGGACGGAACGAACGACGGCGAGACCGCCGACGACGCAACGGCCACGCCCACTCCGTGACCACAAGCCCGCACGTGTGGGTGGCTGAGACCCCCTCGGTCACCCACGCCTGTCATTTGCCTATTGTCTAAATCGACGACGGCGAGACCAGTACCGTCAAGGGTAGCGTGAAGCGGGTTGCTGACCTGCGACCTGCAACTCTTCGCTGGGTGATGCAGGGGCGGTTTTTGTTGAACAGGCGAGGTCGGCGAGGCCCAGCACGGCTCAACAGTCGTCTAGCAGGGAAGATGCTAGAACGCGGCCGACAACGAGTCCAGTCCGAACGTGCAAGGCGTGTGCCAGATTCTCCACAACGAGCGGTGCCTTCCCCGCGGCGGTCCGCCTATTGAATGGCCCCTTGCCTGTGACCACGAAGTCGGCGTGAGGGGTGTTTGCTGTCAACATTGCTGTAGCTTCTGGCACGATGTAGCGCCCCAGGCGAGTGACGCGCGTCGGGGCGTGGGGAACTCGTTGGAACTTCCGCACTGCCGTTCCGGGCACGCGGATTGAATCGGCCTGACTTTCGTTCCTATCGGGAGCCTTGTCCGGCAAGTGCCGGCTGGGCTGATTCGAGGTCAGCGTAGTACGCGGTCTCGACCTCGAGTGGGGTGCGCATGTCGAGCTCGCCGTGGAGGCGCTGGTTGTTCCACCACCACACGTATTCGAGGGTTGCCAGCTCGACCTGCTCGACGGTCCTCCACGGGCCCCGCTGACGGATCAGCTCGGTCTTGTAGAGACCGTTCACGGCCTCGGCGAGGGCGTTGTCGAACGAGTCACCGACGGTGCCGGTCGAGGGTTTCGCTCCGAGTTCCTCGATGCGATCCGTGTAGACCACGGCGAGATAATTCGACCCGTGATCGGCGTGATGGACCAGCCCGTCGAGCCGGCCACCGGCGCTCCACGCGGCCATGTCCAGCGCGCGCAACGGCAGAATGTCGGAGCGGAGGGTGGATGCGACGTTCCAGCCCACGATGCGACGCGAGTACACATCGGTGACGAACGCCACGTAAGCGAACCCGGACCACGTCGCGACATAGGTCACGTCGGCGACCCAGAGGCGGCGCGGACCGGGGGCGGTGAACCGCCGCTGCACGAGGTCCTTCGGCTTCTCCGCCGTCGGGTCGGACTTCGTCGTGAACACCCGCTTCGACCGCTTCACGCCCTCCACCCCGGCGAGGCGCATCAGTCGTTCGGTCTGATCCCGACCGACCTCCCAGCCTTGCCGGCGCATCAGGGCGTGCATCTTCCGGCGCCCGTAGACGCCGTAATTCTCCGCGTGCAGCCGCGCGACCTCCGGCACCATCAGCTCGTCCTTCAGCTGCCGCGCCGACGGCTCACGACCAACTGCGGCGCGATAACCGCGGGAGGTGAGGAACCCCTGAACTGCGGGCCTGAGGACCCGGCAGATGAGCTCGACCCCGAAACGATCACGATGTTCATTGATGAACCGGATCATCTCGGTCAAGGGCGGTCGAGCTCCTTCGCGAAAAACACGCTCGCGGCCTTGAGGATCTCATTGGCCTTGCGCAACTCGGCGTTCTCCTTCTGCAGCCGCTTGATCTCCGCCGCCGCGTCCGTAGTCAGCCCGGGCTTCACGCCGGCGTCCACCTCGTACCGGCGTTGCCACAGCCGCAGAGTTTCCGGGCTCATCCCCAGCAGCCCGGCCACATGCCGCACGGCACTCATCATCGTCGGGTGCGACGGCCGCGTCTCCGCGAGCATCCGCAGCGCCCGCTCACGCATCTCCGGCGAATACTTCCTGTTCATCGAGTTCCATCCTTGCTTGAAGAACGGAACGAAAGTCAGGCCGATTCATTCTCTTCCTACTTTCGCTCTTTCGCTCGCCCCTAACGGCTACGCTCGCCGCGCCAAGCCGAACGATCGGCCCCGCGGCCACGGTTTGTCTTGGACACGTTCACACGTCCTACCTGCGCGGCAGCTTCACTCGCCGGTCGCCCTTGTGCGATGTCTGCGCGCATGCGCACGTCGATGGTTTCTTGCGGGATGCCGTGCGATGCCAGCTCGTTCGCCGTTGCTTCGCGGCGTGCGGCGCTGTCGTACTGCAACTGCCCCTCGCTGCGTTCTGCGGTGGCGCGGACCTGGTCCGCGCCCACAGTCGCGGCCGCGGCGTTCTCCCGGCCCTGGTCGACGTCGCGGTGCAGCTGCGCTTGCGAGCGGGCGTCGGAGGCCAACTCCATCAGCTGCGCGGGGCTCTGCTCGGATGTGCCGCCCTGTGTGGCGAGAAGTTCGTATTCACGCGCTTGCAGCTCGAGGCGGGCGGCCTCATCGACTCGGGATGAGTCGGCCGAGCGTTCGCCGTTCTCGCCGGCACCCGCGCCCGCGTCTGAGCCGAGCTGCGCGGCCGCCGCGCGTGCGTCGAGGCGGTCGGCCTCCTGCACCGCCAACGTTGCTTGAGTGAACTCGCCGACCGCGGTGGTGCGCTCACCGCGGGCCGCGAGGTCGCGGTCAAGCTCAACCTGGGCGAGCGCTGCGCGAACGGCCTGCGGGTCGGCGCCGAGGTTGTCGACGTCGACGCCGTAACGGTCCTTCACCTCACGGGCGATGGTGTCGGCCGCGGCCTGCGCGCGCGGGTCGAACTGCCTCCACTGCTGCGCCGTCTCGTGCATGCCGGCGATCTGCGCAATGTCTGCACGGTCCCACCATTCGGGGCGTTCCACGACCATCAGGCGGGCGCCGGCAACGTCCCGCTCACCCGCGAACCGGGCTTGCAGCTGACGCTGTTCCTGCTCACTCTGACGCTGCGCGTTGCGGGCAAGTTCCTCCCTGGCGCGGGCGATCTTGTCGGCAAGCTGCGCAGCGACGGCGAGGCCGACACGAAGAGCCTGACCTACTTCGTCTTCGACGCTGGCGTCATCACTCATAGTGGCCCCTCTATCTCTCGGCTGCGTCGCGGTCGCCCGCGCCTGTCGTGCGTGGTGCCGGCTGAGCGAGCTCGGGCTGCGCGGTCGGGGTGAGCTTGGTCGGCAACGGGCCTCCGCGACCCGCTGCGAGGTCGGCGCGCTGCTTCACCGCGCGCTCTTCCGGCGTGAGCGAGGCGAGACCGTTCTCCGCGATCTGCGCCGCGTATCCGTCGCGCACGGCGCGGAGGTTGTTCTTCACGGTGGCGGCGAGCTCGCTCGCTCGGCGGGCGTCGCCGGATGCCTGCACGGCGCGGAAGATCGACACGGTGGTCTGCGACAACTGGCGCAGCAACAGCGCCTCGGCGGCGGCGTTCTTGCCCTTGCTCGCCTGCGCCAGGATCAGCGCTGTGGTGTTCACCATCGACGGCATCGCCACCGGTCGACGCCGGCTCTGCGAGGGCCGCAACTGCGCCGATCGCGCGAGTGTGCGGGAGGTGCGCGCGAGCGGCCCGGGCACCGGCTCCAACCGGCGCGACCATGCCGCGTACGCGCCCGACGTCTCCCGGGCGACGTGCGCCCAGGCGGCGTGGTCGTCGGGGTCGATCGTGGCGATGTATTCATGCAGCCGCGTCATGTCTTCGGCGTACATCGTGAAAAACTCGGGGTTCATTTCGGACTCTTCACGACCCGGACGCGCGGGCACATACCGGTCGGGATTCTTGCGCGTCGCGCGCCATTCCTCGACAGCCGCGGAAGCATTCTCGGGGGTGTCCGGCCAGCCCTTACGAAGCTCCGGCAAAGTGAGATCCCGCGCCAGACGAAGGCCACTGTGCCACACCGGCTGTGCGCCCTTCGCAGGTCTCAGCGCGACGGAGTAACCCGTCACGACGTCGTTGCGTCCCGTCTCGAAACGGGGGCGGATGAGCACACCTTCGCGGCGCATCCGACGCACGAATTCGCCCTCGTCCATCGACGCCGACGCCGCGGCCCGCACGGTGCGCTCGAGCCGGGTGGAGTCGACCTCGGCGGCGCCGCGGCGCTGCGCCGATTCGCGCGCGGCGCGGCTCTCCTGCCGCTGCGGCATGTCCTGTTCCCGCTCGGCGCGCAGAGGCCGCAGCTCGAACTCGTTCTCCAGCTCGCGGACGATCTTCATGGCCCGGTGGAAGTCGTTGTGCGTGGAAGCCTTGGTGCCGTCTTCGCGCACGAGCGAGACGGCGATGTGCACGTGGTCGTTGCCGTGCTCGGAGAGCCCGTGACGAACGGCCACCCAGCGGCACGCGGCCTTGCCGCTGACCTCCGTGAAACCCATGCGGTCCATGAACTCCTGAGCGATCTGGCCCCACTTGTCATCCGACAGCTGACCCTCGTCGGCAGCGATCGACAAGGAGCAGTGCCACACGCTCGCGTCGACGCGCTCTTTCAACGTCTCGCCCGTGTCCGGGTCGACCCGCGTCACCTGGCGCGTCACGTCGACGCCGAACTCCCGGCGCGGCGCATCCAGGCTCGCCGCAATCTCCAACGCCGCGGCCTTGTCGAGCGAGTCATAGCCGTACATCGCCATGACGGCAGAGTCGCCGGCCACAAGATGCTGCTCGGTGTGCTCGTTCGACTTGCCCGGGCCGACGAGATAGGTCATCAGGCCGCTCATCCGCGCACCGCGAGTCACCTTGGCAATCATGCGCGGTTCACCGCGGCCAACGCCTTCTCAATCTCGCGGGCAAGCGCGCGGTACTGCACCAGCACGCCCTCCGCTTCCGCGACGAACCGACGTTCGGTGTTCGCGTAGCGGGCGATCTGATTGACATTGTTCGCCACGCTCGACATTTCCCGCTGCAACTTGAACAGCATCGCCACGGCGGCCTTGCGATCCGCGGCCGTCACAACGTTCGCGTCGATCGCCGTCTCGAACAGCAGCCGCGGCACGCTCACGCTGCGAACCTCAGCTCGAGCACGCAGCTGCGCATCTTCCTCGGCGTTGACAGAGAGGACGTAACGCTTGTCCCGGCGGCCACCGCTGGCGTTCGCGCGGCGCTTACGACCGAACAGCTGACGCTTCTCGTTCGACTCCGACACGAGAACCACCACCCCTCTCCCGCCCAGCGCAGCGAACCCGCCCCCACAGGCGGGGACCATACGGCCAAGTATGCCCGAGCCGGCCACGCAGCGGAAGGGCCGAAAGCAAGTTATAGCACATAAGTTTATTGCTTGCTCCCCTCCCGGGGTGTGTAGCACCGCCTCCGGCTGGGTGCGGAACTGGACGCGGCCCGCGACCCGCAGCTGACGCGCGAAGCCGCCGCGTTGCTACTAGCCTAGGCATGACTAGCGGTGGTGTCACCGCCCGGCTAATCTGGCGTCATGACTGACGCGAACCGAAACCCTGACGACGCGGCCGCGGCCGCGCGGCGCCTCCTCGAATCGACTGTGGATCGGCGTGTGGAGGCCGTGCGCTCGATCGTGAGCGCAGCGAACGACACCGACGCCGCACGCGCCGCCCTCAGCGAAGCGCAGAGCCGACACGCGAAGGCGTGGGGCGATGCCCTCGCGTCCGGGTGGTCGGAGAAGGAACTGCGCGCCACCGGCGCCCCGCGTCCTGATGCGGCGCGCGTGAAGCCGCCGCGCGGGCGTCGCTCCTCGACCACCGCGGACGCGCCGGCCGACTCGGCAGAGGTGTACGCGTGACGACGGACACGGACTCGCAGCTGCACACGCAACTGCGGGCGTGGGCGGAGGGTTCCAACCCTCTCGCTGCGGCTGTCGAACTTCTCATCCACGGCGGCCTCGCGTACACCGGTGCGCCGTGGCTGAGAACTGACCACGGTTGGGACACGAGCGCGGTCGACTTCGACCGCCTCGGCTATGAACTCGGCGCGCTCAGCGGAGGCGAACAACGCCTTGCACGCATCGCGTCATCGCTCGGCCAGGGAGTCCCGGTCGACCTTCGCGAAGACATCGCAGGACTCGACCTCGCGCATACCCGATGGGTTATGACAGCGGTCGCTCATGCCGCCGGCTTCACGGAGCCGGGGAAGACAATCGAAGAGGTCGACGGGATGCCGACGTTCGTGTCGTATCCGGCCCTCGCGACATGGGAGGGCGACTAACCTGATCGTCAGCGACGACCCCCCTCGTCGCCCCCGGAAGCCCCCGCTCGAGCACCTGTGCTCGCGGGGGTTTTTTCGTGCTCGGGCGGGGTGCGCCGGCTGCGGTCCGGCCGTCCATCCGACGCTTCACTTTGGCCTCCGTCGAACACCCGTCAAGAGCGCTGCGCGTCCCTTCGGGATGCCCCTCCGGGGCACTCCTGACGAGTGCCCGCCTCCGGCGTCGCGCCGCTTATCGGATGGATGGCCTCAGAGCATGCTCAGCCACGAGAACGCAACTGCGCGGTCCGCTCGGCAAGCTCCCGGCGGGCATCGGCGGCGGCGCGCTTGCGTGCCGCCTCGCGTTCCCGCGCCGTCCGTTCGTACTCGCGCTGATCGGCCTTCATCTGCGCGATGACACGATCCACCTCGTCGTGGTCGATGCTCGCCAAGCGAGCAGCTTCCGCGGCGCGTTCCGCGGCGCGACGCTCCTGGTCGGCGGCGCGCTGCGCCGCCGCATCGCGGCGAGCCTGGTCGAACTGCGAGTGCTCGGTGACGACGTGCCGGATCACCCAGCCGTAAAAGCCCAGAGCGCCCCGGCTGGTGAATGTCTCGGGCACCCGACGACCGTCCCGCGTGAGCCAGGCGTTCATGGCAAACATCAGTCCCTCGACGCTCCATTCCGACACGTCGATGCCGCTGCGCTCGAGCATCCCGATGACGTGCCCGACGTGCTTACCGCGGGCGAGCCACGGGATGCGCTGCGCCAGTGCAGCGGCGAAGCGTTGAAGTTCGATGGGTTTCGGGGACGTCAGTCGAACGATCGAGTCGCTGCGCGTGATACTCCGTCGTCCTGGCTGCCGCGAAGCGGCTTTCGAGCGCGGTTCACCGCGCGTTGATGAGTTCTTTTGAACGGGAGCTGTAGGTGGAGCCGAGCGCCTACGGGGTAGGTGGACATTCTCCACAGATCGCTCGATTGCGCCGGCACCTGAGATACGCGGGGGCACCGGCGCCGGCGTCTCGCGGAGGGGCCGCTGAGCAGAGCTCCGAGGCATCACGAGCGCCCTCGTGGAAGCCATGCGCAGCTGACGGCCACCGTGCTTGAGCTGCGCCGCGATGCGCTCGCTCCCGTACAAGTATCGTCCCTCGATGACGACCGCTGAGAGGCCCAGCAGCAGCAGGATCTCTCGCGCCCGCTGCACGGTCCTCTTGCACATGCCGAGGCGGTCAGCGACGGTCTGATGCGCCGTCGTGACACCGCGCCCGGTGCCGACGTCGGCCGAGCGCATGTCCTCCTGTGCAACGCGCAGCAGCGTGTGGGGCGCGACCTTCACGGCCGCGCGCACGCGCTCCCCCTCGGGCGTTGCCAGGGCATCCATCACCGCGTCGAACCATGCGCCGGCCGACGACCAGCACGGCAGCGGCGCGTAGGCGCCGGGTGCCGGCTCCGGGCTCCAAGAACCCGACCGGGATTTGTTCGGCCGCGACGCGGCCACCTTTGGCGTCTCGGGTGCAAGCTCGACAGACTTCTCCCCCGAAAAAAGGGAGCGTCGGGAGTACACGGAGACGAACTCCGCTGTTACGATGTGGTCATTCCTTCCGGGTAGGTTCCGGTGGGTACACCGAAGGCCCGGCTGGTAACCGGTCTTGGGTGGGACTGCTTCACATCTCTGAGTCGCCAAACTTCAGGGAGATGGGAAGCCAATGCTTCTAGGCCCGTCGCGAAAGCGGCGGGCCTAATGCGTTAGGTGCTGGTGATGAGCAACCCCTCCTCGTCGGCGGGCATGGCAAGCTCGTCGTCGCGCGGCAGGGGCTCCCACCAAACGGGCACGCCCTGATCTGTGAGCTCCAGGTGCTTGTCCATGAGCTGAACCAGCACAGCGGCAGAGACACCCATGTTGCTCGCGATCGCTTTGAGCCTGTCGCGGACGTTTCGCTCGACCTCCCAGCCGAGGGCGACCGGATCGTGCCGTGTACCTCGTGGGAGTCGGTGTGCCGTCATGTTGCCCATAGTGGCCTAGGCCTAGGCGTTAACGCGTGCGCCTCGCGGCGTGTCGCGCGCACTTACCTACGCATGGCTAGAGTCAGGACTTCGCGCCGGCCTCGTCGTCGTGACGACGGAGGTCGGCGTAGGCGCGTGAGACGGTCGTCCTGTCGACTTGGAGCACAGTCGCGATGTGGGCGAAACTCGCGCGATCCTCGTCGCGCATCCGGCGCAGCTCGGACAGCTGCGCGGCGTTCAACTTCGAGGGTCGACCGATTGCCTTCCCCTGTGCTCGAGCGTGATCCATCCCGCGCTGGGTGTTCTCGCGGATGGTGTCTACGCGCAGCTCTGCGAACACGGCCACGATGCCGAACAGGGCCCGACCCATCGGCGTGGTGGTGTCGATCTGCGGTTCGGTGAGGCTGCGAATGTCGATGCCGCGTTCGCGGAGGTCGTTGAGGGTGTCGAGGATGATCCGTTCGCTGCCGCCGAGACGATCGAGGCGACGTACCAAGAGCGTGTCCCCCTCGCGTAGATAGTCGAGGCAGGCGACCCACTGCGGGCGCGCAGTGATCCGGCTGGACTCGCCGTGATCCACGAACACTCGCGCGGCGCCGGCCGCGCGCAGCTCGGCCTCCTGCGCAGCGGGGTTCTGCTCGCGGCGGGAGACGCGGGCGTACCCGACGACGTTCGTCACCGCGCGTCCCGCGAAGGCCGGCGGCCGCGCGCTCGGAGCGCGACGACGAGAGGCGCGATCCCGACGAAGAGCATGAGGACGATGATGAGCACTCCGCCCCATCCAGGCAGAGAGCCGGCGATCACACTCTGCCCCGAAAAGATCAACGCCACGGCGCCCGAGAAGAACGTCACGACAGGCAAGCCGTAGGGAACGCGCCCGGGCGATGGTGCACTGCCGGAGCGCGCCAACCACCGGACGACGAATGCGACGCCAACACAGAGGTAGACGACGCCGACCGCCACCGTCGCGACGCCGATCCACTGATCGGTGCTCATGCAAACTCCCCTCGAGCGGCGATGGTTCGCCAGCGCCCGAATGACTCGTGCATAAGGGTCAGATTGAGTTTCGCACGGATTTGGGTTTCGCACGGGGGTTTTGCACGCCGCCGATCCGCCAAATTCCGCCACCTGTGACTGATGACGCTCTTTGGCGGTGTTCTTGCAGTGCTGTTTGGCGGCGGTCATCCGATGTCGCGGTGATGGTCTCGAGTCCGTCCTCTCCGCCCGGGGATCACCGGAGACGACTCATAGTTCTCAGACCTCTCGATCGGGGCGCTGCTATAGGTAGCGGCAGACCTGGTCGGTGCTGCAGGTGTCGGGCTCGACGTGGTCTGCCTGGTCGCGTAGCGCGGCGAGGGTGTCGCGGAGGTCGTGGAGCTGTGCGAGTTGCTGGTCGATGTCAGCGAGGCGTGTGTCGAGCAGGTCGCGAACATGGTTGCAGGGGGCTTGGCCGTGGTCGCGGATGTCGAGGATCTGCCGGATTTGGGCCAGGGTGAGTCCGGCTGCTTGACCGCGGTGGATGGAGTTGATACGGGCAAGCGCCGCAGTCGTGTAGTCGCGGTAGCCGCTGGGTGTGCGCTCGGTCGCGGGTAGGAGTCCCTGGTCTTCGTAGAACCGCAGCGTCTTTGCGGTCGTCTCGGCCGCCTCAGCGAGTTCACCGATCCGCATTATAGACGCCGCCGCAATGCTCGACCGGCTCCTTCACCGATCCGTCGTCGTAACCCTCGACGGCGCCTCCTACCGGCTCCGCCACCACACCACCGCAGCGGACGAACTCCGTCGCGTCACGACCGGCACAAACCTGCGCTAGCGTTACCCCGCGACCTGGGGAACCTCGATTAGCAACTCTGGGGAGATTCGCTGAGCACCGTCACTAGCTCGAAGATTCCTCCACGAGCTGACATGCGCGCTGTTGCAGGTAGTCACAGAGGTGCGCCGCCAACAACAACTCTTCAGCGAGATCACGAAGGCCGTGACCGTCCAGCTCGGTGAGTACTGGCTGCGCACGCTACCCATAGGCCGCCAGCGCAGCGGACGCTAACCGTGCCAGCAGTGCAAAACCGATCGGTTTCGCTCCAATACGGTTGTCGAAGGACATGTAGTCGCGCCTGCCGGGGCTGGCCTTCACCGAGCTGCGGCGTGTGCTTGCTGAGCGGGGGCGGGTTCGGTCCAGTGGTCGAGGTCGATTATGAGGCCGCTGGTGCTGTTTGCTTGGGCGGCGAGTTGCTGGAGGTATGCGCCTACGAGGGGTGTTGCTTCGGGTGTGGTGTAGGTGAAGCGGAGGGGGATGTTGGGGTTCATCCAGATTGTGATGCGAGGTTCGGGGTTGGCACGTTGGGTCAGGGTGAGGGTGAAGTTCTCGCCGCGGCGGAGCTTGGTCGCGGCGATGACTTGGATGTAGTGCAGGAGGCGATCGTCGATGATGGCGTCGCTGTTGCTGTAGTAAAGGTTTCCCATGGGCCCTATCAGTCGGATGGTGGGCGCGCGCAGGGAGTGACGGGCCTGTCGCACGAGACGGCGGTGCCGCTCACATATGAAGAGCACGACAGGGCCTGCTCCGTCACAAAAATGTTCGGACCCCGGGCGGAGGGTGTTCCTCAGATGGTGATGCTCGCGATTTGCACCGTGATGCGTGCGGATTTGTCGGGGTGTGCGGATCGCAGATGATCAGCGATGTCGCGGGCAATAGTGGGGGCGGGGCTGCTGTGGGTGGCGACTCGGGCCGATATGGTCGTGCGCTCGTTCGTGGTGCGTAGATTCACGATGGGCTCTGGGGCTGGTGAGGTGCCGAGGGTGGCAGCGATCGCTCGTGCGATTCGTGTTGGTGTGGGCGCTGAGGGGTACACGGCGGTAACTCCCGGAACGCTGAGGACGAGGGTGGTCAGGTCCTCCGGCTGCGGAGAGGGGGTGGGTTGTTCGCTACTCATCTGGCGTCGTCTCCTGCAGCCGCGTCGTGGATGTTTTCGACAGTGATGTTGAGGGCGTCGATGTGCAGCTCGGTGTGTTCGTGAAGGACCTTCATTACCTGTTCGCGGAGCTGGGTGAGCAGTGGTGGCATCGGCGTGTGTGTGGCGATGCTGACGGTGATGTTGACATGTACGGGGGCGTGTGGTGTGTCGGCTTCACCGGTGATTCGACATGCTCCGACCAGGATGCCGGGGATGGTGTCGCTGACGTCACGGATGAGGGCACGTACGGCTCCTTCGGTGATGCTGAGGCTCACCAAGGGGTCGGGGTGGTGCAGGGGGAGGTCGCGTCCGGCCCGAAGCTCGGCGCCGATGTTGTTGATGATGTCGTTCAGCCAGGACGGGGGAGGAGCAGGCACGGTATCGGCGTCGTGTGCGATCAGATCGCGGGAGAGGTGGGAGACACGCTCGAGAGCGCGCAGCGCGTTGACGCACTCCGGGCACTCCTCGATGGCGGGGTCGTAGGGGGTGCGGTCGTGGGCGAGGTAGGTGCTGAGCTCGTCGAGGGTTTTGCCGCAGTCCAGGACGGTGCGGTCGGAGTTGGTGTCGGTCATCGCCATCCCTCCATTCGGACTGTGATGTTCACTCGTGCTCGTGCGAGTTTGCCGCGTGCTTGGCCGGTGGTGACCCCCATTGCATCGGCAATGTCTTGGTAGCTCAGTCCCGCCACTTCGCGAAGGAGCCAGCATTGCCGCTGATCCTCGGGCAAGGCGTCCAACGCTTTGGAGAGTTCGCGCAGTTGCGCGTTGCGTATTGTCGTCTCCTCCGGGTCGTGTCCGGTGGCTGCATGGTCGGCCGGGAAGACTGTTTCCGGGGGGCGTTTTTTGAGGTGGGCGAATGCGCGTCTCGTGGCGATACGCATCATCCATGGCTTGGCTTGGCTCGGGTCACGCAGGGTGGGCAGTTTCTTCCAGGCGACGACGTAGGTGTCTTGGAGGATGTCGTCGGCGTCGGTGTAGCTGCTGACGATGCGAGCGATGTAGGCGCGCATGATGGGTGCGTGTCGGGTGATGAGGGTGCGAAAAGCGGCCACGTCCCCGTCGACTGCTCGCTGGACAAGCAAGTCGTCGGCTGCGGCGGCCAATCCTTGATTGGACGGAGAACCGCTGGTCGTGGTTGGGGGCATGGACTCCGCTTACCTTTTTTGTGACGATCGCACCGTGTCCGCGCTCATGTGTGTGACGGTGCCGCTGCACATGCAGCGAGTGAATTTATACCGTAAGTCGACCGGCTAAGTGCTGCTTGCCCGTCCAAGCCCTCGATCCACTCGTGGAAGGACCACCAGCTGTGACCACCTCCGACAACGACGCTGCTGCGGCGGCGAAAGACCGCTTCGAAGACGCCACCGACGCGCTGCAACACGCCTCCACGAACGGCAGCGACGGCACCGCTCGTTCCGGCAGTCACGTCGCTGACCATGTCTCCGTCGAGATCGACGAGGCGAAACAGCAGGCCGAATCCGCCATCGACACGACCCTGCAGTCTGCAGTGAACGCCGTGGAGGGAGCGCGCGCCACCTACCAGCGGGACCCGAAGAAGGCACTCATCACGGCCGGCGCCGTCGCGATCGGACTCGTGGCCCTCGTCACACTGCTACGCCGCCTCTAACAACTCCAGACCACCTATCGACCTCAGTCACACCCATAACGAAGGAGCAACCCATGTCCACTCCCACCAACGACGACGCGCAGCTGTCCGCCGACGAAGACTCCTACGAAGGCGCAGACGTCGAAGTCTCAACCGAGACCGACACCACCTCCAAGCCCGGCGGGCTCGGTGAAGACGGAACCATTCCGAGCGACCCTAACGGTGTCGCCGCCGGGCACACCGGCACCGCCTCCAACTTCAACCCGGAAGAGGATGAGGACGCGCACTGACTGTACGCTGCGCTGACAGCTCGACGAGCACGGAGAAGTTCGATGTCCCCGGTGTGGGGCCCGTGCTCGTCGAGCTGTGCGCGCATCACTTCACCCTCACGAACGAACGGATGATGCTGCTCGGCACCGTGACCCGCCTCACGGGCCGAGCCGTCGACGTCGTCGACTACGAACGTGTCGCGCAACACCTGCACGACATGGGGGTCATTTGAGGCTGCGCCAACGGGAGCGTCTGAGGGTGTGTTATCGGCGTAGCTGCCACCACTTTCGCCGGGGGTGTGGGCGTGGCGTTGACGGCTTTGGTGGGGAGGGCGCGTCAGGACCGTCGGCTGCTTCTTCGAGCCGGATTTGGCGGCCTTCTTTGACGTCGCTGCGCTCTTTCTCGGCCTGTTTTTTGCTCTTTCGGGTGTCGCGGGCGGGCAGCTGAATGTCTTCTTCGGCGGCGATGCCGCCTTGCAACTGGCGGCCGCGTTCGAGTTCGGCGTCGAACTCGGCGCCGAACAGGAGGGCGAGGTTCGCGATCCACAGCCAGAGCAGGAAGATGATGACCCCGGCGAGCGAGCCGTAGGTGCGGTCGTAGTTGGAGAAGTTGGCGACGTAGATCCCGAAGCCGGCGGTCGCTATAGCGAGGGCAGCGATGGCGATGATGGCGCCGAGGCTGATCCAGCGGAACTTCGGCTGTTTGGCGTTGGGGGTGGCGTAGTACAGCACCGCGACGAGGAACACGATGACGAAGAGCATGACCGGCCATTTCGCGATGTCCCATGCGATTTGCACGCCCTGACCGAGGCCAAGGGCGTTGCCGATAGCGGTAGTGACATCACCCGAGATGACGAGACCGAGCGCGACGAGGACAAGCGCTACCACGGCAATGACGGTGACCAGCAGCTGCATCGGGCGCAGCTTCCAGAAGGGGCGTCCTTCGTCGATTTCGTAGATGCGGTTCATTGCACGGCTGAAAGCGCCCACGTATCCGGATGCTGACCAGAGGGCGAGGGCGATACCGGTGACGAGTGCGATACCGGCGCCTCGAGATGACGCGATCTGCTCGATCGGTTCGCGGAGCGTGTCAGCGGCGTTGGGGGCGACGTCTTGGATGATGCCGATGATGGCGTTGGCGGCGGCGTCGCCTTGGCCAACGACACCCAGTACGGAGAAGATCGCAATCAGCGCCGGAAATAGTGCGAGGACGGCGTAGTACACCAGGCCCGCGGCGGCGTCTGTGCACTGGTCAGCGGAGAATTCCCGCACTGTCTTTCGCAGCACGTACTTCCATGACCGCTTCGTCAGCTCGGTGGGAGAGTCTGGCTTCTCGTCAGCGTCCGGGTGCGGCGCATCCGCGCTGGTCTTATTGCCTGGTTTTTGCTTCAGCATGTCCGTCCCGAGGGTTCAGAGCACACCGCGCGTGTGCGGGCGCATTTCAGTGTCCGACATCAGGTGCCCCCACTGCAGGGGCTTGCCTGCCCACAGGCACCGCGTCCCGTGGGCTCAAGAGTCCTCGAGGTCGGTTCGCGAACGCGCAGCGTCTACGAGCTGATTTGCCTCGCGTCGCGAGTAGCCAGTACGGAGAATCTGGCGGAAATGACGCCGTTGATGCCGGGGTGTAGGGGTCGGCCATAAGCGATAGGGAGGTGTTCCGCCGTGCGGGCGGCCCGAGTTTGGCGGGCTCCCTTTGCCCGAGCATCGGCCTAGCCTCCCTTATTTCCTTGGCGCTTCCATCACGTAGCCGGCGCCGCGAACGGTGCGAATGAGCGGCTCCTGGCCGGCGTTGGTCTTCCTGCGCAGGTGATGGATGTAGAGCTCGACGACGTTGGAGCTTCCGCCGAATTCGTAGTTCCAGACGCGGTCGAGGATCTGCGCCTTCGACACCACGCGGCGTTGGTTGCGCATGAGGAAGCGCAGCAGCTCGAACTCCGTCGCCGTCAGCTGGATCTCGCGGTCGCCGCGCACGACTTCGTGGCTGTCCTCGTTCAGCGAGAGGTCGCCGACGCGCAGGATGGGCTCGGAGTCGCGGGTGAGGGCGGTGCCCGCGCGTCGCATGAGCCCGCGGAGGCGTGCGACGACCTCCTCGAGGCTGAAGGGCTTGGTGACGTAGTCGTCGCCGCCGGCGGTGAGGCCGGCGACACGGTCGGCCACGGAGTCCTTCGCGGTGAGGAAGAGCACGGGGACGTCGTTGCCCGAGTGCCGCAGTCGCTGCAGGACCGCCATGCCGTCGAGGTCGGGCATCATGACGTCGAGCACGAGGGCGTCAGGTTCGAAGTCGCGGGCGGCCTGCAGGGCGTTGAAGCCGGAGCCGGCGGTGCGCACTTCCCAGCCCTCCATGCGCAGTGCCATCGACAGCAGGTCGGTGAGCATCTGCTCGTCGTCGATGACGAGCACGCGCGTCATTTCGCAACCACGACGGTGCCGGGGCTTTCTGCCAGATACGTCACAGACGAAGCATATGAGTGTCGGGCGGTCGTAATGCTGGCTTCAAGCGGCGCGAGGTCTGCACTGCTACCGCTTTGCGCCCCGGATTATTCGAAGCGGAACCGATCGGTTACGTGCCGTCGTGACGGTCAGATGATGTCGTAAGGCGACTCCTCATCGTCGAACACCTGCCCAGAATGGTTGCGCCACCCGTCGCCGCCGCCGTCGGCGAGGCCGCTATCAAGGCGCACTGTGGAGGAATCGATGGTGATCGAACTTGCCGCCGCCGACACGAAGATGCTGAGACGTTCGCCCCCGTCCAGCGTGACCGTGATGAAGCCACCGCCGGCGCGCGTGGCGCCGAGAACCTGAGCCTCGATATCCCCGACGCTCTCCAACGGCGCGAGAGCATGGGTGGCACCATTCACGGTCAGCTGAACCCGTTCGATGCTCTGAGTCATGCGGTACAACGTAGATGTCGCTAGGTCTCACCGGCATCGGGGTTGCACCATCGGAAAGCGCGTTGCACACTGCGACTGTTGTCACGCCTCTACCGGGTGATTCCGTCGGTCGGCGTCGCGCGCGAGTTGGTCCGGAGTGCGCCCGGCCGGCTCATCAAGCACGTGAAGTCCCTGTGGCGAGTTGGCGGCGTCGGTCAGCATCCGCAGCCAGGACGGGTTGAGCTGCGGTGTGTGGCCACCCTCGTATCTAAACGCCAGCTTGACTCCGGGGTACAGGTAGACGCTTGTCCGGCCACCGCCGAGGCTGATGTCGATCTTCCATGTGAAGGTGAACCGCTCCCCGCGGCGGATCTTCGCCACGATGACCGCCTGCAGGTGAGCGAGCTCCCGGTCATCGAAGTCGGCACTGACACTCGAGTCGTACGTGAATCTCCCCATCGGAAACCTCCAACATCGGGACCCCCGGCGCGACCATCATGGCGAGAGGTCCCACACGCCGGAGGAACGACGTCCGTGTCAGCGTCTCAGACGACACGTTCACCCCTGGACCCTTGCGAAAACCTTCCCGGGCTGTTGTGCAAATGTGAGCAACATCGCGGGTGCGATAATTCGGAGCGGCCGGGCGATTTCGCGATGGCCCAGCCTCGAACGAGATGAAGGACACGCTCGCCCCGTGGGACGACTGATCTACACGCAAGACTCCAGCTACGACATCGACGACCGTATCCTCGCGCACCTCCGCGTCGTCATGATGAACAAGCTCCGCCGCCGTGAAGGCTTCATGCTCCAGATGCCCACCACCGGCGGCGGCCGCTCCTCCATCTGGATCAGCCCCACACGGGCCCTGCTCATGCAGTTCTACGGCGGCCGCGCACCGCAGCTCGACCGTGAGTTGATCGACAAGATGATGCACGACGCGAGTAGCGCCGACGGGCTCACCCTCTCGAACCGTCTGTAACGGCATCGCCACAGGTGATGTGGCGGGTGAATCTCGGACCGATCCGTTCTGTCTCCCCGGCGTCCGCGTTAGCGTGACGCCGTGACGAAGCCCCACCGCATCAGCCATCCTGCGGCAGCCCGCCTCGCCGGCGTCCCCCTCGAAAGCCTCGACGCATGGGCAGCCGTCGACCGGCAAGGACGCTACGACACCGCCGAGTTCAAACTCTGGACCGAAATACACGTGGCCGTCCGCTCAATCGATGGGCGCTAAGCCGGCGCCATCCCCGCGTCGAAATAGGAGACGGGTCCGAATGCACCCTCTCGATGATCTGTTGCGCCTTGTAGGTTTCCTCATTGGTGCGATTCCGATCGGTTTTGCACGCTCGGAAGGCCTGTCGACCAGGTGGCTGTGAATGTTGACGCTCTTTGGCGGTGTTCTTGCGTTGTTGTTTGGCGGTGGCTATCCGATGACGAGGACGCTGGCGGCGGCTTCGACGACGTCGTCGGTGATGGTCTCGAGTTCGTTGATCTTGAGCACTCGTGCGATTTGGGGGAAGAGGCGTTCGAGGAGGCGGAAGTTGCCGCGAGTGATGCGTTCGATCGCGGCGATGGCTTGCGCGTCGGTGAAGTCGTCGGGGTCGAGGGTGCGGCCCAGTCGCTTCCAGCGACGTTCGAGGACGAAGAGGAGTTCGTCGCGGCCGAGGTTGCGGTAGCGGTGGGAGAACCCGAGGCGGCTGTAGAGCTGGGGGTAGTGCCGGAATCGTTGGTCGATGCCGGGCATGCCGATCAGGATGATCGCGGTGTGCTCACGGTCGTGCCGGTCTCGGAGGACTTCCAGGGCCGTGGGCGTGAGGCGTTCGGCCTCGTCGATGATGAGCAGCTCGACCCGCTTGCCCATGTTGTAGCGGCCGTGAGTCCCCGTAACTTTGCCGGTGGCGCGCAGGTGCTCATCGATGCAGATGCCCAGCCTGGTCTGCAGGTGGTCGATCTCATGGACGAGCTGCGCCGGCTTGGGGAGGACCGGTGGCGTGTAGAACAGGGTCCGGGATCGGTTCGCGGTGGCGTAATGCTCTGTGTCGGTCTCGCTCCGCGGTCCCCACTCGGTGATGAAGGGTTCCAGGGTGTCCCAGTGGGCGTATCGGCGGCCGGATTGCGTCTTGCCGACGCCGGCATCGCCGTGGCAGATGCCGATCGTGCGTTCCTTGCGGACGGCGTTGGCGAATTCGATGAAGCGGCGGTGTTCTTTCGTGACGATGAAGTCGCGGCTCATGGCTCGTCCTCTTCGTAGGTGCGTAGTCTCACCTGGCGTGGTGTCCGCGGCTCGGTTCGCGGCTCGTCACGGACGGCTGTCTGGGGGATGCGTTCGTTGATCTGTTGACGCAGCCGCCGACGGCGGGCGCGTCGGGCGGTCTCGATGTCGCGCAGGGAGAGTCGCTGGTTGGGGTGTGCTTCGTCGATCGCGATGCAGATGTGCGTGTCGTGGTCGTAGACGCGGATCTCGGACACGTCGCGCGGGTCGTACCTGATTGTCACGCTGCGTCCGACGAACGGCGCGAGTGTGGGTGAGAGGTACCGCTGGCCTTGGAAGTGGATGCCATCGCGTTGGACGACGCGGTTCTTCGGCAGGGTCAGCAGCAGCCCGTCGAGCTGGTCGAGGCTGTCGGGCATCCGCGGCAACCAGCCGTCACCGATCCAGGCCTCCTTCGGGCTGGCGCCGATCTCGCTGTGGGGGCGCTCGTTGTACTCGGTGACGAACCGGCCGATGGCCTGATCGAGGTCCGCGAGGCTGAGCTGCGGCTTCGGGGCTCGTGCCCGAGGGGTGAGGTGGCCGGGGAGGGTCGTGAGAAGTTCGGTGTTCACGGTGCCGAAGAATCGCTCGATCTTCCCGCGACCTTGCGGCCGGCCGACTGTCGAGTAGATCAGCCGGATCTTCAACGCCACCGCCGTGTACTCCAGATGCCTGCTGGTGAAGTCGCTGCCGTGGTCGACGTGGAGCACGTCGGGGAGACCGCACATCGCCCAAGCCGGGTTGGTCTTGCGCCAGATCGCCTGCCGCAATGCGAGCGCCGTGTTGATCGCCGAGGGCGCCCCTGTGAACACGGTGTACCCGCAGATCGCGCGCGAGTAGTCGTCGATCACGACCGTTAGCCAGGGGCGTTCCGGCTTCCCATCGGCGCCGACGATGAGGATGTCGAGTTCGGTGTGATCGGCCTGCCAGATCGCATTCGGTCGCTCGGCTCGGCGGCGGAACACTAGCTCGTGTCGGTCCCGGTACGCGGCTGGGCCGTCCAGCGCGAGGGTCACGAGTGCCGGGTCAAGGCGGTGCAGGAAGGCCGGACCGTCGAATAGCTTGGACGGGCGCACCCGATGCGGTCGGCCTCGGCCATGGCGAGCCGGTGCAAGGCCGCCATCCCGGGACGCGGTTTGGTGAGTCCGAGCTGCTCAACGAACGCGACCAGGTCTGGGTCGGTGCGCCGGGTCCCCGCGTCCGCTCGCGCGCTCGGTTTCAGCCCGTCGATCCCCGCCACCGCGTAGTCATGGTTCCAGCGTTGAAGGGTGCGCAGACCGATTCCGGTCTCCCTGACCAGCGTGGCCAGGGGAATGTCATCCTCGACATGGAGACGCAGGATCCGCCACCGGGCCAGCGCGTCCATGGCACATCTAGTCGCCGACCGCTGCCGGGGTGCCGGTGGCGTGCTGATGACGGTAGAGCGTCGCTCTGGACCATCCGACCAGTCGGGCTGCGTCTTCGGCGGTGCGTCCCTTCGCGCGCGCGTCTCGCACGATCGCAAGCTTCTCCTTCACGACGCCCGGATCCACGGGTGGCCGGCCGAAGCGCGTGCCAGCCTGCTTCGCCGCGGCGATGCCGGCGTTGACTCGCTCGGTGATCAGTTCACGCTCGTACTCCGCCAGCGTCGCGAGCATGCCCAGCATCATCCGCCCGGACGAGGTCTCGGGGTCGATGCCATCCGAAATCGATCGAACCTTCACGTCCTTCTCGCGCAGCAGGTTCACCGTGTTCAGCACGTCGATGAGGGAGCGCCCGAGTCGGTCGATGCGCCAGACGACCACCGTGTCGCCGGGCTCAGCGTACTCCAGAAGTCTCTTCATCCCTGGCCGCTGCACCGCGGCACGGCTGCCCGAGGTCACGTCTGAGAAGACGTCCCTCGCCTCAACACCCGTCGCGCCCAGGGCGTCGAGTTGCAGGCGCGCGTCCTGACTGACGGTGCTCACGCGCGTGTACCCGAGAAGCCTCACCCGATCAGCATGCCTCACAAACTCCTGTCGCGCGACCCCGTGAGGCAGACCGCGATGAGGCAACTTTTCGAGACGTTCTCAACGCCCGAAATTGTGCGACGACGGCACCCTTTGACGCATCGCTCATCATGTCTCATTTAGCTATAGATGAACGAGGCGTTCGGAGAGCGCAACCAACACGTCGTTTCGGGATCCGGCACCTGCGCGAACGCTGAGGTTCAGCAGAAGGTGTCAGCTTCTGGGGCTCCGATCATCCTGCGCGTCGGCGTTGCCCTCAGTGTTTTGGGTGGGCGGGCAGCAGTCGGGGTCGTTCGTGTGGTGGCGTCGCCGGTTGCGTATCACAGCGATGGTGCTCGCCAGGGCCGCGAGGATCAGGAGCCCGACTCCGCCTGCTATCGCCCACGGGTTGTGCAGGAGGGCACCGATTCCTGTGATCGCGCCGCCCGCGGCAAGCAGCGGGCCCAGGGCGCAGCAGGCGACCACGAGGAAGGCCGCGCCCAGCGCCATGAGCAGACCACCCCCGGTTCGGTTGTCATCGTGAGGCGACATCGCCATCTTCGTCCGTGAGGTGGGCTGGTTCAGCAGCACGCGTCCGGCCCGCGGTAGCTGCCGTCTCCTGTGCCGCTGACTGGACGTGCAAGCGTTTCGGGGAGGAGGTTGCGGCCAAGCCCGAAGGCTTCGGCGACGGACAGTACCCGGCCTTCCGGGTGCTCTGCAAGCCAGCCGCCTGCGTCTTCCGGAGAGGTGAAGTAGTGGACCTGGTTGCAGAACGAGGAGCGGATCGACGGCAGATTCCCGGGGTCGACCAGGGAGACGACTGCGGTGATTGGTTCCACGCTGGTGACACCGGCGGTCGGATCGACCGTGACCCGGATCGTGTCGCCGCTGGCCGGGGAGACCGACTCGATCCGCGCGGGACGGCCGATAAGGGTGGGGAAGATCAGAGTGTCAAGGGCGCACCAGGTGTAGAGCTCCCCACCGGCGACGGTGAACCGGTGCCGGGTGGGGCGCAGGGTGAGGCCTTGGCCGATGATCCGGCCCTGGTCGTCGTACTCGGTGTCCGGCATCGCGGCCAGGCGGGCGCGGACCTCGTCGGCAGTGAGAGCGGCGGCGGCCGCGAGGTCGTCGATACTAACCGGGTCACCATCCGCAAGCAGCCGGAGCAACGGGACCAGCAGGGTTGTCTCGGCGGATCCGGCGAGACGGTCGATCAGGTCGGTAGCAAGGTTCGTCATCGTAATTGATCCAGTTCTGATGGGGTGCGTGCGTCGGTGCACTGTCAGGCGCAGCAGGACAGTTTCGAGACGTCGGTGGTGAACGCTTTCGCGACGATACGGATGCCCTCGGCCATGGTCAGATACGGGGCCCACGCGTCGGCGACCTCGGTGATGGTCTTGCCGAGGATGTAGACGCCGGCGGCGGCGAGCTCGCCCGCGTCCTGAGCGACCGCGGTGAGGCCGAGGATTTCACCAGTGTCGGCGTTGGCAACCATCTTGATGAACCCGCGGGTGTCCCGGTTCACCACCGCACGAGGCACATAGTGCAGAGGCAGGACCCGACAGTCGCAGCGGATCCCGGCCGCGATGACCTCTTTCTCGGTCATCCCGACCGCGCCGATCGCGGGACTGGTGAACGTCACCCGCGGCATCCGCGTGTAGTCGACCGCTGCGTCCGCTCCGTTGAAGGCGTTCTCGGCGACCAGCGTGCCGTGGCGTGCCGCGACGTAGACGAACTCGGGGTGCCCGGTGACATCCCCGGCTGCCCAGACCCGAGGGTTGGAGGTTCGCAGTTCGTCGGTGACGACGACCTGTCCGGCGTCGCCGGTCTTCACCCCGACGACGTCGAGGTTGAGTCCTGCCGTGACCGGGCGGCGTCCGAGCGCGACGAGGATCTCGTCCGCACGGAACTCCTGCTCACCGCCGGAGACCTCCGCCGTGACAACGACCTGACCGGTGGCGGTGTCTCGGACGACCCGGGGCGGAACAGCACGGCGGACCACCCGGATGCACTCGTCGGCGAAGACCTCCTGCAGAGCCTTGGAAACCTCGGGCTCCTCCTTCGACGCGAGCCGGGAACGCACCAGCATGGTCACCGTCGAACCCAGCCGGGCAAACAGCTGAGCCAACTCCAGCGCCACGGAGCCACCACCCAGCACCACCAACGAGTCGGGCACCTCGGTCAGCTCCATCGCCGACGTCGACGTCAGGTAGCCAACGTCGTCGAGCCCCTCGACGGGCGGGGCCCAGGGGGCGGAGCCCGTGGCGATCAGGTAATGCGCGGTCTCGATGGTCTCAACGGTGCCGTCGGCAGCGGTGACCTCCAACACGGGCGCATCCGGAGTGCCAGCGAAGGCTGCGTCGCCCTGCCGGACCGGCCAGCCGTACGCCTCGGCCACGTCGAAGTACTTCTCCCCCCGCATGGCCTCGGCCAGCTCCTGCTTGCCACGCACCAGACCGGGCATGTCCACCGGGCCCGCGGTAGCGGCAATCCCTGGGAATCGGGCGCCGGCGTCCGCCGCCACATGGCGGGCCTCACCGGCAGCGATCAGCGCCTTGGACGGCACACACCCGGTGTTCACGCACGTGCCACCGAACGTGCCGCGCTCCACCATCACCACCGACTTGCCCAGCATGGTGGCGCGGATCGCAGCGGCGAACGCCGCACCACCCGATCCGATCACGGCCAGATCAAACCTCGACTGCATTCCGATCCCTCCCGGACCTATCGCGAACATTCGCTGCTACAGTCATCATCAACCTTCCTGTGCGGTGGAAGGTCAAGTCCTCTGACGAAGGAGCGTCTATAATGCGGATCGGTGAACTCGCTGAGGCGGCCGAGACGACCGCAAAGACGCTGCGGTTCTACGAAGACCAGGGACTCCTACCCGCGACCGAGCGCACACCCAGCGGCTACCGCGACTACACGACTGCGGCGCTTGCCCGTATCAACTTCATCCACCGCGGTCAAGCAGCCGGACTCACCCTGGCCCAAATCCGGCAGATCCTCGACATCCGCGACCACGGCCAAGCCCCCTGCAACCATGTTCGCGACCTGCTCGACACACGCCTCGCTGACATCGACCAGCAACTCGCACAGCTCCACGACCTCCGCGACACCCTCGCCGCGCTACGCGACCAGGCAGACCACGTCGAGCCCGACACCTGCAGCACCGACCAGGTCTGCCGCTACCTATAGCAGCGCCCCGATCGAGAGGTCTGAGAACTATGAGTCGTCTCCGGTGATCCCCGGGCGGAGAGGACGGACTCGAGACCATCACCGCGACATCGGATGACCGCCGCCAAACAGCACTGCAAGAACACCGCCAAAGAGCGTCATCAGTCACAACATTCCGGCACCTCGTCGATTGCCCCGTGGGTGGTGCGAAACCGATCGGTTTCGCACCACTTATTAATCGGCAGTTACCGATATGATCGTCACATGCCGATGACACAAGAGCTCGCAGCTGCTGTATCTCTGTTCCACTCTCTTGCCGATCACAGTCGCCTGACGATCCTGCGTCGGCTGTCCGTTGGTGAAGCGCGGGTGAGGGACCTCACCGACGAACTCGGCTTGGCGCAGTCAACCGTGTCAGAGCACGTTGGATGCCTCCGCGAATGCGGACTCGTTGTTGCCCGCAGTGAGGGCCGACAGAACTTTTACTCTGTCTCCACTCCCGAGGTGATCGATGTTCTCGAAGCGGCCGAGCGACTCCTCGCCGCGACGGGTTTCAAGGTCGATCTGTGCAAGACGTACGGGAGCGACGCCCGATGATCGGAACCATCGTGGCCGCCATCGGCCTGTTCGCGGCGACGAACATCGACGACATCGTCGTCCTCACCGTTCTGTTTCTCGCGTCCGCACGCGGAGCCCTCCCGGGATGGAAGGTCGTGGCCGGACAGTACCTCGGCTTCATCGCTCTGGTCGCAATCAGCAGCCTCGCCGCCGCAGGCCTCACCATCGTTCCGGATGAATGGGTCGGGCTGCTGGGCCTGGTCCCACTTGCGATCGGTGTGTACGGGCTGATTCGTACGCTCCGACATCGCGGCGACGATGACGACGACGACGAAAGCTCCATCAGCGCCGGGGGCCTGCTCGGAGTTGCCGGCATTACCATCGCGAACGGTGCCGACAACATCTCGCTGTACACACCTGTCTTCCGCACCAACCCGGTTCCGGACACCATCGTTACCATCATCGTGTTCTTGGTACTCGTTGCCGTGTGGTGTCTTATCGCCCGCTTCGTGGGTACCAGCAAGGCTGTCACAGAGGCTCTTGAGAAGATCGAGCACTGGCTCGTGCCGGCCGTGTTCATCGGGTTGGGTCTGTACATCCTGGTCGAGTCCGGCGTGATCGTTCGTCTCATCGAAGTCCTGTCGTGAGCAGGTTCACACGCCTCCTCGCTGCCGCTGCTGCCGTAGTTGCCGCCTTCACGGTCGACCAACTCACCAAAGCGTGGGCCCTGTCCTACCTCGACGGAGGCCGTGATATCGACCTTGGGCTGGGCGTATCCCTGCGCCTCGTGTTCAACCCTGGGGTCGCATTCGGTCTCGGCGGCGATGTGGGAGCGCCGCTTGTCGTCGGCGTTATGGTCCTTGTCGCCGCGCTGCTCACGTGGATCGTCATCCGAGTGCTGCGGAGGCAGAGCATGGGCGCTACTGCGCTGCTGGCTGCCGCCCTCGGCGGCGCGATCGGCAACCTGTGGGACCGCACCACACGCGCTGAAACCGGACCGCTCAGCGGAGAGGTGGTCGACTTCATCGCTGTCGACTGGTTCGCCATCTTCAACGTGGCTGACATCTTCACAACGCTCGGCCTGCTCGGGTGGGCAGCCTTGTATCTGCTCCGTCGAGACCACGCTCCCATCAGCGGGAGCACCGGTGACGGTTCCCAGCACCGCGGCTGATCTGGGAACGAGGAGGGCCCGCACGGGTATTCGTGCGGGCCCTTCGCGGGTGGCGGAGGGCGGTGCCCGCCGCGATGCGCGTTACTGCTGGTAGGGGATGAGGCTCAGGCCGCTGTCATCGACGACGAGGATGTCGCCGTTGTTGGTGATGGTGACGGCTTGGGCGGTGCCGTGGATCGTTCCGACTTCGAACCAGTTCTGCGCTCCCGCGGTTGTGGCCCAGATCCGTCCCTGGGTGCCGATACCGACCACGCGGTTGTGGTCCGGGGAGGCGCTGAGCCCGGCAAGAAGGGGAGCATCCGGCCACGCCTGAAATGTGGCAGCCCGGTCGGTGCTGACCAGCAGACCATCCGCGGTGGAGGCCATCACTCGCCCTGCTGCGTCAACGGCGAGCGACATGGCGTAGACGGGTGCCCCGGTGGGCTGCCAGGAGACACCGCCGTCTGTGCTGGTGAGCATTTCATTGGCGTCGGTGGCGACGCCGTAGAGCGTTCCGCGGGGGTCCGCGGCGAGGGCGTGAAAGTCTTTCTCGCCTGTGAATGCGGTGGGTTGCCAGCTCTGCCCGTTGTCGGAGCTTCGGATGATGCCCAGGTTGGGGGCTCCCAGCTCGGGCGGGGTGGTCCGACCGGGGTGGCCAGATGCCACGAGTGTGTCGTCAAGGACGGTCAGGCCCATCGCGTCGAAGTCCGTCTTCGCCAGGCGGGCGCCCAGCTCACCGTCACGGGTGACGGTGAAGATGCCCTCGTGGGTTCCGATAAGGAACCCATCGGTGGCGGGGTCATCAACGATGCCGTGCACGTGTGTGAGCGGCTGCTCAGGGTGGTCGTCACCGGTGAGGGACGGTGAACCGGCGCAGCCTGCGAGAGCGAGCGCGACCATGGGGACGAGGGTGACCAAGGACAAGGCGCGGGTGCGGGAGCCCGGCGCGGTGAGGTTGGTGTGGTGGTGCTGCATTGGGGGTGCGTTTCGTCTGATCGGGTGGTGGGGCGCGGTGGTTTTCCGCGCCCCACCCGGGTGATCAGAGAGTTGCCAGAAGCTCCTCCATGGTCGCGATTTCGGACGTCTGCGATTCGACGATCTGGTTGGCCAGGGCGACGGCGTCGCTGTTCTGGCCGTTGCTGGCCTCTTCCTGGGCCATCTCGATCGCGCCGCGGTGGTGTTCGATCATCTGCTGAAGGAACAGTCGGGCGGCGTCCGTGCCGGTGGCCTGCTCGAGGGCCTGCATGTCGTCCTCGCTCATCATGCCGCCGCCGCTGTGGTCCATGCCGCCCATGTCGGAGGAGGTGGCTCCCCAGTCCTCGAGCCACCCTTCCATGGTCGCAATTTCAGGCTCTTGAGCGGCCTTGATCTGCTCCGCCAGGGCGGTGACGCGCTCGTCGATGCCGTCTTTCGACAGGAGCGTGTCGGACATCTCGATCGCTTGAGTGTGGTGCTCGATCATCATGCTGGCGAACATGACGTCCGCCTCGTTGGCGTCCGCGGACTGCGCGGGGCTAGCACTGCTGCTGCTGCCGTGGTCCATTCCGGGCATGCTGCCGCCCGAGGTGGTCCCGCCGGAGCATCCGGCGAGAGTGAGCAGGGCGGCGAGAGTGAACGCGGCGGTCGCCGCGGCGCGGGTCTTCATGGTGGTTGTCTCCATCGGTCGGTGATGAGGCACGACGGTTGTCGTGCGGGAAGATGCGTTGCCCGCGCGGAAGGCGGGCGTACGCGTCATCACGTGCGACTGATGCAGAGAACCGTGAGGGAAGGTGGCGGGACAATCTGTGCGGGCGCGGGCCACCGGGCCTGTACCGCGCGGAGTACGTCGTCTCGGACGGTAATGCGCCACCCGATACGGTGACGTGCGAGCACGAGCACGCTGACAAGCAGCGCCAACACGCACGCCATCCAGGCCATGGCGTGATCGTCGCCACAGTCGCCGCAGCCGTCGTCGTGGGCGGCGGTCGTGTTCAGCTGGGCGGAGAGGGGCGACGCATCGTGATGGGTCGATACCTCTCCCGCGACAGCCACCGTGTCGCCATGTCCGGAGGCGGTGGTGTGGGTGTTGAGGGAGTGCATTGCCAGGAGCCCCACGATGACGGCGCCGGTTACAGCGATCACCATCAGCAGGGTGCGGGTGAATGCACGCTGGCCACGCACATGCTGCGCGAGGGTAATCAGCGACATCTTCACCTCCTGGTCGGTTTCTAGGCTAACTTTCGCCGGCGAGGGCGGGTGGGCCGCTTGACGGCCAACGCGCGCTTTGCCCGCGAGTGGGTGACGGGAACTGGTGGGTTACAACGCCGCGAGGAGGTCGTTGCACGCCTGCTCGCAGCGGCGGCATGCCTCTGCGCAGACCCGGCAGTGCTCGTGCATGTCGGCGTGCTGCTCGCATTCCTGCGCGCACGCGGCGCACGCGGTGCGGCATGCCTCCACAACAGCGCGAACCACCTCGACGTCCACCGTCGTCTGTCGAGAAAGCACCGCACCGGTCGCGGTGCAGATGTCGGCGCAGTTGGCGTTTTTGGTGATGCACGTCACCAGCTCGGCCACCATGTCTTCTGACAGGCACGCGTCGGCACACGCGGTGCAGGTCTGCGCGCATTCGATGCAGGCCTCAATGCAGCGGGCGAGTACGTCCGCGGCCTCAATGGACGCGGCCTTGGGGTGAGTAGTGAGCATCTGATCGATAGCAGTCATGTTCGCTGGTCCTTTCCCGGGGACCGTCCCCGGCGCCTGCCACGATACGAGCGGGCGACGGGGACGATTCGGGGGGTTGCGGGCGCGGGGAAACTACTTCGCGGCGACGGCTTGCGGGCTGAGGTCGAGCCGACGCAGGAGTTGCGCGTTGAGCGCGACGACGATCGTGGACAGCGACATCAGGATCGCTCCGACGGACATGGGGAGGACGAACCCGATAGGGGCGAGCACTCCGGCGGCGAGGGGGACGGAGATGAGGTTGTATCCGGCGGCCCACCACAGGTTCTGCTTCATCTTCCGGTAGCTGGCCCGCGACAGGTCGATCACGGACAGCACGGAGCGGGGGTCGTCGCTGGCGAGGATGACCCCGGCGGACGCGATGGCGACGTCGGTGCCCGCGCCGATGGCGATACCGACATCGGCTTGCGCGAGGGCGGGTGCGTCGTTCACCCCGTCACCAACCATGGCGACCTTGCGGGATTCGTTCTGAAGCTGCTTGACCTTGGATGCCTTGTCTTCGGGGCGGACCCCGGCGAAGAAGCGGTCGATGCCGAGGTCGGCGGCGACGGATGCGGCAACCGCTTCGGCGTCTCCGGTGATCATGACCACCTGCACGCCCCGCTGGTGCAGCGCGTCGACCGCAGCGCGCGATTCAGGGCGGATCTCATCCGCCAGGCGCAGCGCTCCTGCCATCTGCCCGTCGATGAGAACGTGGAGGATGATCGCACCCTCCTTGCGCCACTCGTTCGCGATCGACCGCTCAGCGGCCTTCTCCTGCTCGAGCATGTAGGGGCCGCCGACCTGGACGGTGCGCCCGGTGACCTGCGCGCGGACACCGACGGCCGGTGACGATTCAAAGTCGTTGGAGGAGGGCACGGTGAGCTGCTTCTCTTTCGCGGCGTTCACGATCGCCCGAGCAAGGGGGTGTTCAGAGTCCGCCTCGGCGGCGGCGGCCAAAGCCAGCAGTTCGTCTGCATCGACCCCTTCGGCAGGGTCGATCGCGGTGACGGCCGGGGTTCCCTTGGTGAGGGTGCCGGTCTTGTCGAACAGCACCGTGTCGACGGTGCGCATGCTTTCCAGCGCGAGACGGTCCTTGATCAGAACACCGCCGCGCGCGGCACGCTCCGTGGCGATCGACACGACGAGCGGGATCGCCAGTCCCAAGGCGTGCGGGCAGGCGATGACCAGAACGGTGATGGTGCGGATGACCGCTTCGTCGGGGAATCCCACCAGGGACCACACCACAGCGGTGACCGCGGCCGCGCCGAGCGCGAACCAGAACAGCCACCCCGCAGCACGGTCCGCGAGCCGCTGCGCGCGAGAGGAGGAGTTTTGAGCCTCAGAGACGAGCTTTTGGATGCCCGCGAGGGCGGTGTCCTGCCCGACCGCGGTGATTTCTACGCGAACTCCGGAGTCGGTGGCGACCGTGCCGGCGACGACCTGATCGCCGTCGCCGCGGCGAACGGGGCGGGATTCTCCGGTGATCATCGACTCGTCCATGCTGGCCGAGCCCTGCACGATCCGCCCGTCCGCGGGAACCCGCCCACCGGGGCGGACCACAACCACGTCACCGACCTGCAGCTCAGCGGGGGCGACGGTGACGGTGGTGTCCCCGTCCACCTTCTCGGCCTCGTCGGGCAGGAGCGCGGCGAGGGAGTCGAGGGCGGAGGTGGTCTGGGCGAGGGATCGCATCTCGATCCAGTGCCCGAGAAGCATGATGACGACCAACAGCGCCAGCTCCCACCAGAAGTCCAACTCGTGGTGCAACAGCCCGAGGCTTGCCCCCCAGGACGCGAGGAACGCGACGGTGATCGCGAGGGCAATGAGAAGCATCATGCCGGGCTTGCGGGCGCGCAGCTCGCTGACGGCGCCGGTAAGGAACGGGGCGCCACCCCAGACATACATGACGGTCCCGAGAATCGGGGACACCCATCCCACCCACGCCGCGTCCGGCAGCGGGTAGCCGATCAGCATCGAGAACATGCTGGAGAAAGCCACGACCGGCACCGCGAGAACCAGCATGATCCAGAACAGCCGCCGGAACCGGGCGACGTGATCACCGTGACCGGCGTGACCGCCGTGGTCGGCGTGACCGTGCCCGGAGTGCCCCGCCGCAGGTGCCCGATCATCCGTGCCGTGCGGGTGGCCCATCGCTGCGTGGTCGTGTACTGCCGTTGCCGCCGGAGCGTTGTGGCCCTGGTGGTTCGTGCGGGCCGAGTGGTTGTGATGTTCGTGCTGGCTCATGGGAGCCTCCTTCGCTGGGTGCGCCGCCACGGCGCACGATTCAGGCCGGTTGGGGCATGGGAGTGCGGGCGATGTGCACGGGTGCCGGCTCGGGGCGGAACCGGCGCAGCCGGAGGCTGTTGGTCACGACGAACACCGACGACAGCGCCATGGCCGCCGCGGCGACGAGCGGGTTCAGCAGCCCGGCCATCGCGATCGGGATGGCGGCGACGTTGTAGGCGAAGGCCCAGAACAAATTGCTCTTGATGGTGCGGAGGGTGCGGCGGGAGAGTCGGATCGCGTCGGCCACGACGGTTAGGTCGCCGGAGACGATCGTGATGTCACTGGCGGCGATCGCCGCGTCCGTGCCGCCCCCCATCGCAAGGCCGAGGTCGGCTGCGGCGAGGGCCGCGGCGTCGTTGACGCCGTCACCGACCATTGCGACCACGTGGCCATCGTTTTGGAGCCGGCGGATCACTTCGAGCTTCCCGGCGGGGGTGACGCCGGCGTGCACGTCGGAGATGCCGACCTCAGCGGCGATCCGTGCGGCCGTGGTGTCGTTGTCGCCGGTGAGGAGCACCGGGCGCAGCCCGAGTGCGCGGAACCGTGCGATGGCGGTCGAGCTGGTCGGCTTCACCGTGTCCGCCACGCCGATCGCGCCCAGGTACTGCCCGTCGCGGCCGACCGCGATTGCGGTACTGGTACGAGCGAGCGTGTTCAGCTCCGCTGCGGCCTCCGACGGTGGGCGGATGCCCCACTGCTCGGCCAGCCAGGAGGCGCGGCCCGCGACCACCGCGGCGCCGTCCACGATCCCCTGCACACCGAACCCGGCGTGCGAGGCGAAGCTGTCCGCATATGCACCAGGCGCGGTGGCGGTGATCGCGCGGGCGACGGGATGCTCGGAGCCCGCCTCGACCGCAGCGGCGACCCGCAGCAGCTCGTCCCGGGTGACACCAGGGGCGGGGTGAACGGTGGTGACGGTCATCTTGCCGGTGGTCACGGTGCCGGTCTTGTCGAGCACGATGGTGTCGACGGTGCGGGTCTGCTCCAGCACCTGCGGTCCACGGATCAAGATTCCCAGCTGCGAGCCCCGGCCGGTGCCCACCAAGAGGGCGGTGGGGGTGGCGAGGCCAAGCGCGCACGGGCACGCGATGATTAGTGTCGCGACCGCGGCGGTGAACGCTTGTTCCAGCGATGTCCCAGCGATCATCCAGCCGACGAAGGCGGCGGCGGCAAGTCCGATGACGATCGGGACGAACACGGCCGACACCCGGTCAGCGATGCGTTGCACCTTGGCCTTGCCGGTTTGGGCTTCCTCCATCAGCCGGCGCATGCGCGCGAGCTCGGTGTCGGCGCCGACCCGGGTGATTTCTACGGTGAGGCGGCCGCCGACATTCACCGTCGCTCCTATGACACGCGACCCAGTCGTCACCTCGACGGGGACTGATTCTCCGGTGAGCATGCTGGCATCGACGGCGGAGGCACCATCGATCACCAGCCCGTCGGAGGGAATCTTCTCCCCCGGTCGAACGAGCACAGTGTCTCCGACCGACAGCTGCGCGACCGGCACCATCCGTTCGGCGCCGTCGACGAGCTGCGTGGCGTGCTTCGCGCCCATCTCCAGCAGCGCCCGTAACGCCTCCGACGATGATTTCCTCGCGCGCGCTTCGGCATACCGCCCGGCCAGGATGAAGACGGTGACCAGCGCGGCCACTTCCAGATAGATTTCGTGGCCCCCGGCCTGCGGGGTACCGACGAGGGTGAACGTCATCGTCATGCCGGGCATGCCTGCGCCACCGAAGAACAGCGCGTAAAGGGACCACCCGAATGCGGCGATGACGCCAACGCTGATGAGGGTGTCCATGGTCGCCGCGCCGTGTCGGGCGTTGACGGCCGCGGCCCGGTGGAACGGCCACGCGCCCCAGACCGCCACCGGGGCGGTGAGAGTGAGGGCAAGCCACTGCCAGTACTCGAACTGCAACGCCGGGACCATCGACAACACTGCCACCGGCAGCGACAGGGCGGCACTAATCAGCAGACGCCGCCGTAGCGCCCCGACCTCGCCGTCCTCTCGGTTTGGGGTGTTCTCATCGATGTCACCGCTCGGTGGCGGTGCGGGGAGAGCCGCCTGGTACCCCGCGGATTCGACGGCGGCGATCAGGGTGGCAGGGTCGACGTCGTTCCCGCGAACACGTGCTTTCTCGGTGGCGTAGTTCACCGTTGCTTCCACACCGGGAAGCTTGTTCAGCTTGCGTTCAATCCGGGTCGCACACGACGCGCATGTCATCCCGGAAATATCGAGTTCGACGTCGACCGCGCTCATGCGGGTGCGCCGGCCAGGGTGTAGCCGGCCTCCTCCACCGCGGCCTGCACTGCGGCAGCATCGATCGGGGTCAAGCTGTGGATGGTGACGCGCGACGTACCGCCGGCGTTGAGGTCTACCGTGACGTTCTCGACACCGTCGATCGCAGTCAGCTCCTCCGTGACGCTCGACACGCAGTGCGAGCATGTCATTCCGGTCACCAGGACGTCTTCTGTCACCGTCGCCGCGGTGGACGCGGGTGCGTCTGTCGCTGTGGACGTGGCGCAGCAAGCGCAGCCGGCGTTGGTGTCTTTCAGGCCGAGGTCGATGCGGTCGGTCATGATTTGCTCCTCTGGGGTTGGTGCGGGATCAGGAACGGACGAGCCGTGCAATCGCGTCGTTGGCCTCACGAATCTTCTCTGCGGCAACCTGGCCGCCCTCTGCGCTCGCCTCCGCGACGCAGTGGCGGAGGTGATCCCCGAGCAGGGATAGCGCAACCGTCTCCAAAGCCTTCGTCGCGGCGGAGACCTGCGTAAGGATGTCGATGCAGTACTTGTCTTCATCGACCATTCGGGCGATCCCTCGTACCTGACCCTCGACGCGACGCAGCCGCTTCTGGAGGTCGTCTTTGTTGCCCTCGTATCCGTTCACCCAGATACCATACCCCCCTAGGGTATGTAGCGCAACACTCCTATTCATCCCCCTGCGCGCGTCCACCGGAGTGGTCCGCCCAACCGGGGATGATTATTAGCATCTGCTGGGAGAGGCGCTGAACCAGGCATGGGACCTTATCGGAGCGCCTTGAAGCACACCGCGGCGGCGGTGTCACGCCGTAGATTCGCGCAGCGACGGGTGGGATGGTGAGCGCATGTCTGAGAAGCGGTCGAAGCTCGCTCAAGCGGCGTTGGTGTCTAACGGCATGGTGTGGTTTGGTGCGTCGTTCATGCTCTTCGCGATCGCGGCGGAGCAGACGGCGGCGGTGTTCGCCGGCACGTGGCTGAACGTCCTCGGGTGGGCGATCATCCTTCTCGTCGCCGCGGGCCTGGCCGTCGTCGGCGTCATCGAGAACGTCAACATCCGGGCGGGCAAGAAGTACAAGCCGCGGCCGCGCAGCTGACCGCGCTCGAGCGGGGAACCCGCGACCCGCGTTGGAGGGGGGTCGAGGGGGTCTCCCCCTCGTGCGGGCCGGCCCTTTCGGGTCGGCCCGCCGCCATGCTCAGAGCGTGAGCGCGTGCAGCACCGTCGCCGCGGTGCCCGCGGGCGTTCCGTAGTCCGTGACGTGCAGCGTCGCGGCGCGGTTGGTGATGAGGTCGAGGGCGACGAGTTCTTCTTCGGACTCGTCGGTCATGTCGCCGGGTTCGTCCTCCCATTCGCGCAGCACGCGTCCGTCGACGTCGACCACGCGCCACAGCCCCCACACGTGAGCGACGGGACCGGTCCTTTCGTACTTGAACACCAGGGCCGTAGCGGTGGGCCAGCCATGCGCCGCCGCGGCGACGATGAGCGCGTGCGCGGCCGCGGCGATCTGCTCAACGTCGCCGGATGCCGTGGCCGTGTTGACGGCGGCTTCCGCCTCGCGCAGCGCCGCGGTGTGTCCACACACGTCGACATCGACGGCGGGGGTCGTAGTGGTGGTCATGGTGCGCCTTTCTGGGCAGCTGAGGGTGACGCCCGGGGGGTGAAAAAAGGGTGATGCGACAGGGTGACGTCCGGGGGTGACGCCGGGGGTGACGCCGGGGGTGACGCCGGGGGTGACGCCGGGGGTGACGGATGCCGGTCCCCGTCCGGTTGGTCAGGCGAGGCCCGCGGCTTCGGCGGGGGTGGTGTCGCCGGTGACGATCTGCTCGACCGGGGAGAGGGCGTATCCCCACGCGGCGAGCTGGCGGAAGAACGCGGCGGCGCGCTCGTCGCCGCGTCGCCACGATTCCTTGCTGGTGCCTGCCTCGGCACCGGCGAGGACGACCGCCAGGGACACCAGGCGGGCCTTGCCGGGGTTGGCCTCCACCAGCGCGGCCAGGGCGTCGGTGCGGAAACCGGAGGGCCGCTCGACGCCGAGGAACGTGTGCGCGAGGTCGTTGCCGCCCGACATCGCGGACGACACCGAGAACCGGTGAGCGGTCAGGCCCAGCGCGATCACCCGGTCAGCGTCCTTCGGCAGCGTCTTGCGAGACAGGAACGTCGCGATCCATTCGCGGCGCACCGTCTCAGCGGCGGTCCACGCCTTGTTGTTGGCGATGAGCGCCTTGCGCTCGGCGGACTTCTCGACGCGCTCTTCCTCGATCTGCTCCGCGGTCAGCGGCTCGGCGGGGGTGCCGGGTGCGCCCCAGGCGTAGGTGAATCCCGCATCGGTGGGGTTCTGAACGAAGTAGGTCACGTCGATGTCGCCGCGCCAGTTGGTGTCGATGAGCGCGCCGCGCACCGGGACGGTGGCGATGTGCTCGGCGGTGACCTGTGCGCCGTCCGCGGTGTGGAGCTTGCGGAGGATCACCCACGGGCTTTCCTGCCCGTACGCCCCGCCACGAGTGAGCACCTGGAAACCGCCCGCGATCAGCTCCTGCTCGACGGCGGCGAGGCGGGCCTTTTCCGCGGCGTCGTCGCGGAGGCTCTGCGCGGTGTGCTCGAACTGGGTCGGGTCGGTGGTGGCGACCTCGATCAGGTGCGCGCGGGCGTCGGCGTCGTCCTCGAACTCCAACAGCACCGCCGCCTGGTCCAGGGTCAGCGGGTGCTCGTTGAGAGCGGAGGTGACGGTGGCGGACTCGGCGACGGCGAGGCCCTTTTTCACCGCGTCGGTCTTGGTGCCGGTGCGCTTGGCGATCTGCGCGGCGCTGATGCCCTCGAACGCCAGCTGCGCCCAGGCGGCGGTGCGATCCGCGGTGCTGAGGTCGGCGCGCTGGTCGTTCTCGATGATCTGCTGAATGATCCGGTCCGCGGTGGTGTCGTCGCCCTCCACGACGTAGACGGGGACGGTCGGCACCTCGGCCTCGCGGGCGGCGAGGGTGCGACGCTGACCGGCGCGGACGATGACGTTTCCGCGCTCGTCGCGGCGGGCAAGGATCGGGGTGATGACGCCGTTCTCACGGATCGACGCGACGAAATCCTTCGTCACGGGAGCGCTGGTGCGCACGTTCGCCTCGATGACGAGGGTGGTCGGGTCGATGTGCTCGATGGTCCCGGTTCCGGTGGTGATGCTCACGATGGTTTCTCCTTGATCGGTGTGCGACCATGAAGGCGACAGGTCCCGTGGTGCTAGGTCCACTACGGGGCTTTTGTCGTCTTCCAGATCGTTCTTCTTTGCCTCTCCGGCGAGTGAAAACCAACTGAGTGGAGGCGGCGGAGTGACGCCGATCCCGGGCGAAATAAGCCCGCAGGGCGCGTCCGGGATCGGTGGCACGTAGCCGATGGAGCGAAGTAGGTTGAAACCGCGGAGAGGTGAAGAAACCGGGGAATCCTGCCGCGTAGCGGCTCGCTTCGGCGGTGCTCCGTCACCGCTGCGCGGGCGGAGCTCGCGCCCCGCCGCAGGCGGAACACCGGGGAGCGCGAGGGGGTCGCCCCTCGTGGCCGGCCCGTAGGCCGGCCCCTCCCCCGCTGGGTCAGCTCCAGCTCTCGGTCCAGTCCTCGGGCGGGACGACGGCGTGCGGCTGGCCTGTCGTGTGCAGGTAGTACAGGGTGCTGCTGTAATCGTCGTCCCCTCGGCTAACGCTCATCTGCTGGTGATCGTCGTCCGTTTCCGCGATGTTCCACCTGGTCGAGACGTCCACGGCGTACAGGTCGCCGTAGGAGTCGGTGACGAGCTGGTCGCAGACGGGGCAGCGCAGCGCGCGGTACGTCTCCCCGTCATCGGTCACGGTGACGACCATGAGGACCGGGGCCGCGGCCCACACCTGTTGTTGCAGCTGCTCGATCGTGGCGAGCAGGGCGTCAGCGCTCGGGGTCGGGGTCAGGAACGCGACAAGCGCCGCGGCGTATTCGGTGCCGTTGTCGGTGACGGGATGCCCGCCCGGCGCGCCCTCGCCCGGCAGGGTGAGGGTGTTGCGCACGTGCGCAAGGATCTCGGCGTCGGTGGCCGCGGCGTCATCGCCGGACTCCGCACGGCGGGTGTCGAGGATGAGCGCGAGCTGCGCCGCGGTCGCGCGGCCGGTGTCGATGGTGGTCATGGCGCACTCCTGTCAGCGGACGGTGGTCGGGTCGACGGTCAGCCCGTGCTTCGCAAGGCGGGCGAGGGTGTCGGGGTCGCCGGTGATCTGCTCCCAGCCCTCGGGCGAGACGACGGCCGCGGGATCACCGTCGCGGTCGGTGAGAACGACGCACGTCCGAGCGTCGAGCGCGCCCCCGGTGCGCGGGCACACGATGTTCTTGCTGACGAGAAACGTGACCATCTGATCGCGGAGGATCGCTTCGAGGGTGGTGGACATGACTGCTCCTGACTGATCGTTTTTCTTTGCCTCTCCGGCGGGAATGACCGTTTGAGCGGAGGCGGCGAAGTGACGCCGATTCCGGGCGAAATAAGCCCGTAGGGCGCGTCCGGAATCGGTGGCACGTAGCCGTTGGAGCGAAATAGGTTGAGACCGCGGAGAGGTGAAGAAAACCCAGGGAACAGGCCGCGCAGCGGCTCCGCCCGGCGGCGCTCCGTCGCCGCCGGGCGAGCGCAGCTCGCCTCCCGGGACGGGATGCCGGGGACCCTTCTATGGGTTCAAGTCAACTCGGGTGCGTCGCTACCCGACCGCAGGCTGCATTACCTCGCGTCGTTCGGGTGCTCTGTCGCCGCGCGTCGAGCAGCATCGCCTAGCAGCGGTAAAGAGTCGTTGGGCTCCGACGTGGAGCGTGAGCTATTATCTGCGTATGCACGTAGATAAGAAATCTTGCGGGTTGGATGTCGACTCGGAGTACGTCGAGCTAGCCGTCGAGGTGTTCGCGATGCTCGCGGACGCGACGCGGGTGCGCATCGTCCTGGCACTGCGGAAGGCGGGCGAGCTGCCGGTGAACGTCCTGGCCGAGACCGTGGGAAAGAGCCCGGCCGCGGTCTCGCAGCATCTCGCGAAACTGCGCCTGGGCCGCATGGTGCAGACCCGCCGCGAGGGCACGACCGTCTTCTACCGGCTGACGGACGAGCACGCCTCGGAGCTGGTCGTGGACGCGATCAAGCAGGCCGAGCACGTCGTCGGGCACGCACCGCATCACCAGACGGGCGGGCCGACCGCGTGACGACGCGCACCGAACACCACGAGCACGGCCACCCCCACGAGCACGAGCACCCGCACGACCACGAGCAGCCGCGCGGCCACGAGCACGGCCATACCCACGGTCACCCGCACGGCGGCCTCCGGGGGTTCCTCCACGACCTGTTCGTCCCGCACACGCACGACTCCGCCGACTCGATCGACGACGCGATGGAGGCGTCGACGGCGGGAGTGCGCGCGCTGAAGATCAGCCTGGTGATCCTGCTCGCGACGACCGTGCTGCAGGCGGCGCTCGTCGCGCTCACCGGGTCCGTCGCACTGCTCGCCGACACGATCCACAACTTCGCGGACGCGTTGACCGCGGTGCCGCTCTGGATCGCGTTCGTCCTCGGGCGCCGCGTCGCCTCCCGCCGCTACACCTACGGCTACGGGCGCGCCGAGGACCTCGCCGGGATGTTCATCGTCGTCGTCGTCGCGCTCTCCGCCGTCGTTGCAGGCTGGGAGGCGATCGCCCGCCTTCTCGATCCCCGCCCGATCGAGAACCCGTGGCTGCTCGTGCTCGCCGGCGTCATCGGCTTCGCGGGCAATGAGATCGTCGCGATCTACCGCATCCGCATCGGCCGCCGCATCGGCTCCGCCGCCCTCGTCGCCGACGGGGTGCACGCGCGGCTCGACGGCTTCACGTCTCTGTCCGTGGTGCTGGGAGCGATCGGCGTCCTGCTCGGATTCCCGCTCGCGGACCCGATCATCGGCCTGCTCATCGCCGTCTCGATCCTGGTCCTGCTCTGGGGAACCGTGAAGTCGGTCGGCGCCCGCCTGATGGACGCAATCGCGCCCGACCTCCTCGAACGCGCCGAGCACGTCCTCGAGCACGCCCCGGGCGTCACCGCTGTCGAGGATCTCCGCCTCCGCTGGATCGGCCACCGACTGACCGGATCGGCCACCCTCCGCGTCGCAGCCGATCAGCTTGACGACGCGACGCAGATCGCGCAACACGCGAGTGAACACCTCCACGCCGCAATCGGCAACCTCGACATCTTCACGCTCACTCCCTCTTCGGGGAGGAGAGGGAAGCCTGTCCTGCCTGGCGCGGAGGAGACTCCGGTGCTTCCATGAGGCTCATGCCGTCCGATCCCACTCCTCCGCCCTCCACTCCTCGCGCGGAGCCGCATGATGGCGCGATCTCGGGGCGCCTGAATTGGTTGCGAGCGGGCGTGCTGGGCGCGAACGACGGCATCGTGTCGGTCGCCGCTCTGGTCGTGGGTGTCGCGGGCGCTACGACGGCGACGGCTCCGATCCTGACGGCCGGTGTCGCGGGTCTGGTCGGTGGCGCGGTATCGATGGCGCTGGGCGAGTACGTCTCGGTGAGCAGTCAGAGCGACAGTCAGCGCGCGCTGATCGCGAAGGAGCGCGTCGAGCTCGCGGAGGATCCCGCCGGGGAGCTCGAGGAGCTCGCTTTTCTGTATCAGGCGCGTGGCCTGACCCCGGAGACAGCGCATCAGGTCGCCCGCGAGCTGACCGAGAACGACGCTCTGACCGCACATCTGGAAGCGGAGCTCGGGTTGAACGAGGAAGCGGTCGCCAGTCCGCTCGCCGCCGCCGGCGCCTCGGCGCTGGCGTTCTTCCTCGGAGCCGTGCTGCCGCTGCTCGCGATCCTGCTCCCGCCGCCGGAGCTGAGGGTTCCGGTGACCTTCGTCGTGGTGCTGATCGCCCTCGCCGCGACCGGATACATCAGCGCACGGGTCGGCGGCAGCCCGGCTCTGCGCCCGATGATCCGCATCGTCGTCGGCGGCGCTCTCGCCCTCGCCGCGACCTTCCTGATCGGGTCGCTGCTCGGCACTTCCGGCGCGGTCTGATGTCCCGGATCCTCGTCGTCGAGGACGACCCGCAGATGGGCGCCCTCGTCGACCGGGGACTGCGCGAGGACGGCTACGACGTGCAGCTCGTCGACAACGGCGTCGACGCGCTGATCGCCTTCACGGCGGGGGACGTCGATGTCGCCGTCGTCGACGTGATGCTGCCGGGGATGACCGGGTTCGAGGTCTGCCGTCGGATGCGGGAGTCGGGCAGCACCGTCCCGGTCGTGCTGATCACGGCACGCGACGCCGTCGAGGACCGCATCTTCGGACTGGACTCGGGCGCCGACGACTACGTCACCAAGCCGTTCCACTTCGGCGAGCTGAGCGCCCGGATCCGCGCGCAGATCCGTCGCCGGGCCAGCGGCCCGCAGCCGGTGGTGCAGATCGGAGCGCTGCGATTGGACGCCCTGTCCGTGCGCGCGACGGTCCGCGATCGCCCCTTCGCGTTGAGCGTGAAGGAGTTCACCCTGCTGCGCTTCTTCGCCGTGCATCTCGATGAGGTAGTGACCCGGACGGAGATCCTCACCGAGGTGTGGGGATCACCTGAGACGTTCGAGCCGACCCTCGTGGACCAGTACGTCAGCTACCTCCGCAAGAAGCTCGCCCTGGCCGACGCGGGCCTGCGGATCACGACCGTCCGCGGCGCGGGGTACCGGCTGGAGCGCACCGAGTGAGGCTGCTGCGCTCCCTGTCGATCCGCTCCCGGATCACCCTCGGCAGCCTCCTCGTCGCGCTGATCGGCGTCGGCGTGATCACCCTCGTGCTGCACGGGCAGTTCCGCAGCATCGTCGTCGCGTCCGAGGTGACCCTCGCCGAGGGCGACCTCGCCCCGTATCTCGCCGATCTGGGATCGGACCCGACCGAGACCCCCGACCCGCCGGCCGAGGGGATCCTGATCTTCACGCGCGCTCCCGGCGGGGCGGTGCCCGTCGACACGATGCCGCACGACGTCCACGAGGTCCTCGAACGCAGCAGCGGCAGCGACGGCACCTCGACGGTGATCACCGACGAGAACGTCCGGTTCACGGTCGTCTCCCGAACCCTGGACACCAGCGCGGGCACGTGGGAGCTGTGGGCGGCGCGCAGCGGCGCCGGCAGCGACCTCACCGTCGCGGCCCTAGACCGGACGCTGCTCGTCAGCGCAGCGGCCCTCGTGATCCTGTCCGCCCTCGCCGCGTGGCTGCTCACCGGCGCCGCTCTGCGTCCGGTCGAGCGGATGCGCCGCACCGCCGCGTCGCTCGGCGACCGGGACGGCGGCGAGCTCCCCGTCGGCCCGGCGGCTGATGAACTGTCGGATCTGGCGGAGACGTTGAACGCCTTCATCGCCCGGACGCGGGACACCGCGGAACGGGAGCGGCAGATGGTGTCCGCGGCCAGCCACGAGATCCGCACCCCGCTGGCCGTCGTCATCACCCAGCTCGAACTCGCGCACCGGCACTTCGGCGACGCGGACGCCCTCGAAAAAGAGATCCGCGCCGCCGAGGGGTCCCTCGCCCGCCTGTCCCGCCTGGCGACGAACCTCCTCGAGCTCTCCCGCCTGGACGCCGCACCGCCCGTCACTGCGCTCGCGACTGCGAGCGAGCTGGAGACCGAGCTGATGGACTCCGTGGACCGGCTGAGGACGATCACGGGCGGAGCCGGCCCCGACATCGAGCTCGACACCGCGATCGAGCGGGCCGACTCGCCCTATCCGCTCTCGGTGAGCGCGTTCTCTCGGATCCTCGACAATCTGGGCGCGAATGCGATCGCCGCAACACCCCCCGCAGGACGCATCACCCTCCTCCTCCAGCAGCACGACTCCGCCCTCGAGCTGCGCGTGGAAGACACCGGACACGGCATGCCGGAGGAGTTCGTGCCGCACGCGTTCGAGCGCTTCTCCCGACCCGACGAGGCGCGCACCAGCCGCGAGGGCGGCAGCGGTCTCGGCCTCGCCCTCGTCGCAGCGCTCGTCGACACCGCCGACGGATCGGTCGCCATCGAGAACCGCCGCTTGAACGGAGTGGCGGTGACGGTCATGCTGCCCGAGCGGTGACATGTGAGACCTCGAACACGAATCGGACCCCGGCGGGGAATCGGCACGCATCCCTCATAGCCGACACCAAGACTCCACCGCGACGGTAAGAGCGCGCCCCCGGAAACCCCGGGCCGGCGCACTCGACACCAACCGAAGGGCGCCGCCGTGAGCAC
>NZ_JBDFLW010000003.1:0-653805 GCF_047237905.1 Microbacterium jepli | reverse complement strand
CCTTGGCGAGAGAAATGAACTCCAAGGACGTCGACAGGCAGCACTCGTTGTCCGAAACGGCGTCGCCAACGGTATAAAACTTCGTACCGGACTCGAAGCCCGACTGACAGGCTTCGACCGGGCCCGACGAAATCTTGAGATGCTTCGGAAAGAGCAGCGCGACACTAGCGCTAGGCCGGATCGCGGCGCGATCGTGCAGGCTCTGAGTACTCGCTATTCTCAGATCCTCCATGAGATCAAGTATCCAAAGGTGGATGAACCGGGCGTTGTTGCTCCCTACCTCAACGACAAGCTCGTTCCACACGTTCGCAGTCAGCACTTCAAGGAAGCCAGTAGTGGCGGGCAGGTTCTTGTGAGTCTCGCCTGGATGCTCGCTGCTTTCGAGACGGCGTACGAGAAGAACGAATCGCACCCGGGCTTTCTCATGATTGACACCCCTCAGAAGAATCTGGGCGGGCTCGCGGACGACGCCGAGTTCGCTGACATCCACTTGGTCGAACGTGTCTACGCTCATATGGAGGGGTGGCTCTCAGGTCCCGGTCGAGGCGCTCAGGTCATAATCGTTGACAACACCCCACCTTCGGCAGCGGACCAAAACGTGGTTGTCCGATACACCCGCGACCCCAACGTTCCCCCATTCGGCCTCATCGACAACGAGATCGGATCGATCGATGCCAGTTTGCCCGAGTAGTAGGGTTTATAAGTTTTCGCTCTGAGCGAGGCGGGTGAGCGTCTCCTCGGTAGGAAGCGCGGCTTGGTCCGAGGGCGATAGCTCGTAACGTGATACGGCCATCGGCTGCGACGTCCCGGCCAGCGCATACCGCACGACAGTCTCGTTCTTGTCGGTGACCAACAGCATGCCGACCGTCGGGCGGTGCATGTCGCGACGGCGAACGCGATCGTCCACCAGTGCGACGTAGAAGCCGAGCTGGCCAGCATCGCGTGGTTCAAATTTGGTGGTCTTGAGCTCGATCACCACGTACCGAAGCTGGTCGATGTGGAAGAACAGTAGGTCGACATAGAAGTCGTCTCCGTCCACCTCTAAGTGGACCTGGCGGCCGACGAAGGCAAAGCCGGCGCCGAGTTCGCGGAGGGTATCGACGATGCGTGCAGTGAGCCTCTCTTCAAGGTCACGCTCGGTGGTGTCGCCACCGATTGCGAGGAAGTCGAGAGTGAACGGGTCCTTTGTGATCTGCTGCGCGAGTTCGGAATCGACCGCCTCGAGCGCAGCAGAGAAGTTGGTCGATGCCACGCCTTCGCGGTCGGCGAGGCGGGTGCCGATCTGGTGCGCGAGTACGGCGCGGCTCCACCCGTTCTGAACGTCTTTAGCGGCGTACCAGTTCCGAGTTTCAATGTCGTCCAGTTTGTCGAGGAGGTCGATGATGTGGCTCCACGGCAATTGTCCAATGGGCTGTTGGACAATTGCGGCCTCGTCCGACCAAGCTTCGGCGAACTTCCGCATATAGAAGAGGTTGGCGCGAGAGAAGCCACGCATCGAGGGGAATTCCGCACGGAGATCGTCGGCGAGCCTAGCCATCACACCGCTCCCCCACGGCTCGACTTTCTGCCGTTGGAGGATGGTGTCGCCGATGTGCCAGTACAGGCTGATGAGTTCGGTGTTGGCTTTCCGTTGTGCTGCGAACCGGGCTTCCCGGACGCGGAGCTTCAGCGCGTCCAGCGTCTGCGCGTAGTTCGAGGGTTCGATCGTTGCCACGATTCCAGCATCCCCTAGTCGCCCGACAGAGAAGTCCAACATGCCGTTGGACTATTCGCGAGAGGTGCGCAGCCGCCGTGAACCACTGGCGGGTCACTCCAGTGGTTCGATGAGGGTGGGGTCGGTGGAGTCGGCGGTGCGGGTGTTGTTGACTTTCCGGTCGACGTCGTGGCTGATGATGGTTCCGGCGATGCGGTCGGATTCGACGGTTAGCAGCTGGATCATGTCTTGCTTGCCAGCGTCGTCCAGTTTGTCCGGGGAGAGGTACTCGTCCCACACGGTTGATTCGAGAAACACCGGCATCCGGTCGTGGATCTCTCCCGACGCGTCGCGTGCGGGGCGGGTGATGATCGATGCGGACACTTGCCACTCGTCTTCGACTTTGCGGGCGGTGTAGATGCCGGCGGCGGCGAGGAGCCCGCCGTCTTGGGAGTGCAGGAAGTGTGGTTGCTTGTTGCCTGCGGTGCCGGTCCATTCGAAGTAACCGCGCATCGGGAACAGTGCTCTCGAGGATGCGAACGCGCCCTTCCAGAGCCCGTTGGTCGCGACGGTCTCAATCCTGGTGTTGAAATTCGGGCTTCTCCGAACTATCGACCGCTGCGGTTTGCCTCGCGCTTCCGCGTCCTGCCGGGCCTATCTCGCCCGGCGGACGGCTGTGGCCGAGAGGCGCTCACTTGAGAACGCCAGGCGTTCGCCGGCCAGCAGGACCATTCCCCGCGGGCTTGTCTGGGTAGCATCTGCGTTATGGACCAGCCCGACGGAGAGTCCGCTATGGCGGGAGCGGGGTCGCGCTGTTCGTGCTGCGGGCGCGGTTACGCGCGAAGCAAGCTGCATTCGTTGGGCGACTCGGGCGCGTTCATCTGTCGTCGATGCGGGCTTTACGTGGCGCTGCGGTTGCGAAGAGACCCGCAGTAGCGACCGGCGCCGTCGGTGAAGGGTTCACGCATCCAGCGCCAGTGCACGAACCTTCTCGAGGACGCCATCGCGGAGGTCTCTGACCCCGTCGATGCCCCAGCTGTTCGGGTCGGGGAACTCCCACTCGACGAGTCGTCTTGTGACCGGTCCGGGCAGGGCGAGTCCGGGTTTCATCGTGACGACGATGTCCGCCGCGGCCAGGTCGGCGGCGGTGACGGGACGCGGAACGGCTGCGCTGGTGTCGATGCCCAACTCTCCGAGGGCCTCGGCCATCACGGGGTTGATGTGTTCCGCGGGTGCGATGCCGCCGCTGGTCGCGTTCGCCCGCCCTGGGGCGATGTGCTCGAGAAGGTGCGCGCCGAGCTGGGAGCGGCCGGCGTTGTGCTGGCAGATGAACAGGACCGTGGGTGGGGTGCTCACGCGAAGACTCCCGCCGCGGTGTGGGTGCGGGACCATGCCTGGGTGGCGACCTGGACGGCATCCCACGGCGATCCGAGCGGCGGCGTGTAGGACAGGTCAAGATCAGAGATCTGCTCGACGGTGAGTCCGGCGAACAGGGCGGTGGCGTAGGTGTCGACGCGTTTCGCGGTCTCGGTGCCCAGCCGACCGACGAGCTGCGCGCCGAGCAGCAGCCCGGACTCGGTGTCGCCGGTGATGCGGATGCTGATCGGCTGCGCGCCCGGGTAGTAACGCTTGTGGTCATCCGCCGCGGTCTGCGTCGTCGCCGGGCTGTAGCCGGCCGCGAGGGCTTCGTGTTCGCGGAGCCCGCTGCGGGCGGCGACGACGTCGAAGACTTTCACGACCTGGGTGCCGACCGATCCAGCGAACCTAGCGGTCCCTCCGAGAGCGTTCTCCCCAGCAACGCGGCCCTGCTTGTGCGCGGTGGTGCCGAGGGGCAGGTAAGTGAGGCCAAGGAGGCGGTGGTGGGTGGTGACCCCATCCCCGGCGGCGAAGACGTGCGGCAGGCCGGTGCGCATCTGCTCGTCGACCACCACCGCCCGCCCCGCGCCGAGGGTCGCGCCGGCCTGCTCGAGCAGGCTGGTGTTGGGGCGGACGCCGACAACTGCGAGGACGAGGTCGGCGGTGTGGGTGACGAGTTGCCCGTCGTGCTCGGCGTGCACGACCAGGCCGGCGGTGGTCTTCTCGACGGCGCGAACGGTGGTGTTGGTGTGGACGGTGACGCCGTGCTCGACCAGTTCGGTGTGCACGATCGACGCGAGTTCAGGGTCGAGGGTGGAGAGGACTTCGGGTCCGCGTTGCAGCTGGGTGACCTGGATGCCGCGGCCGGTGAACCCTTCGGCCATTTCGAGGCCGACGTAGCCGGCGCCGATGATGATCGCCGACTTGGGGTCGCGTTCGGTGAGGTGCCTCTCCAGCGCGAACGTGTCGCCCATGGAGTGGATCACGTGGACCCCATCCTCGGGGGTGAGCTGCTCCAGCCCGGCAATCCCGGCGTAGGCGGGCAGGGCCCCGGTGCCGACGACCAGTTCGTCGTAGGCGATCTGCGACTCGGCGCCGCTGCTGTCGCGGACGGTGAGCTGCTGCCCGGCGACGTCGATGTGGGTGGCGAGGGTGTCCAGTCGCAGTCGCATGCCGGTGGCTTCGAGGTCGGCGTGGGTGCGATGGGCGAGGGACTGCCAGGGCTTCACGTCGCCGGAGAAGAAGTACGGGATTCCGCAGATGGAGTAGTTCGGGTAGGCGTCCGCGACGACCACGGTGACCTCGACAGTGGGGTCCAGTTCGCGGGCGCGGAGAGCGGCGGAGATGCCGGCATCGCTGCCGCCAATGGCGACGATATGAGTCATGAGAGTCTCTCTTTCTTGAAGTGACCCGCACGGACGACTTGTCTTCCGCGCAGCGCAAGAGCAGCTGTGACGGGGCGGGCCGCCACGGCTGCCGCGGAGGCGTTCTACCTCGCTGCGGAAGGGATGAGTTCGGCTAGCAGGTGCTCAACCCGCGATTGAACGTCGTCGCGGACTGCTCGGACTCCGTCAAGGGTGAGGTCGGCGGGGTCCGCGAGTTCCCAATCCAGGTAGCGTTTGCCGGGATAGAGCGGGCATGCGTCGCCGCATCCCATGGTGACAACAGCATCCGCGGCACGGACGACGTCGTCGGTCAGCGGCTTGGGGAACTCCTCGGACACATCGATCCCGAGTTCGGCGAGCACGGTGACGACCGACGGGAGGATGCCAGCCCCCGGCTGCGAGCCGGCGGAGCGCACATGGATGCGATCGCCTGCAAGGTGACGCGTGAGCGCGGCCGCCATCTGCGACCGTCCCGAGTTCTGCACGCACACGTAGAGGACTTCGGGCACTGGCTTCGCGATAAAGCCGCGAGATTGGGCGAGGGCGGTGAGGCGGTCGCGGGAGAACTTCTCCGCCAGCGACGGCAGATGAGTGGACACGGAGGCCGTCCGGGCGAGCGCCGTGTAGGACTCGAAGACGACGCGCTCGACGGTCTCCTCGCTGACCATCCCGCTGAACTGCTGCGCCAACCGCTCCGACGCGCGGTGCAGGACCGAGTCCGGAGACAGCAGAGCATCCTGCCCCCGTGTGCCGGTCATGCGGCACCTCGCGCTGGGAGCAGTTCGTCGACCAGTTCCTGCACCCGGCGGCGGATCTCGTCACGGATCGGGCGCACCGCTTCAATCCCCTGTCCGGCCGGGTCATCGAGCACCCAGTCCTCGTAACGCTTGCCGGGGAAGATCGGACATACGTCTCCGCAGCCCATCGTGATCACCACGTCGGATTCTTTGACCGCGTCGACGGTCAGGATCTTCGGGGTGTTGTTCGCGATGTCGATGCCTTCTTCAGCCATCGCGTCGATCGCCACCGGGTTGATCTGATCCTTCGGAGCAGATCCCGCCGACAACACGTCAATGTCCCCGCCGCCTAGTTCTCGGAGGAACCCCGCAGCCATCTGCGAACGGCCGGCATTGTGCACACAGACGAAAAGGACGGTGGGCTTGTCAGACATGAGTTCTCGCTTTCTGTGACCCTCGAAGCATAGAGGGTCGTCTATGTATGATGCTATAACGGGCGGTGAACGGGAGATGTCAGCGGGCGAGGATGGTCGGAAGCAGGCCACGCACCTGAAGCGTGATCTCGTCCCTGATTGCTCGTACCTCATCGAGCGGTCGACCGACCGGATCGTCGACATCCCAGTCGAGGTAGTTCGTACCGGGATACGTTGCGCAGACGTCACCGCAGCCCATCGTGATCACCACATCCGCGGCACGGACGGCATCATTAGTGAGCGGCTTGGGAAATTCCGCGCCGAGCGGGATGCCGATCTCGTCGAGCGCAGTCACGATCGAGCTGCGGACATCCGCCGACGGTGCAGACCCGGCAGTCCGAACGCGCACGCGATCCCCGGCCAGGTGACGAAGCACAGCCGCGGCGATTTGTGACCGGCCAGCGTTCTGCACGCAGACGAACAGCACGGTGGGAACGTCATGGGGTGCACTCATTCTGACCATGCCTTCAAGGCGGTCCGCTGCGAAAGCCGCGGTCCGCGAAGCGAGGAGCCGAGGATGCGAGGCCCCTCTGAGTAGCTGGTGCGTCTCTGTGACGCACCGCTGGATCGATGCGCGGTCGATGCTGTCGTTAAACCGGACGAGGAGGTTGTCGACGATGCGACCCAGGTCGAACTCATCGCGGCTGGAGGCGGGCTCGTCGGCGAACAGCGCGTCGATGCGGTCGCGGTGGCCGGGAGCTATCGCGTACCACGCCTGGCGCCCGGAGGGTTCGCGGGTCACGATCCCCTCTGTCAGCAATGCCTTCATATGGTGGCTGACAGTCGGCTGCCGCAGTCCGAGCGTGTCAGCGATACGACCGACGAGGACGCGACCGTCTGCGGTGGACAGCATCAGTTGGAGGATCGCTGCCCGGGTCGGGTCCGCCAGCACCGACACGCCGCGAGCGGAGGCGACGTCCGTACTCATAGATGGGAGTCTATCCGCGGGTAGCATTGCTACGTGCCCTCTCCGCTTCCCACCCCAGCAGGCTCAGGATCGAATCCGCCGCTGGAACGTTCAGCGGCGGAGGATCTTGCCCGAACGTTACGCGCTGTCGCGGATCCCACCCGCCTACAGCTGCTCAGTGTGATCCTCGACTCGGGTGACGGGCGTGCCACGGTCACCCAACTCACGGAGGCGCTCGGACTGCGCCAACCGACCGTCACGCACCACGTGCGCATCCTCGTGGAGGACGGTTTGCTGGCGCGGGAACCGGAGGGAAAGTACGTGTGGCTCTCGGTCACGCCCGACCGGCGACCCGCGATCGAGGACCTCCTGCGATGACCTGCGCACCCACCCATCGCATCGGCCGGCCCCTTGACCTCCCGGCGGCACAGACACGAGCCGCCCAGGCCGCAGCGCTCGGCGACACCCTGTCGCTGCGCGTGTTGAGCGCTCTGGCCGCAGGCGTCCCATCCACCGAACTGTCGTCTCTCCTGCACGTCTCGTCCCCACGGATCTCTGCGGCAGTGGCTTCGCTTGAGTCCGTCGGTATCGTGCATACCGACCCCGATGGTGCGCACCTCCTGACCGCCGAGGCGTGGGTGAGGTTCGGTCGGCTGCTGGTGAACGGAGACCCCGCCCTGCCCTCGCCTGCGAGCGAACCGTCGATCACGGCGCTGCCCGTTGCCATCGAAACCGTCGCCCGTGACCTGTCGTATAGATTCAGCTCCACTTTCAGCGCTGAGACAGTCTCGCGGTATGTCGCCGAGAGCTATCTGCTGCTCAGCCATCGTGCCCGGGTGCGCACTCATCTGGCTGCTCTGACCGCCCGCTACGCCGCCGACCGGCTGGACGCTCTTGCCTCCGCGACGGGGCTGACTCTTCGCGGGACACCCGAGGTGCTGTTCGTGTGTGTGCAAAACGCGGGGCGGTCGCAAATTGCTGCCGCGTATCTGCGTCACCTGGCCGGCGGTGCGGTCCATGTCCGAACGGCAGGGTCGGAACCTGCCGCTGCTGTTCACCCGCGCGTCGTCGAAGCCCTCGCTGAGGTGGGGGTCCCACTGTCGGATGAATACCCGAAGCCGCTGACCGACGAGGTTGTTCAGGCTGCGGACTTCGTGGTGACGATGGGCTGCGGCGACGCATGCCCGGTGTACCCCGGTCGGCGGTACATGGACTGGGAGCTGGAGGACCCGCTGACATTGGATGATGCCGGGCTTCGAGTAGTTCGCGATCGCATCCGTGTCCGTGTGGAAGATCTACTGGTCGAGATGGGCCTCGCCGGTCAGCCCGCCAGGCGGTAGCCGACGCCGCGGACTGTTTCGATAATCGCGGTACCACGTGCCCCGGTGACCTGCGCGATCCGTGATCGAAGATGGTTGATCACGACCCGGACCGAGGCGTACGGGTCCACGGAAGACCCTTGATATCCCGCAGCGAGTTCATCGAGCGCCACCATGTGCGGGTGATTCTGCGCGAGCTGTAGCATCACCGCGAACTCCCGCGGGCTTGCCTCGACGGGGGCCCCCGCCCAGTCGATCCGATGACGCGCGGCATCCACCGTCAGATTCCCGATCATGATCGGTCCTGTTGATGCTGCTTTAGCGGGGAGTGCCCGAAAGGTCCGCGCGAGACGCTCCGCGGTGAGCGGCAGATCGACAGTCGAGCGGACGCCCGCACGCAGGGCAGCGCCCACCGCACCGGTGTCGGTAGTCGCTGTCAGCCCGAGGAGCACCGATGATCCGCAGGTCGCGACGGCGACGTCGAGCACATCCCGCAGTTCCTGGCACGGAATGTCGGCGGAGACCACGAGCATCGCCGTTGGATCATGCACGACCTCGGTCAGGGCCGCCAGGATGTCTTGACGTAACACAATCGAGATCCCGAAGCGGTGAAACTCTGCCGCCTGGTCCCGCACCACACGCCCGTCCGGGGCGAGCACCACGACACGGGTAGATCCGACGAGAGGTTCTACGGTGAGGGTCATCCGAACCTGCCACTGATGTAGTCCTCGGTGCGCTGGTCGTTGGGGTTCTCGAAAATCTGTGACGTCGTCGCGTACTCAACGAGCACACCCGTACGGTTGCCTGTCGTCTCGTCCGGGAGTGCGGTGAAGAACGCGGTGCGGTCCGCGACCCGAGCGGCCTGTTGCATGTTGTGGGTGACGATGATGATCGTGTAATCCCGGCGCAGCTCGTGCATCAGATCCTCGATGCGGCTGGTCGCAATGGGGTCCAGCGACGAGCATGGTTCGTCCATGAGGATCACGTCCGGCTTGACCGCGATCGTGCGGGCAATGCATAGACGCTGCTGCTGTCCTCCGGACAGACCGAACGCTGACTGCTTCAGCTTGTCCTTGACCTCGCTCCACAGTGCCGCGCGAGTGAGTGACTCTTCGACGAGGTCGTCCATCGAGTCGACCTTCATTCCCGTGACGCGGGGGCCGTAGGCGATGTTGTCGTAGATAGATTTCGGGAACGGGTTGGGCTTTTGGAAGACCATGCCGATGCGTCGGCGGACCTCGATCGGGTCCACTCCCTTGCCGTAGATGTCTTCGTCTTGAAAGAGCACCTGTCCTTCGACATGGGCGCCGATCACGAGATCGTTCATACGGTTCAGTGACCGCAGCAGCGTGGACTTGCCGCAGCCGGACGGTCCGATCAGCGCCGTAATCTCATTCTTCCCGAAGGCCAGGTTGACCCCGGTTACCGCACGGAAGTCGCCGTAGAACACGTTGACGTCTTCGCAGCGGATGAGTCCGCTCGGAGTCTCGCGCAGAGCCCGCACTTCTGCGGGATGGAAGTTCGGGTGGGGTTCCTCTTGGTTGCTCGTGGTCGTTGTCAGGTCGCTCATGGCTACCACCGTTTCTGAAACTTGTTGCGAATGAAGATGGCCAGGCCGTTCATCAGGAGCAGAACGACGAGCAGGAGAACGCTTGTGGCGGCCGCGAGTTCGTGGAAGCCCTCCTGTGGGCGACCGGTCCAGTTGAAGATCTGGATCGGCAACGTTGTGTACCCGCTCAGGAGCCCGTTCGGATCGAACGTGATGTAGACCAGGGCGCCGAGTACCAACAACGGTGCGGCCTCACCGAGTGCTCGAGAGAGCGCAAGGATGGATCCTGTCGCGATGCCCGGGACAGCTGCGGGCAACGTCTGTCGCCAGGTTGTCTGCCACTCGGTGGCCCCCAACGCCAGCGACCCATCACGGATCTCTCGCGGCACTCCGCGGAGAGCCTCGCGGGTGGAGATGATGATGACCGGCAGGATCAGCAGCGTCAGCGCGAATGCTCCGCCGATGACGATGTTCGTGTCCCCGACGCCGAGGAGTGCGAGGAAGGCGAGAGCGAGCAGGCCGTAAACGATCGAGGGCACGGCTGCGAGGTTTTGCACATTGAGCTCAACCAGCCGGTTGTACCACTTGCGGTTGTCGGCGAACTCCTCGAGATGCACGGCCGCGGCGATACCGATCGGAATGGACAGCACCGCGGTGGTGATGATCACCCAGATCGAACCGAGGATGGCCGGACGGGCACCAGCGCCATCGGGGGTAGAGGCGGGGAAGTTTGTGATCAGATCCATCGTGAGCTTGTTCTGGCCCTCGAGGAAGATCGTGATCAGCAGCGTCACCAGCACACCGAATGCGACAAGCAGCGAAAGCCAGAGCAGAATGAGGAAGATCAGCGCCGACGGGCGCAGCTCCCCGTTGGTCCCTGTCCCCAGGGGTTTCGCGGCAACCAACGGTGGCTTGATGTCGACGGTTCTAACCATCAGTAGGCCTCTCTGAAGCGCCGCACGAAGCGGATGCTGATGAAATTGATGGCCAGCGTGATGACAAACAGCAGCAGCCCCACCGCGAACAAGGTGTTGTACTCCAAGCTCCCCACGCGTGAGTCGCCGAGTGCGGCGTTGGCGATGAAGCCGGTCATCGTCTGTCCCTGCTCGAGCGGGTTGCTGACCATGCGTGCCTGATTGCCTGCAGCGATCGCGACGATCATCGTCTCGCCAACAGCGCGAGAGATGCCCAATACGATGGCTGCGACGATGCCTGATAGGGCGGCGGGGAACACCACACGCAACGTGGTTTGCATCCGGTTGGCTCCGAGCGCGGCGCTGCCCTGGCGCATCGCAGATGGCACGGCGGACATCGCGTCTTCCGAGATGGAAGCGACTGTCGGAATGATCATGACGCCCATCACTAGGCCGGCAGCGAGGACGCTGAACGCACCCGTGGGCAGTTGCAGCCACTCCCGGAACACGGTCGCCTGGACGAACTGCAGCGCGAAAAACCCGTAGACCACGGTGGGTACACCCGCGAGGATCTCGAGCAACGGTTTGAGCACCTTCCGGACGTTCGGCTTCGCATACTCGGAGAGGAGAATGGCCGCCCCCAGGCCGAACGGAACGGCCACGAGAAGCGCGATTCCTGTCGTCCACAGGGTTGCTGTGACCAGCGGCAGCACTCCGAAGGAGGCGTCTGCGAATCGCGGTGCCCACCGTGTTCCGAACAGGAAGTCCCAGAAGGGCACCTCCGCGAAGAACGACAGCGCCGGGATGAACAGCGCGATCAAGATGCCGACGGTCGTCAAGATCGTCGCAATCGCCGCAGTCCGCAGGACCGCCTTGATGATGGCTTCGCCGTGTCGCGGTTTCCCGGCGAAGTGGCTCGGGGGCCGGGAGCCCGAGGTGATTCTCGGGCTCCCGGTCTTCTCGGTGACAGTTGTCATGACGACAGGTCGACTCAGAGGTGAGCGGCGTCCGCTCAGCCGAGCGACGCGAGCTCCTCCTGAGCGGTCGTGACCTGCTCGTCCGTGAGAGGCACGAAGAGGGCCAGTTCGGCGATGTCGAGTGAGTTCTCGACGTAGAAGTCGACGAACGCCTTCACCTGTGCCTTGTCGGTGTACGAGGCGTTGTTGACGTAGATGAACAGCGGCCGGCTGAGCGGCGTGTAGGTGCCGTCCTGGACAGTTTCGGTGCTCGGGGAGACACCGTCGACGGACGCGGCGACGATGACACCCTCGTTCTCTTCGACGTAGCTAAGTCCGAGGAAGCCGATGGCTCCGACGTCGCCGGCGACACCCTGGACAGTGATGTTGTCGTCCTCCGAGGGGCTGTAGTCCGTGCGGATTGCGCCCTCTTCGCCGTTGATAGCGGCGGTGAAGTAGTCGAAGGTTCCGGAGTCGGTGCCGGCGCCGAAGAGGGTGATGGGCTGATCGGGGAAGTTCGGGTCGACCTGGTTCCAGTTCGTGATCTCGCCTTCTGAATCGGGACCCCAGATCGTTGCGAGCTGCTCGACAGTGAGGTCGGTTGCCCAGTCGTTCTCCGGGTTGATGATCACGGAGAGGCCGTCGTTGGCGGCGACGATCTCGGTGAACTCGATTCCCTCGGCCTCACAGGCGGCGATCTCGTCGTCCTCGATGGCGCGTGACGCGTTCGAGATATCCGTCTCACCGGCGCAGAACGACTGGAATCCGCCGCCGGTTCCAGACGTGGCCACCGTGACGTTGACGTCCGGTCCGACCTCCTTGAAGAGATCAGCTGCCGCCGAAGTCAGCGGTTCGACCGTCGATGAGCCGTCAGCGACAACGGGGCCGCTCAGGCCGCTGCTGGAACCGTCCGGGTTGGTGGTTGCCCCGCCGCCGGCGGACTGGCCGCCACACGCGCTGAGTGCGAGTGCAGCAGCGGTGATCGCCGCGAGAGCGGCGAGCTTTGCTGTGGTCTTGTTCACGATGTGCTTTCGTTCAGGCCCGGAGGCCGGTCTGGGATCGCCCGGTGCAGGCGATTCAGATAGACGGGCTTCTATCCGATTCACATAGAAGACGTTCTATATGAACGCAGGGTGAACGCAGCCGCTCCGTCAGCGGTCGAGATGTGCGACAGTTCGCGCCCGCGCGCCGAGATCCGTTAGGCGAAAAAGCCCGTGTCGCTTCTCAACCCACCCGAGGTTTTCCAGTCGCCAAAGGATCTCCCCTGTCATCCGCGGCATCGCAGCGCGATGACGGGGAGACATAGCCGGCTGCTGGGCTATCCACTCCGCCACAATCGCTTCGAGCGCGACTCCTGGCTGCCTTGCGATGATGTCCAGCACCAACATCCGAACGGCGCTTAGATGCCACTTGATCAGTGCGTCGTCCATCGCGCCGGGCTATCCAGCCCTATCGATCGGCGCAGGGTCGGTGAGATTGGGGGCGACGGTCAGGTCGTCCGCCGTGGTGGCAGCGTGCGGGAACAGCAGCACGGCCAGGACGATCCCGATGCCGGCGCCGAGGAGTTGCGCGGCCAGGAACGGGAGGACGGAATCGGGGGCGATGCCGGCGAACGTGTCAGTGAAGACACGGCCGATGGTCACCGCGGGGTTGGCGAACGAGGTGGAGCTGGTGAACCAGTACGCGGCGCCGATGTAGGAGCCGACCGCGGCGGCGATCACCGGGGTGCTGCGGTGCGCGCGGGTCAGGCCGATGATCAGCAGCACCAGCCCCGCGGTCGCCACGATCTCCGCGAGGAATGTAGAGGGGGTGGCCCGGTTCGTGGTGGAGAGCGCGGTAGGGGTAGCGAACATGGCGTTGGCGAGGACGGCGCCGCCGATCGCTCCGACCACCTGGGCCACGACGTAGAGGGCCAGCAGGGTCAGTGGGAGGCCGGTGTGGTGGCGGCGGCCGAGGATGGTGTCGGCGATCGAGACGACGGGGTTGAAGTGGGCGCCGGAGACCGGGCCGAGGAGCAGGATCAGAACGCTCAGGCCTAAGGCGGTGGCGATCGAGTTCTCCAACAGCTGCAACCCCGGGTCCGTGGAAAGTCGGGAGGCGGCGATCCCGGAGCCGACCACGACGGTCACCAGCAGGCCGGTGCCGAGCAGTTCGGCGCCGGTGCGGCGGAGCAGGGTGATCGTGTTCATGGAGTCCTCATCTTGACGAATCGACTATAGCTCAGTCAATATTGAGGCAATGAACGATGAGAGAAATTCTCTGGAGTTGCGGGCCGCGAAGCACGCGGCTCTGGCTGACCCTGCCCGGCTGTGGATGCTGGACCTGCTCACGTTCGGAGACCTGTCTCCCACGGAGCTGCAGTCAGAGCTCGTCGGGATGACCTCGAACCTGCTGGCGCATCACCTGAATGTGCTGGAGCGGGAAGGGATCGTCTCTCGCGGCCGCTCGGAGGGCGACGGGCGGCGGACGTATGTCCGACTCAACCCGGGCGCGCTGCTCGAGCTGGGATCCTTCGCGACGGCAGGGGCGGAGCGTGTCGTGTTCGTCTGCTCCGCCAACTCTGCCCGCTCCCAGCTCGCGCAGTCGCTGTGGAATGACGTGAGCGAGATCCCGGCGATCAGCGCCGGCACGCATCCCGCCGATCGCGTCGCGGCTGGCGCCATCGCAATTGCTGCCCGTCACGGACTGGACCTGGCAGAGGTCGTGCCGCAGCAGGTCGATGGGATCCTGCGAGACACGGATTTCGTGATCACGGTCTGCGATCGCGCGCACGAAGAGTTCCCCGAGCGTGTCTTGCATTGGTCTGTGCCGGATCCGGTTCCCGCCTCCACGGACGATGCGTTCGAGGCCGCGTTCGCGGATCTGGCTTCCCGGGTGACTCGGTTGGCGCCGAGGATGCTCGCCCTGACCTGACCTGCATGGCCAGCAAGAGCTATTTGTGATGCCAGACCTTGATCGATGACAGCAGGAGCAGCAGAACCAGCAGCGGGATGAGCACAACGCTCGGAACGACACCGAGCAGCAGCCCGCCAGCGATGGTTCCCGCGATGGACCCGGCGGTCATGGCGATCAGGAAGCTCTTGTTCTGCCCGAGGACGGCGAAGCTGTTGTCACGGCTGTAGCGGGCGAACGCGACCAGCATGGTCGGCAGGGAGACCAGCAGCGAGAGGCTCCCGGCGATCTTAATGTCGGTGCCGTAGAGGAGCACGATCGTCGGGATCAGCAGTTCCCCTCCGGCAACGCCCATCAAGGCCGCGACGACCCCGATCAGAACGCCGGCGATCACGCCGAGGATGATCCGCGGGATAACGGGGAGGTTCAGAGGTTCGATGGCGAAGAAGTGGGTCACGAACAGCAGGATCGCGATCAGGACGAGCAGGATCGCGATCACCCGGTAGAGGGTATTGGACGCCAGTTTCGTGGCCCAATGCGCGCCGAGCCATGCGCCGATCAAGCTTCCGGCGAGCAGGTTGGCGACGATGTAGAGGTACGGGGAAAGCTCGCCCAAGGGCACGCTGATCAGCCGTGCGGGGATGGCGGTGATCACCACGATCAGGCTCATCGCTTTGTTCATGATGATGGCCGGCAGTGCGGCGAACCCGAAGATGCCGATCAGCAGCGGGAGCCGGAATTCAGCTCCGCCCAGGCCGATCATTCCGCCCAGCACCCCGATGCCCGCGCCGGCGAGGAACACCACCAGGAGCGATCGCTGCCAGGATCTCGCCGGCGGACCGGTGATCTCGAAGGGTGCGGGCGAGGTGGGCATGAGGTTGATTATCGCCCGCATCCGATCGCTCGACTGTTCCGGCTGACGTCCAAATGCACGAACCAGCAGCTAGTTTCCGTTGCGGGTGGAGCGGCGTTCGATCAGGACGGTGTCACGCCAGGTGCCGGCGTGCGGTCCGAGCTGCGAGCGGGCGACGCGTTCTCTTGTGCCGATGGTGCGAAACCCTGCCGTCTCGTGCAGGCGGAGGCTCGCCGTATTCTCCGGGAAGATGCTGGATTGGATCGTCCAGTAGCCGGCGTCGTCGGCCCCTGTGATGAACGCGTCCAGCAGCAACCGCCCGATCCCGCGCCCATGCGCGTCGGGATGCACGTAAACGGAGTGCTCGATCACCCCCTGGTAGGCCGCCCGGGCAGAGACCGGGGACGCGGCAGCCCAACCCACGACGGTCCCGTTCTCGCTCGTGGCGACCAGACGCGCGTCCCTGATTTTGCCAGTGTCGAATTGCTCCCAGGTGGGGGTGGAGGTCTCGAAGGTGGCTTCGCCGCCGGCGATTCCCGCAGCGAAGATCTCCTCGACCTGCGGCCAGTCCGCCACGGTCATCGGCCGGATGCCGGTCATGAGCAGCAGGAACCGCCGCTGCTCAGATCGGTGGAGCAAACCCCTGTCGCCGGAAGGGTGAGCTCGACGTTCGATGCGGAACGCATGTCCCCGTCCAGCCACGCGACCACGGAGCGGACCTGCTCGTAACCGGTGGCGAGCAGGAACGTGGGGGCACGCCCGTAGGACTTCATCCCGACGAGGAAGAACCCGGTCTCTGGGTGGGTGAGTTCACGGAATCCGTGCGGTTCGACCGTGCCGCAGGAGTGCACGTTCGGATCGATCAGCGGCGCCAACCTACGCGGGGCTTCCACGATGTCATCCAGGTCGAGGCGGATCTCGCGAAGCATGTCGAGGTTCGGGCGGAACCCGGTCGCGTTCACCACCACGTCCGTCACGTGCTGCGCCGAGTCACCACGGCGGGCGCCCTGCAGACGGACTCCACCCTCGTCGGCCGCGACTCCGGAGATCTCAAACCCATCGACCAGCTGGACCTCACCCCGGGCGACCAGGCGGTCCACGCGTGAGCCGAGCTGCGCGCGTCCTTCGAGCTTGTCCTCGGGTGAGGAGGAGACCCGGACGGCGGAGGTGTTGCGGATCAGCCAGCTGACCGTGGTCCCTGGCTCGTCGCGTGCCAGGCGGGCGAGGGCGATCAGGGTGTTCGCCGCGGAATGCCCGGCGCCGACCACCGTGGTGTGGCGGCCGGCGAACCGCGCCCGGTCAGCCCCCAGCACGTCAGGAAGCGCGTGCACGATGCTGTCCGTCACCGTGTCCGCGCCGATCGGATCTAGGCCGGAGGAGGCGAGCGGGTTCGGGGTCGTGTAGGTCCCGGACGCGTCGATCACCGCCCGCCCGGTGATGTCCTCGATCGCGCCGTCCGCGTGCTGGAGGCGCAGCAGGAACGGGGTTTGGGCGCGGCCGGCGGTGCGGGTGCGGTCCATCCCCTCACGGGTCACCGCCAGCACGGTCTCGCCGAACCGGATGCGCGACGCGATCTGCTCGAGGCCGGCAAGAGGGAGGAGGTAGTCGTCGACGAGTTGGGCTCCGGTGGGCGCGACGTCCAGGTTGGGCGCAACCCAGTCGGTGGCCTCGAGGAGTCGCTGCGCGGCCGGGTCGATCAGGTGCTGCCACGGGGAGAAGAGTCGGGTGTGGCCCCAGAGCCGGACGGATGCGGCGACCTGGTCGCTGGCTTCGAGAATGAGGAAGTCGATGCCTCGCTCGACGAGGTTCGCGGCCGCTGCGAGACCGATCGGTCCAGCGCCGATGATCACCACGGGCAGCGTCGCGAGACGGTCACTGGTCACGGTGCGGGGAGTCAGATCCAGCAGTGTCACGACGAAACCTCCAGAATATTGATGAGCGTCGATGCCCAGTATCACCACATCTATCGACTGCTGTCAATATCGACTAGCATCGATGCATGGTTACCATGCTTGAGGTCACGGACGTCTCCGCCGTGGCGTGCTGTGCGCCGCTGGTTCGTGAGCCGCTCACCCAATCTGATGCGGAGCAGCTTGCGCAGACGTTAAAGGCTCTGGCTGATCCCGCCCGTCTCCGGTTGCTCTCGATCGTCGCGGCGAGTACGGACCAGGAGGCCTGCGTGTGTGACCTGATCGAACCCGTCGGTCTGTCCCAGCCGACCGTGTCGCATCACCTGAAGGTGCTCACGGAGGCGGGGTTCCTGACTCGATCCAAGCGCGGCACGTGGGCGTATTACCGCCTCGTGCCCGCTGCCCTGGAGCGCGTGACCGGGGTGCTGGCTAGCGCGTAGGTGCGATTGTTTGCCGTGGGCGGCGGTCAACCGGTGATGGGCGCACGCGCTGATGATGACCGACTGGTGCTCATTAAGGGCGTCGGCGTGCCAGTGTGAGGCGGACGATGCGGGTCATTTGAGAGAGCTTGTCGTCGGCGGCGCGGATGCTGATCTCGATCCCTTCCAGTTCGCCGTTCCAACCCATCCGTGTTGCCTCACCTCGTCGTTCCACCAGGTTCGCGCGGATCGACTCGAGCCGCTGTCGCTGAGCCGGGTCGGGCCGGAGCATCGGGCAACGAATGCAGGCGTGCTCGTGTATGCATGGGGTGCCGTAGGCGCGGGAGCATGACCCAAGCTCGACCTTGCGGTTGGCGAAGTGGGCCTGGAATTCCTCCAGTTCTTCGGGGTCGGGTTCTCTGTAATCCTCGACCGGGCGGGTGGCGCGTCGCCGGTCGACGAATTCACGGAAGTGGCGCGCGACGTCTTCATCGAATACAGCGGCGTAGCCCTGCGTCGTTGCGATGTTCAGGTGTCCCATGACCTTGGCCAGGATGTGCACGGGAAGGCCGGTTCGCAGTGCGTCGGTCGCGAAAACGCGCCGAAAGTCGTGGGGTGTCAGCCGACCATGATCGTCGGCGATGCCAGAGACGTCGACGGCGTAGTCGACGAAGGCGCGGATCGCGCTGTGTGAGAACACTCGGCAGGTGCCGTCTGCGTCGCGCCATTGGAACAAGAACGGGAGTGCAGAGCTGAACTCTCGTTCGAGGGCGTCGTAACGGATGGCGAGCGGAACTAGGCCGTTGTCACCGCGGATGCGCTGTCTGATCAGAGCGAGAACGTGCGCGAGCTCTGGCGACACCAGCAGCACCCGCTCTCGGTCCGACTTAGACGGGACGATCTGCAGCATCAGCATCTTCTCCCTCGCGGTCGTCTCGAGAGTGAAGAGCGCTGTCGCTGTGAGCTCGCTCAGTTCTTCTAGTCGGACGCCGGTCTCATGGAGGATGTGGACGGCCGCCCACGCCCAGAAAGACCGCTCCTCCGCCCGTGCTTGCAGCACCGTCTGTCCGGTGACCTGGTGGGTGATCGGAATGCCCGTCAGGTGCATTGATCCACGCGTCTTGATTTCCCTCATGTACGTGGCGCCGTCCAGACGGAACTCGTCGCCAGGAGTCGCCGTCCGCGCAGCTTCGAGGAGTCGGCGGTGGTGATCCCAATCCCGGTCCACGGAGTCCATCAGCCGCGGGATGCCGGGCGTGAGCTGCCGGATTCTCTGATGCTTTGCCGCGACGGTGCGCTGTCTCAGCTTGCTGGAACTCGCGGTGTCCTTCTGGGTTACGAACACCGGCGCAACCCATCTCGCCCAGGACGCGTCATCAGTGGCCAGCTCGGCGATGTCCAGGTAGAGCGCACGGACCATCCAGAGAGTGGTGTGGCCGTTCTTACGTGCAGACAGCGCGTCCGCCTTCCACCACCGTCCTAGCTCGGCGCCTATTCGAAGGTCATTCTGCTCAGGATTGCGCGCACGAATGCGGCCCCAGAAGTTGCGTAGCAGCTCGTTGGCGACCATGCGTAGGGAGCCGTAGTCCAAGACGGTTTCGCGGGTGCGGAGGTAGCGGGTGAACATGTCTGCAACCTCGGGCGGTTCAACGCGATACTGGGCAACGAACCCTGCTGCATCGGGTCGGGCTTTGTGGCCGAGCTGGCGGAGCGGGGGCGCCTCGGCAGGCGCGAAGCCGGTCCTCTTCATGATCTCCCAGGCCTGGCCCGCGCCGCGGCGCAGCGGATTCCGTGCCAGTTCAGCGAAGATCAGCAGATCTTCCACCGTGATCTCGGCGAGATGCTTCCCCGTGGCGACCTGGATGATGAGCACTGCCCGGAGTGCGTCGCGGGGTGCCTCCGGGTCGAACCCCTCCAACGACCACGGCGAGAACCGGTCCAGCCTGATTCGACCGGTGCGGTTGAGGAATGCAGCACTGGGACGCAACGCGTCGACTTTGATCAGCAGGGAGACGGGGAACCCCGGGCCGGTGTACCGCCTCTGCGCGGCAGCAGCCAAGCCAGGAACGATCGCGTGCCATTGGCCCGTGCCCGGGACGTGCTCGGCGCCGCTCGCTTCCCAACGCTCCTGCCAGCTCGCCCCGGGGAATTGCATCATCGCGTCTATGAACAGCTGCGTGATGGGCCGCCAGTCACCGTTGATTTCGGCCGTAAAGGGACGCCGGCCGGTGGATGCCGCGAGGAGGTCCTCCGCTGACAGGTTTGGCCGAGATGGTTGCCGGAACACCGTCAGCGAGCGACCACCCACTGCCGGGACCATGGAATCACTCTGGAAGTTCCTCTCAGCAACCCTCGTCACCATGCGCTGTCTCCCATCAGCTCAGTCAGATCCGCGGAGCTGTATCGCAGCAGTGGTGTCGCGGGAGGGGGCGTCGGCTCCGCGCGCGTTCGCAGGTGCTCCGCGACGCGTGTCAGCACGTCGACGTCGTGTTGACGTATGTATTGCTGGGTCGTTGACAGGTGCGCATGGCCGAGCACCCTTTGAATGTCCGGCAACGACATCGCTTGGTCCTGCGCCATCCGCGCAGCTGCCGTGTGTCGCAGATCATGCAACTTCACTGGTGTCCCCAGCACCGCGCCGAGACGCCGCATTAGAGCACGAGCGGCGTCGTAATTGAGCGGTTTGAACGGGCGCCGTCTTGTCCACCACACGGGCTGACCAGCCGCCAACAGATTCGGCGGTAAAGACTCCTGATAGATCCGCAACCAGACGAACGCTATCGACGAAGCCGGCACCCGCTGGCGTGCTCTTGTGCCCTTCCGAACGACTGTAATCAGTTGAGACCCAGGGTCAACGTCCTCAACGCTCATGCCCAGTAGCTCTGCGGGACGCACCGCGCTCGATAGGTAGAACTCCATCAGCGCGCGGTCCCTGGGGTGTTCCAGGAGTCGAAGCAGTTCCGAGATCTTCTGCTCAGGGAGCGACCGCGGCGCAGTCTCGGGGACCTTCTGCCGCAAGTCGGCACGACGATCCAGCCGGAACGAGGTCTCCGGGTTGTGGTGTGCGGACCGCTTCCCCTGCCGACCCCCGTGTGAAGTAGGGACCGGATTCAGCAGCGGACCCTGCTGTTGACTGATCTGAAACGCGTAGAACGCCGAGACGACCGCCAGATTGTGGTTGATCGTTCTCGCAACGAGCGGCCGCGGGCATAACACCGACGCTTGCCTGCACGCCAGAACGAAGTCGCGAACGACGTCGCGTGAAGCCCGGTCCCAAACCACGCCCTCCAAGGCGAGGAATCGATACCAGCGAAGCAGCCCGTATGCGTACGATCGGCAACTCAATTCGGCATTGCCACGAGCCCAGAAATCGAGCAGAGACGACGTGACCTCGCCTACCGGCTCACCATCGTCGTCGACCAGCACGAAGAACGGCGGCTCATTCCCACCCGTCACCCGACCGAAAAGCCCAGAACCCGACATGCCGGTGAGCTTTACAGACGGGCCTACCTGACGCGAGCAGTAGTCCGGTCAACAGGTCGCTTTGAGTCCTTCATGAACGCGGGGTGGAAGTCCCAGATCGCGGCATCCACTATTCGCTGGAACTCTCCCGTCTCGGCGTTGGCACGCTCTCGCACGATCGGCGTGACCTGGGTGGGTGCGATCGAGTAGCGCGGTGTCCATTCGTGGAAGTCGCCGCCGTCTGCGACGAACTCGCGGATGATCGTGTCCACTTTGGCATTTAGGGCGAATCTCCCGCACATGGAGCCGAATGTACCAGCGGTGTTTACGGCGACAGCCGTGCGCACTCAAGCTGACGCCCTGGGCGTCGTTCGGCGAACGGACGGAACCGCAGCCGGAGACGTTTGCTTTGCGAACGTCGCATAGGAGCGGAATACCAGACACGGGGCTGCGTTGATACCCTAGGGGGGTATGGTATCGGAGATGAACGGTTACGACGCGAGTAAAGACGATCTGCAGCAGCGACTTCGACGTATCGAAGGGCAGGTGCGCGGGATCGCGCGGATGGTTGATGAAGACAAGTACTGCATCGACATCCTCACGCAGGTGTCCGCGGCGACGCGGGCGTTGGAGACGGTTGCGCTGTCTCTGCTGGGCGATCATCTTCGTCACTGTGTCGCGGAGGCCAGCGCTGAAGGCGGCCAAGTCGCGGCTGAGAAAATTCGTGAAGCCAACGACGCGATCGCGCGCTTGGTCCGTTCCTGACAAACCCCATGTATCACCTTGGAGGACACTATGACTGACCGCATTGACCTTGGCCTGAAAGACGCCGCTACCGCTGGTTGCGCGTGTTGCGCTGCGCCTGCTTCCACCGCCACCGAGATCCCTGCCGCTGAGAACGCCGCGGTGACGGAGGAGATCCTGGTGTCGGGGATGACGTGCTCGCACTGTGTGTCCAGCGTCAGGGAGGAACTGTCGGGCATCGACGGTGTGCAGAACGTGACCGTGGACCTGAACGCCGGCGGCACATCCCGCGTCACCATTCACAGCACCAGCGCGCTTGACCCCGCACAGGTGAAAGCAGCCGTCGACGAGGCCGGGTACGCCCTGGCTGACAGCCCGGTCTAAACACTTCGAACGCACGCAACGAAGGAGGCTCTGATGAGCCAGCACGATCACACCCACCCCACGGACCACAGCGGGCACGCGGCCGCGACCGCCACGGAGCACGACCACGCGGCGATGGGCCATGCCGGTCACAGCGACGAGCGGGCACCGGCTGCGGGACACTCCGCGCACGGCCACGCCGACCATGGCGGGCATGCCAGTCACGGCGACCACGTAGCCCGGTTCCGAAGGCTGTTCTGGATCATGCTGGTCCTCGCGGTTCCGGTAATCGGATTCTCGACGATGTTCTCGATGATCATCGGCTACCCCCTGCCGGACGCCGCATGGGTGGGCTGGGTATCCCCGACCCTTGGCACGGTCATGTATGTGTGGGGTGGTGCCCCGTTCCTCACGGGTGCCGTCAGCGAGCTCCGCGCCCGTAAGCCGGGGATGATGCTGCTAATCGCCCTGGCCATCACCGTGGCGTTCCTCGCGTCCTGGGGGGCGAGCCTCGGGCTGCTCGATCACGAGCTGGACTTCTGGTGGGAACTGGCGCTGCTGATCGTCATCATGCTGCTCGGGCACTGGATCGAGATGCGCTCCCTCGCCCAAACCACCTCCGCCCTGGACTCTCTCGCCGCTCTCCTGCCTGACGAGGCGGAGAAGCTCGACGGTGACACCACCGTGACGGTTGCCCCGGCGGATCTGCTGGTGGGGGACGTGGTTGTCGTTCGCCCCGGTGGGCGGGTGCCCGCGGATGGTCGGATCGTGCAGGGTTCGGCGAGCATGGACGAGTCGATGATCACTGGCGAGTCCCGCCCGGTCCGCCGCTCCGATGGAGATCAGGTGATCGCCGGGACAGTCGCCACCGATTCCGGGGTGCGGGTGGAAGTCACCGCGGTCGGTGCAGACACCGCCCTCGCCGGCATTCAGAAGCTGGTCACCGACGCGCAGAATTCGTCCTCGCGTGCGCAGCGGCTCGCAGACCGCGCCGCCGGGTGGCTGTTCTGGTTCGCTCTGGGTGCGGCCGCCATTACCGCGATTGTCTGGACCCTGCTGGGCTTTCCGGATGATGCCGTAGTTCGCACGATCACCGTGCTGGTGATCGCCTGCCCGCACGCGCTGGGGCTGGCGATTCCGCTGGTGGTCTCCATCGCCACTGAACGCGCGGCGCGCGCCGGAGTGCTGGTGAAGGACCGGCTAGCGTTGGAGAGTATGCGCACCGTCGACGCGGTGCTGTTCGATAAGACCGGCACTCTCACCAAGGGCACCCCCGCCGTGACCGCCATCAACCCCGCTGGCGGTATCGACGCCGACGAGCTGCTCGCTCTCGCCGCCGCTGCTGAAGCGGACTCCGAACACCCCCTCGCCCGGGCGATCGTGAACGCCGCAAAGGAAAAGCACCTCACCGTGCCCGGCTCCCGCGACTTCGAGTCTTCCCCGGCGGTCGGCGTTCAGGCGCTGGTGGACGGGCGGACCGTGCAGGTCGGCGGCCCGTACTTGCTCGAGCAAGAGAGGGCGGTCGAGTTGCCTGTCGCGGACGAGTGGCGTGCCGAGGGTGCGATCATTCTGCACGTCCTCATTGATGAGACGGTGGCGGGTGCGCTGCGGCTCGCGGACGAGATCCGCCCGGAGTCTCGTGCCGCGGTCACCGCGTTGCGGGAGCGGGGTGTGCAGGTGGTGATGATCACCGGCGATGCCGAAGCGGTCGCCGCGTCCGTGGCCGGCGAGCTCGGCATCGACCGGTTCTTCGCTGGGGTCCGCCCGGAGGACAAGGCCTCGAAGGTGAAGCAGCTGCAAAGCGAGGGCCGCAAGGTCGCGATGGTCGGCGACGGGGTGAACGATGCCCCCGCGCTCGCGCAGGCCGACGTGGGTATCGCGATCGGCGCCGGCACCGATGTCGCGATCGCCTCCGCCGGTGTCATTCTCGCCAGCGATGATCCCCGGTCGGTGGTGTCAGTGATCGAGTTGTCTCGGGCCAGCTACCGGAAGATGAAGCAGAACCTGTGGTGGGCAGCCGGCTACAACCTGCTCTCCGTGCCGCTGGCCGCCGGGGTGCTCGCCCCGATCGGGTTCGTGCTGCCGATGTCGGTGGGTGCGATCCTGATGTCGCTGTCCACAATCGTGGTCGCCCTCAACGCGCAGCTGCTGCGCCGACTGAATCTCAGCCCTGACGCGGTTATCGGCCGCTGACCGCGGTGACGTACCGTAGAAGGGACGAGGGAGGTGACATGTCGCTGATCGCACTCACCGAGCACCTGCGTGCCGGCCGCTCTATGGCCCGCACGCTGCTGCTGCTGATTGCTCTGACCGGCGCTGTCATCATCGGCCTGTTGGCCATGCACTCTTTCAACACCCACGCCACCGCGGAATCCGGTCACCATGCCACGATGACCAAAGACGCGGTCGGGGTTAGCGTGAAGGGAGACGCCCACGCCGCCACCACCGTGTCGGCTGAGGAGTCGTGCGCTGACTGCGGCACGAGCCATTCCGGCATGCTCGCGATGGCGTGTGTGCTCGCGCTGCTGGCCACCGTGCTGCTTGTGGCACGCGCCCGCGGCGGGCAGCAATGGTTGGCGCTTCTTCCTCGTCCCGGATCTCCCGCCCTTCCCCCTCCTGGTGTCCCCGGCCTGCACCCGCCCTCTCTGACAGTTCTCTGCATTAGCCGTACGTGATGCGGTGGAGCCCTCGGCAACTTTGCCGGGCTCTTCTGCCATACGCCTGGTCGACCCGACCGGCGCCCTTTTTCACGTACCCCTTTTGGAGAACCCTGATGAAAATTCGTACTGCGGCGACCGCCGCACTGGCCCTGGCCGCCGCCCTCACGCTTGCCGGCTGCGCTGGCGGGACCGGATCTGGCTCGGAGTCCATGCCGGGAATGGATCACGGCAGCAGCTCTTCACCGTCCGCAGTGATGGCGGACTTCAACGACGCGGATGTGATGTTCGCGCAGATGATGATCCCGCATCACCAGCAGGCCGTGGAGATGGCCGACATGATCCTCGCGAAAGATGGCATCGACGAGAGCGTCCTCACCCTGGCCGAAGAGATCAAAGCTGCTCAGCAGCCTGAGATCGAGCAGCTGCAGGGTTGGCTGGAGGAGTGGGGCGCGGACAGTGACACCGAGTCCATGGACGGCATGGACCACGGCGGCGGGATGATGAGCGACGAGGACATGCAATCCCTCGACGGTGCGACCGGCACCGAGGCGTCCCGGCTGTTCCTCGAGCAGATGACGATGCACCACGAAGGTGCCATCACGATGGCGCAAGACGAGGTCGACAACGGCCAGAACGCGGATGCCGTCGCGTTGGCGCAGACCATTGTCGAGACGCAGACCGCGGAGATCGCCACCATGCAGGAGCTGCTCGCACAGCTCTGACCGCACCCTTGGTGAGGGGCGCCCATCGCGGGTGTCTCTCACCCCGGACTCGAAAGGGTGCGTATGCGCATTCACCTGCGCGCGACAGCAAGCCTTGTCGCGCTTTTCACTCTGTCTCTCACGGGCTGCGCTGCGCCCGTGCCGCCTTCCACCGGCACCGGCCATGCGGACGTGATGCCGCACGTGCACGCCATCGTGCCCGCCCCCGGCGGCGACGGCTTCCTGCTCGGCACGCACGACGGCCTCTACACCGCCACCGCGGACGGTCAGCTCGGCACCCGCGTCGGGCGCGACGACCTCGACGCGATGGGTCTCACCGCGGTCGGTGGGGAACTCATCGCCTCCGGCCACCCCGGTGCTCGCACCCCCACGGAACTGGGCGAAGGCAATCTGGGCATCATCCGCAGCCCAGACGGCGGCGTCACCTGGAATCCGGTCGCGTTCACCGGCGAGAAAGACTTCCACGCCCTGGCGGCCGGACCTGACGGGACCCTCTATGGGCAGGCGACGGATAACAACGTGCTGCTGACGAGCACGGACCTCGGCGCCACGTGGACTCCTACCGGCCCCGGTCTCCTCGTGTTCGGTCTTGCCGTCGACGCCACGGGTCGCATCGTGGCCAGCACGCAACAAGGACCACAGGTCAGCACGGACAGGGGCAGATCATTCGTTCCGCTGCCCGATGCGCCCACCCTGTACCCGATCGCTTCTTCCCCCGATAACCAGCGACTGATCGGCGTCGACAACAACGGCACCATCTGGATCAGCACTGCCGGCGCCACCCAATGGGTGAACGTCGGAACCGTACATCGAGCCGCGCAGGCGATCACCGTCACCGATACCGGCCACATCCTCGTCGTCGACGACAGCGGACTCACCCTCCTGCCCGGCTAACACCCCCACCCGAGAGACCCCACCATTGCGTACCCCCACACCCACCACAGCCCAGACCGGCACGGCCTCACCGCCCGAACCCTTCTTGACGCGCGACGCCAAGCCCGCGCTCGAACCCAGACATCCACTGAAACGCGTGCAAACACGCGCGGTCGCCCTGCTGCAGAACCGCCCGTAGACCCGTTCGATGACGCGGCACGCCTGTTCTCCTTCACACCGAAAGCGCCTGCCCAACCCGAGCAGCCCGCATCTCCACGGTCGTCCAACCCCGGCCAGCAGCCGACCGAAACCCCCCGGACCGGCGCCGCACACTCTCGCACCCGGGCAGTGTTCTTCTCCGCACACGTGCTCGGCCTCGTGGCCCTGATGACCATCGGGATGACCGTCGACGCCGAAGCCCTCCCCCACGAACACGTCACCCCAACAAGCAGCACTGCTGACGCCGCACCCGGCGGAGACATCCAGGCCTACGTCACACCCGCCCAGAGGCAACCGAGCCCCGTCGTCAGCCGCGACGGCTACTCCACAGCCACCCTCGTAGATCTCGCCGGAACAGTCGGGATCACCAACTACTCCAGCGCGGTGTTCACCAAAAATCCGGCCTGCGCAGTGCAATGGCCATACGCAGTAGGCGTGCCGATGACCTACGGCTACGGGATGCGTGACGGCCGGCTCCATGAGGGCACCGACTTCGTGCCCGGCGCTGGCGCCCACATTCAAGCAATCGCCGACGGAATTGTCAGCGTCGCCACCGACAACGGCGGCGCGTACGGAGTCACCATCGTCATCGACCACGTTGTCGACAGCCGAACTGTCTCCAGCCGCTACGCCCACATGGAGTACGACTCACGACAAGTCGAGGTTGGCGACACCGTCAGTGTCGGCCAATACATCGGCCGCACCGGCGACACCGGCCGATCGTTCGGCGCACACCTTCACTTCGAAGTCCTCCAGAACGGCACCACCGCAACCGACCCGCTGCCCTGGCTGCAGACCTACGCTGCGTGCTAGCGGCAGCCGTGAATTAGACACGAGTGCACCGAACCGGCAACCGCGGAGCCAGTCGAACGGCCGCTGTCAACACTGTCAGACGATCGACGTTGCGTTAGTTCCGGATAATGCCCGGTTTCGCGTTCAACGCGAACCGCCCACACATGGCTACTTGCCCGCCTCGTAGTCGAAACTGTGCAGCTGGGGTTCCGTGGTCCACCAGTCCTCGTTGAACGTGGGGCCGAACGGGATGACGTCACTGGTCATCCCGACACGCTACCCAGCACAGTCAGCCCGTGGGGGCTTTCCACAGCTACCTTTCGTGGCCGGGTCGCTGCTCCGGGTTCGGGGTGCTAGAGGGAGCTGCCGCCATGTCCGTGGCCTGGTTGGTGTGCGTCGGGTGAGAGGCGGTGACGATCGCGTTGCGTCGGCGGATGTCGGCGTCGACGGCGGCGGGGCACTGCTGCTGTTGCGCGGTGGTGGAGAGCCAGTTGGCAACCGCCTGCGGGTCCGCGTCCAGTCCGAAGTCGGAAATGTAGGTGCGTTCTCCTCCTTCAATGTCGACCCACCAACGGGGGTCGGCGGGGTCGATGCCTGCAGTGTCGTGCGGGTCGTCCACTCCCCCACGGCGTCCGAGGTCGATCTGCATCGCGAATGTTCCGCCCATGTCGGCGTCAAGCCTCACGGGGAACGGCAGCAGCACGGCCACCTGCTGCACGTGCGCGTCGACGTCGTGAACGGTGGGCTGGGGTTCGGTCATGAGGATGCTCCTGCGGGCTCGAGGGTGGGTTAGAAGAGGGTGGTGAGGGGGGCGTAGTCGGGGCCGGGGATCGGCTGGTCGGTGACGGGGTGGATGGACGGTTCGCCCTGCTTTGCGCGCGGGTAGCGGTCGCGGATCTGCAGGTCGGTGTCCGCGACGCACCAGACAATGCGGCTGTGGAAGCTCGCGCCGAGTTCTATGACAGCTTCTTCGTAGGACTCTGCCCATTTCCCGATGAGACGGCCTTCGGTGTTCTGTGCGGTCCACCAAGCGCGGCCGGGGCCGGATGGCCCGTGGCGGTCGTAGGTCGGGATGCCGAGGGCGGTCAGTTCGGTCTCGACTGCGGCCCATTCGCGGCGCACGCTCTCGTTAGTGGCTCGCTCCCCGTGGTGCGCGGCCTGGTGGACGCGCTGAGCGGCGCTCCAGAGGGTGGTCAAGCTGGCACGCGGAGCGAGCCGCACAGCGGGTGTGGTGGTGTGCGGCTCGCTCATGGTGGTCAGTCCTCGATGGTCTTCTGCAGGGTGTCGATGATGGTGATGGTCTCGGGGTGGTGATCGTGAACGTGTGGGTCAGGGTGTAGCCCTCCCGCCCGTCCGCTTACGGCCCGGATTGGTGGGGTCTCGACGTTGGTCGAGACCCCACCGGTTCCTACTGTTGCGTGAATGCCCAGTCGGGCAGGTGCCCGGCGTTCACGAAAGTGTCGACGATCTCGGCCAGCCCGTGCCCTGGTTGGGCGGTGAGGCTGGCGGTGGTGAAGTCGGTTGCGGTGGTGGAGTGTCCGAGTGCCCCTGCCACCCAGCCCAGTGTTGCCAGCGCTCCGGGGAAAGTCTGATCTTCGGTGGCGGCGACGCGGCGGAGGATGTGGTCGAGGTTGCGGAGCCGGTCGGCGCGGGGCCGGGGTCCTTCGCCCCACATGACGCGGGCGATGTCGGTCGGGTAGTCGGCGCCGTCCTCCCACGCGGCTTGCGCGTCCCACGCCCGACGCGTCTGTTCCGGTCCCCTGAGGACCCCGACGAGCAGGACGTCACGGTGCGAGGGTCGCTCACAGGCCGTCATGACGAACGCGAACAGGTCCGCGTCCACCTCGTCACCGGTGGCGACCCTCTCCACCATGGCGGCGAACTTGTTCAGGTCCTCGAGGATGGGAGTGATGTCGACCTGAAGCGCGGCGGCGAGGAGGCCTAGTTCTGGTGTGGGCAGGATGCTGGCCGAGTGCTGGTCAGCGTCGTTCCGTGTCTCCCCGGCGACGAGGACCGGAGTGAGGTCGGTAAGGGGCTGGCGGGCCTCCCCCAACCGCCCGTACCCATCGTCCGTGACGGACAGGCGGTCCAGGACGGTGAGCCCGCACGCGTCGACCTGTCGCCCGATCTCGCCCATCAGAGCTGAGTGCTCATCGCTGGGACTGGTGTCGTAGATGACGGCGACGAGTCCGTCGGCGTCGGGGATGCGGCAGAGGAGTCCGGCGAGGACGTGCGCGGCGTGCCGGTGCTGGTTCGGGTGCGCGGGCAGGTCGACTCGCATGGCTCCGGTGCTGCGTGTTCCGGTGAAGGGATGAGGACGAGGGAGCGGGTGGGGGTGTACCCGAGCAGGTGGGGCACGAGCGCGAGGAACTGGGCGGGGGTGGTGGATCGGATGACGGTCATGGTCTCTTCCCTCTCAATCGGTGTGTTGCCGTGATTCTCAATCAGGTTTGTCAAGCCAGGGGTGTGGTCTGGCTCGCCTGTTCTTCCTTCTCTCCCAGCGTTTTTTGCTTGGAAGGCACGTAGTGCCGAGCAGGGTCGGAGGCGGGAGCGCAACCCGAAGGGCGGCGGAGGAGAGGTTGTCGGCGCGACGTGAGGGAGCGCAGCGACCGCGTGGCGAGAACCTCGGAGGAGCCGGCCGCGCAGCGGCTTGCGTGGACGCCGGAGGCCCGTACGCTGCCGAAGGCTTCCAGGCAGAAATGCGCGCAGCGCACACCACAGCGCCGACCGAGGTCGGCGTCCGCTTGCTCGCGGAGACTTCCGCCGAGGGGGTTCGATCGGCCAGAGGACGAGCCTCTACTGGGAGGCTGTCTGCTCTTGAGCAGGAGCGCGCCGAGTGGCGTCCGCCTCGTGGCGATACAGCGACGCCCGATCCCACCTGACGAGGTGGCCCGGATCCTCAGCAGTAAGGCCGCGGGCACCGTTCGCTGGCGGTCTGCGTGCTCGTTCGCCTCGGTCTGCGCGGGGATGGAGAGCAGAGCGCTGCCTCGGGCCTTCACGCGAAGGAGCGCGCAACGGATCATCGCTCTCGCTGAAGCCGCCCGCCGCGCGGATGCTCTCCCAGCGATCTTCTCGCCTCGTTGAACGTCCGCGACTGCTGTGTCGTGTCCTCGGTGGGACCACCTCGGCCCCCGCACTACAGGAGGCATCATGCTCAAGCGAATCGCGACCACTGTGACGACTGCGGCGTTCGCCGCCGTCCTTCTCGCCGGATGCTCGACGGCCGCCGGCTCGGCCGCCTCGTCGGAAGCGCCGGCCGACAGCCCCTCCGCCACCGCGACGGCCTCCTCCACCGCGACCGCCTCCGCTGAGACGGCGGCTCTCACGACGGCGTCCTCGCCGCTGGGCGAGGTCATCACGGACGAGGCCGGCTACACCGTCTACACGTTCACGAAGGACACGCAGAACTCGGGCAGCAGCAGCTGCTACGACGAGTGCGCCACGACCTGGCCTGCCGTGTCGGCGTCCAGCACGACCGCAGCGGACGGGATCACCGGAGAGGTCGGCTCGATCACGCGCACCGACGGGACGACCCAGCTGACCGTCGACGGATGGCCGGTCTACCGGTTCGCGAAGGACACCGCGCCGGGCCAGGTCAACGGGCAGGGTGTGAAGGACGCCTGGTACGTCCTCCTCCCTGACGGCACGATGAACAAGGAAGCCGCGGCCATGAGCACCGCCACCCCGGCGTCCTGATGCGACGGCGACCCGTCCCCGCGGGCAGCGAAGCGCATCGCCCGGGCGGGTCGCCGGTTCTCGACAGGCAAGGACGGAAAGGGATGACCGGCAGTGATCGAAGCAACCGTGATGAGGGAGCGCGCTGTGGCGCTTCGAGGCGGTGAGCACTGTGCCCCGCCCCGTCGATGAGCTCCTGGCGGCGCTGTACGAGAGTCACGGCCCGGCGTTGCGGCGCTTCGTGCAGAACCTCACTCGGAACGCGGCGCTGACGGAGGACGTCGTGCAGGAGACGATGGTCCGGGCCTGGCAGCGCCCGCAGGTCCTCGAACGTGACGCCGACGCCGCTCGCGCGTGGCTGTTCACCGTCGCCCGCAACCTCGTCATCGACGACGCCCGATCCGCTCGGAGCCGACGCGAGGTGCCGGCGAAGGACGAGGACGGCGGCGGCGCCGTCCCCGATCGCACCGACGCGGTCCTGGACAGCATCCTCGTCGCCGACGCTCTCGCATCGCTGTCGGTGGAGCATCGTCAGATCGTGGTGGACGCGTATTTCCTCGGACACACCGTCCCCGAGATCGCCCGCCGGCACTCCATCCCCGAGGGAACAGCGAAATCTCGATTGCACTACGGACTGCGCGGTCTGCGACTGGCTCTGCAGGAAAGGGGCGTCACCCGATGAACGACCACCACGGAAGCTCTGCGATGGAGGACGAGTACCGCGACTGGGACGCGTCCTACGTCCTCGGCGCTCTCCCCGCGGATCAGCGACTCGAGTACGAGCAGCACCTCAGCGGCTGCGCGGCCTGCCGCGCGGCCGTGGCAGAGCTGGCAGGACTGCCCGGGATCGTCGGTCGCCTCTCGGTCGAGGACGCTCTCGCCATCAGCGCATCGGACGACGGCGAGGAGGCGCCGCCGTCTGTGGTGACGCTGCCCGCCATCGCTCACCGTGTCCGGACGCGCCGACGTCGGCGCCGGCTGGTGACGTCCCTCGCCGTCGCGGCCGCCGTGACCGCCTCCGTCTTGGGCGGGGTCGCACTGGGCACGGGCATCGCGGGCGCTCCCGTGGCGAGCGAGGCGACCCTGGAACCGATGGACCCGATCGCGGCGGATCCCGCTCTCGCTGCGGACATCCAGGTCGAGGGGAAGCCGTGGGGCACCCGGCTGGAGTGGAGCTGCACCTACAGTGGTGATGCGCCCGCCGACGCGGAGTACGAACTCGTGATCACCCGCACAGACGGCAGCACGATCACCGTCGCCACCTGGACGGCGGCCGGGCAGCGCGCCGTCGACCTGGCGGCGTCCACGGGCATCGCCCGATCGGAGATCACCGGCGTCGACATCAGGGTCCGCGGCACGAACACCCCCCTCGTCCGCACCGACACCTGAGACACCGCCCACCCTCAGGAGACACCGCCACTGCCCGCGGTGCCGCGGACACCGGACAGGAGCAGACCATGAGCACCGAGACCACGCCGCTGCACATCACCCGCGAGGGCCCGAGAAGCTTCATCGGCCGCAACGCGCGAGGAGCCGAGGTCCGCATCGGCGGGTCGGAGGCCGACGGCGTGTTCTCGCCCGGCGAGCTGCTGCACCTCGCCCTCGCCGCCTGCGGCATGCTCTCCTCGGACCACCTCCTCGCCAGCCGTCTCGGAGCCGACTTCGAAGCGACCACCGACATCACCGCGACCAAGCCCGAGGGCGAGGACCGCTACGACTCGATCACCGCCGTGATCCGCGCCGACCTGTCGGCGCTCGATCCCGAGCGGATCGCCTCACTGTCCGAGCGCACCCGCCGGGCGGTCGACCGTCAGTGCACCGTCGGCCACACGCTCGAGCACGGCGCGGCGTACACCGTCGACATCGTGGACGACCAGGCCGGTCCCGTCAGCGGTCCGAGGACGGGGACCGTCTGAGATCAGCGCCTCATCGGTCACGAGGACCGGTGCCGACCGAGCCGCGGACGTCTGCCTTCAGTGCCGTCAGTCTGCGAGTCGCCGACCGGATCCCAGACGATTCGCGAGGCGGAGCGCGTTCACGGAGCGGAGGTGCTGGTCGGCGCGGTGACGTCCGTTGGCCGGTGAGGGGTGCGGTGCCGCGAGGACGGGGACGACGCGGGGATCATCGTGCAGGGTCAGGTAGCGCATGACCCCGTCGAGCGCCACGGTCCCGTAGGTGACGACGGCTTCGAGCGCGGGCAGCAGCTCCAGCAGCTCACCGAGCGCGAGCCGGCCCTGCTCGATGTCCGCGGGGCGGACGCGGCCAGGGATCTCCCACGGGATGAGGTTCCATCGGAGGTAGTGGTCGCGGGAGAGTCCGGACTCGATGCGGGCCGCCCGGAACGCGGCGGCGGTGGGCCCGAGGTTGTCTTCACTGCAGACGGCAGCGGATCCCGCGGCGATCGTCCGAGGGCCGGGTGACTGCATCAGCACCAGGACGCGACTGGCGGTGCCGCCGGAGCGGGGATCGAAGCCCGGAACGAAGCGTCCGGTCGCGTCCGCGGTACTCCGCCAGGTCTCGGCGAGGGCGTTCAGGGTTCGGATGTCCACGATGGTCCTCGATCCCGGTCAGGCCGGTCGCGGTGGTGCGAGCAGGGTGCCGCGGATCACGGAACCGTGGAAGGTGCGGGCGGCGACGATGATCCACGCGGCGACCAGGCCGACGTAGTAGAGCACGGCGAGACCGGCGACGACCGTGAGACCGGAGTGCAGGGCGAGGCCGTTCAGTCCGGTGACGCAGGTGCCGACGGGGAACGTGAACGACCACCACGTCAGACTGAAGGGCAGGTGCTCCTTCGCGGTGCGGAGGGTGATCGCGAGGGCGATGACGGTCCAGAGCAGCGCGAAGCCGAGCATCGCGAAGCCGTACACCAGAGCCACGACCAGCAGCGCACGCGCCATGCCGGCGTCCACGACGGTGGGCGCGTTCGAGGCGAGCAGATTCACAGCGGTGATCGACTGTCCGACCGGACCGAGGACGATCCACAGTGTCGGCACCATCCCCGCCGCTCCGACCTTGTGCTGCGCGAGCCGGTTCCAGATCAGGGTGATCACCACCAGCGACGCGATCAGGCTGAGGCCGAAGAAGCCGTAGCAGGACCACAGGAGCGTCTCCCGCGCTTGCCCGGCGGGCGCGTACGGCAGCAGCAATGCGCCGGTGGAAGCGGACACCATCGGCGGAACGATCGGCATCAGCCAGCCGCCGAACGCCGAATCGGGCTTGTTCTCATGCCGGGTGAACGCGAGGTAGGGCACCAGGACCGCCGTCACCAGCCCGCCGAGAGTCCCCGCACCCCAGAGCACCCAGTCGATGGTGACAGCGGCCGGCAGGCCGATCCAGTCCTTGCCGAGGAGGAGGGTTCCCGCGCCGACGGTGAGAAACGCCATGGGAGGCGCGCCGTAGAAGTGCGAAAGCACCGGATTCAGGTGGTGCCTCACCGCTGTAGCGCGGTAGCGGACCCAGTGCAGCCCGGTCGCGACCGTCAGCGCGACAAGCAGCAGCGCGGCGATCGCCCAGACGACGGTGGCCCCGGTCCGCAGTCCGGGGAACTGGAGTGGCAGGGACGCGGCGGCGACCGCGACGATGCCGGTGCCCATGATCGACGCGAACCAGTTCGGCGTCAGGTTCGACACGATCAGTCCCGGATGCTCCAACTCCCGGAACAAGCGCCTCGACCGCGGAGGATGCCCGATCGAGGAAGATGCGCGGGTGAGGGAAGAGGTTGTCATGACTCCAGCCTGAGCATCGCCGGCACCAGCCGATACAGCGATCGTGTTGGCGGGGCACAATGAGTGCTTGTGACGACGCGGCGATTGACGGACCGGATCCTGGATCTCGACACGCTGGAGGTGCTCGAACGCATCGCCGAGGCGGGCTCGCTCTCCCGTGCCGCCGAAGACCTCGGCGTCACCCAGCAGGCCGTCTCGGCGCGTCTGCGGGTCGCGGAGCGCGCCATCGGGCAGCCGCTCGTGCGCCGCTCTCCGACCGGGTCCCTGATGACCGACGCGGGCCGGCTCGTGCTCGAGCTGGCCGGCCCGGTCCTCGAGGCGTCCCGCCGCCTCGAGGCGGGCGCGGCAGCACTGCGACAGCCGACCGGCTCACTGGTCCTCGCGGCGTCGCAGACGATCGCCGAACTGCTGCTCCCACGCTGGCTCCTCGAATTCCGACAGCGCACACCCGAGGTGAGTGTGCAGCTGATCGCCGGCAATTCAGCCACGGTCACCGAGCTCGTGCGATCCGGTGCGGCGCAGCTCGGATTCGTCGAGACACCGGCGTCCACGGCCACGCTCTCCTCTCACGTGGTCACGGAGGACGAACTCGCTGTCGTCGTCGCACCGGACCACCCCTGGGCACGCGCGGCGAGTATCGGCGCCGAGGACTTGGCCGGGACCGCACTGCTGACACGAGAGGAAGGCTCCGGCACCCGGACGACCCTCGAAGCATGGCTCCACGACGCCGGGCTCGCACCCACGACTCCCGCCGCGATCCTGGAGACGACGGCGATCATCCGAGCGAACGCCCGCGCCGGCATCGCGCCCGCCGTCATGAGCATCCTCACCGTCGAAGCAGATCTCGCCGCGCGCTCACTGATACGAGTGCCCCTCCGCGGACCAGCACTCGTGCGACCTCTCCGCGCCATCTGGTCCGATCGCATCGGGTCGTCCGCGGCGGCGTTCCTGGAGATCGCGCACGAGATGCGCTGACCGGTGCACGGCTCGTCGCAACGCCGATCACGCCAGCGGCCGTGTCTGCTCCAGCTGCAGCGATCTGGTCGATCTGCACACGGCGGCGCGGACGTCATTTCGCGGTGATGGCGAAGAGCCCGCCGATGCCGACGGTGTAGAGCGCGAGCACGATCAACGAGTCGATTCCCATGCCGGCGATGCGGCGGGTGGGTCGGAAGATCAGTCCGACGATGTAGACGAGGGTGAGCAGGGCGGCGAGAGCGGTGAGGTAGATGTCGGACGAGTTCGCCTGCGGGAGGACTGCGGTGCCGGAGAGGACGGTGGCGACGAGGAACAGGACGGGGAGGAAGGCGTTGCCGCCGAAGATGTCGCTGATGGCGAGGTTGTCGTCGCCCTGCTTGATGGCTTGCAGCCCGGTCGAGATCTCGGGGAGGGAGGTGGCGAGAGCGAGCACGGTGGCTCCGAACAGCACCCCTGAGAAACCGAGCTGCGAGGATGCTGCATCACCGGCGCGCTCGAGCACGACACCGGCGAGGAGGGTCGCCGCGGCGGAGATCGTGAACACGATGGTCGCCTTGCGTGTGCTCATCGGGTGCGTCTTCTTCTTCGCGGGGGATGCTGTCGCGTCGGGGGCCCGCCCGTCCTCGTGCCAGGGGAGGTGCTTGCCGGAGCGTTGCACGAGCAGCAGCCCCACGACCCAGAGGCCGGCGATGAGGACGACGTCCGGGGTCAGTCGCAGCACTTCCAGTCCGGAGGGCAGCTGACTGCCGGCGATGACGACGGCGAGCACCGCGACGACCACGAGCCCCTCGAGCACGAGTGTGAGGGACGCGGCACGGTAGGTGAGCGGCTTCGCACCCTTTCCACGCTTGCCGAACAGGTCGAGGACGACGAGGACCACGGTCTGCAGTGCGATGCCGCCGAGAATGTTGCCGACCGCGACGTCCAGGTTCCCGGAGAGCGCGGCGGACACGGTGATCGCGATCTCCGGCAGGTTCGTCGCGACGGCGAGAACGATCAGACCGCCCAGCGCACTCCCCAGGTGCAGACGCGCGTCCAGAACGTCCGTGGCCTTCGATAACTGGATGCCGGCGATCCACACCACTGCGGCGGCGGCGAGAAAGATGACGACGAGAACAACGAAGGGCAGACCATCCATGCAGTGAGTGAACCGCGACAACGACGATCCGAGACCCCTTGCGCCTGAGCTGCTTCTCACCGTCTCGCGCGCGGTGGTCTCCGTGGTGATCGGTTCGACCGCGTGCCATCCTCGACGACACCCCGATCGTCGGGTCGAGCGTGATCCCGCCGTTCGTTCCCGAGGCGCGCTTGGTCAGTAGCAGGCGATTCGGGTACGCCGCAGCGTCCGCGCGTGTACGCGCGGGCAGCTGGCGGGGACCAGACCCGGGAGGAAGGTACCGGTGTCGCCCGCAGTGCATCTGCGACACTCCACTGGCTCCAGCGGACGGCGACCTGACTGCAGGTGCGGGCGGGGCGGCGCGGGTGCACACTGAGATCAACGCAGTGCGTTCCGGCGGTGGGGCTCGCCGGACCCAACCTCGACGACGTCGACAACAGTCCCTATCTCTGTCAGTGGTGTGCGCGGAGATAGGAGCAACTGTGATCCGTACGGCGTCACTGTTCTCCGTCCGAGCGCACGAGGATCGGAAAGGTGCGCGTGATGGCTGAGGACGCGATCGTGGTCGGGGTGCAGGCGGATCAGCCGGAAGCGGTGATTCAGGAAGCGCTGGGCTTCGCCGTGCGTTTCGGGGGGCGGTTGGAGTTCGTGCAGGTGGACACGGGCCGGTACGTCATCGACGGGCAGTTCGGGGAGGATCCGCTGGTCGAGCGGTCGATGCCGTTAGATTCGGATGCCGCTGACAGCAGCGAGGATCCGTTCGATCCTGCGATCCTCGAGCGGCTTGACCGGATCGTCGGTGACCGTGTCCCGTGGCAGACGCATCAGATGGCCGGTGACGTTGCACACGCTCTGGCGACGCTCGCGGACCGTGTCGATGCGGTCATGATCATTGTCGGCACGAAGGAGCCGTCTCTGCGTCGCACCGTGCAGGAGGTCTTCTCCGGCGCCGTCGGCGCCCGTCTCGCTCACCGTCAGCACCGGCCGGTCCTCATGATCCCCCTCTCCCCGGTCGATGATTCGGAGCCGCTGCCCTGGTCCTGACCGAGGTGCGGGCGTAGGCTGACGGCAGTGGCGATGGATCCCGCCCGAGCGTGAGCTCGAACTGCCGCCGAGGCTGATGGTTCCTACCTTCTCGATCAGAGACCAGGTAGGTGACCCATGCCCGCGCATCCCCCGCTCGTCCTCGTGCGCCACGGTGAGAGCACCGGCAACGCCGACGGTCTCTTCTGCGGCGTCCTCGACGTTCCCCTCACCGACCTCGGACGTGACGAAGCGCGACAGGCCGCGACGCTACTGAGGGACGCATCGATCGACCCCGATCTGATCCTCACGTCGACCCTGCAACGCTCCACCGAATCGGCCCGGATCATCGCCGGCGCCCTTCCAGTGCGGCCGCGGATCGTCGCGGCCCAGTGGCGGCTGAACGAGCGCAACTACGGAGCGCTCACCGGCCTGTCCAAAAGCGCCGTCAGAGCCCAGTACGGGGCCGACGCCTTCCTGGAGTGGCGCCGGTCGATGGACGTCTGCCCGCCTGCTCTGTCCGCCGCCGCCTTCGCGCAGCTGCACAGGTCCGCGGCGTTCCGTGGGCAGCCGGCCGAGGCGATGACGGAGACGGAGTCGTTGCGCGACGTCGTCCACCGACTGCAGCCGCTCCTCGAGGAGCGCATCCTGCCCGCCCTCGAGGAGGGCGAGACGGTGCTCATCGTCGGGCACGGCAACTCCCTGCGCGCGCTGCGCGCCCTTCTCGAGGACCTCGACGATGCCGCGGTCCGCGATCTGAACATCCCGACCGGTCAGCCGTACCTGTACGACACCGGGCCGTCCGGGACACCGATCTCGAGGAGCGGACGCTACCTCGACCCCGCAAGAGCCGACCGGGCGGCGATCACGCTCGCCCACGAAGGAGGAACCTGATGAACGCCTACATCAGCCACACCCGCACCAGCATCCACGGATCGGGCGAGTACGTCACCCACCCCGCCGGACACCCGCTGGTCATCACCGACGTCGCCGCACGGCAGATCCTCGACTCCCGCGGCTTCCCGACCGTCGCCGTCACCCTGCGTCTGGACGACGACACCGTCCTGGACGCCTCCGCCCCCGCGGGCGCCTCGACCGGCGCGTTCGAAGCGGTCGAGCTGCGCGACGGCGGCCCCGCGTTCGGCGGACGCGGAGTCCGCTCCGCTGTCGCGGCCGTCGACGGCGAGATCCGCGCCCTCCTGCTCGAGCACTCCTGGACCTCGCTTCGCGAGATCGACGAAGCGCTGCGAGCACTGGATGGAACCGCGAACCTCGCCCGCCTCGGAGCGAACTCCGTCGTCGCCGTCTCCATCGCAGCCGCCCGCGCCCTCGCAGCGCGCACCGGCCTGCCCCTGCACCGGTGGATCGCCGATCACACCGAGGCGACCGCCTCCCTGCCCGTCCCGCACTTCAACGTCATCAACGGCGGCGCGCACGCCGCGAACGGCCTCGACTTCCAAGAGTTCATGATCGCCCCCGTCTCCGCCAGCACCGAGGAGGAAGCCGTGCAGATCGGCGCCGAGATCTATCACGCCCTCGCCGCCCGCGTCCGCACCGCCTACGGCACCTCCGGGCTCGGCGACGAGGGCGGCTTCGCGCCCCCCATCGACCGGCCCGAAGACGCCCTGGACCTCCTCGTCACAGCGATCACCGACGCCGGATACCAGCCCGGCACCAGTGACATCGCGATCGCGATGGATCCCGCCGCGAACGGCTTCTTCCACGGCGACGGCCACTACACCGTCGCCGGCACCGACCTCGACCGCGACGCACTCGCCCGCTACTACGAGAAGCTGATCGCCGACTACCCGATCCGCAGCATCGAGGACGGCTTCGCCGAGGACGACCACGAGGGCTGGGCCCTCCTCGCCCACACCATCAGCGACCGGGTGCAGCTCGTGGGAGACGACCTCTACGTCACCGACGCCGACCGCATCCGCGACGGAGCCCGCAACGGCTACTCCAACGCCGCACTCATCAAGCCCAACCAGATCGGCACCATCACCGGCACCCTCGACGCGATCGCGGCCGCGCACGACGCCGGCATGCGCTGCATGGTCTCCCACCGCTCCGGCGAGACCCTCGACACCTTCATCGCCGACCTCTCGGTGGGAACCGGAGTCGGGCAGATCAAATCCGGCGCCCCCGCGCGCGGCGAGAGGGTCGCGAAGTACAACCGCCTCGTCGACATCGAACACCTCGACCCCACGCTGCACTACGGCCTCACCCACTGACCCGCCCCCTCCCGAAAGGTCCCACTCCCCGTGACTGACGACCGCCACCGTCACCGCCCCCCGGACCCCGACCCCGAGCTGCCGGTCGACAGCGACCTCGACGTCGACGACGCCCCCGACGGGACGCCACGACCCGTGCACCTGCGCCTCCGGTACCTCCTCCTCGTCGCCGCCGGCGGCACAGTCGGGACCGGGGCGCGGGAGGGCCTGACCCTCACCTTCCCCGCCGATCCCGCCTTCGACACCGTCATCTTCGCCATCAACATCGTCGGCGCGCTCCTGCTCGGCGTACTCCTGGAGAGCCTCGCCAGAGCCGGCAGCGACGAAGGCCGACGCCGCACCGCACGGCTGCTACTCGGTACCGGAGCGCTCGGAGGCTTCACCACCTACAGCACCCTCGCCACCGACACCGCCCACCTGCTCACCACAGGACACCCCGCACCCGCCGCCCTCTACGCGCTCGGCACCGTCCTCCTCGGTGCCCTCGCGTCCTGGACCGGAATCGCCCTCGCCGCAGCACTCCACCCGCGACGCACGCAGAGGAAGGTGCCGGCATGACACCCGCACTGTTCCTCGCGCTCTCCCTCGCCGGCGGAATCGGAGCCGCAACACGGCTCCTCCTCGACGGGCTCATCAAAGCCCGCACCGGCGGCGCCTACCCCTGGGGCACCACCGTCATCAACGTCACCGGATCACTCCTCCTCGGCCTGATCACCGGCCTCGCCCTCGCAGGCCTCGCCCCCGAGCCGTGGCGACTCGTCCTCGGCACCGGCTTCCTCGGCGGCTACACCACCTTCTCCACCGCCAGCCTCGAAACCGTCCGCCTCCTCGCCGAAAGACGCCGCCTCGCCTCCGCCACCAACGCCCTCGGCACGCTCCTCCTCAGCGTCATCGCCGCAGCAACAGGACTCTGGCTCGGAGGCGCGCGATGAGCATCATCGATGCACCCTCACCGGCCTCATGCAGAACACCATCACCCGATCCCTCCTCGTCGCCACTGACGGGTCCACCCGCCGAATGAGCGCGACCTCCGCGAAGACCGATGGGAGCTCCAAGGGGTGCCCGCAGCCCGGATCCAGGCCGAGCTCGCCCGGACGCTTCAAACGGCCGCGAGAGCGGGAGCGGTTCTCTTCCTCAATAGCGAATCTGGACCGTGCTGCGGAAGTGGGGTGACGGGGTCGTTCGGCCGGGTCGGGGTGGGGTTGTAGGTGGTCTGGTCACGGAAGATCGCCCAGATGACGTTGATGCGGCGCCGCGCGAGAGCGATCAGCGCCTGCTTGTGCGACTTCCCCTCGTGGCGTTTCCGTTCGTAGAACGAGCGCGAGACCGGGCAGTTTCTCGACGCGATGAACGCTGCCTGGAAGCAGGCGTTCAACAGCCGCCGGTCGTAACGCCGTGGCCGGTGGTGATTGCCGGAGATCTTCCCGGAATCGCGCGGCACCGGGGCGAGACCGGCGAAGCTGGCCAGCCTGTCAGGCGTCTCAAACGCGGCGAGGTCGGTACCGGTCGCGGCGAGGAAATCCGCGGCGAGCCTGCGCCCGAACCCCGGGATGGACACCAGCAGATCCGCGGCCCTGCTGTCCTGCAAAGCGGCGTCGATCTCCGCGTCGAGCTCGGCGACCTCGTCGCGGATGCGGAGCAGATCACGCGCGGACCGGCTGACCAGCCGCGCTGCTGCCCCCTCCCCCACGACGACTGACGTCTGCTCGCGAGCAGCGTCGACCGCTGCCTTCGCCACGGCCGCGGACTTCCAGCAGCCCTGCCCCTTCAACCACGACGCCAGCCGCGCCTCCCCCATCCGCCGGATCGCTCCGGGGGTCGCGTACCGGGTGAGCAGCACCAACGGTCCCCTGGTCGTCGCGTAGTTGAACGCCCCCTCAAGCGACGGGAAGTAGTGGACCAGGATGGCGCGCAGCCGGTTCACGGCCCGGGTGCGATCGTGCACCAGATCCTCCCGGCGCGCCGAGAGCAGGCGCAGCTCCGCGGTGACCTCGTCGGCCTGACGCATCAGCGTCACATCTCGACGGGTCCGCGCCTGGTCGGCGATGATGACCGCGTCCTTCGCGTCCGTCTTCGCCTCACCCCGGTACGCGCCCGAGGCGTGGTGCACTATCCGGCCCGAGATGTAGAACAGCGGCTGCGCATGCGAGCTGAGCAGCGTCTGCAACAGCCCCGTCCCGCCGTGGTTCAGGTCCGTCGCCCAGGCGACGTCTGTGCCGCCCGGCAAGGACGCGACATCGCCCATCAGGGTCAGGATCGCCGTCTCACGGTTCTTGAACCGTTGCGAGAGCAGCTTGGCTCCGTTGCCGTCGATGACGACGCAGTGGTGTTCGGTCTTGCCGGCGTCGATACCGGCCCAGAGTTGGGGCACGCAGGGTCCTTCCGTTCAGTGGGTGCGGTGCGCCGTGAACGACCATGCCGGCATGTCCTTACGAGGCGATCTGGTCGCGTTTCTCAATGAGCGGTCGTGCCGTTGCGGGGTCCCAGGCGGCTAATCACGGCATGCCATCAGACGGCTGAAGGCGGTCAGCCATACCCGGGACCCCTGGCGCGTTCCGGAGCCTACAACTGCCCCGAATCCACGGAAATAACGGTAAGGAAGGCGACAGAGTCGCCGCGGAGGGCGGACGGGGTGCAGCGCAACCCGGAGGGGCGGTGGGGGGAGAGAAGTTCGGTGCGATGTGAGGGAGCGCAGCGACCGCGTGCCGCACTTATCGGGAGGAGCCGGCGGCGCAGCCGCTTGCACGAAGCCCGCCCGCCCGTATGCTGCCGAAGGCTTCACGGCCACACACCGAGCCCGCAGGGCGACCACAGCCCGGCCACAGGCCGGACCAGAGAGCGTTGCCTCGGCGCGACCGGCACCAAGAGGTGGATGAATTCGACGCCCCTGAACTACGCAGGAGCGAACCCCAGCGGGTACTGACGCCGGGAGATGGCGGAATCTGTCATGTCTCAGGACATCGGTGACGGAATCGGGTCACCTCGTCGGTGACGGTTTCGTTGTGGTCGGTGGTGACAGTTGTGCCCTCTATTTGTGAGGCATGAGCCGTGTCGAGCCTGTTGATCCCCGTGTTCGTCTTGCCATCGTGCAGTGGCCGGAGGATGCGCCGCGAGGGTCGGTGACGACGTTCTGTCTCGAGCACGGGATCTCCCGGAAGACGTTCTAGGCGATCCGAAAGCGAGCAGCGGTAGAGGGGCCGGCGGCGGCGTTGCAGCCGCGGTCCAGGCGTCCATCAACGAGTCCGTCCCGGATTGTGGATGATGTCGCGCAGCAGGCGATCGCGGTCCGGGCGGCGTTGGAACGGTCGGGACTGGACCATGGACCGATCAGCGTGCACGACAAGATGCGGTCACTTAGGTTGGGCCCGGTACCGTCGGTCGCGTCACTTGCGAGGATCTTCCGCGCCGCGGGAGTGGCGAGGAAAGAACCTCGCAAGAAGCCGCGGGCGTCGTATCGCCGGTTCGTGTATCCCGCTCCGAACGCGTGCTGGCAGCTCGACGCCACCGAGTACGTCCTCACCCTCGGCCGCAAGTGCGTCATCTTCCAACTCATCGATGACCACTCGCGCTTCGCGATCGCGTCCCACGTTGCCTGGGGTGAAACCTCGGAGGGGGCGATCACCGTCGTCAGGAAGGGCGTGACCAGGTACGGCGTCCCGCAACGATTGCTCTCTGACAACGGTGCGGCACTGAACCCGTCCCGCCGTGGCGTGATCGGCCAATTGGTCGCCTACCTGCGCTCGCTCGGCGTCGAACCAATCACGGGGAAGCCCTACAAACCCACCACCCAGGGCAAGAACGAGCGGTTCCACCAGACCCTGTTCCGCTACCTCGACAAGCAGCCCCTTGCCGCCACCCTCGAGGAACTACAGGCCCAGGTCGATGCGTTCGACCTCATCTACAACACCGACCGTCCCCACCAAGGCCTACCCGGACGGGTCACTCCCCAGCAAGCATGGGATGCGACGCCCCGTGTTCAACCACCCCGTCCCGCAACGCCGTCACCGGCGCAAGCGATCGCGGACGACATCCGAGTCAAGGTGGTTCAAGACAGCGGGTCGGTCGAGTTCAAGGGCATCAAGTTCGGCATCGGCCGAGCCATGGGTGGTCACCGCGTCTGCGTCTTGGACGCAGGCAAGACCGTGATGATCTTCGACCTCCGCGGCACCCTCATCATCGAACACCCCTGGCCCAAGCCCGGCATCACCTACGTCTCCAACCGCCAAACCCGCGGGCCGCGAACCACCAAACCGTCACCGATGTCCTGACACATCGACTGTCACCAAAGTCCTGACACAGAACTGTCACCGATGTCCTGAGACATCACAGGAGATGGCGGAATCCTCTTGTCATCTCCTGCCCACATTTTGCCCACATTTGGGCGAGAATGAGCACGATTCGGCTCGACCCATCTGGTTCAGCAAGTCCGAAAAACCGCGAAATCACGCGGGTTCTGGAATGAGTCGGCCGAGCGAGATCGCCCTTGATCGGGTTCGACTCCCGCCGTCGCGTCCAGGACTCCAAGTCGCCCGATCCGGAAGGCGCAAGCTCCGTCGCGGACACGGAGCCCGCTCATCGCCCACAACCGAACCGCCATGGGCGGGGCGCATGCACATTTCCCGGCCGAGGGTAATGGGTTGTCCCGCACCCGCCGAGATGCGAACGTGAAGTCACCCCCATCACCGCGGTTCTTGTCGCTGCCGCCGCGGCCTCGCCTGACTTCTCCCGGCTGCGGCGTTCGGCGGTGCCCTCATAGGCCAATTCCGGTTCGACCAAGTGACGAAGATCGATTTCGAGGACCGCCTTCTGCTGCATCTGCAGACGGTGATCGGCACAAAGCTCCGACGGCGGGAGTCATTCTTCTTCTCTTGGCGTGAGGACGTCAGCGTGGGAGGCGGACGCACGACCGTGTGGGTCCATCCGTCGTCGAACATGCAGTTCAAGTACGACGGCAGCAGGATGGCCGAGCTCAGCCGGCCCTGGCTGGAGGCGCTCACCCACGTGGCGAACACGCCCGGCGGACTGCACGTCATCCCGGAACCCGACGAGCTCTCCGTGCGCCGGCTCGGGCACGAGGCCTACGCCTGAGGCCGCCCGCAGGAGCACCGCTCACCGGCCTCTCCGCTCGACGGTCGGGGCCCCTCAGCTCCGTCGTCGTATCAGGACGATCTCTCGAGCCTCCTGATCGTCGTGTCGGCAACGTGCCGACACGACGATGCGCTTCGGCGCGACGGGAGGACGTTCGATGTCACAGGTGTTCTACGGGGCGTGGCTGGCCCGCCGAGGCGACCTCGGGTGGGCGACGCACGAGGCGCGTTTCCCCGCCCGGCAGATCCTTGCGCATATCCAGCTGAGTGCGCTCTCCCTGGCAGACGGCCAGCGCTTCCAGAGCTTCCGCCGGCAGTACGCGCTCGCGTACATCGAGACGGAGCTGACGCCATCCGGTCCCTTCGGGATTCCTATGCCTAACAAGGAGACGGACAACCTCGTGTGGCTCGAGACCGACCAGGTCACCTTCCAGCTCCAGGCCGAAGGCGTCGAGACGGCATCGGCGCTGGGGCTGATCCACGACCTGACCCCGCAGGCCGAGTCGCCTGCGAAGGCCGTCGAGACCCGCGACTTCGTCGTGCATGACGACCAGGGCTCGGTGCTCGGCTCGCATCGGGTCGTCCGACTCGACGGTGCCCGCGAACTCGATCTCGACGACATCCGGCAGCGCGTGCTCGACCGGGCGGCGAGCCTGGTGACGCGCCCCGTCGACATCGTGTCGGTGGATCTCACCAAGATCCCGCCGCGTCTCGCGTTCCGTGTCGACCCGCGCACGCGTCGGCCCGTTCCGCTGCCCGACTGACCCGGCGGCGGAGTCGACGCCGCGGGGCGCGAAGCGGATGGGCAGTTCTCTCCATCGCCGATCCCCGCGTCAGCCTCTAGCGTTTCGAGCACCGGGACGCGTCGGCGCCCCGCGATGTCGGGAGGGGCTCAGGTGTCGATCAAGCCGGTCATGCGCGAGCTCCGCCAGGCGGTGCTGGACGGCATGCGCCACACCGACCTCAAGCTCTCCCAGCTGACGACGAACCTCGACGACCATCTCGACAGCATCGTGCGCGCGATGCGGGACGTGGACACCTTCGATGCGGACAGCGTCAGCGACGCCACCGCCCGAGGGTGGCTGGGCGACATCATCGCCCGCCGGGGGCGGAAGACCGACGCCGGGTGGCACTTCCTCCCGAAGGGGGATCGCGACGCGGCGTCGCATGTGCCGATCTACCCGGGCGAGTACGCCCTGGACCTGCACGGATCTCCGCAGCAGGTCCAGGGCGGCGACGGCACGATGATGGATGCCGCGACGTTCGCCGACGTGGTCCGCAGGCGCACCGACTGGGACGGGCAGACCCCGATACGGTTGTTCTCGTGCGACACCGGCGCCGACCCCGACGGGTTCGCACAGCAGCTGTCGAACAATCTCGGCGTCGACGTGACGGCGCCGACGAAACCGGTGTGGTCGCAGCCGAACGGGGCTCCGTTCGTGACTGACATCGACCCCGTCACGGGCGCCCCGGCGTGGCCGCCGAACGGTGCGTGGGTGCAGTTCAGCCCGAAGGAGTGAGGACGTCGATGGTCAAGCAGGTCTCCGTGTTCCAGCCCGGCTGGGTGCCCACCGCCGCCGGACAGCGCCCTCCGCTCAACGAGGAGCGACTGCCTGCAGACGAGGCCGCGCGCATCGGCGCGTACCTCGAGGCGGGCGCCGTTGTCATGCGCACGACGGCCCTGGGCGTCGACATCCTCAAGGGCGACGAGAAGGTCGTGCCGATGACGATCCGCACCGACGGCGAATTCGTGTGGACCGGGCCCGTCACCTACTACGTGCAGACCTACGGGGTGTCTCCCGACGCCGACTTCCTCGCTCACGTGAGGGCGCGCGACTACGAGGTGCGGGTGCCGACCGACAAAGAGATCCAAGCCGCCGCCGCGGTCTTCATGCCACCGCGCTGACCTCAGCGGCGTGACGAGTGGGTGGATCGCACTAGCGGCCAGTTGCGCCGTGGCTCGCGAGCCGCCGCAGCGACACCTGGACGCCGGACGACATCGCCTCGATAAGCCAGACGCCTCCGTCGCCCGAGACGACCGCCGAATCGCGACCACCGGCTGAGAGGGTCCACGCGGTGTGCTCGTCGATCGCCACGCCGTGCGGGACGAGACCGGCGGCTACCGCGGCCACCAGCCGGGACACGGTCCCCCATTGAGCCGCGTGCACGTCGACGCTCCCCTCCACGAGGCCCAGGCCCTCGCGGACGTCGAGTTCGTCGAGCTCCTCCCCGGCGTCCTCTGGCGAGACCTGGGTACCCCTCCACCGATAGCCGCCCACGAGGGCCCGGTCAGGGACGATGGCGGCGCCGGCCGAGAAACCTGCGTACGCGGCGCCTGCCGCGACGCGCTCGCGCACCGCGTCGCGGATGCCGATCAGAGCGTCGTGATACGCCGGCGTGAGTCCGCCGCCGACGAAGATCCCATGAGCACCGGCCACCGCCGTTCCGTCGAAGCGATCGCCCTCGACGACGACCCGTATGCGTATGCTCGCCGGAGACGCCCCGGCGGCGGTGAGGATCGCGCGGTAGCGGTCGACGCTGGCCGTGTCATGCGCTTCGACGACGACCAGCACCGCGATCACCGGCGGGTCATCACCGGCCGCGGCTGCTGCGTCGCGGACGAACGGGGCCACGACGGCGGCGACACGTGCCTCGTCGCGACCTCCGCCGATGAGGTGAATGCCCATGCGTACGCTCCCGTGCGGGCATCGAGACCCCCGGCGCCGAGCCGCCCGTCGCCGGCGCCATTCCAGCCTCGCGGAGCCCCGGCCCGGGGCGCAAGCGCGGCCAGCGCCCTCTCAGCGGCGCGCGTCAGTCCCGTCACCCGCGCGCAGCGAGCGCGGCAGCGCCGTGCGGCAGATAGACCCGCCGCGCCGTCCCGTCGGCGACCTCATCCCAGCCCGAAGCTGTGACGAGGGAGCGCACACGCTCGACCCACGCGCCTGCCGAGCCGCCGGCTCCGAACGTCGTGCTGACGGGCCAGTCGGTCGCGATCATGGCCCTCTCCGGGCCGAAGACGTCCAGGGCGTGAGCAAGGAACCCGTTCGCGTGGCGGTCGACCGCCTCCGCGTCGGGCGCCTCGCCGGTCAGGCCGGAGAGCTTCACGAAGGTGCCCGGTCGCTCGGCCAGCTCGGCCAGCGACCGGGCCCAAGCGGCTCCGGCGTCACTGTCGATGCCCTCGTGCATCGGCGGCTTGCCGACGTGGTCGAGCACGACGACCAGCTCCGGCGCCGCGCGCAGCAGCGCGATGAGGGCGGGCAGCTGCTGGTGCCGGATGCAGGCGTCGAACGTGCCGCCGCGCGCGGCGAGCTCCTTCAGGCCGGGCGCGAGGTCGTCGAAGGCCGCGACACCCGTGTCCTGCAGAAGGTGTCGCACCCCGCTCACACGAGGCACGGCCGCGAGGGCGTCGAGCTGCGCGCCCACTACGTCGGCACCGGCCGCGAGATCGGCTCCTGCCACGATGGCGATCAGCTCCGGCCAGTCGAGCGAGGCGACCCACCGTGCCTCGTCGACCGGGTCGGTGGCATCGTCGGCGGCCTGCACGAAGACGGCGCCGGTCGCCCCGGTGCCCTCACCGGCGTAGTCGGCCGGGAGCATGGGGCGATCGATGGGCGTCCCCTCGAGCCAGTCGTACGTGAGAACCCGCGGGTCCCACAGGTGCACGTGCGCGTCGATCATCCCCGCATCCTCTCTCTCCTCGCGCTCACGGCGTGGTTCGCACGCGCAGCCGCGTGACGCCGCCGTCGACGTCCAGCACCGTGCCGGTCGTCGACGACGCCGCCGGATCGGCCAGATAGGCGATGGCCCGCGCCACCTCGTCGGGCTGCACCAGCCGCCGGGTGGCCTGCCGCGCCTCGAGGGCTTGGCGCTCGGCCACCGGGTCGGCGAATCCCTCCAGCATCCGTGTCACGAACGGCGTCTCGACCGTGCCGGGGCTCACCGCGTTCACGCGGATGCCCTCCCCCACGTGATCGGTGGCCATCGCCAGCGTCAGCGCGTACACGGCTCCCTTCGACGCGGAGTACAGGGCGCGCTCGGGCAGCCCGTTGAGGGCCGCGATCGAGCAGACGTTGACGATGACCGGCGTCGACGACTGCCGGAGCGACGGCAGCGCCGCAGCGCTCACGCGTGCCATGCCGACGACGTTGACCCCGAGGACCCTCGCCCACTCCGCCTCGTCGAAGGCCTCGACCGTGCCGACGGCGCTGATGCCGGCGTTGTTGACGAGCAGGTCGATGCGCCCCTCCGCCTCCGTCACCGTGGCGATGGCCGAGGAGACGGATGCCTCGTCCCGCACGTCGCAGGTGAGGCGCCGCGTGCCCGGACTCGCGTCGCCGTTCGCGGCGTCGAGGCACCAGACGGACGCGCCGCGGTCGCGCAGTAGCTCCGCGGTGGCCAGGCCGATGCCCGACCCGCCTCCCGTGACGACGGCGACCAGGCCCGTGAGCCCCGAGGCGGGCGCGCTCACGCCTGGACCATCCGCTGGCGTGCGACGCCCATGCCGTCGACGCCGAGCTCGACGACGTCGCCCTCCCGCAGGTAGACGGGCTGCGGCATCCCGAGTCCGACGCCTGCCGGTGTTCCGGTGTTGATGAGGTCACCGGGCCGCAGCACCATGAACTGCGAGAGGTAGTGCACGATCTCGAGCACGGAGAACACCATGTCGGCTGTCGTGCCGTCCTGTCGGGACTCGCCGTTCACGGTGGCCCACAGGCGGAGGGCCTGGGGATCGGCGACCTCGTCGGCCGGCACGAACCACGGCCCGCACGGGTTGAAGGTCTCGCAGCTCTTGCCTTTGTCCCACTGGCCTCCGCGCTCGAGCTGGAACTCGCGCTCGCTGACGTCATGCGATACGACGTAGCCCGCGATGCAGTCGGCCGCGCTCTCGATCGAGTCGAGATACCGCGCCGTCCGGCCGATGACCACGCCGAGCTCGACCTCCCAGTCGGTCTTGACCGAGCCGCGCGGGATGAGGACGTCGTCGAACGGACCGACGACCGTGGACGGGTCCTTCATGAACACCACCGGCTCCGCGGGGATCGCCGCGCCCGTCTCCGCGGCGTGGTCGCGGTAGTTCAGCCCCACGCACACCACCTTGCCGGGGGTCGCGATGGGCGCCGCCCAGCGCTCGTCGGACTCGAGGTCGTCGAGCGGAAGGCTCGACAGATCCAGACCCGACAGCCGCTCGAGCGCACCGTTCTCGAGGAAGGCGCCATTCAGGTCGCCGAACTCGGGCGGCAGCACGCGGCCCGTCCCCGACACTTCGGCGATCACGCGTTCCGAACCGGGAACTCCCCGTCTGGCCAGTCTCATCGGATCTCCTCTTCTCGGGGCCGCGCGGAGGCGCCGCCCGACCGTGTCACGGACGGCACGCGGCCGCCCGGCCATGTCATGCCGCGACGAGGCCCGCCGCGGTGAGCTCCGTCCACACCGCCGCGGGGATGCGGGTGCGATACCGCTCCAGCGTGGACTCCACCTGCTCGCGGGTGCGCAGCCCCACCACCACCGAGACGACCTCCGGCCGTCGCAGAGGATGGGCGATGGCCGCGGAAGGCAGGTCGACGCCGTGGCGCTCGCAGATGTCGGCGATCGCATGTGCGCGATCCCGCAGCTCTACGGGCGCGGTGGAGTAGTCGTAGGTGGCCTCCGCCGGCGGGCGGGGAGAGCTCAGCAGGCCGGAGTTGTAGACGGCGGCGGCGACTACGCCCACGCCGCGCTCCGCTGCGAGGGGCAGCAGCCGCTCGGCGGCCGCGTCGTCCAGCAGCGTGTACCTGCCGGCGACCATCACCATGTCGACGTCGCAGCGCTCGACGAAGTCGGCGAGCATGCCGGCCTGATTCATACCCGCCCCGATCGCCGACACGACGCCCTGCTCGCGCAGCTCGATCAGCGCGCCGACGCCGGATGTGGAGGCCGCCTCCCAGTGCTCGTCCGGGTCGTGGAGGTAGGCGATGTCGATGCGATCGAGGCCCAGGCGGTCCAGGCTCTCCTCGACGGAGCGGAGGATGCCGTCGCGCGAGAAGTCCCATCGGCGGCGCACCGCGGCCGGGACGGCGAAGCCGTCGTCGTCCGGCAGGTGCGCGGTCTCCGGCGAATCGATCAGCAGTCGCCCCACCTTGGTCGACAGCACATAGTCGTCACGGGGGCGGTCGCGCAGAGCAGCGCCGAGTCGACGCTCCGAGAGGCCCAGGCCGTAGTGCGGAGCGGTGTCGAAGTATCGGATGCCCGCATCCCAGGCCGCGTCGACGGCTCCGCGTGCGACGTCGTCGTCGATGGGACGCGAGAGATTGCCGATCTGCGCACCGCCGAAGCCGATCTCGGTGAGCATCGGGGTCCTCGCCGTCGAGCGCGTGCGCATCGCTTCCTCCGTCATCGCAGCCGATGCCGCCGAGAGGACGACCGGCATCTGTGGCGACCCTAACATATGATGTATGTTCTTTGTGTGCTCGCTCCGAGCGCCGGCCAGCAGGAAGTCAAGGGCGATATGAAGGTCACCGGTTACCGCGTTCTGCACACGTTCCGCGAATGGGGTCGGCCCATCGGGGACGTCAACGGACACATCGCCTCGGGCATCACCGAAGAGGCTGTCGTGCTCGTCGACACCGACGAAGGCATCACCGGTGTCGGCACGGGCCACGTCGGCGATCTGGCGCGCCTGTTCCCCGCGATCGACGGCGAGGATCCCCGCGCCGTGACCGCCCTTTACGACCGCATGCTCGCCCGCGTGTTCAAGGCGGGCCACGCCGGCGCCACCTTCGGCAGCATCGGCGCCTTCGACATGGCGCTGTGGGACATCAAGGCGAAGGCGGCGGGCGAGCCCCTCTGGCGCCTGCTCGGCGGGCGAGACCGCTTCGTGACGGGTTACGCCTCCGGCCTGGACATCGCGCTCACCGACGAGGAGCTCGCGACGTTCTACGGACGGATGGCCGACCTCGGCTTCAGCAGCGGCAAGCTCAAGGGCGGCCGCGACCTCGACGTGGACCGCCGCAGGCTCCACATCGTGCGCGACGCGATGGGCCGCAACTCGCGCCGACCGGGCGTGATGTTCGACGCCAACGAGTCCTGGAGCGTCAAGCAGGCCGTCCGCTACGTGAGCGAGCTCGAACGCGACCTGGATCTCACCTGGGTCGAAGAGCCCCTGCGCCGCTGGGACGCCGACGGACATGCGCGGCTGACCCGCAGCATCCGCGCCGCCGTCGCCACCGGCGAGAACCTCACCGGTCTCGAGCAGTTCCGGCCGCTCCTCGATGCCGGGGGCGTCGACATCGTCCAGGTGGGCTGCACGTGGGGCGTCACGCACTTCCTGCGCGTCGCCATGCTGGCCCACGGCCGCGATCTCCCGATCAGCCCGGTGGGCGTCACCGCGAACCAGGCCGTCGCGCACGCGGCCGCGTCCGTTCCCAATCACCTCAGCGCCGAGGTGCAGGATCTCGGCGCTCCGTTCGGCCTCACCATCGATCAGGAGTTCGCCGACGGCGGCATCGTGCTCGGCGACACCCCCGGTCACGGCGTGAGCGTGGACGAGGCCCTCATCGCCGAAAGCGGCCACCGCGGCGCGAGCTGGCTCGTCGGTGCCGGCCCGCACGTGCGACCCGTTCGCGCGGGCCTCCGCCTCGTGCCCGAAGGCGATCGGCACGACCCGCCCGAGGGCACCCGGAGCCGCGACTAGGCTGACCGCATGAGCGAGCAGACCCCGCCCTCCGGCACCGCGTCGGCGCTGCGCAGCTCGACGCCGCGGCTGCCTGCGGCGCGCCTGGGCGTCGCCGTGGTGCACGACCTCGTCGAGGCCATCGTGAAGGGCGACGTTGCCCCCGGCGATGCCCTGCCGCCCGAGGAGAAGCTCGCGCAGCACTTCGCGGTGAGCCGGACCGTCATCCGCGAGTCGGTCAAGCGGATCGAGGAGAAGGGGCTCATCAGCGTGGCACCCGGCCGCGGCACGATCGTGCGGCCGAAGACGTCGTGGAACATCCTCGACCCGGTGGTCCTCGCCGTGCTGCTCGAGAACGACTCCTCCCTCGGCGTGCTCGACGACATCGCCGTCATCCGCGCGGCCCTCGAAGGGGCGATGACCTCGGCCACCGCCGAGCGTCGCACGCCCGAGCAGCTGGCGCTCGTGACGGAGTCGCTGAGCCGGATGGAGGAGTCCGTCGAAGACCCGGAGGTCTTCCCAGACGCCGACCTCGAGTTCCACTTCCTCGTCATGACGCTGTCGGGCAACGAGCTGGCGAGCAGCATCACGAAGATCCTGTTCAGTCGCGCCCGTCAGTCGGCCCGGTTCGTCGGCAACCAGTCCACCGACGCCTTCCACATCACCCTCGAGGAGCACCGAAGGGTGCACGACGCCATCGCTGCCGGCGATCCTGCCGAGGCGGAGGCCGCCATGCGGGCCCACATCCTCGACGCGTGGCAGCGTCGCCGCTTCCCGACCGCCCGGGAACGCTGACGCGCGACCGCGGGAGCTCGGCCCGTCACGAGCGGATGGAGGGCGGTCGCCGGGCGGCCGGCCCGATCAGTCCAGGTGCCAGGCCTCGGTCATCGTCTGCCAGTTCGGCTCGGTTCCGTCCGCGTCGAACGGCAGCTGGCACGGCCGCGTGCGCTCCCACCACTGCTGGGTGACGGGGTCGGCGGCCATCTTCGCGTCGTCGGCGGCGAGGTCGTCGCCGACGTACTCGTAGTAGCCGAACAGCACGTCGCCGCGCACGAAGATGGTGAAGTTCCGGATGTTCCCGTCGCGGAGGGTCTGCTCGACGCCGGGCCAGACCGCGCGATGCAGCGCGAGATACTCCTCGCGCTTCTCGGGCACCATGCGGCACACCATGGCCACGCGCAGCACGCTCACTCCTTCGTTCCGCCGGCGGTCATGCCGGTCACGAGGAAGCGCTGCGAGAACAGGAAGATCAGCAGCACCGGCAGCACCGACACGAGGGTGGCCAGAGCCAGCACGGGCAGCTCGATCGTGACCGAGCCCGCCGACGTCGGGTTGAACAGCGGGACATTGGACAGCAGCTCGGCGAGACCCACCTGGATGGGTGCGCGCCGTCCCGGCACCATCACGAACGGCAGGAAGTAGTTGTTCCAGTTGCCGACGACGTTGAAGAAGCCGACCAGCGCGATCACCGGCGTGGCGAGCGGCATCGCGACGCGGGCGAACACGCGCCACTCCCCCGCGCCGTCGATCCTCGCGGCATCCAGGAGATCCTTCGAGATGCTCGTCGAGAAGTAGATGTAGGTGAGGTACACCCCGAACGGGAAGAACGAGAAGGGAAGGATGACGGCGAGCGGGTTGCCGATCAGCCGGACCGCGCTCAGCTCGAGGAAGGTCGGCAGCACGAGCGCCGTGCTGGGGACGAGCATGATGATCAGCGTCACCACCAGCAGCGTGCGCCGCAGCTTGAAGTCGATCATGGCGAGCGCGTAGCCCGCCGGGATCGTCACCAGGAGGGTGATGACCAGCGCGCCGCCGGTGTACATCGCGGCGTTGCCCAGCCAGGTCCAGACGATGCCGTTCTGGAAGGCCATGAGGGCGTTCCAGTTCTCGGCGAGCGTGCTGAACGCCCCGAAATCGAAGGGTCCGTTGAGCAGCAGCTCGCGGGGCGTCTTCGTCGGCGCCAGCAGGAGCCACACGAGGGGCAGGACGAAGAAGACCGCGAAGAAGAGGGCGATGACCGCCGCGAGGGCGCGACCGAGCCATTCTCCGGGCGTGTACGAGCGGCGGACACGGCGCCGCCCCCTGCCGCGCTCGTCGGCGCGCACGAGGGTCGCGGTATCGGTCGCGATGTCAGTCGCGCTCAAAGAGTCCTCCTCGGAAGACGAAGAAGGCGGCCAGCGCCAGGGAGACGGCCAGCAGGATCAGGGAGATCGCGGCGGACCCGTTGAAGTCGTTCTGCCGGAATGCATAGAGGTACGCGAGCTGGTTCAGCGAGTAGTCCTGCGGGACGACGCCCTTGCTCGCCTGCGAGAGGACGCGGGGCTCCACGAAGAGCTGGCTCCCCGCGGCGACCGACATCACGACCATGTACGAGATCCACTTGCGCAGCAGCGGGAGCTGGATGTACCACGCGGTCTTCACCGGCCCCGCACCGTCCATGCGCGAGGCCTCCATGATCTCGGGGCTGATGTTGTTCAACGCGCCGTACATGATGACGATCCACTGGCCGGCGCCCGTCCAGAACGACACGATCGTGAAGATCACCGGGAGGTTGTCGAGCGAGACGGTGGCGACGAACGAGTCGAAGCCGAGGGCGCGCAGGATCCCCGAGACGGGGCTGACCGACGGATCGAGGAGGAACAGCCAGAGGAGGACGCTGGATGCTCCGGCGAGCGCCCCCGGGATGTAGTAGATGAAGCGGGCCGACGTCGACAGCCAGCGCGAGGCCATGTTGTGGACGATGAGGGCCAGCAGCACCACGAACACGATCTGGAAGAGCAGCCAGATGACGAGGTACGCCGAGACGTGCTGCACGGCGGGCCAGAAGCGGTAGTCGGCGAAGACCTTGACGAAGTTGTCGACGCCGGCGAACCGGCCCGCCTGTGTGAAGGCGAGGTAGATCGCGTAGATCGCCGGGCCGATGCCGAAGAAGAGCAGCAGCAGCCCGTAGCCCGAGCTGAAGGCGTAGGCCATCGCGGACTGCGAACGATTGGGGTTCCGACGCCGTTCATCGCCTTTCCGCCGGCGCGTCTCCGCGCCGGCGGTCAGCGGCGTCATCGTTGAGGTGACGATGGCCTGGCCTTTCGTGGGCTGAGGGGGCTCAGCGGTTGACGGTGTAGCCCTGGACCTGGGCCTCGTTGAGGATCTCGGCCTGCCAGTCCGCGGCGACGTCGCCGATCGTCTTGCCGGCGGCGAGCGCGGGCAGGACGACCTTGCTGTACGCGGTCTCGGCGCTGAAGCTCGGGAAGCCCCAGCCGCTCCACACCTGGGCACCGGCATCCACGACGGTCTGCTCGAAGTCGCCGACGAAGTATCCGCCGGCAGCCTGCTGGGCGATCCACTTCTCGCCGGCCGACGCGTACGCGGGGAAGCCGGGCGCGAGGTCGACCTGGTACTCGTCGGAACTCGTGGCGAACTCCATGAACGTCTTCGCGGCATCCAGGTTCTTGGAGTGGCTCGAAGCGAGCCACGTTCCGCCGCCCACGTTGCCGGTGCCGATGTCCTGGCCCTCCCAGTGCAGCGGCGCTCCGGCGCCGAGCTGACCGGCGGGCACGTTCAGGCTGTCCGGGTTCTGGAAGATGGCGCCGGTGAACCACACCGGGGCCGGCATGCCGAGCACCTTGCCCTGGGCCTGCTGGATGAAGTCCGAGCCGAAGACCGACGCGGTGGACAGCGTCTTGTTCTCGACCATGTGGTCGAGCAGATCGGTCATCTTCTTCGAGTTCTCCGCGTCGAAGTCGGAGGTGAACTCGTTGCCGTCGAGCTGGAAGATGGGCGCCTGCGCTCCCCAGTAGTAGACGTACGAGCCCAGGAAGCCGTCGCCGACCGAGCCGAGGAGGTAGCCGGGGTTCTCGGCTGCGACGCGGTCGCTGAGCGCCTCGTACTCCTCCCACGTGGTGGGGACGTCGTAGCCGAGCTGGTCGAACAGCGACTGGTCGTACCAGAACACGACCTGCGCGAGGTCGTTGCGCAATCCGTAGGTGGTGCCGTCGACCGTCAGGGGGTCGAGGGATCCTGCGGTGAAGCCGTCGAGGAACTCCTGGTCGAACCAGCCCTTGTTCACCGGTGCGGCGAATGCCTGCTGGCCGTTGGACTCGCGGGATGCCCAGGAGGCGTCGTTGTTTTGCGTCGAGAAGACGACGTCGGGCCAGCCCTCGCCGGCCTGGTCGAACAGGGCGATGCGGGTCTGCAGGCTCGCCGAGCCGCTCGCGTTGCCGTCGTAGGTCTCCGCGTTCACCTCGATGTCGGGGTGCGCGGCACGGAAGGCGTCGATGACCGGCTCGCGGGTGGCGTCGACCCAGACGGTGATGGCGCTGTCGGGCTCCTGCTTCGCCTGCGCGAAGCCGAGCGAGGAGTCTCCTCCTCCGCCGGCGTCCGCGCCGCAGCCGCTGAGGGCGACGGCGGCGAGCCCGGCGATGGCGAGGGCTCCGAATCGAGTGGCTCGGGAGAAGCGGCGATGCTGTGTGGCCATTTCAAGTCCTTCAAAAGGTCGACGTCGTTGACGACTCGCCGCTCCTGCGGCTCGCGGATTCATTAGATCATACATGTGACCTATGAGGAAAGACCCGTACAGTGAGGGGGCGGATGTCGCTTTCATCCGCACTCATCGGAGAGGAATCGTCGTGCGCGCACTTCACTACGTCTCGGCTCGAACCGTCAACCCCGTCGACGTGGAGCCGCAGGATCCCGAGCCCGGACAGGTGCAGGTGCGCGTCGCGTACGCCGGCCTCTGCGGCACGGACCTCCACATCTTCCACGGCGACATGGACGCTCGCGTCCAGCATCCCCTGATCTTCGGACACGAGATGAGCGGCGTCGTCACCGCCCTCGGCGTCGGCGTCGACGGCTGGGCCGAGGGCGACCGGGTGACGGTGATGCCACTCGCATGGGACGGCACCTGCCCCGCGTGCCTCGCCGGCAACGAGCACATCTGCCAGAACCTCGACTTCATCGGGATCGACTCCCCCGGCGCGCTCCAGGAGCTCTGGAACGTGCCCGCCGACACCCTGGTCCGGCTTCCGAAAGACCTTCCGCTGCGCGAAGGAGCCCTCGTCGAGCCCGTCGCGGTCGCCGTGCACGACGTGCGGCGCTCCGAGCTTTCGGCGGGCGACAAGGCCGTCGTGATCGGCGGAGGTCCGATCGGCGTGCTCATCGCCAGCGTGGCCCGCCATGTCGGCGCCGAGGTCGTCGTCATCGAGCCGGATGCCGGGCGTCGCGCCTCCATCGACGAGCTCGGCTTCCCCACGCTCGACCCCACGGCCGTCGATCAGACGGCAGCCGTCGAGGACTGGACACAGGGCGCCGGTGCGGACGTCGTCTTCGAGGTCTCGGGAGCCGCGGCCGCGGTGCGCGGGATGACCGCGCTGGCCAAGGTGCGCGGCACGATCGTCGTGGTGGCCATCCACTCGCAGCCGCGCGAGATCGACCTGCAGCGGGTGTTCTGGCGGGAGCTGCGCCTCCTGGGTGCGCGCGTCTACCAGCGGCAGGACTTCGAGACGGCGGTCGACCTCCTGGCCGGCGGCCGGGCCATCCCGACCGACGCGCTGATCACCGACGTCGTCCCGCTGGAGCGGACGGGTGACGCGTTCACGACCCTCGAGGCCGGTCAGGCGCTGAAGCTCCTCGTCGCGGTGGGCGGAGACCGATGACCGCCGCGCTGTTCGACCTCTCGGGACGCACCGCGCTCGTCACGGGCGCGAGCCGCGGCATCGGGCTGGCGATGGCGGATGCCCTCGCCGGCGCCGGAGCGGACATCATCGCCGTCAGCACCCGCGAAGCCGCCGCCGACAGCGCGGTCGCCCGCGCCGTCACCGCGCACGGCCGGACGTTCTCGTCAGTGGCGTGCGACTTCTCGGATCGCGCCGCGGTCCTCGCCCTCGCCGATGAGCTGCGCGGCCGGAGGGTCGACATCCTCGTCAACAACGCCGGCACGATCGAGCGGGCTCCCGCCGCCGAGCACCCCGCCGATCTCTGGGACCGCGTGGTGGAGGTCGACCTCAGCAGCCCGTTCCTCCTCACCCAGGCGGTGGCGCAGGGCATGCTCGAACGCCGTACCGGCAAGGTGATCTTCACCGCATCGCTGCTGAGCTTCCAGGGCGGGATCAATGTGCCCGGGTACGCGGCGGCGAAGTCGGGGATCGCGGGGCTGACGAAGGCCCTGGCGAACGAGTGGGCGCCCCGCGGAGTGAATGTGAACGCCATCGCGCCGGGCTACATCGCCACGGACAACACCGCGCCGCTCCGCGCGGACGCCGACCGCTCGCGCAGCATCCTCGAGCGGATCCCCGCCGGTCGCTGGGGCGAGGCATCCGACATCGGCGGCGCCACGGTCTTCCTGGCCTCCCGCGCCTCGGACTACGTCGACGGCGTCATCCTCCCCGTCGACGGCGGGTGGCTCGGGCGATGACCGACTGGCTGCGCCCGCATCCGATCATCCCCGTCGTCGTCGCCGACCGATCCGACATCGGCGCCGACCTCGCACAGGCGCTGGATGCCGGCGGTATCGCCTGCGCCGAGATCACGCTGCGCACGCCGCACGCCCTGGAGCTGCTCACGGCCATGAGCACGGGCGCGCCGCACGGGTTCGCCATCGGCGCCGGTACGGTGCTGGACGAGGAGCAGGTGGACCGCGCCGCCGACGCGGGGGCGACGTTCATCGTCAGCCCGGGGTACGACCAGGCCGTCGTCGACCGCGCACGCGCGCGCGGACTGGCGGTGCTGCCCGGCGTGGCCACGGCGAGCGAGGTTCAGCGCGCGCGCCGCGACGGGCTCGACGCGGTGAAGCTCTTCCCCGCCGATCGACTCGGCGGCCTGGCGATGATCGAGGCACTGGCGGCGGTCTTCCCGGATGTGGGGTTCGTGCCGAGCGGCGGTGTCGGCCCGGACAACGCCGCCGCCTACCTGGCGCACCCGGCCGTTCCCGCGGTCAGCGGCAGCTGGCTGGCGCCGCGACGCGAGCTGGACGCGGGCGACCTGTCCGGAGTGACCGAGCGGAGCCGTGCGGCCCTGCGGGCACGAGCGGCCGCATGACCGGCGGGCTCGTCACCCTCGGCGAGACGATGGCGCTCTTCCGCCCCGTCGAGTCGGGCGAGGGCGACGCCTACCGGCTGTCGTTCGGCGGCGCGGAGAGCAACGTCGCGATCGGCGTCGCCCGACTCGGCGGCACGGCCACGTGGGTGGGGCGCGTCGGCGACGACGTCGCCGGTCGGCGCATCGCCCGCGAACTCCGGGCCGAGGGCGTGAACGCGGTGGTGCGGATCGACGACGCGGCCGGCACCGGGGCGATGATGAAGGCCGAGTCCGCCCCGGGTCGCATCTCGGTTCAGTACTGGCGGGCCGGCAGCGCCGGCAGCCGGCTCGCACCCGACGACATCGACCCCGCACTGCTCCGCGGCTCGTCTGTGCTGCACGTGACCGGCATCACGCCGGCGCTGTCCGAGACCGCCGCCGCGGCGGTGGAAGGCGCCGTCGATGCCGCACGCTCGGCCGGCGTCATGGTCTCCTTAGACGTCAACCACCGTCCGTCGCTGTGGCGCGGACGGGACCCTCGGCCGCTCTACCGGAGGCTCGCGGCATCCGCTGATCTCGTCTTCGCGGGAGCGGACGAGGCCGAGCTCCTCGTCGGCGCGGGCGACGAGGAGGAGCTGGTGACCCGCATCGCCGCCCTCGGCCCCACCGTCGTCGCGCTGAAGCTCGGCGAGCGCGGCGCGCTCGTGCGCGACGACGGGCGGATGCTGCAGCGCAGCGCCGTGCCGATCGTGCCCGTCGACACGGTCGGTGCCGGGGATGCCTTCGTCGCGGGCTATCTCACCGAGCTGCTCGCGGGCGCCCCCGCGGAGCAGCGCCTCGGCACGGCGGTGGCTGCCGGCGCGTTCGCCTGCCTGGGCCGGGGCGACTGGGAGAGCCTCCCCCACCGTCGCCAGCTGGACCTGCTCGCCGCTTCCGCATCGGACCCCGTGCAGCGCTGACCGTCATGGGACCGCTCCGGACCCGCCGGGCATGACGAAGCCCCCTCGTTCCCGGAACGAGGGGGCTTCGTCGTGCGTCAGTTGAGCGTGAAGGTCGTCGTCGCGGTGTTACCCGCGACGTCGAACACCACGAGGGTGTTCACCCCTCGCACGGCGCCGAACACGCCGGGCGTCACGAAGTTGATGTCGGACCAGGCGTTGTTCGACAGATCCTTCACCACCCCGTTCAGCTCCACCTTGTCGATGCGGCCCGCGTCGTAGAGCTTGAAGCTCACCTTGTCGTAGGTCGCGCCCGTCGCCACGGTGAACGAGGCGCCGTCCTTCACCGTCGCGGTCGGCGCGGTGGCGTCGATCGTGAAGGCGAAGGTGCCCGTCTTGGAGACGTTGCCGGCCAGGTCGTGCGCGTTGTACTTCAGCTGGTACTCGCCGTCGGGAAGCGAGACCGTCGCCGTGTGGGTGGCGCTCGTCGCACCGCCCGTCACCGCGGACTGCGTGCTTTTCACGAGCGTGCCGCCCTTGTAGACGTTGGCCACGATCTTCGACAGACCGCGGTCATCGGCGGCGTCGACCTGCAGGTTCAGCGCCGAGAACGGCCCTGCCGTGGTCGGCGCGGTCAGCGTCGCGGTCGGCTTGACGGTGTCGCGCTCGATCTTCAGATCGCTGAACACGTTGACGGCCGAACGGCCGGTGTCGTGCGACGACGAGAAGATGCCGGCATCCTGCACCGCCGCCGCGTTCTTCAGCGCGACGGTGGATCCGACCTGCGCGTAGTTCGCGCCGTCGTAGGAGTACCAGGCGCTGACCTGGTCGCCTGCGCGGTCGAGCTTGACCCAGACGGGGCGGAACGTGTTCACGCTCGCTGCGGCGGAGCTCTCGACATACCCGTCGCCGTCGGCGTCCCAGTGGAATGCGACGCCGTTGCGCGGCGTGACGGCCACGACCGCATAACCGGCCGACGCGCCGGGCTGGTCGATGTCGTTGCGGATCATGACGCCCGACTTCGCCCATGCGTTCGCGTCGCCGATGGTGTCCACGCGCGCCGAGACGCTCGAGGCTCCGTTGACGGCGTCCTTCTGGAAGATCGACCCGTAGGCGTCGTCGCGCTGTCCGCCGCCGCCCCACACGTCCGCGCCCTGGGCGCGGATCGCGAACGAGCCGTCGGCCTGGGCGAAGTACGAGCTCGACGCCGAGGTGGCCGTCGTCGAGTAGGGCTTCTTGACGGGATCACCGCTGCTGCCACAGGCGGCGTTCTCGCTGAAGAGGTTGCCGTTGAGGGTGGTCCGGAGGTCGGAGGGGACCCCGGCCTCGCAGATCACCTGTCGCGCGGCATCCGGCCAGTTCAGACCCGACACCTGCACGTTGTCCACGAGCCGGTTGCGGTTCGCCTCGAGGTTCGGGGTCTGCGCACCGCCCGAGTTGTACCAGTTCTGCGTGATGAGGTTGTCGCTCGTGTTCGTGGCGTTGTAGGCGTTGGTGAACACCCACGGGCTGGTGCCCTGCAGCACGTTCTGACGGTAGATCGTCGACCGCGTGCCCTCGTCGAGGTACAGGCCGACACCGGAGACGTTGTACAGGTAGTTCCGCTCCGTCACCGACCCCGGGCTCGCCGAGAGGTTGTAGATCGAACCGCCGTCGGCGAACTGCGACTTGGTGTTGTGCACGAGGTTGCCCGCGACGACGTTGTCCTTCAGCGTGGTCGGCGTCTCGTACCGGGTGTTCCAGTTGTAGTAGCCGCGCTTGGCGTACTCGTCGGCGCCGCCGGCGTCGTTCATGCCCCAGCCGTAGCCCGTGTCGATGCCGTCGTAGGCGACGTTGGAGACCTCGTTGTTCTGGATGCGCGCGTTCGTGACGTACGTGCTCAGGATGCCGGAGTTGTCCTTGTACTCGACCGCCGCCCGCGTCACGGTGTTGTGCTCCACCGTGATGTCGTGGTTGATCATGCGCTCGTCATCGGGGTGATGCGCCTCCGGACGGTTGCCGCCGACGAAGACGCCGTGGCCGCCGACCTCGGTGAAGCGGTTGCCGATCACCTGGATGTCGCTTGCTCCGAGGCCGACGCCGCTCAGAGCGGCGTTGGTGTCGTTGCCGATGCCGAGGGCCGAGGAGCCCAGAGTGATGAAGAGGTTGCGCTCGAAGCGCACCCCGGACGCGGCCGAGACCTGCACGGCGGCCGGCTCCTGATACCAGCTGGTGCGCGCGCGCTCGAAGAGCTCGCAGCCGCGGGAGCAGCTGGTGAAGGCGTCAGCCGGCCGGTAGTCGTAGTGGTCCTTGATGTACGACCCGTTCTGCTGGGTGGCGTAGCCGTCGGTGGAGGGTCCGAGCCAGGAGGTGCCGGTGAAGGTGATGTCCTCGAACGCGAGGTTCTGCAGCGGCTCGTCGTAGGTGCCGCCGATGCTCATGAGCACCTCGACCCGCGGGAGCTCGACGTCGAGCGTGTTCGGGTCGACCCCCGCACCCGGCTTGTAGTACAGCTTCCCGGCGTCCGGATCGATGTACCACTCGTTCATCTCGTCGATGAATGCCAGGGCGTTGGAGAACCAGTAGGTCGATCCGCCCAGGAGGGCGAACTGCGGAGTGTCCCACCCCCACGTGTTGTTCTCCCACGCGGGCTGATCCATGGTCGCCTTGTTGTCTGCGATCGACGCCACCGGCGAGTACCGGTAGGTGAAGTCGCCCTTCGCCTCGAACTCGACCCGGTCCGGCTGCGGGAGGTCGTTCATGAACGCGAGGTCGGGGTTCTTCAGCGTGATGCCGGTCTCATCCAGCGCCAGATCGGCGCCGGCCACCTGGCGCTGCGCGCGCTGGGCGTACACGCCGTTCACGTAGAGCTGTCGGGTGTCGACGCCCTGCGGCGTGTCCGCCACCCAGATGCCGGCGTCGGCGTCCGAGACGGTCCAGCCCGACACCTGCTGGGCACCGGAGACGATGGGCGACGCACCGCGTGCCGCGGTCCAGCGCACCGAGCCGTCGGCGCCGCCGGCATCCTCGGGGCGGAACTCGAGCGGCTGGTCGACGCGGTAGGTGCCGTCGGCGAGTTCGACGACGACGTCGACGCCCCCTCCCGCGACGAGGTCCTTGACGCGGTCTTTGGCAGTGGGCAGCGAGCAGGGCTCACCGACGGTGCAGGCGTCGCCCGACCCGTCCGGCGAGGTGTGGAGGGTCTTCGGCGCAGCAGCTGCGGCGGGGGTGGCAACGGCGACGGATACCGCCAGGGCACCGATCACCGCCAACGCTCCGCCGCGGAGATGGCTGATCTTCACGGGGTGGACTCCTTGTCCGGAGAGGAATGCCCGTACGCAGGAGTCGCGATCCGATCACGGCCTTGTGGACGGGTGGTGCTTGGGACACCTTCAAACATCATATGAATGACGTATGAGGGAGCGCAAGAGAAAGGCAGACATCGCGCATGCTCGACGTCGTGCTGCCGCCGCGCGCCGAGGCCGGTCCTGCGGCAGGACCCGTCGAGCTAGCGGGCCGCCGCCGCGTGGCTCGCGAGGCGCCGCAGCCCCTCGTCGATCGACACGGCCGGCGACCACTCCAGCGCCGCGCGCGTCTCGCGCTGGTCGAACCAGTGCGCGGTGGAGAGCTGCTCGGCCAGGAAGCGCGTCATCGGCGGCTCGTCGGCGCCGGGGCGCAGCGCCCATGCGCGCTCGATCAGCGAGCCGGCCGCCCGGGCCACCCCGGCGGGGATGCTCCACGAGGGCGGCCGCACGCCGGCGGCGAGGCAGATGCCGGCCAGCAGCTCGCCGACGGGTCGCGGCTCGCCGTTCGTGATGACGAACGCCCGGGCGTGGGCCGACGGGGCCTGATGCAGGGCCGCGGCGACGCCGGTCGCGGCGTTGTCGATGTACGTGGAGTCGATGAGGGCGCGCCCGCCGTCGAGGAGCGGCAGCCGGCCGCGGCGCGCGCGGTCGACGATGCGGCCGACGAGCTGCGTGTCGCCCGGTCCCCACACGAGATGCGGGCGGACGGCGACGACGTGCATCGCCGCCGAGTCGCGGGCGAGGGCGAGGAGCTCCGCTTCGGCCTTCGTGCGCGCGTACTCGCCGCGGGCGTCCGCCGGCGAGGCCGGCTCTGCTCCGACGCCGGCGAGCGAGGCGCCGGCGTGGGCGACCGACGGCGAAGAGACCTGCACGAATCGGGATGCCCCGGCTCGGCCGGCCTCGTCGAGGAGCCGTCTGGTCCCCTCGACGTTGACGGTGCGGAACTCGGCTGGGTCGCCCGCGAGCGACACCTTCGCCGCGAGGTGGACGACGCCCTCGGCGCCGTCGAGGGCGCGCGCGACGACGGCGGCGTCGCCGATCGAGCCGAGCACGTCCGTGGCGCCGGCCACGGTGCTCGGGCGTCGCTGCAGCGTGCGCACCTCGTGGCCGGCGGCGACGAGCTCCGCCGCGACGGCGCGCCCCAGGTAGCCGGAGGCGCCCGTCACGGTGACGATCACGGCCGCGCCATCCGTCCACCCGAGAGCACGCCCTCGGCCCACACCGACAGTCGTGTGCGGTCGATCTTGGAGTTGTGGCGGATGTCGGTCGGCAGCTCCGGCACCACGAGCACCGCGGCCAGCGGGAGGTCGGTCGCGCCGCGCACGACGGCGGTCACCTCGGGTCCCGCCAGTGCGGGACGCCGGGCGGGCGGGGTCGTCTCCACGACCGCCACCGCCTGTCGCAGCCGGTGCGGGCCGATGCCGACGACCGCGGCCCGGCGCACGGCGTGCGCGGTCTCGATCTGCTGCTCGGCTCCGACCGGTGCGACGGGGCCGTCCGTCATCGTCAGCACGTGGGGCAGGCGACCCTCGATCCAGAGCCGCCCGTCGGCGTCCAGGTGGCCGACGTCGCCGGTGCGGTGCCAGCGGCCCTCCGCGGGCACGTCGGCGCCCGCGGAGCGGTCCGTCAGCCACAGCCGGTCGTACGACGTCTTGAGGTGCGGCGCGGAGATGACGACTTCGCCGAGCACCCCCGTCTCCGACCCGGGAGAACCGCCGGGGCGGCCGTCGTCGTCGAGAGGGTCGATCAGCACGGTGTTGCCCTCGATGGGGCGCCCGACGCAGACACCGCGGTCCGCGGCATCCGACACTCCCCGGATGTCCGCGAGCGTGAGGTCCGTGACGAGGAGGCACTCGGTCATGCCGTACGGCGTGTGGGGCTCGGCGCCGGGCATGAGCCCGGCCGCGGCGGCCAGCAGCGGCTCGCCGACAGGCGCGCCGGTCGAGAGGAACGTCTGCACCGTCGCCAGGGCGGCCCGGTCGTCGGCCGTCAGGGCGTCCGCGGTGGCGACGACATTGAGGATCGCCGCCGGGGAGAGGAACACCATGCGCGCATCGGAGGCCCGCACGGCGGCCGCCACCGCCGCGGCGGTGAGGGTGCTGGGCGCGGAGACATCCATGTCGGGTGTGGCCGAGCGGGTGCCGAGCGCGGGACCGAGCAGGGCGAACGGTGCGAAGCCCGTGACGAGGCCGGTGTCGGCCGTCACGCCGAAGTGTGCGGAGAGAATGTCGCGGAGAGCGGACAGCTGACGGTGCGTGTACGCGACGCCCTTCGCGGGCCCGGTGGAACCCGAGGTGAAGAGGATCGCCGCGGGGTCGTCGGGCGCGGGCTCCGCCGGCAGCGGTGCGGTGGCGCCGAGGGCGGCGATGCCGGCGAGGTCGTGGGAGACGCCGAGTGCCGACGCGGAGACCTTCGGGAGGCGGGGGACGGAGATGCGGATGCCGGGCCAGCCCAGCACGCGCGCGGCCGCCAGCCCGGGCAGCTCCCCGATGACGACGTCGGGCCAGGATCCGCGCACCGCGCGCGACAGCCCGCGCACGCCGAGCCCGGCGTCGGCGACGACGACGACCGCGCCGATGCGCAGACAGGCGTAGATGACGGCCGTGAGCGTGGGGCCGGGCGGGACGAGCACGGAGACGCGCTGCCCCTTCTGCACGCCGATGCGGCGGAGCCCGGCCGCGAGGTTGCGCACACGGTCGTCGAGCCGCCGCCAGCTCACCCGCGCGGGACGCCCGGCCCGCGCGGACATGTCGATGACCGCCACGTCGTCGTCGTCGCGCCGGGCGTCGAGCGCCGACCAGAGGGGCGCGAAGGCGGCCGCATCCCGCGCGGCCGCCACCGCGTCGGCGACCGGGGTCCGCTCCGCCGCACCGTCCGTGGACGATCCAGCGGCCGCGCCCGTCAGCCGCGCCGCGTTGTCGCCGAGCCAGGTCAGCACGGCGTCGGCGTAGGGCCGGTCCTCGGCGATGAGGTGTCCGGAGCCTTCGAACCTGTGCACGTCGGCGTGCGGCATCCGGTCGATCAGGTCGTCGAGGTACCGGTCGCCGAAGATCGGATCCTCGGGGCCCCACAGGAACAGCGCCGGCACGTGGAGGGCGGCGACCCCCGACGAGATGCGACGGAGCTCGGCGTGACTGGGATGCGTCGCATCGACGGGGATGTCGGCGACGAACGCGCCGATCCCGGTGCGGCGGGCCGCCGATCGGTAGGGCGCGCGGAAGGCGTCCTTGACCTCCGGGGCGAGCGCCGGGTGCCCGAGGGCCAGGGTCGTGTCGAGGAAGGCGGTCGTGCGGACGGTGCCGCCTGCGAGCACCCCGCGCGCGCCGGCGAGGCGGAGCGGAGCCGGAATGGGCACGCCGTCGGGGTGGTGCACGGCGGTGTTCAGCGCGATGACCCCCGCGAGCAGCTCGGTGTGGTCCACGGCCCAGCCGAGCGAGATCGGCCCGCCCCAGTCGTGCGCGAGGGTCACCACGGGGCCGGTGAGGCCCAGGTCGGCGGTGAGGTCGCCCAGGTCGGCGACGCGGCGCGCGAGGGGACGGGCGGCGCCGGTCCGCGCGGAGAATCCCATGTCGAGCTGGTCGACCGCGATCACGCGCCAGGCGGGTCTGCCCGCCGCGGCGGCCTCCAACGAGGCGGAGACGATGCCCCGCCAGAGGTAGGACCAGGTGGGGTTGCCGTGGACGGCGAGGATCGTGCCCGCGACGGGCACACCCAGTTGCTCGAGCTCTGCACCGGTGTCGAGGTAGTGCCACTCGTGCACCGCTCCCGAGTCGCGCTCGGGCACCAGCCGCGTCCGACTGACGCGGACGTCGATGCCGGGCAGGGCCGCGAGCGTCCGCATCGCGTCGTTCACCAAGCGAGCTCCATCATGGCGGTGTTCAGGCCCGACCCGACGCCCATGAGGAGCACGCGGTCACCCTGACGCAGGCTGTCCTGCTCCTGCGCGAGCGTGATCGGCACCGAGGCCGGACCGACGTTGCCGTAGCGGGGGTAGGTCGTGGGCACCTTCGAGCGGTCGAGGTGCACGGCCTTGACGATGGCGTCGGTGTGGATCGACGAGACCTGGTGCGTGATGTAGCGGTTCATCGACTTCCAGTCCCACTCCGCCGACGCCTCCTTCCACGCGGACACCACGAGATCCAGCCCGCCCTTGAGCAGCGCCTTGGCGTCGGTGAACATGCCGTCGACACTGCCGACGCAGAGGGTGTGGAAGTTCGTGGCCGCGCGGGTGACGCCGCCGAGGATGCGGTGACCCTCGGGGTGCGCATCGGCCCGGCCCAGCACGGCGGCCGCAGAGCCCGAGCCCAGGGTGAGCGACGCGAACTCGCTCATGAACCCGTCGCGGTCGGACTCCGAGCGCAGGAGACGCTCGATGGTGTTCACCTGGATGTCGTCGGCGTCTTCACCGGCCACGACCATGGCGTAGTCGATCTGCCCGGACTCGATCATCGTGGCCGCGAGCGACATCCCGTTGATGAAGCCGAGGCACGCGTTGGCGACGTCGAAGTTCACCGCCGAGCTCGGCAGGCCGAGGCCGTGGTGCAGGGCGACCGCAACGGACGGCTCGAGGTGCATGCGCGTGACCGACGTGTTGATGAGCAGGCCCACCTGCGAGGCCTGGACACCGGCTTCGTCGAGCGCGCGCTTCCCGGCCGCGATGGTCGCCTTGTCGGCCGACTCGCCGGGACCCCAGTTGCGTCGCTCGAGCACACCGGCGACGCGCTTGAGGAGGCCGCTGCGCAGCTTGAGGCGTGCCAGGGAGGGGCCGAGGCGACCCTCGATGTCCTCCGAGGTGGTCACCCGACTGGGCAGGACGCTCGCCACCGACAGCAGCGCGACGTTCTGGAAACGGGAAACAGCATTACCGGGCAAACGATCCTCCATAGGAGGTCGAACTTTTTTCCTCCACAGGACGTTCTACCCCACTTCGGCTGTGAAGATGCGGGGGTTGCACACCGGCCGCGCGTGCGACACGGCTCCGACGAGCTCGTGAGGCCCTGGAACGGCCGTCAGACGTGGAGCGTGGTGGAGCGCTGCGAGCGCTCGCGCTGCGCCGTCATGTGCTCGTCGAACTCGGCGCGCCACGTCTCGCTGACCTCGATCCCCTGACGGCCCGCCTCCTCGGTGGAGAGCTCCACGGGGAAGCCGTAGGTGTCGTAGAGCACGAACAGCTCGGCTCCGGTCACCGTGGTGCCGCGGTACGCGCGCAGCTGCTTCAGTCCCTTGCGGAGCGTGCGGCGGAAGGCCTGCTCCTCCTTCACCAGCACCTTTTCGACGTACTCCGCGTGCTCCCCCACCTCGGGATAGTGCGCCTCGTAGATCTTCGCGATGGTCGGGATGATCTGTGGGAAGAAGTTCTCCTCGAGTCCGAGGTCGAAGGCGAAGCGGATGGCGCGGCGCAGCAGGCGGCGCATGACGTAGCCCTGCGCCTTGTTGCCCGGCATCACCCCGTCGACCGCGAGGAAGGTCGCGCCGCGGAGGTGGTCGGCGATGACGCGCATGCTCACGGTCTCGTCCTCGTAGGTGCGGCCGGAGAGCTCCTGCAGGCGCTCGATGATCGGCCAGAGCAGGCCGATGCGGAACACGTCGGGGCTGTCCATCGCCGCCGCCGCGATGCGGGCGAGTCCTCCGCCGTAGTCGACGTTCTTCTTGGGCAGCGGCTCGAAGCCGGTCTCGGTGCGGCGGTACTCCATGAACACCGAGTTGCCGAGCTCGATGAAGCGTCCGCAGTCGCAGTTCTGATGGCAGTGCTCGCCGAACGACGGATCGTGCTCGACGGTCGGGAACAGGTAGAAGATCTCGGTGTCGGGACCGCCGGGCTCGCCGACGGGCATGTCCTCCGCCTTGCCGCCGCGGCACCACCAGTTCTTCTTGCTGTAGAACGCGATGCGCGCGCCGCCGGTGCCGACGGCGGCGGCATGCTCCTCCGTCCCCACGTCGACCTGCGCGGAGGAGACGCCCGCCTCCTGGAACAGCCCGGTCCACAGCCGGGCGGACTCCTCGTCCTTCGGGATGTCGTTCTTCGGGTCGCCGCTGAAGCACGACACGTAGATGCGGTCGGGATCGAGGCCGACCTTGGCCGTCAGGAACGTCCACACCTGCGGGATCTGCTCCTGCTTGAAGTAGTCGCCCAGGCTCCAGTTGCCGAGCATCTCGAAGAAGGTGGTGTGCCGGTTGTCGCCGACCTCCTCGATGTCCTGCACGCGGAGGCAGGTCTGGCTGTCGGCGAGTCTGGTGCCGGCCGGATGCTGCGCCCCGAGCAGATACGGAAGGAGCGGCTGCATGCCGCTTCCGGTGAACAGCGTCGTCGGGTCGTCCTTCGGGACGAGCGGCGAGCGCGGGATGATCACGTGGCCGCGTTCGGTCATGAAGTCGAGGTAGGCGCGGCGGATCTCATCAGCGTTCATGTGCGTGCGACACGCGGACCCCGGCGGGCGGGTACCCGGCGTGCCTCCTCCCGCGACTTGTCTACCATTCCGGGCGTCGCTATAGTGAGGGATCTCGGGGGATGCGCACATGAGGCGCCCTGTCAGGTGCGATTCCTGAGTCCTCCACCACCGGCCGTGGGTCCATCGGACCCACGGCCTTCTTCATTCCCGTGGGCCCGATTCAGGCGCGGGGCGCGGTCTCCTCCGCCCGGTCCGCGTCCTTCGCACCCTCGCGCGACCGCGTCCAGCGGGAGATGACGTAGAGCACGGCGCCGACGGCCAGCAGGATGGCCCCGAACAGCCAGACCTCGGGACGCTGCTGCGTCATCAGCAGGATGCAGGACGCGACGCCCAGCACCGGCACGAACGTCCAGACCCGGAAGTGCGCGTGCTGCACGCGGTCGCGGCGGAGGACCAGCACCGACACGTTGGCGCTGAGGAAGACGAACAGGAGCAGCAGCACCACCGTCTCGGCCAGGGTCGCGAGGTCGCCGACGAGGGTGAGCAGCATCGCCACGAGGGTCGTCGCGAGGATCGCGACCCAGGGCGTCTTGCGCTGAGGGAGCACGCGCGACAGGGTGCGCGGGAGCAGCCCCTGCTCCGACATCCCGTAGGTGAGGCGGCTCGTCATGATCATCGTGAGCAGCGCCCCGTTGGCGACGGCGACGAGGGCGATCAGGCTGAACAGCCACGACGGGATCGCCACGCCGCTCGCCTCGACGACGGCCAGCAGCGGCCCGCTCGATTCCGACAGCTCGCTCGCGGGCAGGGCGATGGAGCTCGCCAGTCCGACCAGCACGTAGACGACGCCCGCCGTCAGGAGGGCGCCGAACAGCGCGATCGGATAGGTCTTGGACGGCTGCTTGACCTCCTCGATCATGTTCGCGGAGGTCTCGAAGCCCACGAACGAGTAGTAGGCGATGATGGCTCCGGCCAGCACGGCGGTCGCAGCGCCCGTCCCCTCCGGCAGCTGCGTGACGCGGGACACGTCGCCGCCGCCGCCGGCCAGCAGCAGCCCGACCACGACGACGACGATCACCAGGCCGCTCACCTCGACCACGGTCATCACGAGGTTCGCGCCGAGCGACTCGCGCACGCCGCGGGCGTTCAGCAGCGCCACGATCACGAGGAAGACCATCGCGACGGGGATCGTCGGCAGGTCGACGAAGGTGCGCAGGTACTCCCCCGCGAAGGCGAGCGAGAGACCTGCGGCGCTGACGACCCCGGCCGCGAGCATGCAGAAGCCGACGAGGAACGACACGAGACGGTTGCGGAAGGCGCGCTCCGCGAAGACGGATGCGCCGCCGGCGCGCGGGTACTTCGTCACGAGCTCGGCGTACGACCCCGCGGTGAGGAGCGCGAGCACGAGCGCGAGCAGAAGCGGTGCCCACAGCATCCCGCCCACCCGGTCGCTCAGCACGCCCATCAGGGCGTAGATGCCCGCGCCCAGCACATCGCCCAGGATGAAGGCGAACAGGAGCGGGCCTGTGATGGCGCGGCGCAGCCGGGTGTCGTTCGGCCCTTCGGACGTCGGGGCGGCATCGGCGGGCATGAGGTCTCCTTCGCGGCGCGCTCCGCCCGTGTGGCGGAACGCGCTCCGAGAGCTTGGGTCACGCGGCGCGTTCGTCGCACGACGGTTGACGCGCGGTCCCTGCCCCGTTATGTGCGTCCGGCCTCATGCGCTCTCGGAGGCCTGCGTCACACCCTCAGAGTTCGGCGCCACGCCGAGAACGACTGCACCGGGCCGCCGCGGGGGCGGGTCAGCCACGGCCAGGGATGCACCTCGACCGGCTTCAGCGCCGCCGCCCGGGTGGCCCACCCCGGCACGGGCGCGTAGGTGCTGGCGAGGTCCCGGCCGGCCAGCTCCTCGGTGACCCGTCCACGCCGGACCTCGAGCGGACGTGTCGCGGCGAGCTCGCCGAGCGTCTCGGCCAGGAAGACCAGCCGCTTGCCCGACAGTCGCAGCCGGCGTAGCAGCGGCTCGTCGAAGACGAAGACCGCGGGCCGGTCGGGATCGGCGGCGAGTGCCGGATCGCCGCGCCCGAGCGACTCGGCGGTCAGCCAGACCGTCGACGCACCCGAGCCCTCCACCTCGGCAGGGCCGGACGGCGTCTCGCCCCGGCCGAGGTCCGGTCCGGTGACCGACGGCCCGGGTCCGGCGTCGGGCCAGTTCTCGATTGGGCAGCGGTCGGCGAGCGGGCACGAGCGGCACAGCTGCGGCGCGCGCTTCTGCACCTGCCATCGGCTGAAGCCGTAGGGCTTGCCGCTGCCCGTGCCGACGGTCCACTGCCAGCCGAGACGGTTGGCCGCCCGTGATCCGTCGAGGAGGTGGGCGAAGAACTCGTCCTCCCCGTCGCGCCAATCGGCGCCCGCGCGCACCGCCCACTGCGACGCCAGCCACATCCGGGTCTGGTTCACGAGCCAGCCCCCGTCGTGCAGCATTCCGACCGTGAGGTCCATGCAGGCCATCTCAGCCGGCCACGGGTCACCGTCCCAGCGGCCGGTGCGGGGCTGCTCCGCGCGCAGCGGCGCGGCCAGCGCCGGCCCGACCCGGGCGTAGAGGTGGCGCGCGTACTCCTGCCACAGCAGTTCGTCGCGGTAGCGCTTCTTGTCCTGGCCCTGGGCGTCCGACACCGCGTCCCACACCTCGCGGAGGCTGAGCAACCCGTGCCGGATGTAGGGAGACATCCGCGACGCGCCCCTCCGCGACTCGGGGAGCACCGTGCTGCGCGAGCGCGCATACCCGGTGACGTCGAGGGCGGCGAGCGCAGCATCCGCCGCCGCCTGTCCTCCGGTGAAGTCGCCGGCCCGCACGCCGTCGGGCCCCTCGCGGGTGAGGTCGCCGAGGTGCTCAGCGACCCACACGGCGGTGTCGTCGGAGGAGTCGATGGACGGCGCGGGCGGAACGGGAAGCGAGGGCACGGTGACAGTGTGCCCCGGGGATCGGACCTCGGGATCGGGTCCCGGCGGATGGGGGCCGTTGCGACCCGCCGAAGGCGGGTCAGTCGAGGTCGAGGGCGAAGCAGAGCGAGCCGGCCATCGTGGCGACGTAGGGCTCGTACACCGGGATGCGCTGGAATCCGGCGCCGGTGTAGAGGGCCAGTGACTCGGGCTGTGCGGCGCCGGTCTGCAGGATGACGCGGTGCGCGCCGTCCGTCCGGGCGCGATCCACGACGGCGGCCGTGAGGGCGCGCCCGACGCCTCGCCGACGCGCGCTCGGCGAGACGATGAGGCGCTTGAGCTCCCACTCCCGGCCGAGCCGCCGCAGAATCACGTGCCCCACCGCCGCATCGGCCTCGTCGAGCGCCAGCCAGGTCTGCACGATCTCCTCGGGGCGGGTGCGCAGCGCTTCGGCCCGCGCCGCACGGACCTCGTCGGACTCCGCCGGGGGGTGCAGCGGCGCGTACCGCTCGTCGAGGTCGTCGTTCAGCTGCCGGCGCAGCTCCTGGGCGCGCTCATCGTCGTAGGCGACCTCCACGATCCGCATCGGCACTGCTGCGCTCCCTCTGCTTGCACGTCGGCTCCGGGTGGGCAACCCCCGTGCCGATCGGCGCGGGGACGAGGAAGGTGAGCCGCTCACCACCCGGATTGGAATCCTAGATGTCCCAGCGCAACACGCTTGTCCGCTCGCTCCACGACGTCGGCCTCGCCGCCTGGTTCGGCGGCGCCCTCATGGGCGCGGTCGGACTCAACGGCGGCACCGCGAAGGCCATGGAGCCGTCCGAGCGTCTCCGCCTGTCCTCGATCGGGTGGGGCAAGTGGGCGCCGGTGCAGCTCACCGCGATCGTCGCCCACGGCATCGGCGGCGTGGGGCTCATCCTCGGAAACAAGACCCGCCTCGTGAAGCAGCCCGAAGCGCGCAGCAACACCGAGCTGAAGCTCGGCATCACCGTCTTCGCCCTCATCGCGACCGGGTACTCGGCGATCCTCGGCGCGAAGATGGCCGCTCGGTCCGACGAGGGCGCGGCCGGCGTGACCGAGCCCGGCGCGGCGACCTCCGCGAAGCTGGCCTCGACCCAGCGTCAGCAGCGCGTCGTGCAGTGGCTCATCCCCCTCGCCACCGGCACGCTTCTGATCCTCGGCGCACAGCAGGGCGAGCAGCAGCGCCCCGTCGCCGGGTTCCTCCAGAGCCTCCTCTACCGATGACCGCTGCCGACGGCGCCCCGCGCACGCCGCTGGCGGTCGACACGGTCCTGTTCGACGTGGACGGCACACTCGTCGACACGAACTACCAGCACGCCCTGTCGTGGTTCCGCGCGTTCCGCCGCCACGACATCACCGTGCCCGTGTGGCGCATCCACCGCGCCATCGGCATGGGCGGCGATCAGCTGATCGCGAGCGTCACGAGCGATGAGGTCGAGGCGGAGTACGGCGAAGCGCTGCGCGAGGCGTGGACAGAGGAATTCGACGAGGTCATCGACGAGGTCAAGCCGTTCGCCTCCGCGCACGACCTGCTGGTCGCGGTGAAGAAGCGCGGGTTCCAGGTGGTGCTGGCCAGCTCGGGCAAGGCGGAGCACGTCGAGCGCTTCCTTCATCTCGTCGACGGCGCCGACGTCGTGGACGCCTGGACGAGCTCGGACGACGTGGAGAACAGCAAACCCGAGCCGGATCTGGTGCAGACCGCCCTCGATCGTGTGGGCGGCCGCTCGGGCGTCATGATCGGCGACTCGACGTGGGACATCGTGGCCGCGCAGAAGCTCGAGGTGCCGACGATCGCGGTGCGCACCGGCGGGTTCTCCTCGGCCGAGCTCACTGAGGCCGGAGCGGTCGCCGTCTTCGACTCGCTCGGCGACCTTCAGGACGCCCTCGACGGACTGCTGACGCGCACCGATCCGTGAGTTCTGCGTGCGGCCCGCTGCGCGGCGGTCTCGCACGTGTCTCAGCGCTGAGACGAGAGACGGACGGATGCCTCGGGCCGAGGCATCCGTCCATCCGGGTCTTCGGAGATCAGACTCCCGCGTCCAGGTCGACCTGGGATCCGCCGACCACGCCGATGCCGACAGCCTCGTGATCCGGCGACGGATCGTCGGGGTGAGCGGCCTTCGGCTCCTCGCCGGGGTCCTTCTCGGTGCTCGGCTCCGTGGACGGCTCGGCGGCGCCGGTCTGGGGGTCGGCGGGCGCCGCCTCCGCGCTCGGGTCGACGGGCTCCTCGATCGGCTCGTTGTTCGCTCGGTCGCTGTTCTCGTTCATGACGACTCCTGTCTCGTTGCCGGGTGGTCTCCTCCTCGAAGGCTAGGTCCGACCGTGCCCGCGTCGCTGACCGTTGCAGACGCTTGATCGACGGTGTAGCGACATCCCTCCGCAGGGGTGTGGAGCGATGTCGGAGCCCCCCGGTACCGTTGATCTGATGCCCACGCACATCGAGGAGTCCTCGCCCATGCCCTTCCGCAGTCGGAGCACCATCTCCGGGTGGCTCGAGGAGTTTCGCGCGCTCGGGCACGAGACCTCGGCGACGCTCTCGGTGATGCAGCAGGACGGCGATGACGGCGCCAACACCGGTCTCGTCGGGGTGCAGCTCGCATACGCGCCCACGATCGTCTACATACAGCCGGAGCCGGCTCCGTCGACGACGTGGAACGTGACGCTCGAGCCACGCGAGCAGACCGCCGTCCTCGGTGCGGAGGAGATCGCCGAACTCGCGGCGGAGCTGGCCGTCGTCGCCAAGCTGTGCGCCTTCCTCGAGGCGAAGTCGGCCGCGTTCGTCGGCACAGACGAGACCTGACGACGCGCAGGGGCGCAGGTCAGGAAGGCGCGCCGACGGTGGCCCGGGTGAGCAGATCGAGCGATGCGGCGAAGCGGCTGACCTCCGACGCGTCCAGCGCAGCCGTCGCCTCGTCGAACCGGGTGTCGAAGCGCGTCAGCGCGACCCAGGGCGTCTCGTCCATGTCGACGGTCAGTGTGACGCGGGTCACGCGGCGATCGCTCTCGTCGAGTTCCCGACGCACGACGTCTCGTCGCTCGAGGCGATCGAGGAGCGCCGTCACCCCGGCGGCGGTGATGTCGAGGAATTCACGCAGCTGAGACGGACGGATGCCCGGGTGGTCGGCGATGTGGAGCATCGCGCGGGCATCGCCTTCGCCGATGTCCAGAGCACGGCGGGCTGCGCCGAGATTGCGTGCGCGGGCGTTTCCGTAGGCCAGGAGGGCAGCGCGCAGGGTCGGCGTCTCGCCGTCCGCGTCAGTGCTGCTGCTCATCTCCCCAGCCTACCTGATATTTCACGTGGCGAGCTATTCACTGATTTAACTAAATCGGTGAGTTTTCGGGTAGAGTAGCGAATGTCGGCCCCGCCCCCGCGGATCGTCGATCGATACCCGAAGGAGTCACGATGGGCATGCTGTACTACGGCGACCGCGCGGAGCCGATCGAATTCCCGGATGCGCTCCTGGCTCATCTGAAGGTCGTCATCACGACGAAGCTCCGACGCAAGGAGAGCTTCACGCTCGGCTGGCGCCACACGATCACCGATCCGGCCGGCCGCTCGACTCTCTGGCTGCAGGAGTCGATCCCCCTCCGCTTCGTCTTCACGTCGGTCGAGGCCGGCAAGCTCGACTCGGCCGTGCTGCAGGACTTCGCGATCCGTGCCAGTTCGGGCAGCGGGCTGCAGATCGAGCTCGACAGCTGGTACGCGGCGGAGACCGCGGAACCGCAGCGTCTCGTCGCCAGCGCGGCCTGACACCACCGCGCAACGCGCAGCACGAACGAAGAAGGCCAGGCGCATCGCCTGGCCTTTCCTCGTGCCCGGAATCACCCCTCCGACCGCGGCGCTCGATCAGAACGCGAGCGGCACCACCGCCAGGAAGACGATGACGGGCGCCGCGCAGAGGCCCAGCAGGGCGTACCGACCCCAGCCGATCCGCACGCCGGCGGCTTCGAGGCGCTGATGCCAGAGCAGGGTCGCCAGCGACGCCCACGGCGTGATCAGCGGACCGGCGTTCACCCCGACCAGCAGCGCGCCGAGGCGCGCCGGCGTCTCCGCGGTGTTCTCCAGCGCCAGGTACGCGGGCAGGTTGTCGATCACGTTCGCGCCGACCAGACCCGTCCCCGCCAGCCGCGCGAGGGCGGGGAGGTCTTCGCCGTGACCGGCGACCGTGGCGATCACCGCGTCGGCTCCGAGAGCCTGGAGCGCTCCCACGGCGAGGAACAGCCCGGAGGCGAAGACGACGAGCTGCCACGGCACGAGGCCCGGCCGGAGGGCACGCGGAGCCCGGACGATGTAGACGACCACCATCACGGCGGCGGCGGCGAGCGCGGGGATCCACGGGTCCAGCCCCGACACCAGCAGCGGCAGCAGGGCGGCCACGACGACAGCGGAGACGATCAGCAGCCGACGGTCGCCGACGGCCGGCGCGGGGGCCGGCGTGAACCTCCCGCGCAGCTCCCGGCGGTTCACGAGGGCGAGGATCCCGACCGTCACGACGACCGCGACGAGCGCCGACGGACCGAGGAGCGCCAGGAACTCCCCCGGGCCCGCGTCGAGCCGATGCACCGCGAGGAGGTTGGTGAGGTTCGACACGGGGAGCACGAGCGACGCGGTGTTGGCCAGCCAGACCGTGGCGAGGGCGAACGGGAGAGGGGGCAGGCGGTTGGCCTTCGCGACACCCACGACCACCGGGGTCAGAAGCACCGCGGTGGTGTCCAGCGACAGGAAGGCGGTGCAGACGACGGCGAGGGCGACCACGAGCAGCCACAGCGTCCAGGTGCGGCCGCCCGACAGGCGCGCCAGGAACGCCGCGATCACGTCGAACAGCCCGGCGATGGCCGCCAGCTCGGCGACGATCGTGATGGCGACGACGAACAGCAGGATCGGCCACACGCGCTCGCCGATCGCGGCGACGTCCTCCGCCGGAAGCACCCCGGTGAGAGCGGCGACCAGGCCCGCTGCGAGCAGAGCCGCGCCGATGACCGCGAGTTTCACTCGTCCATCATGCCGTCGCGCCACGGGCCTCCGGTTCCCTCGCCGTTCCGATCGCACCTGTATCCTGTGCCGCGCGTCGCCGACCGGCGGCGCGATCCCGAGAGGCGTGTGAGAGCACATGGCGACCCCGCCGAGTATCGAGGCGTTCGACCGCACGTCGGCCGCGTCGCCGCCGCGCACACTCATCGACATCCTCCGCGACACCGCGGCGCGGCATCCCGAGGCCTCTGCGCTCGAGGACGCCGACGGCGCCCTCAGCTACGCGGAGCTGCTGGCGCAGGTGTGGCGCACGGCCGCGCGCCTGCACGAGCACGGGGTCGTCAGAGGCGACCGGGTGGGCGTGCGCATGCCCTCGGGCGACCGCGCGCTCTATGTGGCGATCCTCGGCATCCTCGCGGCCGGCGCGGCCTACGTGCCGGTGGACGCCGACGATCCGCAGGAGCGCGCCGACCTCGTGTTCGGCGAGGCGCGCGTCCGCGGCGTCATCGGCGCCCGCGGTGTCTTCACCCCCGCCGAGCACCCCGCACCGTCCGCGCGCGACGCCGGGGGCCTCTTCGCCGGCGACGCGCCCCACCCCTCCTCGAGCGCGACGCTGATCGTGCCGCCGCCCTCCGTCGATGACGACGCCTGGATCATCTTCACCTCGGGGTCGACGGGTGTGCCCAAGGGCGTCGCGGTCTCGCACCGCTCGGCCGCGGCCTTCGTCGACGCCGAGGCGCGCCTCTTCCTGCGAAGCGCGCCGCTCGGCCCGGGCGACCGCGTGCTGGCGGGACTCTCGGTCGCGTTCGACGCCTCCTGCGAGGAGATGTGGCTGGCGTGGCGGTCGGGAGCATGCCTCGTGCCGGCGCCCCGCGCGCTCGTCCGCTCGGGCGAGGACCTCGGCCCGTGGCTGGTCGGCCACAGCATCACGGTCGTCTCGACCGTGCCGACCCTCGCGGCCCTCTGGCCCCAGGACGCGATCGAGAACATCCGCCTGCTCATCTTCGGCGGCGAGGCGCTGCCGCCCGAGCTGTCGGCCCGGTTGATCGGCGACGACCGCGAGGTCTGGAACACGTACGGCCCCACCGAGGCGACGGTCGTGGCCTGCGCGGCACTCATGGACGGCACCGCACCGGTGCGCATCGGGCTGCCGCTGGACGGCTGGGCGCTGGCGGTCGTCGACGGCGACGGGATGCCGGTGGCCGAGGGTGATGTCGGAGAGCTCATCATCGGCGGGGTCGGGCTCGCCCGCTACCTCGATCCCGCGAAGGACGCCGAGAAGTACGCGCCCTTCCCCGCGCTGGGCTGGGATCGCGCCTACCGCTCGGGCGACCTCGTGCGCGCCGAGGCGGCGGGTCTGGTGTTCCAGGGCCGCGCCGACGACCAGGTGAAGATCGGCGGCCGCCGCATCGAGCTGGGCGAGGTGGAGGCGGCCCTGCAGTCGCTCAGCGACGTCTCGGCCGCCACCGTGGTCGTGCAGCGCTCGACCGCCGGGGTCGCGCTCCTCGTCGGCTACGTCGTCCCCGACGCGGGCTTCGACCGGGGCCGGGCTCGTGCCGAGCTGGCGGAGACCCTTCCCGCGCCCCTCATCCCCCTCCTCGCGACCGTGGACGACCTGCCCGTGCGCACGTCGGGCAAGGTCGACAAGGCCGCCCTCCCCTGGCCCCTCACCGACGCGGACGGCGAGGGCTCTCAGCTCTCCGGCACCGCCGCATGGCTCGCCGAGCAGTGGGGCGCGGTGCTGGGCATCCGTCCCGGCAGCCCGGACGCCGACTTCTTCCAGCTCGGCGGCGGCTCGCTCGCCGCCGCGCAGCTCGTGTCGCGCATCCGCACCCGCGCACCCGAGTTCACGATGGCCGACGTGTACGACCTGCCGCGCCTCGCCAAGATGGCCGAGGCCGTCGAGGCAGAGTCCGCGGAGGACGACGGCGAGCCCGCCGTCTTCACCAGCGCCTCCCCCACCCCGCGCATCATGCAGTGGGTGCAGACCCTCGCAGGGGTGCCCCTGTTCGTGCTGAGCGGCATCCGCTGGCTCCTCTGGCTGCTCACGGCGAGCTGGATCCTCCAGCTCGTGCCGGGCTTCGCCTTCCTCCCCGACGCGCCGCTGTGGGTCATCGTGGCGGGGCTCCTCGTGTTCGCCACGCCGCTGGGTCGCATGGCCCTGTCTGCCGGTGCCGCCCGGCTGCTGCTGGCCGGCGTCCGTCCCGGCGACTACCGGCGCGGCGGCGGCGTGCACCTCCGGCTCTGGCTCGCGGAGCAGGTGGCCGGGCAGATCGACCCCGTCGGCATGGCCGGCGCCCCCTGGGTCACCTACTACGCGCGGGCGCTCGGCGCGAAGATCGGCCGCGACGTCGACCTCCACACCCTCCCGCCCGTGACGGGCATGCTCGAGGTGGGGTCCGGCGCCGCCATCGAACCGGAGGTCGACCTCACCGGCTCCTGGATCGACGGCGACACCGTCCGCATCGGCGGCATCCGCATCGGCGCGGGAGCCGTGATCGGGTCGCGCAGCACCCTCGCGCCCGGCACCAAGATCGGCCGCGGCGCCGAGATCGCCCCCGGGTCCGCCGTCTTCGGGCGCGTCCGCGCAGGCCAGCAGTGGGCCGGCTCGCCGGCCGTCCGCGTCGGGTCGGCCACCCCCGATGACCTCCCCCGCCCACCCGTCCGCCGCCGGTGGCTGTGGGCGTACGCGGCGTCCTCCACCGGCCTCGCGCTCCTGCCCCTCGTCGCCTTCTCCGCCGGCGCGCTGGTGCTGGCCGCCGGCATGCGCGGTGCGGTGTCCATCGCCGACGCGATCCCCGCGCTCCTGGCCTGGCTCGTACCGGCGGTGCTCGTGGCGGGCGTGGTCTTCGCCGGCGTCGTGGTGATCGCCGTGCGACTGCTCGCGATCGGACTCGTCGAGGGCGACCACCCCGTACGCGGGCGCATCGCCTGGCAGGCCTGGACGACCGAGCGCATCCTCGACGCCGCCCGCACCACCCTCTTCCCGATCTACTCGAGTCTCTTCACCCCGGTCTGGCTCAGGATGCTGGGCGCCACCGTCGGACGCGACGTCGAAGCATCCACGGTGCTCCTCATCCCCTCCATGACCACCGTGGACGACGGCGCCTTCCTCGCGGACGACACCATGGTGGCCACCTACGCGCTCCGCCACGGACGCATGCGGATCGGGCCGGCGCGCATCGGCAAGCGCGCGTTCCTCGGCAACTCCGGGATGGCCGGCGCCGGGCACCGCGTGCCGCGCGACGGCCTGGTCGCCGTGCTTTCGGTGGCTCCGGAGAAGGCGAAGCCCGGGTCGTCGTGGCTCGGCTCGCCGGCCGTGCGCCTCCGCCGCGTCGTCAACGACGCGGACCTCGAGCGCACGTACCGTCCCGCCCGCCGTCTCCGCGTCGCCCGCACCCTGTGGGAGCTGTGCCGGCTGATCCCCGTCGTGGTCACGTGCGCCCTCGGGCTCGCCGTTCTCCTCACGCTGGGCTCGCTGAGCGAGCGGTGGGGGCCTCTCGTCGCGGCGCTGCTGTCGGGCGCCGTGCTGCTCCTGGCGGGAGCCGTCGCCGCGGCGATCACCACCCTCGCGAAGTGGACGTTCGTGGGCGCGATCCGCCCCGGAGAGCATCCGCTCTGGTCGTCCTTCGTGTGGCGCACCGAGGTCGCCGACACCTTCACCGAGATGGTCGCCGCGCCCTGGTTCGCGAACTCCGCCGCGGGCACGCCGGCGCTGGCGATCTGGCTGCGCTCGCTCGGCGCGAAGATCGGCCGGGGCGTCTGGACCGACAGCTACTGGCTGCCCGAACCCGACCTCGTGACGCTCGGCGACGGCGCCACGGTGAACCGCGGGTGCGTGGTGCAGACGCATCTGTTCCATGATCGAGTGATGAGCATCGACACCGTGACCCTCGGACCGGGTGCGACCCTGGGCCCCCACAGCGTGGTGCTGCCGGCCGCGACCATCGGCGCCGACGCGACGGTGGGCCCCGCGTCGCTCGTCATGCGCGGCGAGGACGTGCCGGTGGGCAGCCGCTGGAGCGGCAACCCGATCGGCCCCTGGCGGGCGGTGAAGGTCCGCGCCTACCAGGCCGCCGACGCATGAGCGTCGACGCCTACACGCCGCAGAGCGGCGATGCCGCCATCTCGGTGTCGCACTACGACCTGCAGCTCGACTACCGGATCGCCACGAACCGGCTGACGGGAACGGCCCGCATCTCCGGCACGGTCGTGAGCGACGCCGCCGCCCTGACGTTCGACCTCGTCGGGCTGCGGGCGACGAAGGTCCGCCTCGGCGGCGATCCCCGCGCGCGCTTCACGCAGAGCGACCGCAAGGTGAAGGTCACGCCGTCGCGGCCGCTCCGCGCGGGCGAGGGGTTCGACGTCGAGATCGCCTACGGCGGTGCGCCCCGGCCGCGGCGCACGCGCTGGGGCACGCTCGGGTGGGAGGAGCTCGAAGACGGCCTGATCGTCGCCTCGCAGCCCACGGGCGCCCCGACCTGGTTCCCCTGCAACGACGTGCCCTCCGACAAGGCCACCTACCGTCTGTCGTTCACGACCGACCCCGGCTACGACGTCGCCGCCGGTCCGCTCGTGCAGGTGGCGACGGTGCGGGGCCGCCGCGCGTGGGTGTTCGAGTGGGTCACCCCGACCCCGACGTACCTGGTGACCGTGCAGATGGGCCACTACGTCACCGAGACGCTCGACCTCGACGGTGTGCACGGGGAGCTGCACTACCCCCGCCCGCTGTCCTCGCGGGTGCACGCCGACTTCGCCGACCTCGGCCGCATGATGGCCGTGTACCAGGAGGTCTTCGGCCCCTACCCCTCGCCGGCGTACGCGGTGGTCGTGACGGCCGACGACCTCGAGATCCCGCTCGAGGCGCAGGGCATGGGCATCTTCGGGGCGAACCACATCGACGGCCTCGGCGGTCTCGAGCGCCTCATCGCCCACGAGCTGGCCCACCAGTGGTTCGGCAACAGCGTGGGCCTGGCGCAGTGGCGCGACATCTGGCTGAACGAGGGGTTCGCCTGCTACGCCGAGTGGCTGTGGTCGGAGCGCTCCGGCGGTCCGTCGGCCCACGCCGAGGCCACGGCCCACCACGCCCGCCTGCGCCGGCTGCCGCAGGACCTCGTGCTCGCCGACCCCGGGCCCGACACGATGTTCGACGACCGCGTCTACAAGCGCGGCGCGCTCACGCTCCACGCCCTGCGCCTCACCGTCGGCGACGACGCGTTCTTCGCGATCCTGCGCGCCTGGACCGATGCCGGCCGCGGCCGGACGGCCACGACGGCCGACTTCACCGCCCTCGTCGCAGAGCGGTCGGGCGCGGCCGCCCGCGATCTGCTGCGCCCCTGGCTCGAGGAGACGGCGCTGCCGGCCCTGCCTGTCGCCTGACCCGCCGCATCCGCCCGCTCATCCGCGCGCGGCGATGACCGCGACGCTGAGCAGGTGCGCCGCGGGGCCCGTGACGGTGGCGACCTCGATCCCCTTGTCGCGGCCCGGCAGCCGCGCGGTCGCCTGGCGCAGCAGCGGTCCGGGCGCGGTCGGGTCGATGCGCACCTCTCCCGGATCGAGACGGATGCCGCGGCCGTCGGCCTTGAGCACCGCCTCGATGCGCGTCCACCCGACCAGACCGCTCGCACCCGCCGGCGCGAGGCCGCTCAGGTCCACGGCGCCGCTCTCCCGCTCCACGTCGACGCCCACGGCCCCGACCTCCTCCCGCCGCGCCGCCGCGGCGACGACGAGCGGGCCGGCGTAGGCGACGCTCAACGCCAGCGGCGCACCGACCGCGCGTGGGCGCCCGTGGTCCTCGCCGCACGTCGTGCAGCCCGTGTCGATCTCGAGCGCGGCGCCGGGTTCCAGATCGGCGGCGAGCCGGACGAGGAGCCGGCGCCCCGTGACGAAGGTCGCAGCCCGGGCGCCGGAGAGCCCCGCAGCACGTCGCGCCTGAGACGCGGGCAGGCACGCGGCCGCCCGGTGTACCGCCGCCTCATCGTCCGTCGGCGCGACCTCCCAGGCCAAGGCGACAGGACCGACGCGCAGGGTGTCGACGGTCACCGCTCCTAGGTGGCGGGCTGGTTGACGACGTTCGGCACCTTCACGTAGGTGAAGTTCTTGAAGGTGTTCGTCCACGCCGGCTCGCCGATCGGACGGTACGAGAAGGCGCCCGACGAGAAGAAATCCCGCTCGACCGACGGCACGTTGCCGAGGTTGCGGATCGTCATGTTCATGTGGTCAATGAGCATGAGCGAGTTCGTGGGTGTGTACAGCCACAGTTGCACGGACATGTCAGCCTCCGTCAGATCGCGAGAATACGTGTTTCCTAGCCCCGGCAGGGGGGCGTTCCGGATCAAGGGCCAGGGGTCCTGCAGCACCCCGTCGTTGAGGATCTCGAAGTGCAGGTGCGGACCGGTCGCATTGCCCGTCGCACCGATGGTGGCGATCTTGCGACCGCGGTTCACCGGCATGCCCTTCTCGATCAGGCTGCCGGCGGTCGTGTGCGCGTAGCGGCTGCGCCAGCCGTCCTGGTGCTGGATGATCACGAGGTTGCCGTAGGCGCCGCCGGACTGCGACGCCAGCACCATGCCGTCGGCGACGGAGAAGATCGGGTCGCCGTTGCGGGATCCGGGCACGGAGTTCGTGAAGTCGATGCCGTCGTGCGCCCGCTCGTCCTTGGTGATCGTCTGACCGGGGTTGAAGATCGTGCTCACGGTGCCGTAGGCCCGGATCGGATACCCCCAGAACGGGGCCACGGCGGTGGCCGGTTGGGCCAGCCGGGCGAGGTCGAAGCTCGTCAGCCCGAGGGCCAGCAGAGTGGATGCCGCGATGAACCCGCGCCGGCCGACACCGGCCCGCGCCGGCTCATCCCGGTTCTGCGACATAGGCCGACTCTATTGCGGTGCCGGCGGCCGGGACTCGCGGAAGGGCCGATCGCGTCGGGTTTCGGCGCTCATCCGCGGAAAAAAGCGACACCGAGGTCGGCGTGATCGACGAAGACGCCGTCGATCGCGGCATCCCGGATCACCGCCCACTCCTGCTCGTAGCACCCGAGCTCCGCCGGATCGGCGCTCGTGCGGAAGGGCGTGAGGAGGAAGGCGTTCTCGGGCCGGCAGGTCCACGTGTAGACGCGGAGGCCGCGCGCGTGCGCCTCCGCGACGAAGGCCGCCGGCCCTCGCGGGCGGTCGTGCGCGTCGGGGTCGAGGATCATGCGGCGATCGACGCTGATGCCGTCGACGACCCCGACGAGGCCGTCGAGTCCCGCCGGGGTGACGGTCTGCGCGTACGGCGCGGCCGCCGGCCCGTAGGCGGCCGCAAGGTCGGCAGGCGCCCCGGTCTCCTCGAGGAGGTAGATCCATGTGGCGCGGATGCCGCGCTGTCGCACCTGCCGCAGCACCTCGAGCTCGAACGACTCCACGACGAGCGGATGCGCGCCGTCGGCCCAGTCCGCCGCGCGCAGCTCGTGCTCGACCAGGGCGGCGACATCGATCCCGATGCCGGAGAAGTAGGTGGCGTGCTTGATCTCGAGCACCACGCCGACCTCGCGGCCGGTGCGGGCGTCGCGCACGAGGTCGAGCACGTCGCGCAGCCTCAGCACCGGCTCGGTGTCGTCGAAGATCGTGTTCCCCGGCCGCAGGCCGGGCAGGCGCTCGCGGCAGCGGAGGGTCGACAGCTCCGCCCACGTGAAGTCCTCCGTGAACCAGCCGGTGAGCGTCTCGCCGTCCACGGTCTTCGTGACGCGGCGGTCGCGGAACTCGGGTCGATCGGCCACGTCGGTCGTGCCCGAGACCTCGTTCTCATGCCGGACGACGAGCACGCCGTCGCGCGTGGGGACGACATCGGGCTCGACGGCGTCCACGCCGAGGGCCAGGGCCAGCTCGTACGACGAGCGCGAGTGCTCGGGCCGATACCCGGGCGCCCCCCGGTGTCCGATCACGAGAGGAGGGGTCCGTGGCACGCGTCCAGGGTACGGGCGGAGCCGCGGCATCCACTCGCCGTCGCGGGTACGCTCTGGGCCGAATCCCAGCCGTGATCAGGTGCGACCGTACGCAGGTCGGCTATCTTTGAGGGACAGCACCGGGCTGAGACAGACCGACTTTGGAGTGTGAGAGCAGTGGCCCTCAACAACCCCGCGTTCAACAACCCCGCTTTCCAGGACAGACGTGCCGGACAGGCCTACCCGTCTTTGACGCCGCCGTCGGCGCCGACCGCCGCTGCGCAGCACGCCGGCGTGAACATGGCCGCCCAGGCGCAGATGGAGGGCATGTACGCCGCTCCGTCCGCCGGAGCCGTGCAGACCGACCGCATGACGATCGAAGACACCGTGATGAAGACGGTGAGCCTCTTCGCCGTCCTGCTCGTCACCGCAGCCGTCGGCTGGGTGTGGACCCTGGGCGGTCTCGCCCCGGCGGCCGACACGCGCATCAACGCCCTCCCCTGGGTCATCGGCGCGCTCGTCGGCTTCGTCCTGTCGATGGTCATCATCTTCACCTCGCGCAAGAAGGTCCGCCCCGCGCTGATCTTCGCGTACGCGGCCTTCGAGGGCCTGTTCGTCGGCGGCATCTCGGCGTTCTTCGAGTACCTTTACTCGGGCATCGTCGTGCAGGCGACACTCGCGACGCTGGTCGTCGTCGGCGTCACTCTCGCCCTCTTCGCCAGCGGGCGCATCCGTGCCTCGAAGAAGGCCACCAAGATCTTCATGATCGCGATGATCGGGTACCTCGTCTTCTCGCTCATCAACCTCGGCCTCATGATCTTCGGCGCGCCGATCGCCGGCGGCGCTTTCGGTCTCCGCAGCGAGCCCAGCCCGCTGTTCGGCATCCCGTGGGGCGTCCTGATCGGCGTCTTCGTCGTGATCATGGCCGCGTACTCGCTGGTGCTCGATTTCGACCAGGTGCAGCAGGGCGTGCGCAACGGCGCCCCCCGCGTCTACGGCTGGATGGGCGGCTTCGGCATCATGGTCACCGTGGTGTGGCTGTACGTCGAGATCCTGCGCATCCTCGCGATCGCCCGCGGCAACAACTAGCCGCAGCATCCGATTCCAGAACGACCGCCCGGTCCACCGGGCGGCCGTTCCGCGTTCCCGGCTGCGACGTCAAGGTCTCGCCCGTGTCGCCGGTCGTGGATAGCCTCGGCAGATGGCCGCGCGCAAAGAGGAGTTCCTGGAGATCGACGGGCACGAGGTGCGCGTCTCCAGCCCCGACAAGGTCGTCTTCCCCGAGCCCGGCATCACGAAGCTCGACGTCGTGCGGTACTTCCTCTCGGTCGCCGACGGCGCGCTGCGCGGAGCCGGCGGGCGCCCCATGGTGCTCAAGCGCTTCGTGAAGGGCATCTCGCAGGAGGCGTTCTTCCAGAAGCGCGTGCCCGAGAACCACCCCGACTTCATCGACACGGCGACCCTGCAGTACGCACGGGGCACGTCGGCTGAGGAGACGGTGATCCGGGATGCCGCGGGCCTCGCCTGGGTCGTCAACCTCGGCTGCCTCGACCTCAACCCGCACCCCGTGCGTGCGGAGGACCTCGATCATCCCGATGAGCTCCGCGTCGACCTCGACCCCATGCCGGGCGTCGGCTGGTCGCAGATCGTCGACGTCGCGATGGTCGCACGCGAGGTGCTCGACGATATGGGGCTCGTCGGCTGGCCCAAGACGAGCGGCTCGCGCGGCCTCCACATCCTTGTGCGCATCGCGCCGCAGTGGACGTTCGCCGATGTGCGTCTCGCCGCAGAGACCCTCGCCCGCGAGGTGGAGAACCGGGCTCCCGGGCTCGCCACCGCGCGATGGTGGAAGGAGGAGCGCGGCGAGAGCGTGTTCGTCGACTTCAACCAGAACGCGAAGGACCGCACCGTGGCATCCGCGTACTCGATCCGGCCGCTCGCCGATGCCCGGGTGTCGACGCCGCTGCACTGGGACGAGGTGCGCGACCGCCGTCCCGAGGAGTTCACCGCGCTCACCGTGCCCGCCCGTTACGCCGAGATCGGCGACCCGCACGCGGGCATGGACGACGCCGTCGGCACGCTCGACGGACTGCTCGCGCTGGCCGCCAAGCTCGGACCGGCCGAGAAGCCGCCGCGCGCGGGCGACGGCTCCGGCCGCCGGGCGTCGACGATGCCGCTGATCGAGGTCGCCCGCACGAAGACGAAGCCGGAGGCGCTCGACGCGATGGAGCAGTGGCGGGCGACGCATCCGGAGGCGGCCGGGATGCTGCATCCCGCCGACGTCCTCGTCGACGGCATGCGCGGCTCGAGCTCGCTCTGGTACCGCGTGCGGGTGAATTTGCAGCACATCCCCGAGGCCGAGCGCCCCGCGCAGGAGGAGCTGATCGCGGACTACAACCCGTGGGCGGGACGCACCTGGCCCGAGGCGTAATCCGGCCGCGCGCGGTGACCCATCCTGTCGCTGCTCAGCGGGCGGCGCCCTTGTCAGACGCGTCGGCGGCCAGGCCGTCGAGGAGCCGCGCGATGCCGTAGGCGAATGCCTGGTCGACGTCGCCTCCCAGGCGGAAGGCTCCGAGCAGCTCCATCGTGAGGAAGCCGACCGCCCACGCGGTGAACAGCCGTGCGGCGTCGAGGGCCGCCTCGGCGCCGACGATCGCCGCGCAGGCGTCGACGACCGGTCGTGCCGCGCGTTCGGTCGCCTCGGCGGCGTCGGACGAGGCGAAGATCAGCCGGAACCCCTCCGGCCGTGCGCGGGCGAACTCCCGGAACGCCCGGGCGTAGGCCGGCAGGTCACGCTCGCTGGCGGCGAGCCGCGCGGTGAGGTCATCCGCGGCATCCTCCGCCACGAGCAGGAGGAGTCCGTCCCGGTCGCGGACCCGTTTGTACAGCGACGGCGCACGGACACCCACGCGAGCGGCGACAGCCTGCATGGTGACCGCCGGCACACCGCCCGCTTCGAGGACGGATGCCGCGGCCGCGACGATCTCGGCACGGGACGTGCGGTCGGGTGTCGGCATGATCGCTCCTCATGGCTATTGACATAAGCCATCATAGCTACGTACCGTAGCCATGATCAACCGGAGGACACCATGAAGCTGGACAACCACCTGCATCGCATCGGCAACGACATCGTCGCCGCCTACCTCGTCGTGACCGACGACGGCATCACGGTCGTCGACGCGGGCCTGCCCGGTCACTGGAACGACCTGCTCGCGGAGCTGGTGGCGATCGGGCGCGGACTCGCCGACATCCGGGGACTCGTCGTCACGCACGGAGACAGTGACCATCTGGGCTTCGCCGAGCGGCTGCGCTCCGAGGCGGGCGTACCCGTGTTCGTCCATTCGGGTGACGCCGCCCGGGCGATGGGCGGCGACAAGCCGAAGACGGAGATGCCGAAGATGCGGCTCGCGCCGACCGCCGGCTTCTTCGGTTACTCCCTGCGCAAGCGCGGCTGGCGCGTACCTCCGCTCACGGCCGTCACCGAGGTCGCCGACGGCGACGTGCTCGACCTCCCCGGCGCGCCGCGGATCATCTCCCTCCCCGGCCACTCGCCGGGCAGCATCGCGGTCCACGTCCCGGTCGCCGACGCCGTCTTCGTCGGCGACGCCCTCACGACGCGACACGTCACGACCGGCCGTGCCGGCGCCCAGCCCGCGCCCTTCACCGACGACCCCGCCGAGGCGCTGGCCTCCCTCGACCGCCTCGCGGAGGTGTCCGCCGCGTGGGTGCTGCCCGGTCACGGCACCCCCTGGCATGGGTCCCCCGCCGACATCGTCGCCGCGGTCCGGGCGGACGCCGCTCGCGCCTGACCCGGCCGCCGCCGGACCGACGTCACCCTGCCGCGCCGGCCGGCGCCGGCCTGTCCCGCCCGGCGCGGACTGCCCGCGACGTCTCCCCGTCTGCCCGGTTCCATCTCCCCGGCCCGACACACCCGGCCAGCCCGGTAGGGCCTGCGTCTGCGCCCGGCGGTCGCCCCGGCGTCCGCCCCTGGCGTGCACAACACAGGCAGATCAGCCCGAAAACGCCGCCGAAGCCACCGCCGGCCCCGCCAGGGGTCGAACCTGCCTGGATTGTGCTCGCGCGGGCACCGGTAGCCCGGTGAAGCCTGCGCCTGCGCCTGGCGATCCCCCGGGCATGCGGCCCTGGCGTGCACAACACAGGCAGATCAGCCCAAAGACGCCGCCGAAGCCACCGCCGACCCCGCCGGGCCTCGAATCTGCCTGCATTGTGCTCGTCGGCACGGCATCCCGGCGGACGCCGCTCGCGCCTGACCCGTCCGCCGCGTCAGCCGCGGCGGGACGGCGCGCTCAGCGCCGTGCGGACGGCATCAGCCAGCGCGCCCATCACCAGCGCGGGATCGAGCCGACGGGCCGAGTCGACGGCCTCCGCGGCGAGCCGGCCGTGCTCGCCCGGGTCGGTCAGCACCCGCACGAGGGCGCCGGCGAGGGCATCCTCGTCGCCGTCGGGCACCAGCACGCCGCCGCCGCGGCTCAGCGCCTCGCGGGGTCCGTACCGCACGTCGTAGGTGACGACCGGGCAGCCGTGAGCGAGAGCCTCGGCGATCGACAGCCCCTGCCCCTCGTAGGCCGAGGTCGACAGGAACACCATCGCCTCGCCCAGCTCCCGGTCAGGCTCGTGGGTCGTGCCGCGCAGATGCACCGCGTCGCCGAGCCCGAGGTCGTCGATGAGCGATTGCAGCCGGTCGCGCTCAGCGCCCTCACCGAACACCTCCAGCGTCGCCTCCGGCACGCGCCCGCGCACGCGCGCGAACGCCCGCACGGCGTGGTCGATGCGCTTGCCCGGTGCGAGCCGGTTGAGCATCACGACCCGACCGGGCACCCGGTGCGCCGGAGGGACGACGGATGCCGCGGCATCCACCCCCTGCGGGACGACCAGGTGCACACCCGACCCGCCGAAGCGCCCCGCGACGTCGTCGCGCTGCGCCGAGGTCGGCCAGAGCACGGCGTCGAAGCGATCGGCCACGCCCAGCCACCGCGACCACAGCGCGTTCACCGGCGCCTCCGGGGTGAACGGGGGCTCGAGGTGGATCGTGTGGACGGTGTGCAGCACCCGCGCGCCGGGGTCCTCCCACCCGGCGAGGAGCTCGCCGAGCTGCCGCGACTCGCACAGCACGACGACCTGACGCGACGGGTCACCGGCGCGGAGCCCCGCGAGCACGTGGTCGAGCCACGCGCGGTAGAGCGCACCGAAACCGTCCACCGCGCCGACCGGTCGGCCGGTCGCGTCGTGCAGCACCACGGGCGCCGTGCTCACGTGCCAGTCGGGGTTCCCCGCGATGACGGGCAGCGACAGAACCGGGCGGCCCGCGGCATCCGGGATCTCTCGATACTCGAGCGCCGGATCCGCGCCTCCCGGGTGGGCGACGGCCCGCAGCCACGCGGCCGCACCGCCGGCGGGGTCGGCCGCCTCATCGAAGAGGTTGCGCATGCGGTCGACGCCGGTGATCAGGTCGCGCGCGGCGAAGATGCGCCGGTGACGCGCGTGGTCGTCGGGCGTGCCCGGATCGACGGTGAGCAGCAGGGGGCCACGGCCGTCGTCCACGCCGGCGGCGGCCATCTGGCGGGCGCGCGCGAGCGTGGCGAAGGTGTAGCCGCCGTCATGGTCGGGGATGAGCCGGCTCGACAGCACCACGTAGACGGCGTCGGGGAAGCCCTCCACCGTCCCGCCTACTCCCACTCGATCGTGCCCGGCGGCTTCGACGTCACGTCGAGCACGACGCGGTTGACCTCGCGCACCTCGTTCGTGATGCGGTTGGAGATCCTGGACAGCACGTCGTAGGGCAGGCGCGTCCAGTCCGCCGTCATCGCGTCTTCGCTCGAGACCGGGCGGAGCACGATCGGGTGACCGTAGGTGCGGCCATCGCCCTGCACGCCCACCGAGCGCACATCGGCCAGCAGCACGACCGGGCACTGCCAGATCTCATTGTCGACACCGGCCCGGGTCAGCTCCTCGCGGGCGATGGCGTCGGCCTCGCGCAGAATCTCGAGACGGTCAGCGGTGACCTCACCCACGATCCGGATGCCGAGGCCGGGGCCCGGAAACGGCTGACGCCCGACGATCGCCTCGGGGAGGCCGAGCTCGCGGCCGATGGCGCGCACCTCGTCCTTGAAGAGCGTCCGCAGGGGCTCGACCAGCGCGAACTGCAGGTCTTCCGGCAGACCGCCCACGTTGTGGTGGCTCTTGATGTTCGCCGCCCCGGTTCCGCCACCGGACTCGACGACGTCGGGGTACAGCGTGCCCTGCACGAGGAAGCGGATGGGCTCGCCGTCGGCGGCGGCCTCGGCCATCAGGTCGCGCTCGGCGGCCTCGAATGCGCGGATGAACTCGCGCCCGATGATCTTGCGCTTCTGCTCGGGGTCGCTGACGCCCTCGAGCGCGGAGAGGAACTTCTCGCGCGCGTCGACGGTGATGAGGCGGACGCCGGTGGAGGCCACGTAGTCCTGCTCGACCTGCTCGCGCTCGCCCTTCCGCAGCAGGCCGTGGTCGACGAAGATCGCCGTGAGCTGGTCACCGACGGCCTTGTGCACGAGGGCGGTCGAGACCGCCGAGTCGACGCCGCCCGACAGCGCCGAGATCACCCGGCCGGCGCCGATCTGGGCGCGGATGCGGTCGACCTGCTCGGCGATGACGTTGCCGCTGTTCCAGTCGGCCGGGAGGCCCGCCGCGCGGTGCAGGAAGTTCTCGATGACCTGCTGCCCGTGGTCGGTGTGCTTGACCTCGGGATGCCACTGCACGCCGTACATGCGGCGCTCGTCCGACCCGAAGGCCGCCACCGGCGTCGCCGTCGTGGACGCCAGCACGTCGAAGCCCTCGGGTGCGCGCGAGACCTGGTCTCCGTGGCTCATCCACACGTTCTGCGCGGGCGGCTGGCCGCCGAGCAGCACACCGCCGTCGCCGGCGAGCGCGGCATCCGTCGCCCCGTACTCGCGCAGGCCGGTGTTGGCGACCTCGCCGCCGAGGGCCTGGGCCATCACCTGGAAGCCGTAGCAGATGCCCAGCGTGGGCACGCCGAGCTCGAACACGCCCTCGTCGAGGGAGGGGGCCCCCGGCTCGTACACCGACGACGGCCCGCCCGACAGGATGATGCCGACGGGGTTCTTGGCCGCGATCTCCTCCGCCGTGAAGGTGTGCGGCACGATCTCGCTGTAGACGCCGGCCTCGCGGACGCGACGGGCGATGAGCTGCGCGTACTGCGCACCGAAGTCGACGACCAGGACGGGTCGCTGATCGGTCTCGGTCTGTTCGGTCACCGGGTGCCTTCCGTGGCGAGGGGGGTCGGGGACGCTTCTCGGGCCTCTCGCTCGGCGAGATACCGGCGCACGTCGCGGGCGACGCGCACCTCGAGGAAGAAGGAGGCCAGCGGCACGACGCCGCCGGTGGCCAGCAGCAGGAAGCGCACGAAGTGCCAGCGCATCAGGCTCCACACGCGGAAGCACGCGAAGAGGTAGACCACGTAGAACCAGCCGTGGGCCACGAGGATGCCGAGCGACAGGTTGAAGCCGTCACCGGTCGAGACGAGACCCTCCGCGCCGTCGATGACGGGTGCGAACCAGAGGAATCCGCCCGAGCCGCCGAGGAAGAGCTCCACGCGCAGCGGGGTGTACTTGAGGATCATCTCGGCGCACAGCAGCAGCAGGCCGACGCCGGTGATGACCGAGCAGATCTGGTAGAACTTCAGGGCGCTGCGGATGGCCGGGAACGACGCGAGTCGAGGGGCGGCGGGCATGCCCCCCAGTCTAGTCGCGGGCCTCGGGGCCCTCGTCCGGAGTGCTCGTGGCGTCGACCGGCGGAGGAGGACCGGATGCTGCGGCCGCAGCATCCTCCATCTCCTCGACCTCCCTCTCCCAGGCGTCGCGTGCCAGGCGGTACCAGAGGTAGAAGGCGAAGCCGGCGAACACGGCCCACTCGGCGGCGTAGAAGATGTTGAGCCAGTTCACCGAGGAACCCTCGTCGGGCGCGGGAGAGGCGATGTCCTGCAGCGACGGCGGCGCGACCTCGGCCGCCAGGTAGGGGCGGTAGACCTGGAGTCCGTCGATGTCGTGCCAGCGGCTGAGGAGCGCGGCCGGCGACATGCGCGTCATGGTCTGCGGGTCGACGTTCGCGCGCGGGACGGCGGGCCCCTCGTCGGAGATGAGCCGCCCGGTGACGGCGAAGGGCGCCGTCGCGCCGCTGAGCGCCTCGGCGTCGAGCTGATCGACCGCGGCGCGCGCGGCGTCCTCCGTCGGAGCCCAGCCGATGGAGACGGCGAGGGAGGTCGGGGCTGCGGTGTCGGCGACCCGCAGCTGCCCGGTCACCCAGTAGCCCTCCTGCCCGTCGTTGAAGCGGGAGGAGACGATGAGGAAGTCCTCTGCGACCCAGGTTCCGGTGACGGTCACCCGCTGCCCCACGAGCGGCCCGTCGAGGTACTCCCCCGGCTCGACGACGTCGGCGATGGGCAGAACCTGCTCGGTCGCCCCGGGCGGGAGCGGGTTGGACGTCAGCGCACGACCGAGCTGCCACTGCCCGAGCCAGGCGAAGACGCCGGCGACGACGAGGCAGAGCAGCAGCATCGCGATCCAGCGCGGCCGCAGCAGCACCTCCCGCAGCGTGGGCGGGAAGACGTCGGGCACCTCGGTGGGCGGCGCGCCGGCCGCGGGGCCCGTCATTCGAGGCTGTAGGGCGCCACGACGACCTCGACGCGCTGGAACTCCTTGAGATCGGAGTAGCCCGTGGTCGCCATCGACTTCTTGAGCGCCCCAATGAGGTTGGCGGTGCCGTCGGCGACGGGCGCGGGGCCGTAGAGGACGGACTCGAGGTCGGTGATCTGGTCGACCTTCACCCGACGGCCGCGGGGCAGCTTGGCGTGGTGGGCCTCGGGGCCCCAGTGGTAGCCGCGGCCGGGGGCGTCGGTCGCGCGGGCCAGCGCGACGCCGAGCATGACGGCATCCGCGCCCATCGCGAGCGCCTTCACGATGTCGCCGGAGGTGCCCACGCCGCCGTCGGCGATGACGTGGACGTAGCGTCCGCCCGACTCGTCGAGGTAATCGCGGCGCGCGCCGGCGACGTCGGCGACGGCTGTGGCCATCGGCGCGTGGAGTCCGAGCACCGCGCGCGTGGTCGAGGCCGCCCCGCCGCCGAAGCCGACGAGCACGCCGGCCGCGCCCGTGCGCATGAGGTGGAGCGCGGCGGTGTAGGTCGAGGCGCCGCCGACGATCACCGGCACGTCGAGGTCGTAGATGAACTTCTTGAGGTTCAGCGGCTGGTCGACCGACGACACGTGCTCGGCCGACACGGTCGTGCCGCGGATGACGAAGAGGTCGACGCCGGCGGCGACGACGGTCTCGTACAGCTCCTGCGTGCGCTGCGGGGTGAGCGCGCCGGCGACCGTGACGCCGGCCTCGCGCACCTCGGCCAGGCGGGCGGTGACGAGCTCGGGCCGGATCGGCTGGGCGTAGAGCTCCTGCATGCGGCCGGTGGCGGTCTTCGTGTCGAGCGAGGCGATCTCCGCCAGCAGCGGCTCGGGGTCGTCGTAGCGGGTCCAGAGGCCCTCGAGGTCGAGCACGCCGAGGCCGCCGAGCTGTCCGAGCATGATAGCCGTGCGCGGGCTCACGACGGAGTCCATCGGCGCGCCCAGGACCGGGATGTCGAACGAGAAGGCGTCGATCGTCCAGGCGGTCGAGACGTCCTCCGGGTTGCGTGTGCGCCGCGAGGGCACCACGGCGATGTCGTCGAACGTGTACGCGCGGCGAGCGCGCTTCGCGCGGCCCAGTTCGATGTCCATGCTCACCCTTCCAGCCTACCCGGGCGGTCCGAGAGGCTCCTCCTCGGTCGCGAGAAGTCGCCGCGGCATCTGCCGGCTGGGAGGATCGGGGTGTGGACGAGAAGACGCGGGTGGTCGTGGTCGGCGGCGGCATCATGGGCCTCTCAGCGGCGTGGGCGCTGACCCGGCGCGGCGAGCGCCCGCTCGTCCTGGAGCGCTTCGCCCGCGGGCACACGCGCGGCGCGTCCCACGGCGCGACGCGCAACTTCAACAACGCCTACGTCGACCCGCACTACCTCGACCTCCTCGCCCGGGCGCGCGAGGGCTGGGACGCTCTCGGCGAGCCCGACGGCGAGCCGCTGCTGCGCCTGCACGGCCTCGTCTCGCACGGCTCGGGCGCCGCCCTCGGCGGCACGGGCGGCGGACTGGCCGACATCCACGCGGGACTGGAGAGCCGCGGCATCCCGGCGGAGCTCCTCGATCCCGCCGAGGCGTCGCGGCGATGGACGGGCATGCGCTTCGACGGCACGGTGCTGCACTCCCCCGACGCCGGCGTGGTGCGCGCGGCGGTCGCGCTGCGGACGCTCGAGCAGCGCATCACCGCGGCCGGCGGCGAGGTGCGCTGGGAGACGCCCGTCGGGGACGTGTCACAGGATACCGACGGCGTCCGCATCCGGACCGCGGCCGGGGTCATTCGTGCCGCGGTCGCCGTCGTGACGGTGGGCGCGTGGACGCCGCGGATGCTTCCCGGCATCGCCCTGCCGCCCCTGCGCGTCACGGAGGAGAGTCCGGCGCACTTCGCGCCGCGGCATCCGTCCACCGCGTGGCCGTCGTTCAACCACTTCGTCTCCCCCGGATCCTGGCCGGCCAACGTCTACGGCATGCCGGGGCCGGGCGAAGGCGTCAAGGTCGGCTTCCACCTGGTGGGCGACGAGGTCGACCCCGACGCGCGTCCGTTCCGCACGGACGCGCACGCGGCCGCGCTGGCGGACTATGTGGCGGAATGGATGCCGGGACTCGATCCCACGACGGCCGACCCGATCAGCTGCACCTACACGTCGACCCCCGACGAGGCGTTCGTGCTCGACCGCGTCGGGCGCATCGTCGTGGGCGCCGGATTCTCCGGGCAGGGCTTCAAATTCGCGCCCGGCGTCGGCGCCGTGCTGGCCGACCTCGCGCAGGACCCGTCGGCTCAGGCCGACCCCGCCTTCCGTCTCCGCTGACCGCGGCGCCGAGGCCCGGCGGCGACGTCGCGAGGTGTGCGTGCCGCTCGGCCTGTGACGTCGCCGTCAGCGCGGCGCCGAAGGCGCACGCGCCACCCGCGCCGCGCCGCGGCGCTTCAGGAGAACGGTGAGCGGGCCGTTGAGCGCGTACGCCACGAATGCCCAGGAACCGACCCATGGCGAGATGATCATCGCCACGAAGCCGCACAGGACGGCCGCAAGCCCACCGGCGTTCTCCGCCCGCGCATTCGCGCGGGCGTCGTCGGCCAACAGATGGCCCGATCGCGCAGCCGCCCAGGCCCACGACGCGAAGCCCAGCAGCGCAGCGAAGAAGAAGTTGATCGGAAGCAGCATGCGGCCCGCGTAGAAATCGGAGTACTGGGAAACAAGGCTGGTCGTGAACGGGATTAGCACCACGAACAGCAGGCGGATGCTGTTCAGCCAGAGCAGCGGGAGGTCCACCCGGGCGATGCTGCGGAACTGCCCGAGGTGGATGACCCACAGCCCGCTGAGGAGCACGAAGCTGACGCAGAAACTGAGGAAGCTGGGCCACATGGCGCCCAGAGCAGCCCACAGCTCGGCGTCGCCGGTCGGCTCGCCAATGGCCGTGGTCGTGAGGTCGAGGACGAGAAGCGTCGCCGCGATGGCGAACACCCCGTCGGTGTACCCCGCGACGCGGGCCCGATCGTAGAAGCGCGGCGCGGTCGGCTCTGCCATGCGCCCACCGTAGTGTGCGACTGCCGGAGCAGACGAGAGGGGCGGATGTGGGCAGCATCCGCCCCTCTCGAACGTCCTACTTCTTGTAGTTCGGCGCCTCGACGACGATCTGCACGTCGTGCGGGTGCGACTCCTTGAGCCCGGCGGCGGTGATCCGGACGAACTTGCCCTTGGCCTTGAGCTCGTCGATCGTGCGGGCGCCGACGTAGAACATCGACTGCCGCAGGCCTCCGACGAGCTGGTACGCGACGGCCGCGACCGGGCCGCGGTAGGCGACCTGGCCTTCGATGCCCTCGGGGATGAGCTTGTCGTCGGTGGGAACGTCGGCCTGGAAGTAGCGGTCCTTCGAGTACGACGTCTTCTTGCCGCGGGTCTGCAGCGCGCCGAGCGAGCCCATCCCGCGGTACTGCTTGAACTGCTTGCCGCCCTGGAAGACGATCTCGCCCGGCGACTCGTCGGTGCCGGCCAGGAGGGATCCGAGCATGACGCTGTCCGCGCCGGCGACGAGCGCCTTGGCGATGTCGCCCGAGTACTGCAGTCCGCCGTCGGCGATGACCGGGATGCCCGCCTCGCGCGCCGCGAGCGACGCCTCGTAGACGGCCGTCACCTGGGGGACGCCCACGCCGGCGACGACGCGGGTCGTGCAGATGGAGCCGGGGCCGACGCCGACCTTGACGGCGTCCACACCGGCGTCGATGAGCGCCTGCGCCCCCTCGCGGGTCGCGACGTTGCCGCCGATGACGTCGATGTGCTCGAACGAGGGGTCGGCCTTGAGGCGGCGGACGATGTCGATGACGCCCGCGGACTGGCCGTTGGCGGTGTCGACGACGAGGACGTCCACGCCTGCGTCGCGCAGCGCCTCGGCGCGCTCCCACGCGTCGCCGAAGAAGCCGATCGCCGCGCCGACGCGCAGGCGGCCGTGGTCGTCCTTCGTCGCGAGGGGGTACTTCTCGCTCTTGTCGAAGTCCTTGACCGTGATGAGGCCGGCGAGCGTGCCGTCGGGGTGGATCAGCGGCAGCTTCTCGACGCGGTGCTTGGCGAAGAGGGCGATGACGTCGTTCGCGCCGATGCCGACGGGGGCGGTGACGAGGCCCTCGCTCGTCATGACATCCTTCACGCGCGTGGTCGAGCGCTCGAAGCCCGAGACGAAACGCGTGTCGCGGTTCGTCACGATGCCGACCAGGCGGCCCGACTCGTCGACGACGGGCAGGCCCGAGATGCGGAACTGACCGCACAGCGCCTCGACCTCGTCGATGGTCGCGTCGGGGGTGGTGGTGATCGGGTTGGAGATCATGCCCGACTCGCTGCGCTTCACGCGGTCGACCATGGAGGCCTGCTCCTCGATGGAGAGGTTGCGATGCAGGATGCCGAGCCCGCCCTCGCGAGCGATCGCGATCGCCATGCGGGCCTCGGTCACGGTGTCCATCGCGCTGGAGAGCAGCGGCGTCGCGACCGTGATGCGGCGGGTGACACGCGAAGAGGTGTCGGCCTCGCTGGGGATGACGTCGGTGTGACCCGGCAGGAGGAGGACGTCGTCGTAGGTGAGTCCGACGATGCCGAACGGGTCGTTGTGCTCCATATGGGTTCTCCTGCGCGCGCGGCGCGTTGCTCGTGGACGACGACGGCCGGTGCGCAGCGACACGGGTCCGCCGGCTCCGACACCGATTCTAAGCGGGCAGGCCGCGCTTTTGTTCCCGCGTGCGCGCGTACACGACGCGGGCGCGAGGCCGGAGCGGGACTCGATCCCCCGTATGGTGGGCCGGAGTTCCGATTCGATCACGTCTCGGAATCGGCCGGTACGCGAAACAGAACCGACACATTACGCTCGTACCGTTCATCAAGGCCGATGTCCACCGAGGCTCCGGTCTGCAGTGGTGACTAACTGGAGGTTCCGTGGGTTCCACGATCGCGACCGCACGACGCCCGTTGAGGTGGTTCGTGCTCCTGGTGGCCGCCTTTGCCGTGGCGCTCATGGCCGTGGGCTCGCCGCTGGCCGCCTACGCCGCAGCTCCCGACACGCCCGGCGGCGACCAGGAGAAGACCGACTTCTACTTCGCGGGCGTCATCACCTTCGACGACAAGCCCGTGCCCGATGTGAAGCTGACGGTCGACGGCGGCGGCTTCGACGCCGAGACCATCACCGACGCGGAGGGCAAGTGGCGCCTGTACGTCCCCGAGAAGGCGACCTACACGCTGACCGTCGACGAGTCCACGCTCCCCGAAGGCGTCATCGTCGCCGGCGACTCGGCCTCGCAGGAGGTGGAGTTCGGCCTGACCGGGTCGAAGATCGTGAACCTCTTCCTCGGCGAGGGCGAGAGGCAGACGCAGTCGTTCGCCGATCAGCTCTTCTCCCGCATCATCAACGGCCTGAACTTCGGCCTGCTGCTGGCGCTGGCGGCGATGGGCGCCGCGCTCATCTACGGCACGACCGGCCTGTCGAACTTCGCGCACGGCGAGATGGTGACGTGGGGCGCGCTCGTCGCCCTCATGGCGACCACCTTCTGGCAGCTGCCCCTGTGGGCCGGCCTCATCGTCGCGCTCCTGGGCGGCGGCATCCTCGGGCTCGCCCTCGATGCGGGTCTCTGGCGCCCTCTCAGGCGAAGAGGGCTCGGAACGGTGCAGCTGATGATCGTCAGCATCGGCCTGTCGCTGGCGCTGCGCTACTTCTACCAGTACCTGATCGGCGGATCGACCTTCCAGCTCCCGGGCGCGAGCCCCACTCCCCTGCAGTTCGGGCCGATCTCGCTGTCGTACATCGACCTCATCAGCATGGGCGTGAGCATCGTCGTCATCCTCGGCGTCGCGTACTTCCTGCTGGGCACCCGCATCGGCAAGGCCACGCGCGCGATCAGCGACAACCCGCAGCTCGCCGCGGCATCCGGCATCAATGTCGACCGCGTCATCCGCATCGTGTGGGTGCTCGCCGGAGTGCTCGCTGCCCTGTCCGGCATCCTGTGGGCCTACTTCCGGCCCGGCGTGCGGTGGGACATGGGCACGCAGATGCTGTTGCTGATCTTCGCCGCCATCACGCTCGGCGGACTGGGAACGGCGTTCGGCGCCCTCGTCGGCTCGATCATCGTCGGGATCGTCGTGGAGACCTCCACGCTGTTCATCCCGTCCGACCTGAAGTACGCCGGAGCGCTGGTCGTGCTGATCCTCATCCTGCTGATCAGACCGCAGGGCCTGCTCGGTCGCAAAGAGAGATTGGGGTAGCCGCCATGGATTGGGGCGCCATCCTCGGAAACACACTCGCTGCTCTGCTGAGCCCTGTCACGATCGCGTACGCGCTCGCGGCGACGGGTCTGGCCGTGCACTTCGGCTTCACGGGACTGCTGAACTTCGGCATGGCCGGATTCATGGCCCTCGGCGGCTACGGCTACGCCATCTCCGTCCTCAGCTTCGGCCTGCCGTGGTGGCTCGGGATGATCATCGGCCTGCTGCTGGCCGCGGTGTTCGCCGTCGCGCTCGGCATCCCGACGCTTCGTCTGCGCGCCGACTATCTCGCCATCGTGACGATCGCCGCTGCGGAGATCGTGCGACTGCTCTTCACGACTCAGGTGTTCGACGAGTTCACCAACTCGGCGGACGGCCTCGGCGGATACCACGACGGGTTCCGGTCGTCGAACCCGTTCCCCGTGGGCACCTACGGCTTCGGACCCTTCACGTACAACGAGCAGGAGCTCTGGATGCGCGTGTTCGGCATCCTGATGCTCGCGCTGGCCATCTTCGTGGTGTGGGCGCTGATGCGCAGCCCGTGGGGCCGCGTGCTGAAGGGCATCCGCGAGGACGAGGACGCCGTGCGCTCCCTCGGCAAGAACGTCTTCGCCTACAAGATGCAGTCACTGGTCGTGGGCGGGGTGATCGGCGCGATGGGCGGCATCGTCTACGTGCTCCCCTCCGCTGTGGTCCCGTCCAGCTACACCACGTCGCTCACCTTCTTCATCTGGACGATCCTGCTGCTGGGCGGTGCCGCGACGATCTTCGGCCCCTCGCTGGGCGCGATCATCTTCTGGATGGTGATGGCGCTGCTGGGCAACCTGCTGCCCGAGCTCGCCTCGGCCGGCTACCTTCCCATGTCCGACATCCAGGCCGGAACGCTCCGGTTCATCCTGGTCGGCGTGGCACTCATGCTCCTGGTGATCTTCCGACCGCAGGGCATCCTCGGCGACAAGAGGGAGATGACCTTTGTCAAGTAACGAGCCAACGAACGTGCCGGTCGATGGGGTGGCGGCGGAGCCGGCGCCCACGACAGGCAGCGTCGCACGACCCAAGACGACGGGGCTCGCCAAGGGCGAGAACGTGCCCGGCGTCGCCAAGAACGACCCGATCATGGTCGTCGACAACGTCACCCGCCGATTCGGCGGCCTGACCGCCGTCGACGTGGAGCACCTCGAGATCCCACGCAACGCCATCACGGCCCTCATCGGGCCGAACGGCGCCGGCAAGACCACGCTGTTCAACCTGCTGTGCGGCTTCGACAAGCCCAACTCGGGCACCTGGTCGTACGACGGCAAGAACCTCGCCGGCATCCCCGCCTTCAAGGTGGCCCGCATGGGACAGGTGCGCACGTTCCAGCTGACCAAGGCGCTGTCGCTGCTCACGGTGCTCGAGAACATGAAGCTCGGTGCTCCGAACCAGAGCGGCGAGAAGTTCTGGCAGAGCTTCTTCCCCGCCATCTGGCGCAAGCAGGAGAAGGCGAACGAGGACAAGGCGCGTGACCTTCTGACCCGCTTCAAGCTCGACGCCAAGGAGGCCGACTTCGCGGCATCCCTCTCCGGCGGTCAGCGCAAGCTGCTCGAGATGGCGCGGGCGCTCATGAGCGACCCCGCCCTCGTCATGCTCGACGAGCCGATGGCCGGGGTGAATCCGGCGCTGACGCAGTCGCTGCTGGACCACATCCTCGACCTCAAGGACCTCGGCATGACGGTGCTGTTCGTGGAGCACGACATGCACATGGTGCGCCACATCGCCGACTGGGTCGTGGTGATGGCCGAGGGCCGGGTCGTGGCCGAGGGCCCGCCCGACACGGTCATGAACGACCAGGCGGTCATCGACGCCTACCTCGGCAGCCACCAGGACGTCGACCTCGGCGTCGTCACCGGCCGCGTGGCCGGCGAACTCGACACCTCCGCGGTGCAGCTGCTGGAAGAGATCAAGGAAGAACGCGAGGTCTCCATCGAGGAGGCCGAGGAGGGCAAGCGATGAGGGGCGATTCCACCGCGGTCTCGGGCGCCAGCGCGCTCGCCGAGGGCAAGAGCGACCGGGTCGTCGTCGAGGTGAAAGACCTCGTGGCGGGCTACCTGCCCGGCGTCAACATCCTCAACAGCACCAACCTCGTCGCCCGCAAGGGCGAGCTGATCGGCATCATCGGCCCGAACGGCGCCGGCAAGTCGACGCTGCTGAAGGCGATCTTCGGCCTGGTCAAGGTGCGCGGCGGCGACATCACCGTCAACGGCGACAGCATCGTCGGGCTCAAGGCAGACAAGCTCGTGCAACGCGGAGTCGCGTTCGTCCCGCAGACGAACAACGTCTTCCCCTCGCTGTCGATCGAGGAGAACCTGCAGATGGGGCTCTACCAGAACCCCAAGATCTACAAGGAGCGCCTCGAGTTCGTCAGCAGCATCTTCGCGGAGCTGGGCAAGCGCCTCAAGCAGCGCGCGGGCTCGCTCTCCGGCGGAGAGCGCCAGATGGTGGCCATGTCGCGGGCGCTGATGATGGACCCGTCGGTCGTGCTCCTCGACGAGCCGTCGGCCGGCCTCTCCCCCGTCCGTCAGGACGACGCTTTCATCCGCGTCTCCGACATCAACAAGGCCGGCGTGACGACGATCATGGTCGAGCAGAACGCCCGCCGCTGCCTGCAGATCTGCGACCGCGGCTACGTGCTGGATCAGGGCCGCGACGCCTACGAGGGCACCGGCCGCGAGCTCCTGAACGACCCCAAGGTCATCGGCCTGTACCTCGGCACCCTCGGCGCCGACGAGGGCTGACCTTAAGAAAAGAGGGGACCGGATGCCGCGGCATCCGGTCCCCTTCTTCGTGCGTACTCGGCGCAGGCGCGGTCCGTGCCGCGCGATCGCGAGGAGATCTGCCGAACCGGAGGACGGATGCTGCAGCACGCTCCTCCGGATCACCACATCTCCTCCGGTTCCGCACGGGCACCGCACGTTGCGCGGGTCACCGCTTGCGGCCGCGCAGCCGGCACAAGCGAAAGGGCCCCGGATCGCTCCGGGGCCCTCGCGTCACACGCGTATCAGTTGATGCGCGAGTAGTTGTTGTCGGCGCCGTACTGGTAGATGCCGATCGTGGCCTCGGTCGGGTCGCCGTTCTCGTCGAACGTCACCGGGCCGGAGTAGCCGTCGTAGTCCGCGACGCCGCCGCCGTTGATGATGTCGGCGCAGTCGGCGAACGTGGTGCACTTCTCGCCGTCGCCCGAGCCGCCGGAGACCTCCTGCAGCTTCGCGGCGATGTCCGTCGCGGTGGTCGACTTTGCGGCAAGCGACGCGAGCGCCAGCAGGACGACCGCGTCGTAGGACTCGCCCGAGTAGGAGTAGTCCGCCAGCTCGGCGTTGCCCGCGGCGGTCCAGTTCTCGTTCAGGCGCTCCTGGAAGTCGTCCGACAGCTTCGGGCCGGGGAGCGTTCCCTTGGCACCCTCGAGCGGAACGGCGACGTCGGTGCCCCAGTTCTTGAGGTTTCCGTCGACCAGGTAGTAGTCAGCGGGGGCGATGCCGGCGTTCGACAGCAGCGGCGCGATGGTCGCGAACTGGTCGAACGTGATCAGGACGACCGCGTCGGGCTTGGCGGCCGTGATGGTCGCGACCTGGGCGTCGAACGAGGAGTCACCGTCGTTGTACGACGCGTCCGCGACGACCTTACCGCCGGTGCCCTCGAAGACCTCCTTGACGACACCGTAGAGACCGGTGCCGTAGGCGTCGTTCTGGTAGATGATGCCGATGTTCTTGTGACCGTCCTCCGCGATGAGGTTCGCGAGCACCTCGCCCTGCAGCAGGTCGCTGGGGGCGGTGCGCCAGTAGAGGTTGTTGTCGTCCCACGTGGTGAAGTCGGGCGACGTGTTGGCCGGGGAGAACGTGATGATGCCGGCGCTGACGTTGCTGTCGAGGAAGAGCTTGGTGACGCCGGATGCCGCGGCGCCGATCATCGCCGAGACGCCCGCCGACTGCAGCTTCGGGACCGTGGTCTCGAAGGCCTTGTTGTCGGCATCGCCGGAGTCGCCGAAGGTCGCGTCGATGGTGATGCCCTTGGCCGCCTCGTTGACCTCGGTGACGGCGAGTCCGACACCGGCCTCCTCGGGCGGGCCGAGGAAGGCGAGGCTGCCGGTCTGGGGCAGGACGGTGCCGATCTTGAGGGTGAGGTCCTCGGTGGGTCCCGACGAGGCGGACGACTCTGTGCCGCCTCCACCGCCGCCGGCGCAGCCGGCGAGGACGAGAGCGCTCGCGCCGGCCACGGCGATGACGCCGAGGATCTTTCCGGTGCGGGTACGGGAGAAGACGTTCATGTTGCTCCTTGCTGTGTATGAACGCGGGCGCGGCTCGGGCGCCGGCCCAGTGCCCCCCAACCTAGCCCGGCGCCTGTCTCGCGAGTGTTGCGAGTGGTTAACGATGTGTTACGCGACCCAATCGTTATCCAAGCCCGTGATTTCGCGTCCGATCAGGTGAATGCGGCGACATCGGAGACGCCGCGCGCACGGCGGGCGTGAAGGACGGAGTCGACGGACAGCACGATCAGCGCGAGCCACACCAGGCCGAAACCGAACCAGCGCTCGGGGGTCATCGTCTCGCCCAGCAGCCAGGCGCCGGTGATGAACTGCAGGATGGGCGCGGCGAACTGCAGCAGCCCGATCACCGTCAGCGGCACGCGGCGGGCACCCGACGCGAAGAGCAGCAGCGGCACGGCCGTGACGACGCCCACGAGGAGCAGCAGAACGGTGTGTCCCGGCCCCGCGGTGCCGATCGTCAGCCCGGCGCCGGCGGAGACGATGAGGAGCTGCACCACGGCGACAGGGATGAGCCACACCGTCTCGAGCGTGAGACCGCTGACGGCGTCGACCGAGGGGCCGATCCGCTTCTTGACGAGCCCGTAGAGACCGAAGGAGAAGGCGAGCGACAGGGCGATCCAGGGGAATTGCCCGTAGCCGAAGACGATCACGGCGATCGCCACGACGGCCAGCCCGATGGCGACCCACTGGGTGATCCTCAGACGCTCGCGCAGGAACAGCACTCCGAAGAGCACGGTGACCACGGGGTTGACGAAGTAGCCGAGGCTCGTCTCGATCACATGACCCGACAGGGTGCCGAGGATGAAGACCTGCCAGTTGACGTAGATGAAGGCGCCGGCCAGCGCCGTCCACCCCATGAGCCGCGGATTGCGGAGGATGACCCCGAACCGATGCCACCCGCGCGTGACGGCGAGGAGGAGGACGCAGAAGACCAGGGAGAACAGGATGCGCCAGGCGACCAGCTCCCACGGGCCGGTCGGCACGAGCAGCAGGAAGTAGAGGGGCAGGAAGCCCCAGAGGAGGTACGCCGCCAGGGCGTAGAGGCCGCCGAGGGTGCGCTCGCGAGCCGTGTCGGCGGGCGACGCCGCTGTGGGGGCGGAGGGCACGCGAGAGCTCATCGTTCCAGCCTAGGACCGGCCTCCGCAGGGCGGGCAGGTCCACACCGACCCGCGTGGCCCTGTGGGCGGAGGGCAGGGAGCGTGTGATCGGGAAGCCCTCTCGATGGAACGAGGAAGGCCCGGATGCCGAAGCATCCGGGCCTTCCGTCATTCGGGGGCGTCTCAGCGGACGACGACCGCGAGCACGTCGCGTGCCGACAGCACGAGGTAGTCGTCGGCGCCGAACTTGACCTCGGTGCCGCCGTACTTGCTGTAGATCACGCGGTCGCCGACGGCGACGTCGAGCGGGACGCGGTTGCCGTTGTCGTCGATGCGGCCGGGACCGACGGCCACGACCTCGCCCTCCTGGGGCTTCTCCTTGGCGGTGTCGGGGATGACGAGACCACTGGAGGTGGTCTGCTCAGCCTCGACCTGCTGGATGACGATGCGGTCTTCGAGCGGCTTGATGGAAACCGACACGGTCTACCTCTTCTTTCTCAACGCTTCGGAACGGAAGACTTGTTAGCACCCACCCATGGCGAGTGCTAACACCAGTCTAGGGAAGCGCTGGCACTCCCGCAACGCGAGTGCCAGTTACGGGATCTGATCCGTCCATCCCCTTGCGGTGGGGCCAATCCGATATTTCACTGGACCCGAATAGGACTCGTGCGGGGCGGCACGATGACTGGGCATGATCGGCACGAGGCCCCGCACCTGATCTTCTGGGGTTGATCACGGATGAGCACGTCGTACTACCTTGCCGTCGATGTCGGCACGAGCCGCACCGCTGCGGCCGTGCTGCGGGCGGCGGAGGATGCTGAGCCCGTGTCGTTCCCCCTGGGGCGCCACAGCGACAGCGCGCCGAGCGCGGTGTTCGTCGCGGACGGCGAGTTGCTGTTCGGCGACGCCGCGGCGCGGCGGGCCATCGCCCAGCCGGAGCGCGTGATCCGGGAGTTCAAGCGGCGAATCGGCGATGACGTCCCGATCCTGGCCGGCGATCGGCGCTTCGCACCGGAGGACGCCTTCGCCGAGGTCGTCACCTGGGTCATCGACGTCGTCTCCGAGCGGGAGGGCGCTGCGCCCAGCGGCGTGGCCGTGACCGTCCCCGTCGAGTGGCGCGGGCATCGCATCGACGCCGTCCGCGGTGCTCTGGCGCGTGCGGGGTGGAAGGACGTGCTGCTGCTCACCGAGCCGGAGGCCGCCGCGCGCCGCTACGAGGCGTCCCGGCCGGTGCCGCCCGGGCGCTTCCTGGCGGTCTACGACCTCGGCGGCGGCACCTTCGACGCCGTAGTGCTGCGCAAGACGCACGACGGGGTGCTGGCCGTCGCCGGCGCACCCGCCGGCATCGCGACGCTGGGAGGATCCGACTTCGACGATCTGGTGCTGCGCCACGCGGTGGCCGCGGCCGGGATCGGGCCCGAGGCGATGAGGATCGACGACGAGAGCCGGGTGGCGTGGGCCGCCATGCGCCGCGAGTGCATCGACGCGAAGGAATCGCTCTCGTTCGACTCCGAGGCCGTCGTCCCGATCCTGATCGGCGGCGGACGCACCACCGTGCGCCTGACGCGCTCCGAGTTCGAGGACATGATCGAGGAGTCCATCGGGAAGACGGCCGACGTGCTCGGCGAGGCGATGACGGCCGCCGATCTCGACACCGACGGCGACGACCTCCACGCGATCCTGCTTACGGGCGGGTCCTCGCGCATCCCCCGTGTGGCGCAGCTGCTCTCGGAGAGATTCGACCGGCCCATCGCCGTCGACGCCGACCCGAAGGCGATCATCGCGCTCGGAGCGGCGATGGCGGCTGCGGCGTCCTTCCGGGTCGACGAGCCGGAGGAGGACGACGCGTTCGACGAGGCGCCGCAGCCGGCGCCGCCCGTCGTGCCGCAGCGGAAGCCGCGGAGGAGATGGGTGCCGAGCACCGCGGGAGCCGCCGCGATGACGGATGCCGCGCCGGCGCCATCCCGCACCGACGCGGCCTCGAGCAACGCAGGCGTCGCCGCCTCCGCCGCGGAGACGCCCGCACCCCGCCCCGCGCGCCGCGGATGGCTCGGACGGGGGCCGGCTGCGGCATCCGTCATCGCCGGCGCCCTCGTGCTGGCCGGCGGCATCACCATCTCGGTGCTGTCGGGATCGCTGCCCGACGGTGCGGACGCCGTCACCGAGACTCCGCCCGCGTCGTCGACGCCGGCCGCCACACCCGCCGCCGGAGTCCCGTCCCCCTCCGACAGCGCCACACCGCTCCTGCAGCCGGCGGACACCCCCGTCGTGCTCTTCGGCGGCGAGGACGAAGCGGCAGCCGCCACCCCGGCGCCGGCAGAGGAGGCGACCCGATGAACGCCGCCCCCCGGGTGTCGGGCCACCTCTCCCCGGCCGAACCGCCCGCCCTCCTGCCGATCCTCGCCCGCACCCACGCGGAGGTGCTCGCCACCGGCGGCGCACCGCACCGCGCGCTCATCATCGGACCTGCCGGCTCGGGCAAATCGCGACTGCTGCGCCGCCTGCGCCAGAGGATCGCGGCCGGCGGAACGGCCGTCGTGCGCCTCACCTCCGCCGTGGACGTGCCCGGACTGCCCCAGAACGACGTGCTGCTGGTGGACGATGCGCACCTGCTCGACCCCGCACTCCTGGCCGCGGTGGCCGACCGCGCCGCCGACGTCGACGCGGGCCTGCTGGTGGCCTGTCGCCCCCTCCTCCCCGGCGCACCCGCCGAAGCCGTCACCCGCATCCTCGAGCAGTCGCAGCCCGCGCTCGTGCTCGGCCACGTGTCGCGCGCCGACGTGACCGCGCACCTCGAGGAGCGCGGCACCAGCCTGACCACGGCCTGCCTGCGCGACATCCTCACCACCACCGGCGGCGCGGCCTGGCTCGTCGCCGAGGCGCTGGCCGTCCACGACGGCGAGCGCTGCGACGACCCGCGGCATCCCGAGACCGCCGACGCCCTGCAGGATGTCGTCGCCCATCGCCTGCGCTCGAGCACACCCGCCGTCCGCGCCTTCGTCGAGGCGGTCTGCCTCGCGTCCGAGGGCGAGCCCGCTCCCGACGCCGAGCCGGCGCTCGTCCTGGCCGCGTACGCCGAGGGGTTCCTCCTCGCCAACGGCAGCCCGATGCCCCTGGTGCGCGATGCGGTGCTGTCGACGCTCTCGGTGGAGCGTCTCATCCGCGCCTTCACCGAGGACACCACCGCCGACGCATCGCTGCGCCTTCCCGCCGGCGTCCGCGATCCCCGGCTGGCGGCGGCGCTCCTCCACCGCGGCGACGAGATGCTGACGACCGATCCGGTGCGCGCGCGGGAGCTGTATCGCAGCGCCGAGGAGTCCGGTGCCGACGAGACGGTGGTCGCCGTCCGGGTGGCGTCCGCCGCCTGGGCCCTCGGGGCGATCGACGCGGCCGGCGCCGCGCTGGACTCCGTGGAGGTTCCCGAGGGGCATGCCGACCGGGATGCCGCGATCGACCTGTCCGCATCGATCTGGGCCGCGCGCGGCCTGCTCCCCATGAGCGACGAGGTGTACCGCAGCGCCGTTCCGCGCAGCGCCCTCACCTCGGCTCACGCGAGCGTCGCGGCCATCGCCGTCGCCGACCGCGAGCGCGGACTGCAGCACGCCGGGGCGGCGCCGGGGCGCACCATCCCGTCCACCCTCTCGGTTGCGACCGACCTCCTCAGCCGCGGCCTCACCCAGTCGCTGACCGGATCGGGGCAGGCCGCGCTGCACGACCTCGTGCGCGCCTCCGAGATGTACTCCGCCTCGGGCGCGAGCGGCCCGACCCCCGAGCTCCCCGCCGTCCTGGCCGCGCTGGCGGCCCTGAACCTGGGCGAGCCCGACGTCGCCCACTCGGTGCTGGAGGCGGCGGTGGGCGCCGGACACGGCGGCGCGTGGGCGCAGCGGCGGCTGCTGCTGTGGAAGGCCTGGGTCGCGCTGCAGCAGGAGCGCGCGGGAGACGTGGAGTCGACGCTGGCCGGCATCCTCCCCGACGCGCGGAGCCTCGCCCCGCGCGAGCGTCTCCTGCTCGACGCGCTGACCGTGGCCATCGCGCGCCGGTACCACGACGCCACCGCGCTGACGACGGCGTGGCGAGGCGCGCGCGAGAGCCTGCTCCGCGCCCAGTTCGACCTGTACAGCATCCTGCCCCTCGGCGAATTCGTCGTCACGGCGGTGCGCGTCGGCGAGATCGACCGCGTGCAGCCGCACTTCAGCGAGGCGCTGGCGAGTATGACCCGGCTCGGCTCGCCGCCGCTGTGGTCGGCCCACCTGCACTGGGCAGGCGTCCAGCGCGCGATTCTGCTCGACAGCCCCGCCCAGCTGCGTCCGCACGCGCGGGCGCTCGTCGAGGCCGCCGCCCACAACCGCCTCGCCGCGACCATGGCCCAGGCGGGCCGGGTGTGGACGTCGGTGCTGGCCGGCACGGTCGACGCCGATGCGGTGGAGGATGCCGCGCTCGGCCTGTCCGGGGTCGGACTGGCCTGGGACGGGGCGCGTCTGGCCGGCCACGGCGCCGGACTCACCGACGAGCGCCGCACGATCTCCCGTCTTCTGGCCGTCGCCCGGCGACTGCACCCGCACGAGGAGGTGCGCCCGACCGCGATGGAGGAGGCTCCGGCATCCCCGTCGAAGGCGCGCTCCCACAGCGAGCTCAGCAGCCGCGAGCTGGAGGTGGCCGCCCTCGTCGTGCAGGGGAAGACGTACGCCGAGATCGGCACCGCGATCTTCATCAGCCCGCGTACGGCGGAGCACCACATCGCCCGCATCCGCCGCCGGCTCGGTGCCACGAACCGCTCCGACCTCATCGCCAAGCTCCGCGTCGCGCTCGACGAATCCGCCGACGACGGCGGCGCGCAGGACCGGGCGACCGCGTGAGCGCCGGCACATCCCCCACTTCCGGGGTGAGACCCCCCTATCGGTCCCGGCGTCGATGGGGATATACCCCGACGCGCCCCCCACGCCGACGTTCTACGTTGAACAGACGCCCTACGAAGAGGAGCCGAGCATGAGCATGACGCTCGCTACAGTCGCCGACGCCCTGATCGAATTCATCCTGAGCCTGCTGAAAGATCCGGTGGCGGCCGCGGAGTTCGAGGACGACCCGCAGGCCGCGCTGTCGCGGTGCGGTCTGAACAACGTCTCCGCCCACGACGTGCAGAGCGTCGCGCCCGTCATCATCGAGCGCACCAGCGTCGTGCAGGTCCCGGTCGGCGTGACGAAGGTGGTCCACGTGGACGGCGGCGGCTCGGGCGGGAACGGCGGCGGAGGCGGCGGACGCGGGCCCGGCCAGGAGCCCAACGCGGTCGTCCGCGAGATCAAGAACATCACCAACCACTTCCAGACGGTCGATGACCGCGACACGATCGTCGACCAGTCGGTGAACCAGAACATCTGGGCCGAGGGCGACGTCACGCAGAACTTCGACAACGACGCGGTCGTCGCCTCGGGCGACGACACGATCGCCGCCGGCGGCTCGGTCGACATCGACCAGACGAAGGACGAGTCGACGACCATCAACGCCGGAGACGACGTCAACATGGGCAACGACACCGACGTCACCATCATCGACGACTCGTTCGACGAGGACACCGACACGGACACGACGACCGACGGCTCCACCACGATCGACACGGACGGCTCCTACAACGACGGATCGACCACCGTCGACACCGAGGGCTCGAACAACGACGAGTCCACCACCGTCGACACGGACGACTCCTTCAACGACGGCTCCACGACCGTGGATGTCGACGGGTCCTTCACCGACGAATCCACCACCGTCGTCGCGGCCGACGCGGACGCCGCGATGATCGTCGAGGAGACGCCGCTCGATGACTCCCCCGCCGAGGAGGCCCCCGCCGAGGAGGCCGCACCGGCCGAGGAGTTCGCCGAGGCCGCTCCCGTCGAGGACCCGTACGCCGACGCCGCCGCCCAGTACACGGAGGCCGACGTCAGCACCGAGTCCGACGACTACGCCTCCGATGACGCGATGCTCCCCGACACCGCCGCGGCGGGCGAGGAGTACTGAGCGTGCGGTCGCCCCTCAAGCCGAGGAGATCCGGCGCGCAGACGCCGACCCCCGAGATCCCGGCGGCGGATGCTGCGGCCGCACCGGTCCAGGAGAGCGTGACCTCCGACACCGGCACCTCACTCGAGCACCTTCGCGCGTCTTCCGGTGCGGACGCGACGGGTGCGGCGGGGATGCCGCAGCGTCCGTCGCTGGCCGACAAGGAGGCGCCGCCTGTCCTGGTGAAGGTGCGGCCGCCGTTCCTGGTCGCCCTCAGCCGCATCCTCTGGATCGCGAGCCTCGCCGCCGGCGCCGCCGGCGTCATCTACATGTTCGTCATCCGGCAGGCGCAGCTGCCCGCCATCGCGGACCTCGTGCGCGCCGTCGACGGCACGCGCCAGGAGGCGACGTACACGACGGCCGCCGACATCCTGTTCTGGACCGTCTTCACTCCGGCCGTCGTGGTGATCCTGCTGCAGATCATGCTGCAGGTGTCGTTCGCCGCGCGCCGGCCGAACGTGCGGTGGTGGCAATTCGGCTCCCTCATGTTCTCGGGCGGCGTCTTCCTGCTGGCGCGGGAGATCGTCGCGTTCGGCGAGCGCGGTGCGCCCCTGGAGCAGATCATGCTCGTCCAGCTCGCGCTGGCCACGCTCGGACTGCTCGTGAGCGCGCTACCGCCCGCTCTGGCCTGGACGGCCCGCAAGCACGACATCCGCCGGGGCCCGGTCGCGCCCTCCGCCGGCGCCGGCATCTGACTCCCGGGTGACCGGTCCCTCATCGTCGGACCGGCTCGTCCCGTCGAACGCCCGCTGAGCAGCGACCCCCTCCAGGCTGCGGAGGACGACGTGGCACGTCTCGACCGTCCGTCGGTCGCTGAGAGGGCTCTCGCTGAGCGCGCGCCAGTGGCCGAGGAGCGTCCGGATCCGGTCGTCGATGTCGGACGGCCGCGCCGACTCCCCCAGCCCGAGGCGCGACAGCGATGCCGTGCCCGCACCCCCGACGATCCGCTCGGCCTCGGCGGCGTCCTCCGGCAGGAGCGTGGGGCCGCCCGTGCGCAGCAGTGCCAGCAGGTCGAGCTCGCGGAGATCGTGGCTGGAGGAGCGGATGCGCTCGATGCCGGCGTGCACGGAGGCGGCCCCCGGGCGGGGCCGGTCGCGGATGAGACGCTCCAGCGTGTCGAGCGTGGTGCGCGCCTTCAGCGCGCCGGCACGCGCACGGAACTGCTCGGCCACGAAGCGCTGCACGTCGACCAGGCCGCTCTGCTGCACCAGGCGCTCCGAGAGGTCCGACGATGTCCGGGCTCCGCCGCGTATGAGGGCCGTGGCGAGGCGGATGCCGAAGATCCCGAATCGGACGAGCAGGGCGCGGCGCTGCGCCGGGGAGAGGGAGCAGTCCGTCGTGGGGCGCGTGAAGCGGTCCACGGAGATGAGCATGCGGTCGCGGATGCCGCGGTCGAGGTCGGCGAGCTCCCGCAGCGCGGCGAACTCGTTCTCGCGCAGCGTGCGCGCGGCCTCGGCGAGAAGGCCCGCGACGGGGATGCACTCCAGCGCGATGGAGCGGAGCTCGCCGTCGGCGCGATACCGCCCCGCGATCCGCGCGGCCGACAGGAGCGAGTCGATACGGCCGGCGCCGATCTCGTCGGCACGGGACAGCAGGGCGACCGCGTTGACGGTCTGCGCGGCGCCGGCGGCGGTGTCGTGGAACGCCTCGAGGAACGACACGTCCGAGGCGTGGATGTGCCGGAGCAGGTAGAGGATCGCGTCGGCCTCGGACGGGGCATCCGACGGCGTCAGGAAGCGCGTCGACCGGGCGGAGACGCGCTCGGACAGCGAGGCGATGCCCGGGGTGTCGATGAGGACGGTGCCGCGGAGGTTCTCCGACGGCCACTCCACATCGATGCGCGACACGTCGTCGGCCGTGCGTCCGTCGAGGTCGAGCACGAGGGCCCCCGCCGACCGTCGCACCGGCAGGCGCACCTCGCCGCCGCCCACGAGGTGGGCGGTGACGCGTGCGGTCTTGGCGTACCGGTACCAGGTGACGGTGCGCGTGCACTCCCCCGCGTCGGTCGGGGCGATCTGCTCGCCGATGAGGGCGTTGAGCAGTGTGGACTTGCCGGCCTTGACCATTCCGGCGACGGCGAGGCGCAACGGCTCGCGCAGGCGGGCGCGCGCCGCCTGGAGGACATCGGTCGCGGCCGCGTCGTCGGCGTAGACGTCGCGGGCGAGGTCGACCAGCAGGCCGACCTCGCCCGACGCCCCGCGGCTCATCGGCGAAGCCCCCACATGCGCCGACCGCAGGTCATCGCGTCGTCCCCGCCGCCGCGCGTGCGTCGGCCTCGCCGGGGACGGGCTGCATCTCGAGGGGTGCGGGTATCTGCCGGCGGAGCGCCTCGATGCGCCCGAGCTGCGTCTGCAGCTGGGCGATCCGGCCGTCGCGGTCACTGGCGTAGACCGTCGCCCCCTGCTTGGCCGCGAGCACCGACTCCGAGAGCGACCGGTGCAGCTGATCGGCGATGGCGCCGAAGTGGTCGCGCGAGACGCGCTGCACAAGACGGAGCCGGTCCTTGAGCTGTTTGCCGACCTGGAACACGACGTCCTCGATGTGCCTGCGGACGAGCATCTTCGCCTCGGCCTGGCGCCGCGACAGCCGGGAGGACATGTCCTCCCGGTAGGCCCGGCGGCCGACCAGCACGCCGACGAGCAGCGACAGCGGGTTGATGAGGCTGAGTCCGACGAGGCTCGTCGCGAGACCGGCCATCAGCACGCCGCCGTAAGAGCCGCGGACGCCGATGTAGATCTTCTCGGCCGCGCCGAGGCGTCCCTCCTCCATGCCCTGGAGGTGCTCGACGGGATCGAGGATGCCGTCGGTGTCGCCGACGTCGATGAAGGGCAGCTCCGACTCGCCGCTGACGAATTCGTCGGCGACCCGCTCGGACAGCCAGCGCGAGCGCTCGTTGGTCCAGACGAACGTCTCCGAGACCGCGGCGGACACGCGCAGGTCGAGCCACTCCGCGATCTGATCCCAGATCGGACCCGGGTCACCCTCGTCGATCGACTGCTCGGCCTCGCGCTGCACCTTGCGGAGCCGGTCGCGCAGGTCGTGCTCGGTGTCGGAGATGAGGTCGGCGATGCCGTCGGAGAGCGTGACCTGCCAGCGCGAGGAACGGCTGCGGAATTCGTCCGCACGGGCCTTGGCGTCCTCCAGGCGGGCGATCATGACCGGGGTGTCCTCCGGATGCTGCAGCGCACGCAGCTCGGTCTTCACGGCCATGCCCAGCTGATCGACCACCGAGACGAGGTCGTGCACGGCGGCGCGCTGGTGCACGGCCTCCGCCCGCCCGAGCACGTCGCGACGGAGGTGGGCGACGAGGGCCGGGAAGCCGGACTCCTCGTTGAGCTCGCGGTCCTGCTCCTGGGCGGCCATCATCCGCAGGTCGCTGGAGACCGCGAACATCGGGATGCGGCCGACGTCGCCGAGATGCGACCGGTCGATCTGCTCGATCTGACGCCACTCGGGGTAGATGTCGGTCTTCGACAGCACGGCGGCCACATTGGGAGACACGCGCAGCGCGTGACGCAGGAACTGCACCTCCGGCTCGGTGTACTCCTGCGAGGCGTCGGAGACGAGCAGCACGGCGTGCGCGGTCGACAGGGCCGCGAGCGTGCTGACGGAGCGGGTCGATTCGACGCCGCCCACGCCCGGGGAGTCGACGAGCCGGAGTCCGCCCTTCAGCAGCGCGCGCGGGATCTTCACCTCGGCACCCACGACCTCGAGGTCCTTGCCCCCCTGGCCCTTCTCGGAGACGAACTCGGCGAGGTCGTCCAGCGCGATCGGCCGCCGCTCGATCGACGGCTCGGTGCCCTCGTCCCGGCGGATCAGGGCGAACGCCTCCGGCTCTTCCCCGTATGAGACGGAAGTCGGCACGCTGGTGGCGATGTCGTCGTCCACGGGGCAGGCGGGTGCGTTCACCAGCGCGTTGACGAGTTTGCTCTTGCCCTGCTTGAACTGCCCGACGATGATCACCCGCACATAGGGGTCGATCAGCCGCTGACGGGTCTCGGAAAGCCGGGAGACCAGGTCCGAGCGTCCGACGGAGTCCGACAGGCCGGCCGTGCGCTCCACCAGCGCGAGCAGATCGGCGGCCGGACGGGCTGCGACCACGTCGGCCGCGGCATCCTCGGTCGTACGGATGGTGGGGGTCATGGTCGACCTCTCGTTCGACGGCCGACGACCCCGGGCGGTCTCCCACCCAGGGCCGTCAGGTCCTGATCGCTATTCGGTGCCGGTCGGGATACGGATCCTCAGCTTGCCCAGTCGCCGGGGTCGACGTCCACCGTCGCGTCCTGCACGATGACGGAGTCGTCGCTGCCCCAGATCACGTCGGCGTCGATGTTCCAGTTGCTCTCGTCGTGCGTGACCGACAAGTCGTTGAACGAGTCGGCGGCGCTGTAGCTGTCCGAGTTGTCGTTGAACGAGTCGGTCGACGTGTAGCTCTCCGAGCTGTCGTTGAACGAGTCCGCCGCGGTGTAGCTGTCGGAGTTGTCGTTGTACGAGTCGGCGATGCTGGTGTCGACGGAGTTGTCGGTCCACGTGGTCTCGACCGTCGAGGTGTTGTACGAGCCGTCGATGGTGGTGATGCGCGTGTCGTTGTTGAGGTTCACGTCGCCGCCGTCGGCCGAGATCGTGGTGGAGGAGTCGCGCACCTGCGTGATCGAGATGCCCTCGCCCGCCGCCATCGAACCGTCGCCCGAGGCCACGACCGCCGAGCCGCCGCCGGAGAAGTCGCCGTCGCCGGCGCCGTTGACCGACTGGTCGACGATCGTGTTCTGGTTGTTGACCCAGACGTCTCCGCCACCGCCGCCGGCGCCGCCGAGGTCGAGGTCGCCCATGCCCGTGTTGTAGTCGCGGACGCCGACGGTCACCGAGTGGTCGTCCATGCTGCTGTTGTACGAGCCGCTGATGACGCCGAGGCTGTTGTCGTTGTACGAGTCGTTGACGGAGTTGTCGCTGTTGTCCGTGACCGAGTTGTCGGAGTTGTCCGAGTTGTCGCTGTTGTCGGAGTTGTCCGAGTTGTCGCTGTTGTCGGAATTGTCCGAGTTGTCGCTGTTGTCGGAATTGTCCGAGTTGTCGCTGTTGTCGGAGTTGTCCGAGTTGTCGCTGTTGTCGTTGCCCGACCCGGTCGTGGTGGTGGTGGTGTCGTTCGAATCGGTGTTGCCGCTGCCGTCGATCGACCAGTCGACGTTGCCGCTGTCGTTGGTCGAGTTGTCGGTGTTGCCGCTGCCGTCGATCGACCAGGCGGAGTTGCCGCTGTTGTTGGTCGAGTCGTCGGTGTTGCCGACGTTGTCCAGGTCGGCGCCGAGGGTGGCGTTGTTGGTGGTGTTGGTGGTGTTGAACGAGTCGCGCACGCGGGTGTTGAACGAGTCGTCTGTGGCGTCGAAGGTGGCCATGGCCGTCGCTTTCTGGGAGAGGGTGGGGGAAGTGTGGTCATCCGTCCGGCGCGGGCGGATGGGTGCCCGGCCGCCACGAGGCGGCGGCGGCCGGGCGGTCTGTGTCAGCCAGCGAAGTCGGAGCCGTCGACGACGGCGGCGTTCTGGCTGTCGATGATGACGTCGACGTCGGCGTTGATGTCCGTCGTCCAGAGCTGGCTGCTCTCGTCGTTGAACGAGTCCATCGCGCTGTAGTCGGTCGAGTTGTCGTTGAACGAGTCGGCCGCGCTCCAGTCGGCGGAGCTGTCGTTGAACGAGTCCGTCGCACTCCAGTCGCTCGAGTTGTCGTTGTACGAGTCGGTGACCGTGGTGTCGACGGAGTTGTCGGTCCACTCGTTGGTCTCGGTGTACTCGTTGTACGAGTCGGTGACGGTGGTGATCGTCGTCTCATTGCCGATGTTGACGCTGCCGCCGGTCGCCGTGATGGTCTCGGACGAGTCCATCGTGTTGACGATGCTGATGCCGTCGCCGGCCGCCATCGAGTCCTCACCCGAGGCCACGACCGCCGACCCGCCGCCGGCGAAGCCGCCGTCGCCGGCGCCGTTGACCGACTGATCGATGATGGTGTTCTGGTTGTTGACCCAGACGTCGCCGGTGCCGGTGCCTGCCGCGCCGCCCCCGATGCTGAGGTTGCCGAGGCCCGTGTTGTAGTCGCGGACGCCGACCGTGACCGAGTTGTCGTCGGTCCAGGAGTTGTACGAGTCCTCCGTGATGTCGACGGAGTTGTCGTTGTAGGAGTCGTTGACGGAGTTGTCGCTGTTGTCGGTCGCGGAGTTGTCCGAGTTGTCGCTGTTGTCGGAGTTGTCCGAGTTGTCGCTGTTGTCGGAGTTGTCCGAGTTGTCGCTGTTGTCGGAATTGTCGCTGTTGTCCGAGTTGTCGCTGTTGTCCGAGTTGTCGCTGTTGTCCGAGTTGTCGTTGAACGAGTCGGAGGTGTCGGTGACGACGTCGTTGGAGTCGGTGTTCCACGAGTCGGTGATGTCGGTCGTGGTGTTGCCGCTGTCGTTGACCGAGTTGTCCTCGTTGTAGGAGTCGGCGATGCCCACGGCGCTGTTGCCGCTGTCGTTCGTCGAGTTGTCCGCGTTGAAGGAGTCCGCGATGCCGAGGTTCAGGTTCGCGTTGTTGGTCGTGTTGTCCTCGTTGCCCGAGCCCCACACGCCGGTGTTGTAGGAGCCAGCGACGCTGGTGTTGTCCGCCATGGTTTCTTTCCCAATCTCGGGGACAGACCCCGGTGTGTGATGTTGGCCTCACGCTACGAGCGGGGCTCCGAAGATCGCATCGGGGAGGACTCCGGACAATGGGAAGCTGCGGCAGGGGGTTTGCGGGGACGCCCCCCGGCCCTTTAGGGGTTACGGCCTGCAGTCAGCCCGGACCCCGGGCGGGATGCTCCGGGGGTGCGCCGTAGGCTGGCCGGATGGATTCGGCAGAGCTCAGCGCCCTCCTCACGCCCGAAGGCCTGCGGCTGCTGGACGCCCAGCCCGCCATCGCCTCCACGGCCGACGTCGCCCGCGCCGTCTCGCGGCTGCGGGCGGACGGCCACTCCCCCGCACTGGTCTCGGCGGTCGTCGGCCAGGCGCGGCTGCGCGAGAAGGCGAAGTCGAAGTTCGGCGACTTCGCCGCGCGGATGCTGTTCACCCGCGCCGGACTCGAGCAGGCCACGCGGCTCTCGGTGGCGGCACGCCACGCGGCGCGGTTCCGCGATGCCGGCATGCCGTCCGTCGCCGACCTCGGCTGCGGGATCGGCGGCGACGCGATGGGGTTCGCCGGTCTCGGGCTCCGCGTCACCGCCGTGGACGCCGACGAGATCACGGCCGCGATCGCGGCCTACAACCTCGCACCGTTCGGCGAGGACGCGTCGGTGCGCGCCGGCCGTGCCGAGGATCACGCGCCGGGTGCGGCATCCGCTCTCCCGGTCGATGCCGTCTGGCTCGATCCCGCGCGGCGCACGGCCGGACACTCCGAGACCAGCCGCCTGCGCGCGGAGGATCACACCCCGCCGCTGGACTGGGCATTTTCCCTCGCGGCCCGCGTACCGACCGGCATCAAGCTCGGGCCGGGCTTCGACCGGGACACGATCCCCGACGGCGTCGAGGCGCAGTGGGTCAGCGCCGACGGCGCCACGATCGAGCTCGTGCTCTGGTCGGGGGCGCTCGCCAGGCCCGGCGTGCGGCGGGCGGCGCTCATGATGCGCGGAGACGTCGCCCACGAGCTGACCGCCGCCGACGACGCCGACGACGAGCCGGTGCGGTCGCTCGGCGCGTTCGTGCACGAGCCGGACGGTGCAGTGATCCGGGCGCGCCTCATCGGCGACGTCGCGCGCGCCCTCGATGCCGGGATGCTCGCCGACGGCATCGCCTACCTGACCTCCGACACCCCGCTGACGAGCCCGTTCGTGTCGACGTTCCGCGTGCGCGAGGAGCTGCCGTCCGACGTGAAGGCGCTGTCACGGGCTCTCCGCGAGCGCGGGGTGGGCGTGCTGGAGATCAAGAAGCGGGGGGTGGACATCGATCCCGCCCGTCTGCGGACGTCGCTGAAGCTGCGCGGCGACGCCTCGGCGACGCTCATCGTGACGCGCATCGGCTCGAAGCGGCTCACGTTGCTGGCCGACCGCGTCTGACTCGGCGCGGCGCGTCAGCCGAGCACGGCGAGGCGCTGGGCCGCCCAGATGAGCCAGCCCGCGCTGTAGAGCACGGAGAGTGCGCCGAGGCAGATCGCCCAGATCGCGGTGCCGCGGCTCTCTGCCGGACGCCGCAGCGCGATCACGCCCACCACGACGGCGACGAGTCCGATCGGGAACCCCCAGCCCACGATCAATGAGAAGGCGAGGCCGGGGACGGCGAAGGCGAGCGCCCACGCCGAGAGTCCGCGTGACACCGGCGGCCGCGGCGCCCACTCCACGCGGGGAGCGACGTCCTCGAGGGGAACGACCGGCGTCGCGATCCCGACGGGGGCGGTCGGCAGCCGCGTGAAGCCGCCGCGATGCGCTCCGGGCAGCACGAGGTCCTCGCCGGCCGGCGCCACATCGGGCGACGGCGCCTCCACGACGGGCGCCGTCAGAGGAGCCCGCGGGACGACCGGCGGAGGCGGAGCGCGGAAGATCGGAGGCGTCTCGCCGCGAGGCTCATCGGACCCCGACGGGGCGGCCGCAGCATCCCGATCGTCGGTCACGACCGCTCCGCGACCTGGATCTCGGTCACCGGAAGGGTCGAGTCGGCCCCGAACGCGAGCGTCGACGGGCGGCGACCGGAGGCGATGAGCTCTGCCGCGAGCCCGGCGATCATCGCGCCGTTGTCGGTGCAGAGCGTGAGCGGCGGGATCCGCAGGGTCACACCCGCGGCCGCCGCGCGCTCGGTGGCGACGTCGCGCAGCCTGCGGTTCGCGACGACGCCGCCGCCCAGCAGCAGCCGCGGCACCTCGAAGCGGGAGCAGGCGTCGAGGGCCTTCGTGATCAGGACGTCGACGACCGCTTCGCGGAAGGATGCCGCGACGTCGGCGATCGGGATGTCGGTGTCCTGCTGCTCCACCCAGCGCGCGACCGCGGTCTTGAGCCCCGAGAACGAGAAGTCGTACCGGTGGGCGGCCATGTCGGACGCGCGGGACAGGCCCCGCGGGAAGCGGATGGCGGTGGGGTCGCCCGCGGGCCCGGCGGCTCCGTCGGCGGCGCGATCGATCTCCGGCCCGCCGGGGTACGGCAGTCCGAGGAGCCGGGCGACCTTGTCGAACGCCTCGCCGGCGGCGTCGTCGACCGTCTCGCCGAGCAGCTCGACGTCGGAGGTCAGGTCGCGGACGAGCAGGAGCGAGGTGTGCCCTCCGCTGACCAGCAGCGCGACGGTCGGATACTCCAGCGGCGGTGCGCCGTCGTCGAGCAGGTCGGCGGCGATGTGCCCGACGAGGTGGTTGACGGCGTACAGCGGTCGGTCGAGCGAGACGGCGAGCGCCTTCGCGGCGCCGATGCCGACCATCAGCGCACCCGCGAGTCCCGGCCCGCTCGTGACGGCCACGGCGTCGAGGTCGGCGGGGGAGACGCCCGCCTCGGCCAGCGCGGCGTCGACGGCGGGCTGCAGCGCCTCCAGGTGGGCGCGCGCGGCGACCTCGGGCACCACGCCGCCGAAGCGCGCGTGCTCGTCCATGCTGCTCGCGATGGTGTTCGACAGCAGCGTGCGGCCGCGGACGATGCCGATGCCGGTCTCGTCGCAGCTCGTCTCGATGCCCAGCACCAGGGGCTCGGCCGCGCTCACGTGCACCACTCCTGACCCGGGGCCGCGGCATCCGTTTTCGCGTGATGCGCGACCCACCCGCGCAGGTCGAGCTTCATGACGATCGCGTCGACCCCGCCGTCGGCCGGGTAGTAGTTCGGGCGGCGACCGATCGGCACGAAGCCCTCGGAGACGTACAGCGACTGCGCGGCGGTGTTGTCGTCGCGCACGTCGAGGAACACCTCGCGCGCGCCGCGCCGGGTGGCCTCCGAGAGCAGGGCGCGCAAAAGCGTCCGGCCCTGTCCGCGGCCGCGGGCATCGGCGGCGAGCGCGATGGTCTGCACGTCGGCGTCCGCGGAGCCCGAGGGCGCGCGCAGGCCGGCGTAGCCGCGGATGCCGGCACCCTCCTCCCACACGACGTACCAGGTGTGCGGGGACGCGATGTCGGCCTCCATGACCGCCGCTGACCACGCGTCACCCAGGAAAGACGCCCGCTCGATGGCCATGATCCCGTCGAGGTCGGCGACGGTCGCCTCGCGCAGGCTCATGCGGTCACCCGCTTCGGGCCGCGGGGCATGGTCACATCCGGCGAGCGCAGGTACAGCGGCTCCGCTCCGGCGAGTGTGCGACCGGCGGCGACAGCACGGGCGGCCGCGGTCGCGAGCAGCGCGGCGGGCACCGTCGCCGCGTCGACGCGGAACGCTCCTGACTCGGCGAGGCGCGCGTCGGTCTCGTCGCGCGGCGAGAGGAGCGGACCGCCCGCACGGACGGGAAGGCCGTCGTCGTCGAGCCCCTCGTAGACGGAGTACGCGAACTCCCGCCGCCGGGCGTCGGTCACCACCGCGAACCGCGGTGTCTCGCGACTCTCGACGGCGTCGGCCAGGAGCACCTGCAGCGCGACGGCGTCGTGGCTCGGCACGGGGACGACGGGGATGCCGCGGCCCAGGGCGAACGCGCGCGCGGCGGCGATCCCGACGCGCAGGCCGGTGAAAGGACCGGGACCCATGCCAGAGACCACGTGCGTGATGCGCCGACCCGAGGTGACGGAGGCCAGCAGATCGCCGATCACCTCGGCGTGGCCCAGCGGGTCGTCGCTCGACGCCTCGGCGACGACGAACCCGTCGGCGTCGACGAGCGCGACGGCCGTGCCGAGGGAGGTGTCGATGCCGAGGAACACCCTCTCAGGGTAGTCGGGACACGCCGGCGGTCGCCGCCCCGCTCCCCCGGCGCGGAGGGCGGCGGGCGGAACAGCGGGACGCCGGCAAACCAGGCGGCCGATCGCGACGAACAAGTGACGTGACCCGCCACATGTCCGCCCGCCGACCGGCACGCCGCTCCGCCGCGCTCCTGCTGAGCGAGCGCGCGATCGGCCTGCGCCGCGTGACGGTCGAGACGGCCACCGGTCCGGTGGTCGTCCGCGCCGGACGGAAGGCGGGCGCACCGGCCACCGTGCTGCTCCACGGAGCCGCGGGATCCTGGACCACCTGGACGCCGCTGATCGCAGCATCCGACGCGTCCTCCCGCCCCGTGGTCGACCTCGTCGTCCCCGACCTTCCCGGCTGGGGCGAGAGCCGGCCGCTGCCGGAGGATGCCGGGATCGGCGAGCTCTCCGCGGCCGTCGTGACCGCCATCCGTGCGCTGGGCTACACCTCCTGGCACGTCGCCGGCCACTCGCTCGGCGGCTTCGTCGCCCTCGACATCGCCGCGCGGGAACCGGGCGCGACGCTGTCGGTCGCGCTCGTCTCCCCCACCGGTCGCAGCGTGACCGACGCGGTGCGTCACCCGCTGCGGGACGGACGCCGCCTCCCCGGCTTCGGCGGCATGCTGCTGGCCATGCGGTTCCTCGCGGCGCTGCCCGCGGACGGCCGCGGACTCCTGCGCACGCTGCGGCGCGCCGGGCTGCTGCGCCGGCTGGCCTCCCCGCTCTTCGCGAACCCGCGCTTCGTCCACTCGAGCGTCGCCGACGCCCTCGCCGACGAGATCCGTCCGCACTCCTTCGTCCGTGCGGCGAAGCTGGCCGCACGCTACGACACGCGGGTTTGGAGCCGGATCACGGGTGCGGTCCGCTCGGTCCGCGGCAGCTACGACGTCTTCAGCGCCGACTCCGACGCCGCCGCCTTCGCCGCCGACATCCCCGATTTCGCCGAGCACCGGCTGGACGACGCCGGCCACTTCGCCCACATCGAGGACCCGACGGCCGTCCTCGAGGCGATGGCCGAGGCGAGGGACGAGCGGATGCCGCGGCTCACGGCCGTCGGCTGACCGTCACGATCCTCGGGGCGTCGGCGTCGAGCTCCAGCGTGCGCGCGGAGATGTCTCCGCACATCGTGTCCGCACCACGGCCGCCGACCGGACGCTCGAGCTCGATCTCCCACCACTCGTCGCGCAGGCCGTCGACCATGCCGCGACCCCACTCGACAACCACGACGCTGCGCTCCACGTCGATGTCGAGGTCGTCGAGTTCGGCGGGCGAGCCCAGCCGGTAGGCATCGACGTGCACGAGGCTCGGTCCGCCGATGAGCGAGGGATGGGTGCGGGCGATGACGAACGTCGGGCTCTGCACGGGCCCGCGCACGCCGACGCCGGCCGCGATCCCACGGGTGAGGGTGGTCTTTCCGGCGCCCAGCGGGCCGGTCAGGACGACGAGGTCGCCCCCGCGCAGCATCCGTCCGATCTCCTCGCCGAAGGTCTCCATCGCCCCCGGCGACGACACCTCGCGTCGGCCGGCGACCGGATCGAGACCGCTCACGCCGACACCTGGCGACGGGTGACGCGCGGTCCGATGCGCGTGACGATCTCGTAGTTGATCGTGGCCGCGGCATCCGCCCAGTCGGTCGCGGACGGCACCCCGAGGGTCGGGTCGCCGAACAGCACGGCCTCGTCGCCGACCGCGACGGGGAGGTCGCCGACGTCGACGACGATCTGATCCATGGCGACGCGACCCGCGACGCGGAAGCGCTGACCGCGGATCGAGACGGGTCCGGCTCCGGACGCCTGCCGCGGCACGCCGTCGGCGTAGCCGAGAGGCACGAGCGCGAGCGTCGTCTCGTGCGCGGTGCGGTGGTCGAAGCCGTAGGAGACGCCGTGCCCGGGGCCGACGCGGCGGACGGCGGCGACCGCCGCGCGGAGCGTCATGGCGGGGCGGAGTCCGAGGTCGGCCGAGGAGCGCCCGGCGATCGGCGACAGCCCGTAGATGCCGATGCCGAGCCGCACGCAGCCGAGCCGCGTCTCGGGGAGGTCGATCGCGGCGTGGGTCGCCGCGAGGTGCCGGAGCTGCGGCGCGAGTCCGGCGGCCGCGGCGACGCCGAGGCCGTCCTGGAACGCCCGCAGCTGCGCGCGGTCCTCTTCGCGGCTCGTGTTGGAGAGGTGGCTGAAGACGCCGATCACCCGGAGCTTGCCGATGCGCTCGAGCCGTGCGGCCTCGGCGCAGACCCGCGCGAAGTCCTCGGGGGCGATGCCGTTGCGGCCGAGGCCGGTCTCGAGCTTGAGATGCACGCCGACGGGGCGCTCGGCGGATGCGGCGGCGGCCGCCGCCAGCAGCTGGTCGAACGAGGAGATGCCGAGCTCGATGTGCCCCGCGGCCGCCTCGACGAAGGACGCACCCGGGGCGTGCAGCCACGCCACGATGGGCGCGCGGATGCCGCCCTTGCGCAGCAGCAGGGCCTCCTCGACGTCTGCGACGCCGATGCGCGACGCACCGCCGTCGACGGCGGCCACCGCCGAGCGCACGGCGCCGTGGCCGTAGCCGTCGGCCTTGACGACGGCGATGACCTCGGACTCCGTCAGGCGGCGCAGGTGCCGCACGTTCGCGGTGATCGCACCGACGTCGATCGTGGCCTCGCGCATCGAGCCCGTGGGCAGCCGGCTCACGCGGCGACCTGCGCGTCGAGCGGAGCGGCGGCCGCGGCATCCGTCGTCCCCGGCTGCGCCTTCGACTGCGGCTCCGACTCCGCGACGACGTAGGCGGTCGCGAGCCCGGCGTCGTGCGACATCGACAGGTGGAGCGACGTGATGCCGCGCGCGGCCACGACCTCGGCGGTGGAGCCGGTCAGGGTGAACCAGGGGCGACCGGACGGCTCGGGGGTGATCTCGATCTCGGTCCAGTGCACGCCGTCCGAGCCGCCGAGCGCCTTGATGAGCGCCTCCTTCGCGGCGTAGCGCGCGGCGAGCGAGCGCGGAGCGAGCACGCGCTCGCCCGGCGTGAAGAGGCGCTCCAGCAGTCGCGGAGTTCGCTCGAGGGACCGCTCGAACCGCGGGATGTCGACCAGGTCCACGCCGATGCCGACGATCATCGCCGCTCCCCTCCGGCCCCTCCCCGGGGCACCCGCCACTTTATCCCGCACCGTCGGCCACCGGTGCGGGCCCACCGCGAGACTGCACCCGGTCGGCGAGACCTAGGGCGAAACCCTTCGTCTCGCCGGCCGAGTGCTGTTTCGCGGTCAGCCCGCGCCGCGGAACGGCGCGCTCTACTCGACGGTGACGGACTTCGCCAGGTTGCGCGGCTGGTCGACGTCGAGACCCTTCGCCATCGACAGCCCCATGGCGTAGATGTGCAGCGGGATGACGGCCAGCAGCGGCTCGAAGAGGGGTCCGGCGAGCGGGATGCGCAGCACTTCGTCGGCGTGCGGCAGCACCGCGGCGTCGCCCTCCTCGGCGATCGCGATGACGCGCGCGCCGCGGGCGCGGATCTCCTCGATGTTCGAGACGACCTTCTTGTGCAGCTCGGCGGACTCGCGCGGCGACGGAACGATGACGAAGACGGGCTGGCCGGCCTCGATCAGCGCGATCGGTCCGTGCTTGAGCTCGCCGGCGGCGAAGCCCTCCGCGTGGATGTAGGCCAGCTCCTTGAGCTTGAGCGCCCCCTCCATCGCGATGGGGAACCCGACGTGGCGTCCGAGGAAGAGCACCGAGCGGGTGTCGGCCATCCAGTGCGCCAGCTGCTCGATGCGCCCCTGCTCCTCGTCAATGATGCGGCGGATCTTCGCCGGGATCGACTCGAGCTCGCGGACGTGCTGTTCCGCCTCGACGGCGCCGAGGGTGCCGCGCACCCGGCCGACGTGCAGGCCGAGGAGGTACAGCGCGGTGATCTGCGCGACGAACGCCTTGGTGGAGGCGACGGCGACCTCGGGGCCGGCGTGCGTGTAGACGATCGCGTCGGATTCGCGCGGGATCGTCGCGCCCTGGGTGTTGCAGATCGAGAGGGTCTTCGCGCCGCGCTCGTGGGCGTACTTGACGGCCATGAGCGTGTCCATCGTCTCGCCCGACTGGCTGATCGACACGACGAGCGTGTCGTCGCCGATCACGGGGTCGCGGTAGCGGAACTCGTGTGCGAGCTCGACGTCGACGGGGATGCGCGCCCACTGCTCGATCGCGTACTTGCCGACCTGGCCGGCATACGCGGCGGTGCCGCAGGCGACGATGATGACGCGGTTGATGCCGGCGAACAGGTCGTCGAGACCGTCCAGCTCGGGGATCTCGACCTGGCCCTCGTGGATGCGGCCGCGGATGGTGTTCGCGACGGCCTCGGGCTCCTCGCTGATCTCCTTGGCCATGAAGCTCGACCATCCGCCCTTGTCGGCGGCTGCGGCATCCCACAGCACCTCGAACGGCTCGACCTCGACGTCGTCGCCGTCGAAGTCGGTGACGGTGACGCCCTCGGGCGTGATCGCGACGATCTGGTCCTGGCCGATGGCGAGCGCGTTGCGCGTGTGCTCGACGAACGCCGCGACGTCGGAGCCGAGGAAGTTCTCGCCCTCGCCGAGGCCGATCACCAGCGGTGAGTTGCGGCGGGCGCCCACGACGAGGCCGGGGTGGTCCTGGTGCATGGCGAGCAGGGTGAAGGCGCCCTCGAGGCGCACGACGACCGCGCGGAACGCGGCCTGCAGGTCGCCGCCGGCGGCGTGGTACTCGCGGCCGAGCAGGATGGCCGCGGCCTCGGTGTCGGTCTCGCTGCGGAAGGTGTAGCCCTCCGAGAGCAACTCGGCCTTGATCTCGGCGAAGTTCTCGATGATGCCGTTGTGGATCAGCGCCAGCTTGTCGTCGTCGGCGAGGTGCGGGTGCGCGTTGCCATCGGTCGGGCCGCCGTGCGTGGCCCACCGCGTGTGGCCGATGCCGGTCGTCCCCGCGGGCAGCGGGTGGGCGGCGAGGTCGTCGCGCAGCACCTTGAGCTTGCCCGCGCGCTTGCGCATGCCGAGGCCGCCGTCGTGGTCGATGACGGCGACGCCGGCGGAGTCGTATCCGCGGTATTCCAGCCGGGCGAGTCCCGCCACGAGGATGGGCTCACTGGGACGAGGACCCACGTATCCGACGATTCCGCACATGACCTCCATGCTACGAGGGAGGGTATGCGAGGAGCCTGAACGAAACGGATGCCGCGGGTCGCGCCGCCTCAGAGCTTGCGCAGGAGCACGCGGTCGACGGTGTGCTGGGCGGACTTCTGGAGGATGAGCGTCGCCCGGTGGCGGGTGGGCAGCACGTTCTCGACGAGGTTCGGCAGGTTGATGCTCGACCAGTAGCCGAGGGCCGTCTCGTGCGCCTCCTCGTCGTTCATCTCGGCGAAGGCGTTGAAGTAGGAGGACGGGTTGGCGAAGGCGCCGTTCTTCAGGGCCATGAAGCGGTCCACGTACCACTGCGCGATGTCGTCGGGTGCGGCATCCACGTAGATGGAGAAGTCGAACAGCTCGCTGACGGAGACCTCGTTCGCGCTCGGCGGGGGCGCCAGCACGTTCAGTCCCTCGACGATGACGACATCGGGCCGGCGGACGGTGACCACGGCGTCGGGCACGATGTCGTAGCGCAGGTGCGAGTAGAAGGGGGCGCGGGCCACAGGGGCGCCGCTCTTGAGGTCGGTGAGGAACTCCAGCAGCGCGCGGCGGTCGTACGACTCCGGGAACCCCTTGCGGGCCATGAGTCCGCGGCGCTCCAGCTCCTCGTTGGGGTAGAGGAAGCCGTCGGTGGTCACCAGCTCAACCCGCGGGGTGTCCGACCAGCGGCTGAGCAGCTCGCGCAGCAGACGCGCGATGGTCGACTTGCCCACGGCCACCGACCCGGCGATGCCGATGAGGAAGGGCGTCGTCGTGTCGGGCTCGTGCAGGAAGGTGCTGGTGGACGCGCCGAGGCTCTTCGTCGCGCGCGCATACAGGCTGAGCAGCCGGCTCAGCGGCAGATAGACCTCCTGCACCTCCTGCAGGTCGAGCCGGTCTCCGAGCCCGCGCAGCTGCACCACCTCGGCGGCGGTGAGGGGCTGCTCCATCTCCGGAGCCAGCCGGGCCCAGTCCTCGCGGTCGAGCGCACGGTAGAGCGCGGAGGGCGGGGCGGCCGTGACGGCCTCGTCGGCTGGCATGGCGCCATCGTAACCGAGCGGATGCCGCGGTTCCGTGCCGTCGCGTCACAGCGAGCCGCGAGCACGGCGGGGTACCATCGGGCCCGACGGCCGCCGGCGCCCGCTCGAAGACCAGGGGAAGGCGGGCCGATGCGTTCGAGGCGCGAGTGGTGGGCAGTGATCACCGCTGCCGTCCTGTCCGTGCTGGCCGTCGTCGCGGCCGGCCTCCCCGTGTACGCCTTCCCGGCCGAGCAGCGCCCCGACCGGGCCGACGTGATCTTCATCATCGGCCCCATCACGAAGGCCCGCGCGCAGATGGCCGAGCAGCTGCGCGCCGACGGCGTGTCCGACCGCATCCTCGTCTCCATCCCCGCCGCGGGCCCGCAGTGGGCCGCGAAGAAGCTGTGCGCGCAGGACGGGGTCGTCTGCCGGCATCCCGAGCCGTTCACGACCAAGGGCGAGGCGGCGATGCTCACCGAGTACGCCCGGGAGGAGGGGCTCTCGACCGCCGCCGTCATCACCTTCACCCCGCACGTGGCGCGCACCCGCTACACCTTCGGGCGATGCTTCCCCGGCGAGAGCACCGTGGTCGGCGTCGACGACCCCATCTCCCCGATCGGCTGGATCTACCAGTACGCTTACCAGACCGCGGCGTTCGTCAAGGCCGCGGTCACGCCCTGCGCCACCCTGGCCGACCAGTAGTCTCGACGCGTGCGCCTGGGAGTCCTCGACATCGGTTCCAACACCGTCAACCTCCTGGTCGCCGAAGCGAGCCCCGGCGCGATGCCGGTCGCGACCACCTCGCACCGCAGCATCCTGCGTCTCATGCGCTTCCTGGAGCCCGACGGCTCACTGAGCGAGGAGGGCGTGCGGGCGCTGGAGGCGGCCGTCGACGACGCGCGGCGGGTCGCCGAGCGCGAGCACGTCGCGGCGTTCCTGACGATCGCGACGTCGGCCCTGCGCGAGGCGACGAACGGCGCGGAGGTCATCGCGCGCGTCGAGGCCGTCACGGGCGTGCCGCTGCAGGTGCTCGACGGACCAGGCGAGGCGCGGTTCACCTTCCTCGCGATCCGGCGGTGGTTCGGATGGTCGGCCGGCGAGATCCTCATGCTCGACATCGGCGGAGGATCGCTCGAGGTCGCTGCCGGCGCCGACGAGCTGCCCGACGTGGCACTCTCCCTGCCGCTGGGCGCCGGCCGGGTGACCGTCGGCTTCCTCCCCGACGACCCGCCCACCGAGCAGCAGATGGGCGACTTGCGGGCGCACGTCCGCGCCCGGCTCGCGCCGGTGCTCGAGGCGATGTCCGGCCGCACCGCACCGGATCACGTCGTGGGATCGTCCAAGACGATCCGCTCGCTGGCGCGCCTGGCGGGCACCTCCGCCCCGGGATGGGGCGAGAGCGAGCGCCTCATCCTGACGCGCGCGGCGCTCAAGGACTGGATCCCGCGGATGGCGGCGATGCCCGCCGACGCGCGGCAGCAGCTGCCGGGCATCACCCCCGAGCGCACGTTCCAGGTCGTGGGCGGCGCGGTCGTTCTGCACGCGACGATGAAGGCGCTCGACGTCGACGAGCTCGAGGTGAGTCCCTGGGCCCTCCGCGAGGGCGTGCTGCTGCGCTACCTCGAGACGCTCGACTGACGCCTGCCGTCGAGCTCGCCGACGGACGATGCGCCGATCGCCGTCGCGATGACGGACGCCGACCACGCGGCGCTCTTGCGGACGCGACGGATGACGTTCCGGTCGCCGTTCTCATGGTCCAGGTTCTCGGTCATGATCCCTCCCAAAGGGTTCATTCGCGGCACCGTCCCCACGGGTTCATCGCCGGCAACACCACGGCGGTCTCCGATGAAGGGTTCCCCCATGTTGCCTGTCGCGAATCAGCCCCAGCTGCCCCCGCGGTCCGCTCCGCGCGTCGATCCTTCGGGTCACGACGTCCGAGCGTGACGACCCGGATGACTGCTCCGGGCCACGATGGACGATCGCCGTTCGGGTGCGATCTGCCGTCTCCATCATGGCGCGCTCCGGCCGGCGGAGGGCGGCGCGGGGAATCGTGTCGCCGGACGGCGCCGTGAAGCACCACACCTGGCGCTCGATGGCGCAGGAGTCGCGGCCTCGGACCGGGTGTCAGTGGGCGCGGGAGGTGCGACGCACGCGGGCGGGCGACTCGAACCCTTCGGCCGCCATCGCCCTCGCGAGGCTCGAGCCGCCGGCGAACCCGGAGTACTGCCCGATCTGCTCCACGCTCAGCGAGTCGTAGGAGCGGTCGCGGAGCAGGGCGACCGCGTGCTGCACACGCGCGCGGCGGATCTCGCGCTCCACAGTCGTGGACCTCGCCTGGAAGGCGCGCTGCAGCTGGCGCAGCGAGAGGTTGAGGTGGCGGGCGACGCTCCGCGGCGAGAGGGCCGGATCGGCGCGCTGGGCGGTGATCGCCGCCACGGCCTGCAGGAACGTGCCCGGACCCTGCGGCACGGGCGTGGAGGCCGACGCGCTGACGAGCAGGCCGATCATCATCTCCTGCAGCAGCCGCTCGAAGTAGTAGGCCGTGAACCCCGAGATCTCATCGCTCTGCGCACGACCCGCGCGACCGATGAAGTCCATCGTGGGCGCGAGCAGCGGGTTGTCCTTCGTGATCACCCGCACCTCTCCGCCGCGCGGCGTCTCCACACCGGCGAAGGCGTCGCGGGGCACGAGGAGCGACAGCACCTCGACGTCGCCGCGGAGCGCGAGCGGCGGCGTGCGGTCGGCGGCGGCGAAGGCGTCGCCCGCCAGGAACCGCCGCGGGCCGACGGCCGTCTCGGCGATGACCGCTCCGGTGCGCACCGCGTGCAGCCCGACGGCCTCGGGCCCGGCGTCCAGCCGGAGCGGCGCCTCCCCCTCGGGCACGAAGCTGTGACGGATCCGGGCGGTGCCGAACACGGCGACCGTCGCCGAGCGCGCGACCCGGCGGCCGGTGAGCACTGTTCCCTCTTCGCGCAGCATCACGTCACCTCTTGCTTCTGCGCGAGCGGCGCGTGGGGTCGGTCGAGACGACCGTCGGGCTGGCGGTGCCGGTCGAGACGACCGTCGGGCTGGCGCTGCCGGTCGCGGGCGAGCCCGTCGGTCCTGATGCGGGCCGCGTCGCGGACGACGAAGAAGGGGTGGATGCTGCGCCCGGCGCGCCGGCGGAGACCATGGTCCCCGCGGTGTCCTCGGTGAGGTCGATGTCGAACCCGTCCTCGCCGCCCTTGGAGCGGTAGTAGTCCCCGGCGTAGCGGTAGTCGTGGTAGCCGCCGCGGCCCTTGCGCGGCACGCGGTTGAGCACGACGCCCAGCGCCCGCGAGCCGGCGCGCTCGAGGTTCTGCAGCGCCTTGGTGAGGGCCTCGAACGTCGTCTTGCCCACGCTCGTAATGATGATGGCGCCGTCCGCGCTGTGACTGAGCACCGCGGCATCCGTCACCGGGATCAGCGGCGGCGCGTCCACGATGACCGTGTAGTCCTTCGCGAGCGTCCGCAGCAGGTTCTTCATGCGCTCGGAGCCGAGCACCTCGCTGGGGTTCGGCGGCAGCTTGCCGGCGCCGAGCACCAGCAGGTTGCCCTTTCGGCCCACGCGCTGGGCGACGTCCTCGACGGTCGCCCGTCCGGCCAGCACGTCGGTGACGCCCACGCCGTCGACGAGGCGGAAGATCGTCGCGACCATCGGGCGGCGGAGGTCGCCGTCGATCAGCACGACCTTCGAACCGTTGGCGGCGAGCGTGATGGCCAGGTTCGCGCTCGTGGTCGACTTGCCGTCGCCGGGGAGCGGGCTCGTGACGACGATGACCCGCGGCGGGTTGTCGACGTCCATGAACTGGAGGTTGGTGCGCAGCTCGCGCATCGCCTCCGAGACGCCGAACAGGTCGGCGTGCGATCCGCTCGAGATGCCGTCGACGGGCAGCAGGCGGTTGTCGGCGGTGAAGGACTTCTCGTCGGGGATGGTGCCGACGACGGAGAGTCCCGTCTCCTTCTCCACTGCGTCGGCGGAGCGGATGCGACGGTCGAGGGTGTAGCGGAGCACCGCGTAGGCGATGCCGAGCACGAGACCGGCCAGGGCACCGAGCGCCAGGGCGATCCGCACGTTCGGCGAGCTCGGCGATGATGGCAGGCGGGCGGAGTCCCCGGGAACCAGCTGCACCGTCGCGAGGCTCGCGCCGCCGCTCGTCTCGAGGTTCTCGACCTCGGTGGCCATCGCGCGGATCCAGGCCTGCGCGAGATCGCGGGCGCCCTCCGGTGATGATGCGGATGCCACGACCTTGATGTTCACGGTGTCGGTCGGGTTGCTCACCTGCACGCGATTGACCAGCGACTCCGGGCTGGCGGTGAGGCCCAGCTCGTCGATGGCGTGCTCGGCGACGGCCCGCCACGAGCCGAGGTCGAGATAGGAGCCGACCTTCGACTTCGCCAGGTTCTCGGCCACCAGCGCGGAGCCGGCGTCGTTGCCCGACAGCTCCGAGCGCACGGGCGCGACGATCCCGCTCGCGTCGGCGCTGTAGACCTTCGGCTGGAGCAGCGTCCAGCCGAAGGCGCTCACGACGCCGACGGCCACCAGCAGGATCAGTCCGAGCCAGTGCGCGCGCAGGATGCGCAGATACGTCCTCAGTTCCACGGCCGATTTCCCCCTTCGTCGACCTCAGATCCTGACTGTAGGGCGAGCGCCGTTCAGGGTCCGCGCCGCCCGTCGCGGAACGCGCGAGTCTTGTCGCGTTACGATCCGCGCGGGGGCGGGAAGGTGGCGTCGGTGGGTGGCATGCCAAAGAAGCGCCACCGTGCGGCGCCTGAGGGGGAACCGCTAGAGCGCGAGACGCTCGCGGACGACGTCGGCGAGCTGCTCGCCGAGGCGATGGGCCGTGTGCTCGTCGGCGGCCTCGACCATGACGCGCACGAGCTGCTCCGTGCCCGACGGGCGCAGGAGCACGCGTCCGGAGGCGCCGAGCTCGGCCGTCGCCTCCGCGACGGCCTCCGCGACGCCCTCATCGGTGGTGGCGCGCGTGCGGTCCACGCCCTTGACGTTGATCAGCACCTGCGGGAACACCGTCATGATCGACGCGAGCTCGGCGAGCGTCTTGCGCTGGCGGGCCATCTCGGCGACGAGGTGGAGTCCGGTCAGCAGCCCGTCACCGGTTGTCGCGTACTCGCTCATGATGACGTGGCCGGACTGCTCGCCGCCGAGGGAGAAGCCGCCCTGGTCCATGCGCTCCAGCACGTAGCGGTCGCCGACCGACGTCTGCTCGACCGTGATGCCGTGCTCGGCCATCGCCTTGTGCAGGCCGAGGTTGCTCATCACCGTGGCGACGAGCGTGTCCTTGACGAGGTGGCCGCGCTCCTTCATCGCCACCGCGAGGATGGCCATGATCTGGTCGCCGTCGACGACCGTGCCGTCGGCGTCGACGGCCAGGCAGCGGTCGGCATCGCCGTCGTGCGCGATGCCGAGGTCGGCGCCGACCTCCCGCACCTTGCTGGCGAGCTGGTCGAGATGGGTGGAGCCCACGCCGTCGTTGATGTTCATGCCGTCGGGGTCGGCCCCGATCAGGGTCACCCGGGCGCCGGCGTCGCGGAAGGTCTCGGGCGACACCCCGGAGGCCGCGCCGTGCGCGCAGTCGAGCACGACGTGGATGCCGTCGAGCCGGTGCGGCAGGGAGCCGAGCAGGTGGATGACGTAGCGGTCCTCGGCGTCCGAGAAGCGCCGGATGCGACCGACACCCGCGCCGGTGGGCTGCAACTTCGGGCCGGACATGGCCGCTTCGATGCGCTGCTCGACGAGGTCGGGGAGCTTGACGCCGCCCCGCGCGAAGATCTTGATGCCGTTGTCGGGGGCCGGGTTGTGCGAGGCCGAGACCATCACACCGAAATCGGCGTCCATGTCGGAGATGAGGAACGCCGCGGCAGGGGTCGGCAGGACACCGGCTTCGAGCACGTCGACGCCGGATGACGCGAGTCCGGCAGCGACCGCGGCGGCGAGGAACTCACCCGAGACGCGCGGATCCCGCGCGACGACGGCGGTGAGGCGCTTGCCTGCGGCGCGACGCGCGTCGGCCGTACGGCCCTGGCCCAGGACGACGGCGGTCGCCTGGGCCAGGGAGAGAGCGAGGTCGGCGGTGAGGGGGCCGTTGGCCAGCCCCCGCACCCCGTCCGTGCCGAAAAGCGGCATCGGAGCGGTGCCGATCAGCGCTTCGAGTACTGAGGAGCCTTGCGGGCCTTCTTGAGACCCGCCTTCTTGCGCTCGATGACGCGGGCGTCACGCGACAGGAAGCCGGCCTTCTTCAGGGTCGGACGGTTGTTCTCGGCGTCGATCTCGTTCAGCGCGCGGGCGATGCCGAGGCGCAGGGCACCGGCCTGGCCCGAGGGGCCGCCGCCGGAGATGCGGACGATGACGTCGTACGAGCCGGTCAGGTTGAGCACCGTGAACGGGTCGGTGATCAGCTGCTGGTGCAGCTTGTTCGGGAAGTAGTCCTCGAACTCGCGACCGTTGACGGTGATGGTGCCGGAGCCGGGGACGAGGCGCACGCGGGCGATGGCCTGCTTGCGACGGCCCACCGCGGCACCGGGGACGCTGAGCACCGGGCGGGGCGCGGTGGCCTCGGCGGTCTCGTCGGCCGGAGTCTCGGTCGAGTAGTTCTGGAGCGCGTCGGCGGTGCCGGCGCTGTCGATGGAGTCGGAGATGTTCGCCACGAGTGTGTCCTTAGATGTCTGAGCGGCGCTTACTGGGCGACCTGGTCGATGATGTACGTCGACGGCACCTGGGCCGCGTGGGGGTGCTCGGCACCCCGGTACACCTTGAGCTTGCGCAGCTGGGCGGCACCCAGGCTGTTCTTCGGGAGCATGCCGCGGACGGCCTTCTCCACGGCGCGCTCGGGGTTCTTCTCGAGCAGCTCGGTGTACGTGACCGACTTCAGACCACCCGGGTAGCCGGAGTGGCGGTACGCCTTCTTCTTCTCGGCCTTCTGACCGGTCAGCACCACCTTGTCGGCGTTGATGATCACGACGAAGTCGCCCGAGTCGATGTGGTTGGCGAAGGTCGCCTTGTGCTTGCCGCGCAGGAGCGCCGCGGCGTGGGTGGCGAGACGGCCCAGGACGACGTCGGTCGCGTCGATGATGAGCCACTCGCGCTGGACTTCGCCAGCCTTGGGGGTGAAAGTGCGCGTCACAGTAGTGCTGCTTTCTTGAATCGAACGGAGAGGTTCGTGAATCCCGCTCCGGGGTGGTTCTCCGTGCAGAAGCACGGCGGAACACGCCAGTGGAGGGCTCACGTTCGCGGGCCGGGTCAGCAGAGCCGGACACCAAAGGTCAAGACTACGGCATCAGGATGCCGCGCCCAAATCCTGGAGGGATGCGTCAGCCGCCGACCGGCGCCTCGGGCTGGGTGGGCTCTGGCTGCGGGTCCGTGGGCGTCGGCTCGGGCTCGACGGGCGGGTCGACGGGAGGCTCGGTCGGCGCCCCTCCCCCGGTGCCCGGGTCGGCCGGCGGGTCCGTGGCGGGCGGAGTCGTCGGCTGGGCAGGCGATCCCCCACCGGAGGACGGCGGTGTGTAGGGGACGAAGATCCCGCCGTCGTCCGATCGACCGTCGTCGCGCGCCTCGATCTCGGCGATCGCCCGGTCGTTGTCCGCACGCAGGCTGTCGACGGCGCTCGCGTACGTCATCATCGCGGCCAGTCCCGACCCGCCGGCCTGCTGCTCGGCGGCGACGGCCACCAGCGCGGCGGTCACGCCGTCGCGGTAGGCGGCCTCGGCGGCGGTGTTCTCGGCGACGATCGTGGCGGCCGTCGTCGGCAGGGTCCCACCGAAACCGGACAGCGCGTCGATGAAGACCGCGCGCGACTGCTCGACGGCGGCGCGGGCCGAACGCGTGTCGTCGATCGCGACCTCGACCTGACCGGCGGTGGCGCGCACCCGGTCCAGCGCCGTGGCGACCTCCGTGAGCTCGCCGGAGGGCAGCGACGCCGAGACGTACTGAGGCGTGGACGCCGCCTTCTGCGCGGAGACGCTCGACCGCAGCTGGCCGAGAGCGCCGGTCGCCGTCACGCGGGCCGTCTCGTCGCTCTTCCCGGTGAGCGCGGTGAGCGTGGTGTCGGCCTCTTCGGCCAAGGCCGCAGCATCCTGCACCGCATCTTCGAACCGCGTCTGCGCGGTCTCCAGGGCGGAGACGTGGTTGCGGAGGTCTGCCTCCTCGGCGCGCAGGCTCTGCTGGGCCTCGCGCACGTCTCCCGACGTGGCCTGCAGCGCGGTCGCCCCGGAGACGACGCCGACCACCGCGAGGACGGACACGATGGCCGTGACGGCCCCGATGCGGTCGAGGCCGACCATCTGGCGCATCTCACCGAAGCGGCTCGAGGCGGAATCCGCCGCGGGCGCGTCCGACGATCCGGCCGCTCTGGCGGGCTGCAGCGCGGGAGCCCGCTCGCCGACCACCGCGGCGAGCGCGGAGGCTCCGGCGGACGAGGTCTTCGACGTCGGCCGGGGCACCTCCGCCGAGCTCGCCGGACCTCCCACGACGTCGCGCAGGCGGGCGATCTGGTCGCTTCGCGTGCCGTCGACGGGTGCGGCTGCTGCGGGGTCGTCAGCGAACAGCTCGGAGAGGGAGGTCACGTCAAGCCAATCGGTCGGGCGGATCTCGGCGGGCGGCGGCGGGTTGAACGCCCGCTCGACGACAACTATAGAATTCGGGCAACGAGCACCGTGCGCTCCGGATACGCGGCCTTCGGGTGGTCGCGCACCAGGCGCCGCTCGAGGGGAACAGCTTCTTGGAACTGCGCGATTACGTCAGAATCCTTCACCGCAACTGGATCTTCATCGTGGCCCTGACCGTCCTCGGGGCGGCGGCTGGCTTCGGCTGGGCACTGCTCAAGACGCCGGAGTACCAGGCCACGACACAGCTCTACGTGTCGGTCCGTGCGAGCGACAGCGCCGTGGTCGGCGAGCTCGCGCAGGGCACGAACTACGCCCGCCAAGCGGTGACGAGCTTCGTCGACGTCGTCGACAGCGCCGCCGTCCTCGACCGCGTCATCGACGAGCTCGACCTCGACACCACCTCGGCGCAGCTCGCGCGTCAGGTGTCGGCATCCGTTCCCGCGAACACCGTCATCATCTCCGCGACGGTCACCGATCCGAATCCGGAGCAGGCGGCCGCCATCGCCAATTCCGTCGGCAAGAACTTCGCCGACGTCGTCGTGAACCGGCTCGAGAAGCCCGAGGGCGACGCCGCCAGCCTCGTCCGCATCGAGACCATCGAGCCGGCGCTCGTGCCGACCTCGACGTCGAGCCCGAACTTCCCGCTCAGCGTCGCCCTCGGCGCGCTGCTCGGCCTCGCGCTCGGCATGGCGTTCGCGGTGCTGCGCACCGTGCTCGACACGCGCATCCACTCGATCCACGACATCGAGGTGGTCACCGACAAGCCTCTCCTGGGCGGGATCGCCTTCGACGCGGACGCCAAGAAGCGCCCGCTGATCGTCCACGCCGACCCGATGAATCCGCGGGCGGAGTCGTTCCGCACGCTGCGCACGAACCTCCAGTTCGTCGGAGTGGACGCCGGCGCCGGCTCGCGGTCGTTCGTCATCACCAGCGCCGGACCGGGTGAGGGCAAGTCGACCACCACCGCGAACCTCGCCATCGCGCTGGCCGAGACGGGCGCCCGCGTGGCGCTGGTCGACGGCGATCTGCGCCTCCCCCGCGTCGCCGACTACATGGGCGTCGAGGGCGGATCCGGTCTCACCGACGTGCTGATCGGCAACGCCGAGCTCGTCGACGTCCTGCAGCGCTGGGGCCGGGGCAAGCTCTTCGTCCTGCCCTCGGGCCGCGTACCTCCCAACCCCGCCGAGCTGCTCGGCAGCCACGCCATGCAGCGCACGCTCGCGGAGCTGACCGAGGCGTTCGACTACGTGCTGGTGGACGCTCCCCCGCTCCTGCTCGTGACCGACGCCGCCGTGGTGTCGAAGTACACCAGCGGCGTGATCCTCATCGCCGCCTCGGGCAGCACAAAGCGCCCGCAGCTGGAGGCCGCCGTCAAGACCCTGAACGGCATCGGCAGCAACCTGCTCGGCGTCATCGTCACGATGCTCCCTTCCAAGGGACCCGACAGCTACGGCTACGGCAGCTACACCTACAGCGCGAACAACGACATCCGCTCCAAGGGCACCACGCGCGCCCAGCTGCGTCGGGAACGAGAGGACCAGGCGACCTCGGGGCCTGCGACCGATGCGGAGGTCGGGGCATCCGAACTCTTCGCGCCGGCAGGTTCCGCGGACTCCTCGAGCACCCCGGTCGAGCCCGTCAAGAGCTCGCGAGGCGTGTGAGGTGACGTTCCAGATCCTGACGGTGTGCACCGGCAACATCTGCCGATCGCCGCTGGCTGAGCAGCTGCTGCGTCGCGAGCTCAGCTCCTTCCTCGACGTGTCCGTGCGCAGCGCCGGCACCGGCGCGCTCGTCGGCGCCGGCATGCCCGACGAGGCTCAGGCCGTCGCGCAGCGCGCGGGGGTGACGGATGCCGCGGCCCACCGCGCCCGTCAGCTGCAGGCCGCCGACCTGACCGAGGCGGATCTGGTGCTGGCGATGGCCCGCGATCACCGCCGATCGATCGTGGAGCTCACCCCGGCGGCCACGCGTAAGGCCTTCACGGTCCGGGAGCTCGCGCGCATCGCCGCCGAGATCACCGACGAAGAGCTTCGCGACGAGGTCGACGGGGCGCTGTCCGTGGATGCGGCCCTGCGGTCGGTCGTCTCCCTCGCGTCGTCCTTCCGCGGCATCGTGCCCCCGCCCGAGGCTCCGACCGATCTCGACGTGATCGACCCCTACCGGCAGAGCACCGAGGTGTACGAGCTCTCGGGAGCCCAGCTGGTGCCCGCCACGGAGGCGGTCGTGGGTCTACTGCGCCGTGCCGTGGCTCTGATGCCCGCGGGACGCTGACGAATTCATCCCCGGAACGACATGTCCACACCCTCACGCGCCATGCGCGCCGGTGAGCGACGCCGACCGCTCCTCACGCGCGTGATCCACCACCCGATGAGGCCCGAGATCCACCGTGCGACGACCCCGAGATCAATTAACGCCAACGTAACCTCCCCGCTCAATACGGTGCTGTATCGGCGGGTAGCGTCACGATCCAAGGGAGTTCACAGCCGACCTCGCAGGTGCGTGGTGAACCTCGCACTGCGGGCCTGGCGTGACATCGCCGGAAAAGGGGCCACGTGAAAGTCGAACTCGACGTGCAGATCCCGGGCGAACGCGAAGCGGGCCCGGAACGGCACACACCGGAGCGCGTGACGCGTCCGGCCGGTCTTCTGCCGACACGCCCACGCGCCTCGAGCGCTCCGCCCGCGGAAGACCCCCAGTCCACACCCGCCGTCGCGCAGTTCGACCGGACTCCCCGATCGGGATTCCGCGGCTGGACCGCGGGGTACGCGCGCCGGCTGCTCTTCAGCGATCTCCTCGTGCTGGTGCTCGTCGTCTACGGCACGCAGGTGCTGTGGCTCGGCGTGGGCGCCGCGAAGGTCGCCATGGCCGCAGACTCGCGACTCACCGACGTCTCCTACTGGATGTTCTCCGCGCTCCTCGTCGTCCTGTGGATGGCGGGCCTGTCGATGGCCGACACCCGCAGTCCCCGCGTCGTCGGCACCGGGTCGATGGAGTACGTCCGCGTCGCGAACTCGAGCTTCGTCGTCTTCAGCGTCGTCATCATCGCCAGCTTCCTGCTGCAGTTCGATGTCGCCCGCGGCTACCTGCTGATCTCACTGCCCACCGGCATCCTGCTCCTCATGGCGGAGCGGTCGCTCTGGCGCCACTGGCTCCTGCGTCGCCGGCGCACCGGCGACTACTCCTCGCGGGTGCTGCTCATCGGCTCGGAGCAGTCGGTCGAGCGCATAGCGCACGAGCTCGCCCGCACGCCCGGTGCCGGCTATCACGTGGTCGGCGCCTGCATTCCGACCGGCCAGGTCGGCGCGACGATCGGCGACACCGGCATCCCCGTCATGGGCACCGTGAACGACATCAGCGCAGCGATGCGCGTCGTCGGAGCCGACACCGTGGTCGTCACGAGCACCGATGAGCTCCCCCCGTTCAAGGTCAAGCAGATCTCGTGGCAGCTCGAGGCCGGCCGTCAGCACCTCGTGCTCGCACCGAGCATCGTCGACATCGCCGGACCGCGCCTGCACACGCGCCCGGTCGCGGGCCTCCCTCTCATCCACGTGGAGACGCCCCGGTTCAGCAAGGGTCAGCTGTTCCTCAAGCGCATCACCGACCTGTCCGCGAGCCTTCTCGGCGTGATCGTGCTCAGCCCCGTCTTCGTGTTCCTGGCCGTCGCCATCCGGCTCAGCAGTGAGGGCCCGATCTTCTTCCGCCAGAAGCGTGTCGGTCTCAAGGGACGTGAGTTCACCATGCTCAAGTTCCGCACGATGGTCCCGGATGCGGAGGCACTGCTCCCCGGTCTGCTGGCCGAGCAGCGCGACGCGGGCAACGAGATCCTCTTCAAGATGACCAACGACCCGCGCGTCACGCCGATCGGCCGCGTCATGCGCAAGTTCAGCCTCGACGAGCTGCCCCAGCTGTTCAACGTCATCGGTGGCTCGATGTCGCTCGTCGGCCCCCGTCCCCCGCTCGCCAGCGAGGTCGAGAAGTACGCCGACCACGTGCACCGCCGCTTCCTCGCCAAGCCCGGCATCACCGGCGCCTGGCAGGTGGGCGGCCGCTCCACGCTCTCGTGGGAGGACTCGGTGCGCCTGGACCTCTCCTACGTCGAGAACTGGTCACTGGCGGGCGACGTGCTCATCGTGCTCAAGACCGGTAGAGCCGTACTGCGCCCCGGCAATTCGGCTGCCTGAGGCCAATAGACAACCTGCCATCAGAGTCGGGGCTGACGACATGCTGCGCCGTCATTGTTAACTGACAGGCAGGTTCAATCGAGGAACTGCTCGATGACCTTCGCCTGCGGACCACTGGAGTCGATGGCGGTGGATCCGGCGGAAGCAAAGTAGGCAGCCATATCGCCTGAATTCGGGACGGAGCTGGCGTTGAAATACATCACGTCCATCTCGAAGGAATCGGCCAGCTCGTACACGGCTGTGAAGACATCTGCCGTGCCGCTAGGAGCGCTGGCCTTCCAGCCGATTTCCCCGATGGAGCAATGGACGGCATTCCGCTGACACCAGAGACCGAAGTCACTCACTCTCTCCAGTAGACGAGCACGGCTTTCACCATTCTGACGGTAGAAGTGCTGCGAATAGACCAAAGCGTCGGCCGGGTCGTGCAAGGGCGATCCGTCCGCGGCAATGCGCGCGAATCCTCCAGGAGCTCCGCCTGGCACCGAGTCGATCCAGATGGCGTGATCGTCCCCAGCACTGCGGAGCGCATCTATCACCACCTGCACATAGTCGAAGTAAACGTCCACCCCTATTCGAGCGCGAGGCTCGTTGAAGAGGTTGTAGGCGGCGACGCGGTCGTCATCGCGGAAGCGGTCTGATATGGCCAGCCAGATCTTCCTTACGTCGGAAGGGCTGATGCCGTCCCCGCAGACGACGGAACCCGACACGTAGGCCCCCGGGCCCCAGGGGTAGGTGCAGCCGTTGTGCAGATCGAGGATGACGCGCATGCCAGCCTTGTCCGCCATGTCGACCTGCGATTCCAGGAGATCGAGATAATCAACCGAGACGGGCTTGCTCAGAGCATCGGTTGCGGATTGCCCTGGCGCGATGGGTTGAAGCTGCTGCCACGGAACTCCCAGTCGAACGACCGACATGCCCCGAGCGGCGAGATAGTCATAGGACGCCTGCGGATCCGCGGTTGTCGTTCCAGGCGCCGCGTCTCGTTGCAAGACGAGTGTGTAGAGGTTGACCCCCCTCAGATAATTCTTACCGGCCAGGTAGCTCTCGAGTGGCGTCTTTTCGGGTACACAGGCAGCGAGGCCTGCAGCAACCGCCGCCACCAGAGCAACCGCGATCAAGCGGCGCAAGACATGGCGCCTCCTCCGGGAGGCCGATCGCCCGCCGATTCGCCCCACCCATTCCGCAGCCCATGACGGCAGCAGTGTTCCCGCAGACGCATCAGGCGCACCGCGTTGGCTACTTCTGACAGACAACATTCGACCGCTCCACGCCCTGACCCGCAGGGGTGTTCGAGCAATCGACCACATTGTTGGCACCTGTCTTCACATAGATCGCTACGCCTGCGCTGCGGAGAGCCACGGTGTTCCGCGCGAAGATGTTGTTCTGGCCCCAACCCGCGACTTCGGTCTCGCTCGCGTAGAACCCCGACGGACCCACACCGTTTCGAGCGACGTTGTCGACGACGATGTAGTCGTTTCCCTTGACCGCGATGATCGTCGTGACTTCGGATACTCCGTCCGCATCGATTGTATTGCCACGGATCACGCCGCCCGACGTCCCCGGCTTGGCTTCGATGGGGTCAGCGGTGGTGCGGGCGATGTCGTTTCCGACGACGATGGCCCGGTCACTGCGGTCGGGCTCGCAGTTGTTAACAGCGCACCAGTCTTTCGGGGAGGTGCCGAGGTAGATGCCCTCTCCGTACATGGGGATCGCCAGTCCGGTTTGGCGAATGACGTTGTAAAGGACAGCCGTGTCGGTCGACGAGTAGCGAATTTTGATCGCTTCCTCACCGATCGACGCGATCGAGACGTCAGCGACTGACGACCCGTTAGATCCGGAGATCACGACGCCCTTCCGGAAGTTCTGGATGGAGATGCCGGCGATGTGAACGTTGTCTGCGCCATCCAGATGCACTCCGTTCTTGGATTGGACATTTTGATTGTCGAGCACGGCAGTTCGAGGACCGCAGATCCAGATCGGATTGTCGGTGGTGCCGCTTGATGTGACCGTGATCCCGCCTCGATACGTTCCAGGAGCCAGCAGGATGACCGTGCCTGGTCGTGCGCCGGCGACGGCGGTGCGCAGCTGCTCGAGAGTCGATACCTTTGTTCCGGTTGTGGGGCAGCTGGAGGCCCGGAACGGGGGTGTGACGGGAGGCGGTTGGACCGCCGAGGGCAGCTTGCCGCGCGACGACTGATTGCCGCTGGAATCGATGGCGGTGACCGCATATCGATATCGCGCCCCATATGTGAGGCCGATATCCAGAAAGCTTGTCGCCACCAGCGAATCTGTGCCGCTGACGAGCGAGAATGGGCCGTCCTCGAGTGCTCGATAGAGACGGTACCCGACGACGTCCGGCTCCGAAGACGAGTCCCACTTCACGAGGAGGCTGTCTCGCGCAGGAGTCACCGACACATTCCGCGGCGCCGCCGGCGCGGCGTTGTCCACGACTCGGAACGCATCGAGCGAGATGTCGTTGCCCGTCGAGCCTGCGGAGTGGGTGCCCGTGCGAACGATGCGGATCACGTGCGCACCCGCACCGAGGCCTCCAGCGCGGAACAGCACCGTCTGAAAGGTCTGCTGACTTGAGTAGAGGTCGACCTGCTTCATCATCACGCCGTCGACGAACACTTCCGCGATACCCAGCGATGGACCTGATCGTCCGATCCATTCCACCGAGTCACCACTGAACGACAACTCTGCGTAATTACCTCTGGCTTTGGCGTTGGCGCTGGCGCCGGCGGAATCGGAGGAGTGCTTCGCCGTCACCCAGTCGCCGACCTTGGCGATGGCAGAGGAGGACTCCTCGTATGTGCCGGAGGACACGGTCGCGGCGGCAACCACGCGATTCCACGAGCCTGACGCGCCTTTCGTCGCCACATCCCACCTCGCCTCAGCCGGATCCCCCGACTGCAGGACGGAGCAATAAAACACGGAGAGCGCTACGGCGAATGCCATTGCGATCGCGTTCCCGCGGACGGGTCGTCTTCTGTTCATGGAGAACCTCCGCGGTCCGGTCGCCGATCGCACGATGCGCCTTACATCTTTCGTCGAACGATCTTCATGAGGTCACTGAAGAAGCTGCGATTCAGCACCCAAATGCCCGCGAGGAAGATTATCGCGACGATCAACACATTCGCCGCCACGAAGACAATCGGCGCATTTTGACTCAACTGCGGCAGATAAAGCGCCATGAGCAAAGACAGCCCCACCGCGAGGACGGACAGACCGAATGGGCGCAGCCATTGGAGGAAGTATCTCCACGGCTCGACTCCGACGTTGCGCTTCAAGATGGCGAGCCTCATCGGCCAGTAGGCATACTGCCGCAATGTGACCGCGATCGCGACGAAGACGACTCCCCACGGCAGCGCGATCACGACCAACACGAGTCCAAGGATGGCTTGACCCAGCGTGAGGAGGAGTGCCGCCCGCGCCTTGCCGACCGCGATCAACACGGATCGGTCGAAGTACGCCACCGCATTGAGAGCTCCAAGGAAGCAGAGGATCTGCATCAAGATGACGCTCGGCGCCCACTGGGCCCCGAAGACGAACGGCAGAACCACAGGGGCGGTGGTACCGGCCACAGCGAAGATCGGAATCGCCGTGGTACTGCTCATGCTCGTCAATTTGTAGAACCACGCCAGGAGTCGCGGTCGGTCGTTCTGTAGGCGGGAGAAAGTCGTCAGCGATATTCCCGAGAACACGGACGAGAAGAGTTCGACGATGATCGAGACGATGCGGATGGCCATGAAGTAATAGCCGAGCGTGGTCGGGCCCAAGAAGGCTCCGATGAGCAAGCGATCCGCCTGCGAATTCAGCAGGCCGATCAGTTCCATGCCGATGATGCTCGTGCCGGTGCCCCACAGTTCTTTCAGCTTCGAGAAGCTGAACTCGAATTCCGGACGCCATGTGCTCGCCGTCCACAGAGTTGCGAGCCCCACGATGCCCGTTGTCAAAGACTGGATGACAAGGCTCCACACGCCGAGGCCGAGGAGAGCTGCGACGACGGCGGCGACACCACCCGCCATCGTCCCGGCAAAGCGGCGTATCGCCAAAGACTTGAACTTGAATTCTCGCTCCAAGAGCGCTGCCGGCGTCGACGACAATGCGTTGATGACCAACCCCACGGCGAGCCATTGGATCACGGGGGTCAACTCGTCCCCAGCGCCGTAAACCGAGGCGATCAGTGGTGCCAGAGCGATGATCACCGCCGCGACGACTCCGGAAGTCGCGAGGGAGGCCCACAGCGTGGTGTTGGGGTAGATGGACGACAAGTCGTCCTTCTGCACCAGCGATCGCCCCAGTCCCTGCTCCACGAAAACGGCGGCGAAGGCCATGAATGCGGTCGCCACTGCCACGAGACCAAAGTCCTGCGGTGACAGAAGTCGCCCGAGGACCACCAGGACCAGAAGCCCCATGATTCGATTGCTCCACTTGTCGGCAGCAACCCACCCCGCGCCGGAAACCGCCCGTCGGCGAAACTCCGAGTCGTCCGTCATGTGATCAACGTGGCGGGCCGCGATCCCTGTAGTTCCGCGGAAATCGGAAGCATCGATGGCGAAGCCGGTTTAGCGCTCTGCCATGTGAGCATCAGCGCAACGCCCCCAAGAAGAAGCGACGGTCTGCTCGATTCGAGGATGTTGAAGAATGCGACCGAAAATGCGTAGGCGGCCAGGAGTCCGAGCGGCCCGTACGAATGCGTCCGAATCGCCCGGATCGTACCGCCGGCGATGAGAAGACCGAGGAGGATCAGACCCGGCACGCCCAAGCTGATCAGTGTCTGCAGGTAAGCACTCTCCATGATCGCGCCGCGAGGGTTGAAGGGAGCCGCCGCGACGATTGACGTCGAAGGTCCGGCGCCCAGCCAAGAATGGTCAGCAGCGGCCTGCAGAGCGACTCCGAGAATGTAATCCCGCGCGTTTGTGGACCCTTGTGCCTCGTCGGAAGTCAGGCGATCTTGGAACACCGGGGCCTGCGTCACGGCGAGCGCAGCGACGGCGACCGCAGCGGCGATCAACACCTTGCTGCCGCTGCGCAAGGCCGTCGATCGCGAAAAGACGCTCGGAATGACGATGACAGCGACAGCCACCGCAATGGCGCCGAGGCTGTTGCGCGACACCGTGAGAAGTACCCCGAGTATGTTCGCCGCCGCGAACCAGAGATACCTGTTGTCTCCCACCTCGAATCGTTTGCCGAGCGCCAGACCGAATGCCATGGAGAAGAAGAGGCCGGCGTAAAGCGGATGTCCGAGCGTGCCGGTCGCGCGATACACGGACCAGTGCTGCACCTCCGGGAGACCCAGCGCTCTATAGAGCGGATCGAGGAGGATGTTCGCTCCCGCCGCGAACTCGACGGCGCAGAGCACCACCATGACGACCGAGGACCAGAGAAACGCCTTCTCCAGATTCGACCGAGCCTTCGGGCTCGCGGGGACGACGATGAGAAGAAGCAGAAGGATGCAGAAGTCCAACGACCAGGCGATCATGCTCTCCTGTGCGCGGTGAGTCACCAAACTCACGACAAGCCACAGCACTGACAGGGCAACGAGGCTCTGAGTGCCCCCTCCGACGGCGGCCAGGCGAGATCGATCTTTTCCGGTCACCGTTCGGATCGCCCAAACCACCACCACCACGAGCGATGGAGTGACTGTGCTCAGCAGTTCGTTGAGGGACAGTACTGTCCGGGGAATGAACAGATAGACGACCAGGGCGATCGCCAGTAGCGCGTCGGTGGGCACAAGGAGGAGTGCGATGCACGCTGCCGCGGCAAGCGGGACCAGGGTGAAAGCGCTCAAACCCGGCTGATTCGAGATCACCAGGGTCAGCCAGGTGACGGCCACCGTCGCCACGGCCGCAATCGAAAAGAAACCCCAGGTCGGCAGCATGCGGCCCATCGTCAGCGCCTGTGGCTCACAGCTAGCGTGATCTCGGGATGCGCTTCGAGCACCTCGTCGCGGAGCCGCATCAACGCGGTCACGAATTCCTCGCCTCTACTTTCGGGTTGACTCTGGAACTTCGACAGCTGGCGTGAGCGGAACCGCTTGAGTACCCGATACTGCAGTTCCCGCCACAGGGTGCGCTTCAGCAACGGTCGCATATCTCCCGTGTAGTGACGGACGTAATCCTTGAGCCCCGGGTCGGATGCGTTGTTCCATTCCTGCGGGAGAGGAGACACGCCTCCATGGATGCGATCTATGTAGATCACGTTCCCATTCTCATATTTGAGATGCAGCCGGTCCTCCGGAGGAACTACGCTCGTCGCGCTATCGATGACGAGGCTGAGGAAAGCGCGGGCGGCCTGTGTATTCCGACACATGATGACACCGGAATTGACCCGGCCGCTTCGCCCGTCCGCCATGAAGACGCTGCCGCTCGGGTCCCGATCGTCCCTGAAGTCCGGAGCGAGCCCACTCACCTGGCAATCCGCGTCGATGTACATCACCCAGTCGTATCCAGACTCAAGCCCAGCTTGAGCCAAAGGCAACTTCAGCCATGCGCTGAGCGCCGTGTCCTCCACACGAGAAGGCTTGGTGACAGCGACGAATTCGACGCCGATACGGCGCGCGTACGCTCGCTGAGAAGCGATGCACTGCAGGAACGCTGTGTCGTACCCGTTCTGGGCGATGGTGAAGATGAGGCCGCTCAACTGGATTCCTTCCGAGAGGGACGGACCAGCGCCATGGCGGCGACATATGCCCGATAGTGAAGCTCGTCGAGGCGCGCCCAGTCGCGCTCGTGCAGACGCGGTGCGTTTGATGGCGATAAGAGAAGATCCCGCGCCGCAGACGTCGCACGCGCCAGGACCTCCCTGTTCAACGAACCGTCGAACCGGATGACCCATTCCTCCCCCACCTCTCTGGCGAGCTCGTCCGTTGCCTCGGATCGAGGCACGAGAACGGGGCGTCTCAGGGACAGCGCAACGAAGACAGCACCGGAATTGTTCATTTCCGAGTACGGCAGCGCGACGAGTGTCGACTCCGCGACCTCTCGTGCGAGATCCTCATCCTCGACGAAGGCGAGCGTCGTGGCGATGCGTCGATCCGACGATGCGAGCGATTCGATCTGTGCGCGCAGTTCGGCATCCTTGACCCCGCCGGCCACATGCAGTGACAGAGTCGGGTCCGAGATCGCCGAGAACGCCTCGAGCAGCTGAGGTACAGCCTTGTAGGCGCGTATGTGGCCGAAAAACAGGACACGACCGTCGACACGGGTCGTGTCCGGTGCGACCAGTTCTGCAAATGCTCGAAAGTCGCCGTGGGGGATAGTCGCGAAAGTTGCACCCTCGGGGGCGACCGTGGACGGAATCAATTTTATCCGCAGCGTTGTTATCTGGTCCAACCACCGAAGATAGAGAGACTCGAGGCGCGAGCCACCCTCGTGAGGGGCCACATTGTGCATCGTCCGTACGACAGCCGCTCTTCGGAGGCGCAGCCTCACGAGAAGCAGAGGGAACAGGACGTACTGGGCCGAACGCTTCCAGACGTTCGTATTGCGGATCCAATATTCCGGCCAGTGCATATGAAGTACGTCGTACTCGGCAAGGAGCGCTCGCGGCCAGGAGAAGTAACGGAAGCAGGTCTCGACAGTCGCGTGGCGCTCTAGTTCCGAGATGAAGTCGATGCCGCGCGACGGGGCGCTCACGGACTGTAGGACGACAACGGAGGGCCGTTCCTCCGGTGCCGACAGTTGCAATTCACCCATTCGCGACGGCTCCCAGGTGCGGGTTCAGAACCGCACGAGCGACGATCATACCGAGCGCTGAAGGCTTCCTGCGAAGCCGAGATCGGAGGTGGACTACGCCGCGACATCTAAGGCGCATTCAGCGCCATCGTGTTGACCGCGGCTGCTCCCGTAGCCTATGTGAAACATACCCCCCATAGGCTTTCATCGTTTTGCTGATGTGTGGAGCCGATGTGAACGGGCGGGGATTGTGGCTGCGGAGTTCGACCACCTGGTACTCACGAAATTCAACATCTTGACGACGCCGGAGTACGGTCCGGCCGGGAGACGTCTCGAGGACGCCTGGCTTGAGCGTCGGCTGGCGGAGTTCGAGACCTTCTCGCTGCCCTCACTGAAGAGTCAGTCGACAAAGGCATTCAGGTGGCTCATTTTCTGCGACGACGAAAGCCCCCGCTGGTTCAAGGAGCGGATGGCGTCTTACGGACCGCTTGTGGAGCCTGTCTTCGTGTCAGGAATGACGAACGCGACGATGGGAGCACTCCTCCGCGATCGCCGATACACCGGAGCGCGACCGCTCATTACGACCCGAGTGGACAACGACGATGCGCTCGCGATCGACTTCATCGAAGCTGTCCAGTCGGAGTATGCCGGTCAAGATCGTGTCTTCATCAACTTCCCCTGGGGGCTGCGGGCCTGCGACGGCGCCCTGTTCACCGGTTATTGGCATTCCAACCCCTTCATGTCTCTGATTGAGCGGCCGCCAGCGGACGGGGCCTTCCGGTGCGTCTACTTCCGCCAGCACCACCTCGTCAAGAAGACCGAGAAGGTCGTCAATGTCCGCCGCCCACCTTCATGGATCAGGGCCATGCACGCGAGCAACACGGTGCAGACCCAGGTCGGCCTTCCGCGTCTAGCCGATCGCTCACCTCTCTTCAATATCGAATGGGACAGGCTTCCAGAGTCGCCGAGCATGGCGCGGAAGATCCTGATATCGGCGAACGGCTACCGTGCACGCCTGCAGCGAAGCAGCAAGTTCAAGAAGCTGACCGGGCATCGAATGTCCGCACCAAGCTCTGGCGGGTCGCTGTCGTGAGCCGCGGTCGCATCGTCCATTGGAATCCTCGGAAGCGGATCCTGCCGGGCCCGCTCGGCAAGATCCTGCGATTGGGACCGCGAGTGAACAACTTCGGCGATCTGCTCGGCCCCGAGGTCGTTTCCAGGTCAGCTCGGCTGCTCGGCGTCGACACCCTCGCCAATCCCTCGAACGATCTGCTTGCCATCGGCTCGATCATGCATTTCGCACGCACGGGGGCGACCGTGTGGGGCACCGGCGTGAACGGCAAGATGGACCCGCGCTTGCACACGTTCTCCGATCTCGACGTACGGGCCGTGCGCGGCCCACGAACCCGGCAATTCCTGCAACAACGCGGTATACACGTCCCACCGGTCTTCGGTGATCCTGGGCTCCTCGTCCGGCGTCTGTGGCGGGACGATGAGTTGCTTGCGCACCGGACCGAGTCGCCGCCCGTGGCAATCGTTCCCAACCTCAACGATCTTCCGTATTTCAACGAGAGCGACCCTCGGGTGGTGGATCCGCGCGGTCCCCTCGACGAGATTCTCGCCCGCATCCGCTGGAGCGACCTGGTCGTCGCCTCCTCACTTCACGGTCTGATCGTGGCTCATTCCTTCGGGGTTCCGACCGTCATGCTTCGTCCACGGAGTGAGTCGCTTTTCAAGTACGAGGACTATTTCTCCGGGGTCGGGCAAGACCTACCCGCTCTGGCGGACGACGCGGAAGCAGCGATACGAATGCAGGCTTCTCCTGCACTCGAATGGTCCGGCGATCCGCTCCTCGAGGCTTTTCCCATCGATCTCTTCAGCGCGAGCAATCCGCGCTGGGGCCGGAAGGAAGTGGCCACATGAGCCGCAGAATGCTGTTCGCCGCCTCGACCGGGGGCCACCTGGCGCAGCTGGTGAGGCTGTCCGATCGTTTCGAGCCCGCAGAAGATTCACTATGGGTCACGTTCCGCACGCCGCAGAGCGAGTCTCTGCTCGAAGGTCGGAATGTCCTGCATGTGCCGTACATCCGACCACGCGATTCACGAACCACATTCTCCGTCTACAGACAAATACGGCGTCTGTTGCGCGCGGAAAGATTCGACCAAGCCGTCAGCACCGGCGCCGCCCTCGCCGTCGCCGTTCTCCCCGCAGCACGGATGGCGGGCATCGAGTCGACATACATCGAGAGTGTCTCCCGTGTGGACGGGCCGTCGCAGTCAGGAAAGATTCTCAAGGCACTGCGGGCGGCGGATCTCCACACGCAGCACGCCGCCTGGTCGGATCGCCGATGGCGCGTTATTCCCGGCGTCCTCAACGATTTCGAGGCTCATGTCGCACGCCCCGAGGCGATCAGTCCTCGCCTGTTCGTCACCCTAGGGACCATCGAGGGCTTCCGGTTCGACGCGATGATCGACGCTGTCCTCGCCACGGGACTTGCTGATGATCGGACCGTATGGCAGGTCGGTGTCACCGACCGGCATGACCTTCCGGGCGAGGTCCGGTCGGAGATGAGTGCGTCGGAGTTTCATTCAGCCGCGGTAGACGCTGATGTCGTCATCACCCACTCGGGCGTGGGGACCATTCTGCAGCTCCTCGACGCGGGCATCTATCCGATCGTCGTGCCGAGAAGTCGGCGCTCCGGGGAGCACGTCGATGACCACCAGCACCAGATCGCGCGCGTCGTCTCGGAAGGTGGCATAGCGATCTCATCGATGCCGGGGGACCTGACAGCGGGCCTCGTGCATCGGGCTTCAACGATGAGAGTGTCACCTGTGCGGAAGCGGACAGCGGTTTGACGGCCGGTGGGCGCGCCGACTACTTAGTCGGCGGCTTCCGTATCTCGATCGGGTCGGACAGCAACACCCCTGGGCCACGTACACACATAGTCAACTTCGTCGAAGCGTTGGAAACCGCCGGGATCGACGTCACCCTTACTCTGGCGTCCTCCCTACCCTTCCTGGGTCGGTTCGCCAGAGTGCGCCAATCGGACTACGGCGGGGTGTCCGCTGCGAAGGTCCGCGTCGCCGACGCGGTCCGCGTCACCGCCGGTCTGTGGTCAGGCTGTTGCACGTTCGTCCGGACGGCGCGCAGCCCGCGCCCGCACTTCATCTACGAACGCGCGGCAGTCCTCCAAAGCCTGACGAGCTTTCACCGCTGGAAGCGTTCCACGATCCGAGTGGTGGAAGCCAATGGGATCCTCTCCCGGGAGACTGCGCACGACCGTAAAGTTCTCCGCGCCGAGAAGCTGGCGGCATCTATCGAGCGTCACGTTCTTCGGCGCGCTGATCTCGTCGTCTCAGTGAGCCAGCCCCTTGCGGAAGAGATCGTCCGTTTCGCCGCGGTCGAGCCCTCCAAGATTCTCGTGCTCCCTAATGGTGTGAGGAAGTCACTCACCCGCGTGCCGCGAACCCCACGCGTTCCTGGCCAAGTCGTGATCGGCTTCGTGGGATCAGTCGTCGCCTGGCAGCATCTCGATGTCTTCTTTGCGGCCGTCAAGGCTTGTGAGGCACAGATCTTGCGGGAGACGGGTTCTCGGATTTCGGTCGAGATCGTCGGCGAGGGCGGAGACCTCGAACGACTCCAGTCTCTATGTCGAGAGGAAGGCTGGGAGAACATCGCGTTCCTCGGACGTCTGAGTCATTCGGAGGCCGTCGAGCGGATCGCCAGGTGGCACGTCGGGTTCGCGGGGCACACCAAGTCCTCCAGTAGTGAGATGTACCACTCACCGCTCAAGATCTACGAGTACGCCGCACTGGGTCTGAGCGTGGTCTGCACGCCCTCGGGGGACGCGGCCGCGCTGCAATCGTCTGGGTCCGACGTCCACATCTTCACTGATCAAAGCGCACTGCCTGCGGCATTGCGAGCCGCCCTCGCACGGGCGACGAGCGATGATGAGCCTCGCATACGCGCACAGCGTGAATCCGTCGCGGCGCACCATTCGTGGGACGCACGCGTGGAGGAATTTCTCCAGCGCCTTACTCATGTGACACGCTCGCGGGGTGCCATCCGTCGGCGGGCGCGTGTCGACCTCGCTCCCCTTTGACCACGGACCCGAACGAAGGAAGTCCTATGCGTTTATCTGTGATCGGCTGCGGCTACCTGGGTGCAGTGCACGCCGCGGCCATGGCATCCATCGGCCACGACGTCGTCGGAATCGACGTCGACACTCGCAAGATCGAGTCGCTGTCCAAGGGTGAGGCGCCGTTCTTCGAGCCCGGGCTGCAGGAGATCCTCGCTGCAGGTATCGAGTCGGGACGCCTGCGCTTCACTACCGACATGGCGGCGGCGGAGGATGCCTCGGTGCACTTCATCGGCGTCGGAACGCCGCAGCAGGCGGGTGGCTACGCAGCCGACCTGACGTACGTCAACGCGGCGGTCGACGGCCTTCTCCCCTACTTGCGCGAAGGCGACGTCGTCGCAGGCAAGTCGACGGTGCCGGTCGGCACCGCAGCCGGGCTCGCGCCTCGCGTCGAGGCCACTGGCGCGACCCTCGTCTGGAACCCGGAATTCCTGCGCGAGGGGTGGGCGGTTCAGGACACGATCGACCCCGACCGGCTGGTGGCCGGCGTGCCCGGCGGCGCAGGCGGTGAACGCGCAGCAGACGTCCTGCGCGAGGTTTACCACCCCGCCGTCGGTAAGGGCACGCCCTTCATCGTCACCGACCTCGCGACCGCCGAGCTGGTCAAAGTGGCTGCCAACGCCTTCCTGGCCACCAAGATCTCGTTCATCAACGCGATGGCGGAGATCGCCGAGGTGACCGGCGCTGACGTGACGCAGTTGGCGGAGGCGATCGGTCACGACGCCCGCATCGGGCGGCGCTTCCTCGGGGCCGGCATCGGTTTCGGGGGCGGGTGCCTCCCGAAGGACATCCGCGCCTTCTCCGCTCGAGCCGAAGAACTCGGCCGCGGCGAGTCCGTCGCGTTCCTCCGCGAGATCGACGCCATCAACCTCCGTCGCAGGGATCGAGCCGTGGAGCTCGTCGTGGAGGCCCTCGGCGGTTCGGCGTTCAAGAAGAACATCACCGTGCTCGGCGCAGCGTTCAAGCCGCACAGCGACGACATCCGTGACTCGCCCGCCCTCGATGTGGCCGTGAAGCTCCATGGACTCGGCGCCCACGTCGCCGTCACCGATCCCGAGGCCATCGCGAACGCACAGCGGGTCCACCCGCAGCTGACGTACGTGGAGGACCGCGACGAGGCGCTCCGGGCGGCGGACGCCGTCATCGTGGTGACCGAGTGGGACGAGTACCGCCGCGAGCTCTCTCCGGAGCATGCAGCCACCCTTGCCGCAGGACGGATCGTCGTCGACGGCCGCAACTGCCTCGATGCCGAGGCCTGGCGCGCCGCGGGATGGACCTACTACGGCATGGGTCGCCCCTAAACGCGGGCGTCACGACCGAACCAGTCGGGGCCGGCGCGATCTGATCGCGCCGGCCCCGTGCTGTGTTCCCAGTGCGGACCGGCCCCCTCCGTCAGCTCCCCAGTAGCCGGAAGAGGCCCCGCGCGCGCTGCAGGGCACGCGCGAGGCCCGTTGCCGACCGCCGATCCCTCGGCGGCGACGTCGCCCGGTGCTTCGGGTTCACCGGGCGATGACTCCACGTTAGAAGCCCGATCCACAAGGGCCCCGCGACGGGAGCGCAAGATTGGCACAATTCGATCCGGATGCGAACCGCGCGACAGCGGTCCTTGCTTTTCGCGACAAAGTCATAGACTTCTCCCAGATCGCCGCGACGGGGCGCGGTCGCCCGTTCCCAGACATTCGATCGGACAACATGCCCAACGGAGCACTACGACGAGCAATGGCAGCGTGTCTGAATATGGACGCGCCGGCCAGCGGGCTGCTCACGGTGCAGGAGTACCGGTCGGCCATCGTCAGCGCCCACCGTCCGCGCAGTCCGCGCTGGCACTGGTCACCGCGCACGGATGTCGCCCGCACCACGGTCATGATCTTCGCGACGGAGGGTCGCGTCGCGCTGAGCCCAGACCTGCTCCACGCGGATGAGTCCGCCGTCGGCGTCCTCATCCACAGCACGCACGAGGCGGAGATCCACTGGACCGAAGACGCCCGCGCGACCGTGGTGTGGCTGGACACCGACAATGTCGTCGACGCGAGCGTGCCGGAGGCGCCGACGCCCTTCGCGCTCGCGGGCACCCCGCTCAACCACGGGATGCTGACGTTCGCCAGCTCCGTCGCCCGCCGCGCTGAGGTGCAGACCAGAGTGTCGTCGTACCTGGTGGAACGACTTCTGGTGGAGATGGCCTACGGGGTGCTCCTGGAGCGAGTCGAGACCGAGCCGCCATCGTTGCAGTCCGGGCGGCCCAGCCATCGGGCGCGCATGCTGCTGCTGCTGAACCGCGCCGATCCGGACTACGGCGTGGAGGACCTCGCGCGCGACCTTCACATGTCGATGCGTAATCTGCAGCGCCTCTTCGCCCGCGAGGGGACGTCGCCGGCGGCCGCGCTCCGTGCACTGCGCCTCGAGCTCGCGCAGTCGCTGCTCGGCGACACGCAGTACGACGCCCTCTCGATCACGGAGATCGCCCGGCACTCCGGGTTCAGCAACACCGCGGCGATGCGTCGGGCGTTCCAGGCGCACGGCGCGAAGTCGCCGGCGGAGCTGCGCTCGCGCTGACCGCTCGGGTCGCGACAGGCACCGATACGCCACGCGACCACGACGGTTCCGGCGATCACACCCGGCGCGACGACGTATCCGCCCCGACGCGACGGGTTGAGAGCGACAGGTGAATTCCGCGCCACCGCCGTGTTGATCGACGCCAGGACGATCGACCGATCCGCGGGATTCGGGACAAAGTGACTGCACAACCCACTCACTCTTCCCGAACCTGGAGCTGGAATGACCGACCTCGACACCCGCAACCCTGCCGACCCCGCCCGCGGGCTCAGCCGCCGCTCCGTGATGAAGGGCGCCGCGTGGTCGGTTCCGGTCATCGTCGCCTCCGCCGCCGTGCCGATGGCGGTGGCCTCCATCGGCAACCTGTCGGCATCCTGGACAGCGCAGACAACGCTCCTCTCGGTGGGAGTCGTCGGCAGCGCCTCCACCGTCACGGCGGCAGTGGCGATCACCGTCCCGACGACGCTCACGCTCGCGAACGGCAGCGGACCGATCAGCGGTGAGTCCGCATCCGTGACGATCGTCGTCCAGCAGGCATCTGGCGTCAACGTGGCGCTCGGCCGGGTCAAGGGCTTCGGCGTCCGCACCTTCAACGGAAGCACGTCGGGCACGCGCACGATCAACTACACGAACAATGTCGGATATCCCGTGACGACCTTCTCCTCGACCGTTCCCGTGTCGCTGCTGTCCGGTGCGTCCCTGAACATTCCGGTCGAGTTCGGGATCGCGGGTGACCGGACGAGCCTGGTCAACATCGGGGCTCTCACGACGTTCTCCGTCACGACCACGATCACGGTCGGTGGACGCACTCTGACCGCTCCGGCCCTCATCTCCGTCCCCGTGGGCGCCGGCATCCTCTGAACCACCCACCCCCCAACTCCTCGCGGTAGGCGTTCCAGCCCGCACCGGCGGTGTCCCCAGCATCCCGGTCACTCCTCGAGGCGCGGCCCTCGTCACCCGATCTCCCCAGGATCGCGTCGACGAGGGCCCTTTTGGTTCGTTTCGCGACACCGACGCGACGATCCCCGCCGCGGGCGGACGCCTTTCGGAGGGTTCGGGAGAGAGTGAGGGGGTTCACTCACCCCAGGAGCTGGATTGCCGATGCTCGAACTCGATGCGGACCGACGCGGTCAGGTGTCCTTGACGCGCTCGCTTCTGGGCGGAGCCACGCGGCTCGTGAAGAGCCGCGTGCGGTCAACGGCCGTGCACCGTCCGATCCTTCACTGGACGATGGGCGACGGGGACCACGGCATTGCGAGCACGCCCGGTGGCGTCGTCATGCCGCTCGAGCTCGTGCTCACCAACGGGTCACGGCCCATCGTGAAGGAGATAGCCCTCCTCCAGGTGACCGTATCCCGTCCTGTGACGTCCGCTCCGGGCGTCGGTGCAGCGCGCGGCTTCGCCGTAGAGCGCTGGAACGGCGAGCGCGTGGCGGCATCCGCCCGCACGGTCGCCTACCGCAGCGCCCCGGTCATCGGACGGCACGGCTTCCCGGCGACGACATTCACGACCACCTCCGTCCTCGACGTCGCAGCCCACGAGACGGTCACCCTCCCGGTCGAGTTCGGGACCGTAGGTGTCGGCTCGGCCGCGACGGACGCGGAGAGCGTCGTGTTCCCGGTCGCCGCTGTGCTCACCGTCGCAGGTCGTTCGCTCCGGGTCACCACGTCGATCACGGTCCCGCCTCGCACGGGCACGCTCTGAGCCGGATGCCCGACGGGGCCGGCGTCGTCGACGTCCGATCCGCGGGAGGCACCGCGACGCCCGTCGCGGAGCTGTCCCTCGCCGCCGCCGTCGAACTGGGTCATGCGTGGCTGCAAGCCGCCGCCGATCGTGCGGGCATCCGCGCACTCCTCATCAAAGGCCCCGCGCTGCATCGCCACGGACTCCGTCCGCCTCGGACGTCAGGCGACATCGACGTCCTCGTCGACCCCGCCGCGTTCGACGAGCTGTGCGAGGCGGTGATGAGCGCCGGCTGGCGCGAACGAGACTCCACAGTTCTCGGGCGCCACATGGCTAAGCACTCCCGCACGTTCCTCCACGACCGCTGGCCTTGCGACATCGACGTCCACCGCTTCTATCCCGGGATGCTGGCACCACCCGAGGTCACGTTCGACCCCCTCTGGTCGCGGCGCACCCTGATGGACTTCGCGCATCGCGACTGCGCCGTCCCCGACAGGACCGGCTCGTTCCTCATCCTCGCGCTCCACTCGATGCGCGGAACGGACCGCCAGCAGCGTCACGAGCAGGAGCTCGCGAACCTCCTGCGCATCGACCTGACATCGGGCGAGCGGGAGGACATCGCCGAGCTCGCACGCCTCACGGGCAGCGCGCAGACGCTCGCCCCCGTGCTGTCGTCCCTCGGAATCTCCCCCGGTGACGACGCCTCAGCCGTCGACCCCGCCCAGCTCCGTGCCTGGCGCGAACGCGTCGATGCCCACTCCGGGGCCTACTTCTGGATCTCCGCCTTCCGGCGTGCATCCGTCCCCGAGCGGTGGCAGATCCTTCGCGCCGCCGTCTGGCCGAGCGCCGCGGACCTCCGACTCGCGCTCCCCCATGTCGGCACCGACCTGCGGTCGATGACCGTCGCACGCGTGGCCCGCTGGGGCCGCGGCATCCGCTCGCTGCCTCGCGCCGTCCGCGCGATCCGCGCCCACCGGCGCGATCGCTGACGGAGGCCTCAGTGCGAGAAGGGCTCGATCGCCGCGGGGATGACCGCGACGGGGCCGTCGGAGATCGGCGACAGCGCGACGTCATCATCGGTGCCGAGGCCGAGGGCCGCCACACCGGCCACGACGGTCGTCGGTCCGACGCCGACGGGGAACGCGAACTGCGACCCGCCGGAGAGTTCCACCGTCACGCTGCCGAAGCGCGTGCAGATATAGTCGCCCGAGATCGCCGTGCGCATCCCAAATTCGTCGCGCCAGACGGTGCGGTATGCATCGCGCTCGTCGTCGTCCGACGAGATCCGCGGCACGGAGCCCTCACCGTTCGGACCGCCGCCCGTGGCGCTCTCCACGCGGGCGCGCGCATCTTCCGGACTCCGTCCGCGGGCGTTCGTCACGAACGACACCAGCACGGTGAGGTCGTGCAAGGAATGGTTGCGCAGCACGATGGCGCTTCCGTCCTCGACGACGAGATCCACGAGACCCGCCCCCTTCGAAAGGGCGCTCTCCTGCACAGCAGAATTGACCATACGACTCCCCAGTCACGTAATCGCGCGCCTGCCGGCATCGCGACGATCGGTCCCCAAACCTCTCGCCACGACCTCTCACCGGTCGACGACACCTTGACTATAGCCGTCGGCACTCCGCGCACCAGGGGTCGGACCGCTTCGCACGGGGATCTGTCGGGATTCGGCGCGTGGGGGACGCCCGGTGGCGCGTAAGGGACCGGCGGGCGTCCTCGACACGCCGCGTCGATACCCTCGGAACGTGACGGATGCCGCGCCCCGACCTCTGTGGAGGCGCATCGGCGGCAGTGCGTGGTTCCACCTTCTCGCCGCCTTCGCGGTGTTCGGACTCATCCTCACCTTCGTCGCGAAGCCCTACGCCGTGCCGTCCGCCTCGATGAACGAGACGCTGCAGAGCGGCGACCGTATCCTCGTGAACCGGCTGGCATACGTCGGAGCGACGCCGGGCACAGGTGATGTGGTCGTCTTCGACGCCGGGGCCGCCTGGGACGGCGGCGAGCAGCCCTCCGGCGGCCCCCTGAAAGACGCTGCACGATGGATCGGCGAGGTGACGGGGTTCGGACCGACCGGCCCGCACACCCTCGTCAAGCGCATCATCGGCCTCCCCGGCCAGACGGTGGCCTGCTGCTCCGCCGACGGGGCCGTGGTGGTCGACGGCGAAGCCCTCGTGGAGGACTACGTCAGCAACGACCTTCCGTTCCTCCCCGGCTCGCTCGACTGCACGACCGAGACCCGCTCGCCCCGCTGCTTCGACGAGGTGGTGGTGCCCGCCGACTCCTATCTCGTGCTCGGCGACAACAGGGGTAACTCGTCGGATTCCGCTGCGTTCTGCCGCGCGCCGGAGGCGGACGACGGATGCTGGCGGTGGGCCGCCCGCGATGGTCTGGTCGGCAGGGCGGCTGCCGTCATCTGGCCGATCCCACGGTGGGCAGGCCTGTGAGCGCGCCACTCAGACGATCGGGCCGACCCGGCCTGCGATCAGCCCGGAGCTGAGACGTCAGGAGATCGGCCGCGCCTCGATGAAGCCGCCGTCGAGCAGGTGGGCGAGGAAGTCCGCGACGTCGGCCGCGATGTCATCGGGCGCATCCACCCCGGCGGCCTCCGCCGTCCGCGATGTGATCGCCGCGACGTCGTCTCCCGACGGACCGCCGGCGACGAGGGCGTCCCAGATCACGGCTGCCGAGCCCTCGAGCGTCACCGGCTCAGCCGCCTCCGCAGACAGGCGCAGCACCACGGACCGGTCGGGCTCGTCCACCCAGGCGACGTCATCGGCCACGGCCCAGCGCACGGCGTCGGCGCGGCGGAGCACCCCCTCGGCCAGAAGGTCCTCCACCGCCGTCGACACGGCGGCCGCGGCATCCATCCCCTCCGGCTCCCCGTACCTCTCGACGGCGGCGTAGACCAGCTCCTCGAGGGTGGCGTCCGCGGCGGCACGCCAGATCGCGGGGGCGAGGCCCGACAGCACGCGGACGACGCCCTGTCCGGCCTCGTCGGTGTGCAGCACGACGAGCCGATCCGGATCGTCGAGCTGCACCGCATCCACGGCGTCCGTGCGCGTGTACCGCGCGCCCGGCGCCCGGTCCACGGGTTCCGGGAGCGGCGCCGGCGCGACGGCGACGGGAGCGGGCCCCGGATGCGCGGCGTCGAGGATCGTGCGGATCGCCCGGTCGAGCGTCTCGGCTTCGCGATACGTCACCCGCCGGATCCCGCCGACGGCCGCCGCGTGACTCGCAACCGTCTGCAGCGGGCGCGGGAGGGCCGCGAGGAAGCTCGTCTGCGCGACGAGCTCGGCGAGGGCGTCGCCCAGGTCGACGTCCTCCACCTCGGGCTCATCGGGTCCATCAGGCCGACGCTCCAGCAGCACGATCGCGCCGAGCCGCAGCGTCACATCGGGGAGGTCGCCGAGACCGAGGGTGTGCGGGGCCCGCTGCGCCTTCGGATGCGGCACGCCGTTCTCGATGATCGACAGCGGCTTGCGATACGGGTGGACGGTGCCGTCATCGTCGACGGCGACCGTCTCGTCCGAGACGTAGCCGAAGCGGCGTCCGAGTGTGCGGGATGCGGTGGTCTTCCCGCGGCCGGACGGGCCGATGAGCGCGGCGACCCGACCGTCCTCGCGCGCGAGACCCGCCGCATGCAGCATCCACCGGCGCGCGCGGGCGTTGTCGATGGCGGCGAGCGTGACCCTCTGAGACAGGTCGCTGAGCATCTCCGTCGTGGAGGCGGTGGCGCTCGCCGTGACCGTGGGCGCCCCCTCGCCGTCGCCGGGGATCGTCGCGTCGGCCCAGGCATCGCGAACGGCTGTCACCGCGTCTTCGTCGAGCGCGGACACGTCGATCCGCACCGGGGCCCCCAGGGCGCTGACGACGATATATCGCTCCACGCGACCCAGGGTAGGACAATCGCGCGCCCACGGGAGCGGTGCCATCGATCTCGACGACCGGATCGTCGCCCCATGTCCGACGCGATGTCGCTTCTTCGCATTACCCTGAGGAAATGGCGGCTGCGTCCTCGACGTCTCCCGAGAGGACCTACCGCTATCTTCGGCTCGGCGTCGTGGCGACCGTCGTCGTCATCTTCGTCGCCGTACTGGTGGCTGCGGGTCGGGTCGGGTGGCTCACCGCACTGAGCGACTACTACTACACGCCCGCGCGCAACGCCTTCGTCGGCGCGCTCATCGCGGTGTCCCTCGCTCTGCTCGTGCTGTCGGGCCGCGGCGTGGATCGCGCCCTGCTCGACGGCGCCGCCGTCTTCGGCCCGCTCATCGCCCTCGTTCCCACCACCGTGGTGCCCGGGACGATCCCGGGAGTGGACGTCGCGTGCGCGTCGCGCTGCCTTCCTCCCGAGGCGATCGAGGCCGCCGCCGACGGCGTCATCACCTACCTCATCGTCGGCGCGCTCGTCGTACTGACGGCCCTCATCCTCATCGTCAGGGGCCAGGTTCCCGCCGCCGGCGTGCGCGTCAGCCTCATCGGATCCGCAGGGGTGCTCGTCGTCGTCGCCGTCTGCTGGCTCGCCGCCCGAGACGCCTTCCTCGCGCAGGGGCACTTCGTCGCCACGGTCGTCTTCTTCGCCCTGTTCGCGCTGGTGGCGATCCGCAACTCGTTCCCGTCGCGTCTCTCTCCGCCGCGACGGCGCTACCGCGTGGCCTACTCGCTGATCGCCGGCCTTCTCCTCCTCGTGCTCGTGGTCTACGTCGTCTCGGCCGTCGGAGCCGGCGATGCCGCCGCCCCGTCGCTGCTGTTCGCGGAGTCCGCTGCGCTCGCCCTGTTCAGCGCGTTCTGGCTCGTGCAGACCGTCGAGAAGTGGCGGCAGAGCGACCCCGCGGTTCTTCCCGCACGCAGCTGAGTCGGATGCTGCGCCCACTGGCTTCCGGAGGCGCTGGGTAGAGTCGGGCCGTGGCAGAGAAGCGCCCCAGCGCGAGGGGAACCCGCCCGTCGGCGGGTGCGGAGAGGCGCTGGGAGCGATCGCCTTCGCGGCTCACCGTGCTCGTCACGGCGATCGTGGGAAGCGTGCTGACGCTCGCCGTGGCAGGAGTGATCGTGATCGCGCTGACCTTCTCCCCCGCCGACCAGGCTCCGACGCCGGGGATCCGCCTCGCCGTCGACACCGACACGGCGGCCGTCCACGCGGCGGACTCGACGGCCGAGGGATCCGCGGAGAACGCGGCCGCGGCCTACCTCGCGCTGCAGCCCACAGCGGTCTGGCTGACGCCCGAGGCCTACCCGATCGGCTCCGTCGGGCCGCGCGTGCGTGCCCTTCTCGACGAGGCCCACGCCCAGAACGCCACGACGACGATTGTCGTCTACGGTCTTCCCGAGCGCGATTGCGGCAGCTTCTCCGCGGGTGGCCTCAGCCCCGTCGAGTATCCCGAATGGACCGCCGAGATCGGCGACGAGCTCCGCGCCGACGGCGGGGGACGCGCGATCCTCATCTTGGAACCCGACAGCCTCGCCCTCGCACCCGAGTGCGGCAACGAGGCCGCGCGCTTCTCCCAGCTGCGCGCCGCAGCCGATGCACTCGCCTCGCCGGGCACCTACATCTACCTGGACGGCGGCCACTCGAACTGGCTGCCCGCGCAGCAGATGGCGGACCTCCTGCGGGGGGCCGGTGTCGAGGGCGTGCGCGGCTTCGTCACCAACGTCTCGAACTACAACGCCACCGACCGGGAGATCGACTACGCGCACCGTCTCGCCGGGCTGCTTCCGGGTGCGCACGCCGTCATCGACACCTCGCGCAACGGCCGCGGGTCGGACGGGCAGTGGTGCAATCCGCCCGACCGCCTCGTCGGCGAGCGGGGCGGAACCGTCGGCGATGATGTGGTCGACACGAACCTGTGGGTCAAAGTGCCGGCGAGAGCGACGGGACGTGCAACGGCGGTCCGGCGGCGGGCACGTGGTGGCCGGAGTCGGCCGTGAGCCTCACGCGCGAGGTGCGGTGACGAACCGCCGCTCACGCGCCAGCTGACATCCCTCACGCGCCACGTCTTCTCGCGGCCGAGGATCGACGGCACGTGTCACGCCGGACCATCGAAGAGGCGTCGCGCGCGGTGTGGGAGGATGCGAATCCAGCACTCCATCCCGCTCGCCCGAGGGGTTCGACAGATGCCGCACCGGCCCCTTGACAGTTCGATTGGAGCATTCCCATGACCGAGACGACGCCTGCAGGTCGCACGGCCGTGATCGTGGAGGACGACGCCGACCTCCGCCACCTGCTGGTGGACGTCCTCGAGGCGGCCGGTTTCTCGACCGTCTCGGTCGGCAACGGCATCGACGGCATCCAGGCGGTGCTGTCCTACCAGCCGCTCATCACCACGCTCGACGTGAACATGCCCGGCCTCGACGGGATCGAGGCCGCGCGGCGCATCCGCGCCCAGAGCGACACCTACATCATCATGATCACCGCGATGGGCGAAGAGGCGGACGTCGTCCTCGGGCTGAGCGCCGGAGCGGACGAGTACATCACCAAGCCGTTCCGCCCTCGGGAGTTCCGCGCTCGCGTCGAGGCGATGCTCCGCCGCCCGCGGTCCGCGACGGCGCAGACACCCGTGCGGACCCAGGAGAGCGCCGGCCCCTCCTTCCCCGGCGCACGTCCGCAGGTGGCCTCCACCGCCGAGGTGCGCGTGCCCGCGGCATCCACCGAGCCGACGCAGATCCCGATCCTCGCCTCCGCGCCGTCGGGCGCGACCGTGCCGATGGCGACGGGCTCCGGCGTGCTCGTGCAGCGGGACGCGGGAGCGGTCGCCACGACGCAGCTTGACGCCGAGGGCTCCTGGCTCGCGCACCGCAACCTCCGCCTCGACCTCGACAGCCGCATCGTGCTGATCGACGGCGCCGAGGTCGACCTCACGCGGACGGAGTTCGACCTGCTCGCGGCCCTCATGGAGTCGCGCCGGCGGGTGCGCAGCAAGGCTGATCTCACGCTGGTGCTGCGCGGCGAGTCGTACGTGACGACCTACTTCGTCGGCGAGGCCGACAAGCGGGCGATCGAGGCGCACATGACGAACCTTCGCCGCAAGATCGGCGACAGCCCCGCACAGCCTCGATTCATCGAGACCGTGCGGGGCGTCGGTTACCGTCTCACGTCCGATCAGTCGGCTCCCTCTGCCTGACCGTCCGGCTCCACCTCCCCAGGTGAGGAACCGCGTGACGTGAGCGTTCTGAGTCCCCCCGAACTCAGACCTTGTATCCGTGCTGACGACGGAAGAGCTTGGTGAACATCATCAGGGTCTGAAGGACCGTGACGACGCCGACGATGGGCCAGCCGACCCACAGGATGCTGGACTGCACCACCGGGCCGAGCATCATCCAGATGACCGCCACGGCGACGAGCACCGCGAGCGTGACGATCGCGGGAGTCCAGTGGCCGAAGCCACCGCCCTTCTCCGCCTTCGCCTGCATGGCCCAGTTGTCGACCTTCTTCTTGGAGAGGAAGCGGGTCCAGGCGCGGGCGAAGTGCGACAGCCGGATCCACATGTAGATCTCGGCCGGCACGATCAGGACGGCGAACAGGACGTCCTTGCGGGTCCGCGACTGCATGGTCAGCGCCATCCGCAGGTTGAGCAGAACGGCCATGCCGATCGGGATCAGCCACCACGGCGAGAACACGAAGGCGTTGAGCGACAGCGACCCGGCCAGCAGCAGCAGGAACGCGATGCGGACGAAGAGGTTGGTGAGCATGCCGAAGTTCTCGAACCACCGGATGCGCAGGTTCGGGTGCAGCGGCTGGCCCTTGGTGTCGCCGCGCTGGCCGGGCCACATGAGCTCGATGGCGCCGTAGGTCCACTTGACCTGCTGCGCGTCGAGACCGCTGAGCGTGGTCATGCCGCCCACGTCGGCGCGGGCGAACGGGCTGATCTTGGTGAGGTAGCCGGCGCTCTTGATCTGCAGCGACAGCAGCGAGTCCTCGACCTCGCTGTCCTTGACCCAGGGGGTCGTCTGGTGGTTCTGCTCCATGACCTCGCGCAGAGCGTGAGTGGAGAAGATCGAGAACTGACCGCCGAGCACCGCCATGTTCCTGCCGCGCAGCAGGTTCTGGAGGTTGAAGGCGGCGAACTGCGAGCGCTGTCCGCTGATGAGGAACGAGGCGAGGCCCTTGAAGGGCTTGTTGTCGATCGAGTAGATCGCCGAGATGCCGCCGATGCGGCTGTCGTTGATGATCTCCGTCTCGAGGTACTCCACCGCGCGGGCCTCGGCGATGGTGTCGCCGTCGACCCCGAGCAGGTAGTCGTAGCCCTCGACGAGCGAGTAGCCGTAGTTGAGGGCGCCGACCTTCTTGTCGGGGTTCTTGCCGATGTCGTGCACGAACACCTCGGTGAACTGCTCGCCGAGCTCGGTGGTGATCTCGTGCGGACCGGCGTACTGCGAGGCGAGCGCGACCGTCTGGTCGCTCGTGTTGTTGACGACCACGTGGATGACGTCGGGGATGCGCGTCTGCGTGAGCAGGCCCTCGATCACCTGCGCGATCGACTCCTCCTCGTTGTAAGCGGGGATGATGCATCCGATGGTGGAGCGCTGCGTCGACGAGCCCTCGAAGACCGAGTCGAAGTCGGCGGGGAAGGCGTGCGAGAGCAGGTCCTCCAGGGGCGGCGTCACGGGACCGACGGTCGCGGATCGCAGGGCGATCTCGTTGCGGCGGTAAGGGGTGTCGGTCATTTCTCGGCTTTCGTCAGCGGGGGTCCCGGGGGAATCCCCGTCGGCCTTCGGGCGGCGAATCCACTCCCTGGCCGGTAAGACCCAGCTTGGTATGCTGACCTCCGCAAAGCACCCCTGCTTGGCGGAGATGAACTCAACGAATCCTCAAGATTCGCGCAACCCTCGGGTCCGAGGCTCGACCGACGTGCAGGAGCGGCCGATGGTCACGCTGTACACCGTCACGTTGACGATCGTCTGCTGCGTCGCGGTGGGAGTGGCGATCCTCGCGGAGCGCCGCCGCGGCGACCAGCAGAGCTGGCTGACGCTGTCGAACTTCGCCGTCCTCGCCGCGTGCTGCGCGACGCTCTCGACACTCGCGTACGCGCTCGCGGGCGACGAGGCCGGGAATCTCATCCCCCTCATCATCGGCGACATCTCGATGCCGCTCGCTGTCGGCCTGCTGGCGGCGGGCGTGCGCCGGGCCGCCGGCCGCCGCCATCACCATGCGGCGGTCTTCCTCATCATCTCGGTGGGAGTGGGCCTCACCACTCTCCTCGTCTCCGCCGAAGCCGGGCAGGTCGCGAAGCTCCTCACGCTGGCCGCGTTCACCGCCGTCACCGTCTGGACCTGCGCGCGCGGCCCCCTTCCGCCCCTGGGGGCGCGGCTGATCGGCATCGCTTCGGGTGTGTACGGCGCCTACGCGCTGGCCCGCATCGCGGGCCCGCTGCTTCTCGGTCCGGATTCCGACGCGGTGCAGCTCTACCTCTCGTCCGGACCCAGCTCGCTCGTGTCCGCCCTGGCCATCGGAGTGACCGCCGTCGGCACGGTCATGATCATCCGCAGCGAAGCGGGCGTCGACGACAAGGACACCGTCAACGCCGACACGCTCGCGGACTGGGTCGATGCGCTGCTGCAGCAGCGCGGGGAGGTGTCGGCCCTGTCGGTGACGGTGCCGGATCTGGCCCTGCACCGCACGGCGTTCGGGCGCGCATGGGCGCACAGCGTCTCGTCGGCCCTCTCCCGCGCCACGACCGCGTCGATGCCGACCGGAAGCGTGGTCGGCGAGGTGACCGCGGGCGTGCTGGTGTCGCTGCGCTTCGGCTCCGGCGCCGACACCGATGCCATCCGCGAGCGACTGCAGACCGCGTACGAGCGGATGCTGCCCCCGGCCGGACCGACGGACCCACCGGAAGTGAAGATCGAGGTGCTCGACATCACAGAATCTGCGGACCTGCGCCGCTTCGCCCGTGCCGCCCGCGCCACCGCGCGCCGCGCGGCGTCCTTCGAAGGGATGTGACCGTGCCCGACATCGGCGCCTCCACCCACCCGGTCGCCACGAGGACCACCTCGATCTGGCTGTCGCAGCTCCTGCTCGCGATCGTCGTCGTGGTGGTCGTCCTCCTTGTGCAGTCCGTGTCGCCCGAGACCGTCGATCTGTGGACGTTCACGGTGGGCGTGTCCCTCGTCGTCGTGCTCACCGGCATCGCCCTGGCTGTGCCCTGGCAGCGGTTCCCGCCGGTGACCGTGCTCAGCATCCCCTTCCTGGACATCCTGGCGGTCGGCATCATGACCCGGGAGACGTCGGTCGACTTCGCCTTCCTATGGGTGTTCCCGGTGATCTGGATCGCGACGTACTTCCCGCTGTGGGCCACGGGGATCGGCCTCGGCGGCATCGGCGTGATGGTGCTGATCGAGGAGGCGCAGCGCGAGGAGAACGCGGCAGGGACGCTCCGCCTCGTCGTCGTCACGCTGTCGCTCACGTTCATCGCGATCAGCACGCACAGCGCCTCGCGGCAGACGCGGGCGTTCAAACGTCTGCTGCGGCGCGAGGCGAACCGGCTCTCCGAGACGCTCGGGCGCTCGAAGCGCCAGGAGCGCGAGGTGTCGCGCGTGCTCGGCTCCATCGACGTCGGTGTGGTGCGTCTGTCCGCCGAGGGGGACATCGTCGAGGCGAACCTCACCTATCGCCAGCTCTACGACGTCGCGCCGCTCGACCCCGAGCTCGTCGCCCGCTCCGTGGAGTACGACGACTATCAGGGGCGACCGCTCGCGCGTGCCGACCGGCCGCTCGTCCGCTCGCGGTCCGGTGAGCAGTTCGAGGACCTGCGCACCTGGCTGTTCACCGCCGACGGCTCGTGGCGCGCGCTGTCGCAGACGGCGCTCCGCCTGCCTGATGACCGCGACCTCGCCGCCGGGGAGTCGCTCCTCGTCGTCCACGACATCACTCCGATGGTGAGCGCCGAGCGCGCACGCGACAGCCTGGCCACCCGGGTGTCGCACGAGCTGCGCAATCCCCTGACCACGGTCCTGGGCTACTCGGACCTCGTGCTCGAGGACGAGTCGCTCGACCCGAAGGTGCGCGAGCGCATCGAGGCGATCAACTCCGCCGCCGAGCGCATGATGAGGCTCGCGAACCAGATCCTCCAATCCGGCCGGCAGGCGCGCATGACCGAGTCGGCGGTGACGAGCACTGACCTCGCCGAGGTCGTGGCGGAGTCGGTGGAGTCGCTGGCCCCGACGGCGCTGGGCGCCGGTGTCGTGGTCGACTTCGCCGCGTCGGAGGGCGTCATCGTCCGGGGCGACGCGTTCCGCCTCCGTCAGGTCGGGGACAACCTCCTCAGCAATGCGATCAAGTACACCCCCAAGGGCGGCCGCGTGCTCGTGGACGTCCACATCTCTGAGGCTGCGATCGATCGGGCAGGAGCGTCCGCGCCGGAGTTCGCCGTCCTGCGCATCACCGACACCGGCATCGGCATGGAGCAGGACGAGGTGGCGCGCGTGTTCGAGCCCTACTTCCGCTCCGCCGCCGCCGAGCAGAGCACCATCGTCGGCACGGGGCTCGGCATGGGCATCGTGCAATCGCTCGTGACGCAGCACGGCGGCACCGTCGTGGTGGAGAGCTCCCCCGGACGTGGCACCACGGTGACGGTGCGGCTGCCGCTGGACGACTCTCCGGCGGTCGACGGCGCAGGCTCCTTCGCGTCCGGGCTGAGCGCCGGCGCCTCGGCGGAAGGCGGATCCCGTGTCTCCTGACATCCTCATGGGCGTGGGCGAGGTCGCTGTCGTCGCTCCCCCGAACGGGCTCATCATCGGCCAGACCACGGTGGTGACGGTGTGCGTCGCGCTGATGATCTGGATGGGTCTGCTCGCGCGGCCTAGTCGGGCGACGCTGATCTGGACACTCGCGATGATCCTCGCGCTCCTCGGGTCGTACGGATCGCTCGCCTCGGTGGCGATGGGCATCGACGTGCTCCGTCACCCGGTGTCGTTCGGTCTGCTGTGCGGCGTGCCGGCGCTGGTGTGGTCGGGCCTCCGCGCGACGGCGAGACTGCGCCCGCACGCCTGGATCGGCGTGCTGCAGTCCGTCGGGTCGTTCCTCGCCCTCCTCGCCACGACCCAGGGCCCGTACGGCTCGCTCGTCTTCCGGGTGCTCGTGCTCGGGGCGGCTCTGGGCGCCGCCCTGGGCGCGATCGAGTCGATCCGCGACGGCGCCCGCGCCTCTCGTCACAGCCTGCCGCTGGTCGTCGCCTCGTGCGCCATCCTCCTGGTGGCCACGGTGGGGCTCGCCGGAAGCGCCGCCGGCACGAGCGCAGCATCCGAGGTCCTCTTCGTCCGTGCGTTCGTCATGATCATGACCGTCTACGTCATCTGCGTGACGGTGAGCCTGCTCTTCGTGGCCGACCGGCGTGCCGGTGCGAGCGACGTCCTGAAGGCGCTCGACACGCTGCTTCCGGTGCCGGTCATGAGGTCCCTCACGCAGGAGCGACTCCGGCGCGCGGCCATCCGGCATGAGCAGACGTGGTCGTTCATCGACATCCGCCTCGACGACGACGAGGATCTCCGCGACGCCACGGGAGAGGCGGCCCACGCCTCGACGGTCGCCCGCTTCGAGCGCATCGTGTCGGCCACCTTCCCCGCCGACGCCGACATCTGCCGGGTGGCGCCGGGACACGTGACCGTCCTGGTGTCGCAGTCCTTCGCGGCGGTCCGCGAGCTCGTGCGGACGGTGCTCAACGAGACGTCCGCGCGGGAGGACGACGCACCGGTGACCCTCGGCATCACCGCGAGCGCGGGAGTCATCGCCGTCGACGCGGCGGTCGACTCCTACACCGCACTCGCCGCGCGCGCCGCGGCAGCCGTGGAGGACGCGCAGCTGCAGGGAGGCGACCGCTGGGTGCGGGTCGGCCCCGCGCCGGCTACGGCGTGACGGCGACCGTCAGGGTGTCCGTGGCGGTCTGCTTCGCGTAGTCGGTGGACGTCGGCGTCGTCTGCACGAGGAATTCGTACGAGAACTCGAGCGTGACGAAGGTGGCCCCCTCCGGGGTCGGCCCCACGGTGAAGGTCTGGGAGTAGCTGTACGGGTCGAGCACCAGATAGCCGGGCGACGTCGTCGCCGCATCGACCTGCGCGGTCAGCGGATCGTACGTCTCGGTCGGGGAACCGGGCGTGGCGGTCATCGTGGCGCGCTGCAGGTACACCTTCTGACCGTCATTCGGGGTGATCGAGCTGATGAGCGAGAGGCTGACGGGCTTGAGCACGCCCGGCGTCCACTTGTCCATCGCGAGGCTCGACCAGTAGTTCAGCGAGACGCTGAGCGGACCGGCGGTGAGGCTGCGCGCGGTGGCGCCCGTGGACAGGTCGTTCGGCGTCGGCTGGGGCGCCTCGGTCGCGGTCGCGCTCGGGCTGGTGACCGGGTCGGGGGCGGCGGAGGAGGATGCTCCGGGCTCGAGCCATGGCGGGGTGCTGCAGCCGGCGAGCGCGAGGGCGGCGGCGACGACCACGGCGCCGAGCGCCGACGTGCGGCGGACAGTACGAGCCATGGTGCGCCTCCCGGTGCGGTCGGGCGCATCCCGCGAGCGCCGATCAGGCACAGCCTAGGACGGCCCGGCGGTCTCCTCCGCTGCTGCGGGCTCCTGGCGGGATGCTCGGCGCGACGTGGGGCCAGGCCTGTCGCGGGATGGCGTGCGGAGTGTCGCCGGATGTCGCCGAGACGTCACGCGTCCAGCTGTCGGGCCGCGACCGGAACGGGTGCACGCACCTCACGATGGAGCCGCTCCATCCGCTCGTCGAGTTCGGCGGCGGTGTCCGCGGCATCCTTCAGGCTCTCGAGAAGGGTGCTCGGCACCTGGCGGTCGAACTTGTAGTAGATCTTGTGCTCGAGGCTCGCCCAGAAGTCCATGGCGATCGTACGGAACTGCACCTCGACGGGGATGTCCACGCGGCCCGTGGAGAGGAACACCGGCACGTCGATGATCACGTGCAGGCTCTTGTAGCCGTTCTCCTTCGGTTCGGCGATGTAGTCCTTGACCACGCGCACGGTCACGTCGTCCTGCGCCGTGAGCAGGTCGAACAGCAGGTACGCGTCGGCCACGAAGCTGACCGTGACGCGGATGCCGGCGACGTCGTGGATGTGCGCGCGGATGGAGGGGAAGTCCGGATCCACGCCCTTCCTGGTGACCTTCTCCACCAGGCTGTCCGCCGTCTTCACTCGACTGGAGACGTGCTCGATCGGGTTGTAGTCGTGCATGTGGAGGAACTCGTCGCGGAGGATGGCGATCTTCGTCTCCACCTCCTTGAGTGCGAACTGGTACTCGAGGAGGAAGCGCTGGAGCTCGTCGCGCAGCGCGCGCATCTCGGCGAGCGTCGCCGAGAAGGTCTCTTCGCCGGCGGAACCGAGCATCTGCGGCGGTGGGGTCGTCTGCGGCGGCTGAGTCGGCTCGTCCGGGGGCGGCGTCATGCCCTCGACGCTAGGTCGGCCGCCTCTGAGCCCGCTGTGGAGGCCCGGTCCGGCCCGCGGGACGCTCGGGCGTCAGGCGGCGCTGCCCGCGGCGTCTGCGGCGGCGGACACTCCGGGGAGACGAGCCGTCACGAGGATCGGAAGATGATCGCTGAGGCCCTGCGGCAGGGTCCGCACCTGTTCGATCGTGAACCCCACCGAGGTGGCGAAGTCGTAGTGCCCGCGGAAGAACCGGTAGCGCGTGTACGTGCGGGCGTCGCTCAGGCTCAGCTCGTAGCCCTGCTCGCGCACCTTCTGCCCGAGGTTCTCCTTGAAGACCGGGTAGTTGTAGTCGCCGACCATCAGCGCCGGCAGACCCTCGCCGAGAGCCGAGAGCTCGGTGAGCGCCGTGCGGATCTGGTGGCGCCGGAGGGAGTTCAGCGCCGTGAGGGGGGCGGCGTGGAAAGAGGCGACGATCACCTCGCGGCCGTCGTCGATGTCGTGGAGGCGTACGCCGAGGAGACGCTCCTCCGCCGGCTTGAGCACGTAGTCATGGAGCGATTTCTTGAGCGCCAGCGCCCGGACCTCGACCGCACGGTACGTGTTCTCGCGGTAGTAGACCGCGAGACCCAGGCGGTTGCGGTTGGTCGAATCGGCCAGCACCAGACCGCCGATCCGCTCGGGGATGTCCGTCGTGTCGCATTCCTGGACGCACAGGACGTCGGCCCCGTGCCGTTCCACGAGCTCCTCGAGCTCGACCGCGGCGCGGTGCTTGCGGAGGTTGTACGAGATGACCTTCACGACGCCCAGCCTAGAACTCCGAGGTGGGCGCCACGATGTCTTGACAGACGCACGACGCATGCTCCGCCGCGCGGTCGGCTCACTCGCCGTCGCGCCGGTTCCTCGTCTGCTCCGCGCGGACGGCGAGCAGGTCGTCGGCGGGATAGCCGACCTCGGCGAGCGTGAGTCCGCGTGCGGCCAGCACCTTGACCTCCGGCACACGGGCTGCGGCATCCCGGATCCTGACGAGGTCGTCCGGTCCGAGGCGCCCCTCCCCCACGGCCACGCACGCGCCGACGAGGGCGCGCACCATGCTGTGGCAGAAGGCGTCCGCCCGCACATGGGCCACCAGCACCCCCTCGGGGTCGCGATGCCAGTCGAACTCCAGCAGCGTGCGGATGGTGGTCGCCTCGTCACGGGGCTTGCAGTAGGCCGCGAAGTCATGGAGTCCGCGCAGCGAGCGGGCCGCGGCATCCATCACCTCGACGTCCAGCTCCCCGCGCACGGTCGTCGTGCGGTGACGCTCGAGCGGGTCGTACCCGGCCGCCTGGTCGGCGAGTCGATAGGAGTAGCGCCGCCAGACCGCGGAGAAGCGGGCGTCGAAGCCCTCGGGTGCGCGCGACGTGCGCAGGACGGCGACGTCGGAGTACGCGCCGAGCACCCCCTGGATCCGCCGTGAGAGCGCCTCGACAGGATCGGATGCCCCGCCCCGGCCCTGACGGGCGAGCACGCGCTCGCTCTGCTCGTCGTCGAGGTCGACGTGGGCGACCTGTCCGGCGGCGTGCACCCCGGCATCCGTCCGTCCGGCGACGACCAGCCGGACGGAGCCGCCGACGATGCGGGCGAGGCCGTCCTCGAGCGTGCCCTGCACCGTGCGGAGTCCGGGCTGCCGGGCCCAGCCGCGGAAATGGGTCCCGTCGTAGGCGATGTCGAGACGGATCCGCACGAGTTCAGCGTAGCCGCGGCGGCCGCGGGCTTACTCGAAGGTGGAGCGCTGACGGGTGCACGACGCCCGCACGCGCCACGCGGCGGAGCGCGAAGTCGGAGATGTGCAGGATCACGGATGCTTCGTCCCAGAAGCATCCGCGATCCCGCACATCTCCGCGATTCAGCACCTGAAACCATCCGCCCACAACGCAGCGGAGCCCGCGACCCCGAAGGGTCGCGGGCTCCGCGGTGCGCAGGGTGTCCGAGTTACGCGGACTTCTCCGTCGCGGCCTCGGCCTCGGGGGCCTCGGTGGCGGGAGTCTCCTCGGCGACGGTCTCGTCGACGACGGTCTCGTCGGCGGCGGGCGCCTCGACGGTCTCGTCGGCGGCGGGCTCGGCCTCGACGGTCTCGTCAGCGGCGGCGGGCGCTGCAGACGCGGCGGCGGACTTCTTCGCCGACTTCGGCTTCGGCGACACGGGCTCGAGGACGAGCTCGATGCGGGCCATGGGAGCGTTGTCGCCCTTGCGGTTGCCGATCTTCGTGATGCGCGTGTAGCCGCCCTCGCGGTCGGCGACCAGCGGCGCGATCTCGGTGAAGAGCTCGTGCACGACGGACTTGTCGCCGATGACCGAGAGCACACGACGACGGGCGTGCAGGTCGCCGCGCTTCGCGAAGGTCACGAGACGCTCGGCGAGGGGACGGACGCGCTTGGCCTTCGTCTCGGTCGTCGTGATCGCCTTGTGGGTGAAGAGGGCGGCCGCGAGGTTCGCCAGCATGAGGCGCTCGTGGGCGGGACCTCCGCCGAGGCGGGGACCCTTGGTGGGCTTAGGCATTCTCAGTTACTCCAGTGTCTTAAAGGTCGGAAGCCGAAACTCAGGCGGTCTCGTCGTCGTAGCCGCCGTAGAAGTGCGCGCCGTCGAACCCGGGAACCGAGTCCTTCAGCGACAGGCCCAGCGAGATGAGCTTGTCGCGCACCTCGTCGACCGACTTCTGACCGAAGTTGCGGATGTTCATGAGCTGCGTCTCGGAGAGGGCCACGAGCTCGCTGACGGTGTTGATGCCCTCGCGCTTGAGGCAGTTGTACGAACGCACCGACAGGTCGAGGTCCTCGATCGGCATCGACAGCTCGTTCGACAGGACGGTCTCGACCGGCGCGGGGCCGATCTCGATGCCCTCGGCCTCGACGTTCAGCTCGCGGGCGAGGCCGAACAGCTCGGTCAGCGTGCGACCGGCGGAGGCCACGGCGTCGCGCGGGGCGATCGAGTTCTTCGTCTCGACGTCCAGCACGAGCTTGTCGAAGTCGGTGCGCTCACCGGCACGCGTCGCCTCCACGCGGTACGAGACCTTGAGGACGGGCGAGTAGATCGAGTCGATCGGGACCTGACCGGCCTCGGCGTACTCGTTGCGGTTCTGGGTCGCCGAGACGTAGCCGCGGCCACGCTCGATCGTCAGCTCGAGCTCGAACTTCGCGGTGTCGTTGAGCGTCGCGATGACGAGCTCGGGGTTGTGGACCTCGACGCCGGCGGGAGCCGAGATGTCGGCGGCCGTGACCTCGCCCGATCCGGTCTTGCGCAGGTACGCCGTGATGGGCTCGTCGCGCTCGCTGGAGACGACCAGCTGCTTGATGTTGAGGATGATCTCGGTGACATCCTCCTTGACACCGGGAATGGTGCTGAACTCGTGGAGGACGCCGTCGATGCGGATCGACGTCACTGCGGCGCCGGGGATCGACGACAGGAGGCTGCGACGGAGCGCGTTGCCGATCGTGTAGCCGAAGCCGGGCTCGAGCGGCTCGATGATGAAGCGGCTGCGGAACTCCCCGACCTTTTCCTCGGTCAGGGTGGGACGCTGTGCGATGAGCACTATGTGTTCCTTTCGATCACGTGCCCGCTATATGACACGTGCGGTGAATGAGGTGTTGAGTCTTACTCGAGCGGATGCCGGTGGTCCGGCAGCCGCGAAGCGTGACGAGCCGCGGCGGGCTCAGCGGACCGGTCTCGGCAGGCCCGGGGACGGATCCCCGAGCCTGCCGGACGACGGTTCGTCAGACGCGGCGGCGCTTCGGCGGACGGCAGCCGTTGTGCGCCTGCGGCGTCACGTCGTTGATCGAGCCGACCTCGAGGCCGGCGGCCTGCAGCGAGCGGATCGCGGTCTCACGGCCGGAGCCGGGACCCTTGACGAAGACGTCGACCTTCTTGACGCCGTGCTCCTGCGCCTGACGCGCAGCGGACTCGGCGGCCATTCCGGCGGCGTACGGGGTGGACTTGCGCGAGCCCTTGAAGCCCACGCCGCCCGAGGACGCCCAGCTGATGACAGCGCCGGTCGGGTCGGTGATCGAGACGATCGTGTTGTTGAACGTCGACTTGATGTGGGCCTGGCCCACGGCGATGTTCTTCTTCTCCTTGCGGCGCGGCTTGCGCGCGGCGGTCTTGGCCTGTGCCATGTGCGTGTTCTCCTGAACCTTGGCCGCGCGTTAGCGCGCCTTCTTCTTGCCGGCGACGGTGCGCTTGGGACCCTTGCGCGTGCGGGCGTTGGTCTTGGTGCGCTGGCCGCGCACGGGCAGGCCGCGGCGGTGGCGGATGCCCTGGTAGGAGCCGATCTCGACCTTGCGGCGGATGTCGGCGGCCACCTCGCGGCGGAGGTCGCCCTCGACCTTGAAGGTCGCTTCGATGAAGTCGCGGAGGGCGATGAGCTGGTCATCCGAGAGGTCCTTCACGCGGATGTCCGGGCTGACGCCGGTCGCGGTGAGGATCTCCTCGGAACGGGTACGGCCGATGCCGTAGATGTAGGTCAGGGCGATGACCACGCGCTTGTCGCGCGGGATGTCGACGCCGGCGAGACGTGCCATGCGGCTCTCCTAGGAGTGTCGTGGAGGTGTGGAGCAGTGCCGGTGCCCGGGCCTCCAGCCCGGGGTGTCCCCTCTTGCGAGGTTCTGGTGCTGCCGTAGAGGTGTGTTCAGTTGTGGATGACGGATGCCGCAGCCGCGGCATCCGTTGGAATCGCTAGCCCTGGCGCTGCTTGTGGCGCGGGTTGGACTTGCAGATGACCATGACGTTGCCGTGGCGGCGGATCACCTTGCAGTGATCGCAGATCGGCTTGACGCTCGGGTTGACCTTCATGTTTTTTCCTGTTCGCTGTCTTCGCCGGGCAGGCCGGAGCCTGGGGCGTTACTTCTCGACCGGTCTAGCGGTAGCGGTAGACGATGCGGCCGCGGGTGAGGTCGTAGGGGCTGAGCTCCACGACGACGCGGTCCTCGGGGATGATGCGGATGTAGTTCTGCCGCATCTTGCCCGAGATCGTGGCGAGTACCTTGTGCCCGTTGCTCAGCTCAACGCGGAACATCGCGTTGGGCAGCGCCTCGGAGATCACGCCTTCGATCTCGATGACACCGTCTTTCTTCGCCATACACTCGCTAACGCTCATGCAGACCGGTCGGTCTGCGGTGGTGGGGTGGGTGGTGCCGGCTTCCTCGGGATTGCCGTCGGACACGCCGAAACAGGCGCAAAGCACCAAAGATCAAGTGTACGTGGTAGTCGCAGCCTCGGCAACTCGGGCGTGTCGCGGTCCCCCGCGCCGGCTCCTACTGGAAGAGCGTGGCCAGCTGGTCGGGCTGCGGCAGCGACGAGTTGGCGATCGTCTCGCCGTTGATCGCGATGGTCGGCGTGCCGATGCCCTGCGACCCGGGGGCCACCGGCGTCTTCGGCGTCATCGATGCGACGTACTTGCGGTACGTGCCGTCGGCGATGCACGACGCGGAGTTGGTCGCGCCCGCCTGCTCGGCGACGGCTGCGATCTCGTCATCGGTGAGTCCCGTCGATCCCTCCGACGGCTGTCCGGCGAACATGGCCTGCAGGAACGGCAGCGCGGCGGACGGATCGTTCTCCGCCACGCAGTACATCGCGCTGGCGGCGCGGGTGGAGAACTGCGTGCCCTGCGACTGGCGGTCGAGGATCGAGATCGGGTGCACGTTGAGCGTGATGGTGCCGTCGTCGACGAGCCCCTGGATCGACTGTCCGTAGACCGACTCGAACTGCCCGCAGACCGGGCACATGAAGTCCACGTAGGTGTCCATCGACTCCGACCCGTCGCCGATCGCGATCGCGCCGGTGTCGGTGTTGATGTTGGCCGCCTGCGGGGTGGTGCCGGGACCGGTGGCGAGGGAGTTCATCCACACGACCGTTCCGCCCACGGCCGCGAGCACGACCACCACGCCGATGGTGATCCAGATCGCGAACCAGTTCTTCTTCCGCACGGCCGTTGCCATCTTCTTCTTCCGCCTTCTACTGAATGGCAGTCGGGACCACGCCGAAAGGCGCCAGACCCGCTGCTCCACCGTCGGGCGCGGTGAGCACCCAGATACCGTTATCGTGCACGGCCACGCTGTGCTCCCAGTGTGAGCCCGCTGTGCCGTCCACAGTGGAGACCGTCCAGTCGTCGTCCTCGACGAGGGTGGCCTGGTCGCCGATGACGACCATGGGCTCGATGGCGACCGCCAGCCCCGGGCGCACCTCGGGTCCGAGGTCGGACGTCCGGTAGTTGAAGATCGACGGCGCCTCGTGCATCTTGCGGCCGATGCCGTGTCCGACGTACTCCCGGAGGATGCCGTAGTCGTGTCCGGTGTCCTCGATGTAGCCCTGGATGGCCGCGCCGACCTCGCCGAGCCGACGTGCCGTCGCCAGTGCTGCGATGCCGGCCCAGAGCGACCCCTCGGTCACCCGCGAGAGCTCGGCGCGCTCGGCGACGACGTCGGGGCGCGAGTCGTCGGGGATGACCACGGTGAGGGCGGAGTCGCCGTTCCAGCCCTGGTACTCCGCACCGGCGTCGACGGAGACGATGTCACCGGGCTGGAGCACCCGCGGTCCGGGGATGCCGTGCACCACCTGCTCGTTCACCGAGGTGCAGACGGTGTGGCGGTAGCCGCGCACCATCTGGAAGTTCGACTTCGCACCCCGGGCGACGATGACGGCGGATGCCGCGGCATCCAGTTGCGCGGTCGTCCTGCCGGGCACGATGAGCTCGCGGGCGGCGCTGAGCGCCGCTGCGGTGATGAGACCGGGTTCCACCATCGCCCGCAGCTGGGCGGGCGACTTGTAGATCGATCGACGGAGCGAGGCCACGTCAGACGGCGGCCGGACGCGTCAGTCCGCGCGCCTGGAGCGCCGCGACGATGCGATCGGTGATCTCGTCCAGCGTGCCGACGCCGTCGATGGTGTCGACGACTCCGCGGGCGGAGTACACCTCGAGGATCGGTGCCGTCTCCCGCTCGTAGATCGCGAGACGGTTGGCGATGACCTCTTCGGTGTCGTCGGTACGACCCTGCTCCTGCGCGCGGCGCGTGAGACGCGAGATGCTCTCGTCGCGCGGGACGACGAGCTCGAGCACTGCGTCGAGCTTCTCGTCACGGGAGGAGAGGAAGGCGTCGAGGTCCTCGACCTGTCCCAGGTTGCGCGGGTAGCCGTCGAGCAGGAAGCCCTGCGCCGCGTCGTCCTGCGACAGCCTCTCCTGCACGACCTTGCTGGTGAGCTGGTCGGGCACGAGGTTGCCGGCCTGGATGATCTCGCGCACCTGCGTGCCGAGCTCGGATCCACTCGCGACGGCGGCGCGGAACATGTCGCCGGTCGAGATGGCCGGGACGCTGAAGCTCTCGGCGACGCGGACGCCCTGCGTGCCCTTGCCGGAGCCCTGCGGGCCGACGATCAGCAGACGGGCCGTCATCGCAGGAGTCCTTCGTAGTGGCGCTGCTGGAGCTGCGCGTCGATCTGCTTCACCGTCTCGAGACCGACACCGACGATGATCAGGATCGAGGCGCCGCCGAACGGGAAGTTCTGGTTGGCGCCGACGGTGGCCAGCGCGATGAGCGGCAGGAGCGCGATGAGGCCGAGGTAGATCGCGCCCGGCAGGGTGATGCGCGTCAGGACGTAGTCGAGGTACTCGGCCGTCGGGCGGCCAGCACGGATGCCGGGGATGAACCCGCCGTACTTCTTCATGTTGTCGGCGACCTCGACGGGGTTGAAGGTGATCGCCACGTAGAAGTAGGTGAAGCCGACGATGAGGAGGAAGTACAGCACCATGTACAGCGGGTGGTCGCCCTTGGTGAGGTAGTTCGTGATCCACACCACCCACTCCGGCGCGGTCTGACCTGCCTGCGGCTGGTTGAACTGCGCGATGAGGGCGGGGATGTACAGCAGCGACGAGGCGAAGATGACGGGCACGACGCCGGCCATGTTCACCTTGATCGGGATGTAGGTGTTCGTGCCGCCGTAGGTGCGGCGTCCGACCATGCGCTTGGCGTACTGCACCGGAACGCGCCGCTGCGACTGCTCGACGAACACCACGAGGGCGACGACGAGGATGCCGACGGCGAGGACCAGCAGGAAGATCTCGAAGCCCTGGGTCTGGGCGATGGCCCACATCGACGCGGGGAACGCGGCGGCGATCGACGTGAAGATGAGGATCGACATGCCGTTGCCGACGCCCTTCTCCGTGACGAGCTCGGCGAACCACATGATGAGGCCGGTGCCGGCGGTCATCGTGATGATCATGAGCAGCTGCGCCCACCACACGTCGTTCGTGAGGAGGTTCGTGCACTCCGGGATGCCGGTGTTGCCGAACAGCTGACCGCTGCGCGCGACCGTGACCAGCGTCGTGGACTGCAGGAGCGCCAGCGCGATCGTGAGGTAGCGGGTGTACTGGGTGAGCCGGGCCTGACCGGACTGACCCTCCTTGTACAGCGTCTCGAAGTGCGGGATCACGACGCGCAGGAGCTGCACGATGATCGTGGCCGTGATGTACGGCATCACGCCGAGCGCGAAGATGGACAGCTGCAGGAGCGCGCCGCCCGAGAAGAGGTTGACGAGGGACAGGAGTCCTTCGGTTCCGGAGCTCGCTGCGAGGCACGACTGCACGTTCGGGAAGTCCACGAACGGGGACGGCACGTGCGCACCGAGGCGATAGATGGCGATGATCGCCAGGGTGAATGCGATCTTCCGCCGCAGATCAGGGGTGCGGAAGACCCGCGCGATGGCGCTGAACAAGAGGCTGCCTCCAGAAGGGATGCCGGGACGCCCGAGGCGCACCGCATCCAGGGTAACCCAGCAGGGGCCGGAGCGATGCTCCGGCCCCTGCTGCGAGGAACTACTTGACGGTGCCGCCCGCGGCGACGATCTTCTGCTCGGCGGAGCCGGAGACCTTGTCCACGGAGACGTCGAGCTTCACGGCGATGTCGCCGGTGCCCAGCACCTTGACCTTCTCGTTCTTGCGCACCGCGCCCTTGGCGACGAGGTCGCTGATGGTGACCTCTCCGCCGGCGGGGTACAGCTCGGAGAGCTTGTCGAGGTTGACGACCTGGTACTCGACCCGGAACGGGTTCTTGAACCCGCGGAGCTTCGGGGTGCGCATGTGCAGCGGCATCTGCCCACCCTCGAAGCCGGCCTTGACCTGGTAGCGCGCCTTCTGGCCCTTGGTGCCACGGCCGGCCGTCTTGCCCTTGGAGCCCTCACCGCGACCCACGCGGGTCTTGGCGGTGTTGGATCCGGGGACGGGGCGGAGGTGGTGCACCTTCAGGACGCCGGGGCGGGATGCCGCAGCATCCGCCTTCTTGGCGGCCTTGGGAGCGCCCTTCTCCGACGCGTTCGCCGCGGCGTTCGCGGAGGACGCCTTCTTGGCGGCCGGCTTGTCGGCTGCCTTGGCCGTCTTCTTGGCGGGGGCCTTCACGGTCTCCGCCTCGACGGCGTCGTTCTTCTCGGCCTTCTCAGCCATCAGTCGATCTCCTCAACCTTGACGAGGTGCGCGACGGTCTTGACGTACCCGCGCGTCTGCGCGTCGTCGGGACGGACGACGGAGTCGCCGATCCGCTTCAGACCGAGCGAACGCAGCGTGTCGCGCTGGTTCTGCTTCTCGCTCACCTTGGACTTCACCTGGGTCACTTTCAGACGGGCGGCCATCAGGCACCTGCCTTCGAGCCGGCCAGGGCGTCGGCCTCGGCACGGACCAGACGCGCGGGCGCGACCTGGTCGAACTCGAGTCCGCGACGCGCGGCGACCGCACGAGGCTCCTCGAGCTGCTTCAGCGCGGCGACCGTCGCGTGCACGATGTTGATCGTGTTCGACGAGCCCAGCGACTTGGACAGGACATCGTGGATGCCGGCGCACTCGAGCACGGCGCGGACCGGACCACCGGCGATGACACCGGTACCGGCGGACGCCGGACGCAGCAGCACCACGCCGGCAGCGGCCTCACCCTGCACGGGGTGCGGGATGGTGACGCCGACGCGCGGGACGCGGAAGAAGTTGCGCTTGGCCTCTTCGACACCCTTCGAGATGGCCAGGGGCACCTCGCGGGCCTTTCCGTATCCGACGCCCACGACGCCGTTGCCGTCGCCCACGACGACGAGCGCCGTGAAGCTGAAGCGGCGACCGCCCTTGACGACCTTGGACACGCGGTTGATGGTGACGACGCGCTCCAGGAACTGGCTCTGCTCGCGGTCGCGTCCACCGCGGTCGCGGTTGGGGTTGCGCTCGCGCCCGCCCCGGCGGGGCTCGCGCTCGGCGACGACCTCGGCCGGAGCCTCGGTGGTGGCGGCAGCGACGGGCTGCTCGGTCACGGTGTTCTCCTTGTTGTCACTCACAGGTTCAGGCCTCCCTCACGGGCGCCGTCCGCGATGGCGGCGACGCGACCGGCGTAGCGGTTGCCACCACGGTCGAAGACGACGTCCACGACGCCTGCGGCCTTCGCGCGGTCGGCGACGAGCTCGCCGACCTTGCGCGCCTTGGCCGTCTTGTCACCCTCGAACGTGCGGAGGTCTGCCTCCATCGTCGACGCGGAGGCCACGGTGTGACCCTTGCTGTCGTCGACGAGCTGCACGAAGATGTGGCGGGCGGAGCGGTTGACCACCAGGCGCGGACGCTCGGGGGTGCCGATGACCTTCTTGCGAAGGCGGGCGTGACGACGCGCGCGGGCGTCGGACTTGCTCTTGATAGCCATGATTACTTACCGCTCTTTCCGGCCTTGCGCCGAACGACCTCGCCGGCGTACCGCACACCCTTGCCCTTGTACGGCTCGGGCTTGCGGATCTTGCGGATGTTGGCGGCCGCCTCGCCGACGGCCTGCTTGTCGATGCCGCTGACGGTCACCTTGTTGTTGCCCTCGACCGTGAGCGTGATGCCCGCGGGGGGCTCGACGAGCACGGGGTGCGAGAAGCCGAGGGCGAACTCGATCGAGCCGCCCTTCTGGGCGACGCGGTAGCCGGTGCCGACGACCTCGAGGCCCTTGGTGTAGCCCTGGGTGACGCCCACGATGTTGTTGCTGATCAGCGTGCGGGTCAGACCGTGCAGCGAACGCGACTCGCGCTCGTCGTCGGGGCGGGAGACCAGGATCTGGTTCTCCTCGAGGCGAACCTCGATGGGGCGCGCCACGGTGAGCGTCAGCTCGCCCTTGGGGCCCTTGACGTTGACATCCTGGCCGTCGACCGTGATGGTCACCTCGGCGGGGATGTCGATGGGAAGACGTCCGATACGAGACATGCGGGGGTCACCACACGTAGGCGAGAACTTCTCCGCCCACGCCCTTCTGCTCGGCCTGACGGTCGGTGAGGAGACCGGAGGAGGTGGACAGGATGGCAACGCCGAGGCCACCGAGGACGGTGGGGATCTCGGTCGAGCGTGCGTAGACGCGCAGGCCGGGCTTGGAGACGCGCTTGATGCCGGCGATCGACCGCTCGCGGTTCGGGCCGTACTTGAGCGTGAGGGTCAGCGTCTGGCCGACGCGGGCGTCCTCAACGGTCCACTCCGAGATGTAGCCCTCCTGCTTGAGGATCTCGGCGATGTGGGTCTTGAGCTTGGAGCTCGGCAGCGCGACGGAGTCGTGGTGCGCCGAGTTCGCGTTGCGCAGACGGGTCAGCATGTCTGCGACCGGGTCTGTCATTGTCATGGGTTTTTTCCTTCGTTCACCAGGTTTCGGCGCCCGTTACGCGGGCGTCGACCTGTGGTGGTGGTCCCGGAGTCTCCGGGACCAGATGGTTTCAGGACTGGTTATCCTCGGTGCGGAACGGGAAGCCCAGGTGACGCAGCAGCGCCCGGCCCTCGGCATCCGTCTTCGCGGTGGTGACGACGGTGATGTCGAAGCCGCGGACGCGATCGATCTTGTCCTGGTCGATCTCGTGGAAGACCGACTGCTCCTGCAGGCCGAACGTGTAGTTGCCGTTGCCGTCGAACTGGGCGCCCGACAGACCGCGGAAGTCGCGGATGCGGGGCAGGGCCAGCGAGACGAGACGGTCGATGAACTCCCACGCACGGTCACCGCGGAGGGTGACGTGCGCGCCGATGGCCTGACCCTCGCGCAGCTTGAACTGGGCGATGGACTTGCGGGCCTTGGTCACGATCGGCTTCTGGCCGGTGATCTTGGTGAGGTCGTCGACCGCGCCATCGATCACCTTGCTGTCGCGAGCCGCCTCGCCGACGCCGGTGTTCACGACGACCTTGACCAGTCCGGGCGTCTGCATGACGTTCGCGTAGCCGAACTCCTCCTGCAGGGCCTTCTTGATCTCGGTGTTGTACTTCTGCTTCAGGCGCGGCTGGGTCTTGCCAGCCTGCGCGGCAGTTGCGGTGCTCATCAGAGGTCCTTGCCTGACTTCTTCGCGAAGCGCACGCGGACGGTGCGCTTGACGCCGTCCTTGACCTGCTCCTCGACCCGGCGGCCGACGCGGGTCGGCTTCTTGGTCGAGGGGTCGACGACGGCGACGTTGGAGATGTGGATGGGGGCCTCGAAGGTCTCGATGCCGCCCGTCTTGGTGCCGCGCTGGGTCTGGCCGACGCGGTTGTGCTTCGTGACGTAGTTCACGCCTTCGACGATCACGCGGTTCTGCTCGACGAGGACCTCGAGGACCTTGCCCTGCTTGCCGCGGTCTCCGCCGCGCTCGGGCTTGGCGCCCGAGATGACCTGAACCAGGTCGCCCTTCTTGATCTTCGCCATGATCAGATGACCTCCGGTGCGAGCGAGACGATCTTCATGAACTTCTTGTCGCGAAGCTCACGGCCGACCGGCCCGAAGATGCGGGTGCCGCGGGGCTCCCCGTCGCTCTTCAGGATGACGGCGGCGTTCTCGTCGAACTTGATGTACGAGCCGTCGGGACGACGGGTCTCCTTGACGGTGCGGACGATGACGGCCTTGACCACATCGCCCTTCTTGACGTTGCCGCCCGGGATCGCGTCCTTGACGGTGGCGACGATGGTGTCGCCCAGACCGGCGTACCGACGCTGCGAGCCGCCGAGCACACGGATGGTGAGCAGCTCCTTCGCACCGGTGTTGTCCGCGACCTTGACGCGGGATTCCTGCTGGATCACTTTTTACTCCTTGGGTTCCAAGCGGGCCGGAGGCCTACTTGGCCTTCTCGAGGATCTCGACCAGGCGCCAGCGCTTGGTGGCGCTCAGCGGACGGGTCTCGTTGATGAGGACCAGGTCGCCGATGCCGGCCGAGTTGGCCTCGTCGTGCGCCTTCACCTTGGAGGTGCGACGGATGACCTTGCCGTAGAGGGGGTGCTTCACGCGGTCCTCGACCTCGACGACGATCGTCTTGTCCATCTTGTCGCTCACGACATAGCCGCGACGCGACTTGCGGTAGCCACGGGCGTCGGCGTCGCGCACGTCGTGCTCGGCACCCTCGTGTCCGGCGACCTCGACCACGGGGGTCTCGACCTCGGCGGCGGCGGTCTTCTTGGGGGCCGCCTTCTTGGGGGCGGCCTTCTTCTCAGTGGTCTCAGCCATCACTCGGCCTCTTCCTTCACGGCCTCGTCGGCGGCATCCGCCTTCTTGGCCTTCGTCTTCTTCGCCTTGGTCGCCGCCTCCACGGGAGCGGGCGTGGCACGGATGCCGAGCTCGCGCTCACGGATGACGGTGTAGAGCCGCGCGATGTCGCGCTTCACGGCGCGGATGCGGCCGTGGCTCTCGAGCTGGCCGGTGGCCGACTGGAAGCGCAGGTTGAACAGCTCCTCCTTGGCCTTGCGCAGCTCCTCGACGAGGCGCTGGTCTTCGAACGTGTCGAGCTCGCTCGGAGCGAGCTGCTTGGTGCCGATCGCCATTACGCGTCGCCCTCCTCGCGCTTGATGATGCGTGCCTTGAGCGGCAGCTTGTGAATGGCACGGGTCAGGGCCTCGCGAGCGAGCTCCTCGTTGACACCGGCGACCTCGAACAGGACGCGACCCGGCTTGACGTTGGCGACCCACCACTCCGGCGAACCCTTACCGGATCCCATGCGGGTCTCAGCGGGCTTCTTCGTGAGCGGACGGTCGGGGTAGATGTTGATCCACACCTTTCCACCACGCTTGATGTGACGCGTCATGGCGATACGCGCGGACTCGATCTGACGGTTCGTCACGTAAGCGGGCGTGAGCGCCTGGATGCCGAACTCGCCGAACGACACCTTGGTGCCGCCGGTGGCCTGGCCCGAGCGACCCGGGTGGTGCTGCTTGCGGTACTTGACCTTGCGGGGGATGAGCATTACGCCGACGCTCCTTCTGCCACGGGGGCATCGTTGCGGGGACCACGACGACGGTCGCCACCGCGGTCGTCGCGACCACGGGGTGCCTTCGGTGCGTTGGCCTGCTCGCGAGCGAGCTCCTTGTTGGTGAGGTCGCCCTTGTAGATCCAGACCTTCACGCCGATGCGGCCGAAGGTGGTCTTCGCCTCGTAGAAGCCGTAGTCGATGTTCGCGCGGAGCGTGTGCAGCGGCACGCGACCCTCGCGGTAGAACTCGGAGCGGCTCATCTCCGCGCCGCCGAGGCGGCCGGAGACCTGGATGCGGACGCCCTTGGCGCCGGCGCGCTGTGCACCCTGCAGACCCTTGCGCATCGCGCGGCGGAAGGCCACACGTGCGGAGAGCTGCTCGGCGACACCCTGCGCGACGAGCTGAGCATCGGCCTCGGGGTTCTTGACCTCGAGAATGTTCAGCTGGATCTGCTTGCCGGTGAGCTTCTCGAGGTCGGCGCGGATGCGCTCGGCCTCGGCGCCGCGGCGACCGATCACGATGCCCGGGCGGGCGGTGTGGATGTCGACGCGGACGCGGTCACGCGTGCGCTCGATCTCGATGTTGCTGACGCCGGCGCGGTCGAGGTTCGACTGCAGCAGCTTGCGGATACGGATGTCCTCGGCGACGTAGTCGGCGTAGCGCTGTCCGGGCTTCGTCGAGTCGGAGAACCAGCGCGACACGTGGTCGGTGGTGATGCCGAGGCGGAAGCCGTACGGGTTTACCTTCTGGCCCATTACTTGCTCGCCTTCTTCTGGGCGGCCGGGGCCGCGTCGGCGACCTCGGGGGTTGCGAGCACGACCGTGATGTGGCTCGTGCGCTTCTTGATCTGGAATGCGCGACCCTGGGCGCGGGGCTGGAAGCGCTTGAGCGTCGTGCCCTCGTCCACGTAGGCGTTCTTCACGTAGAGGTCCTGGTCATCCAGGAACTCGTTCGTCTTGTCCGCGGTGACGCGGGCGTTCGCCATGGCTGCTGCCACGAGCTTGTAGATCGGCTCGCTCGCGCTCTGGGGCGCGAACTTCAGGATGGCGAGGGCCTCTTCGGCCTGCTTGCCCTTGATGAGCGCAACGACACGACGAGCCTTCTGAGGGGTCACGCGGATGTGTCGCACGCGTGCGATGGACTCCACCATTTCTCTCTCCTCTGCCGCCGCGTCAGCGGCGACGGCCCTTCTTGTCGTCCTTCACGTGGCCGCGGAAGGTGCGGGTGGGCGCGAACTCGCCCAGTTTGTGACCGACCATGGTCTCGGTCACGAACACGGGGATGTGCTTGCGACCGTCGTGCACGGCGATCGTGTGGCCGAGCATGGCCGGCACGATCATCGAGCGACGGGACCAGGTCTTGATGACGTTCTTGGAACCGGCTTCGTTCTGGACGACGACCTTGCGAAGCAGGTGCTCGTCGACGAAGGGGCCCTTCTTAAGGCTACGAGGCATCTTCCTCTACTCCTACTTGCGCTTCTTGCCGGCGTTGCGACGGCGGACGATGTACTTGTCGCTCTCCTTGTTGGCGTGGCGGGTGCGACCCTCAGCCTGGCCCCAAGGGGAAACGGGGTGACGACCACCGGAGGTCTTGCCCTCACCACCACCGTGGGGGTGGTCGACCGGGTTCATCGCGACACCGCGCACGGTCGGGCGGATTCCCTTCCAGCGGTTGCGGCCGGCCTTGCCCCAGTTGATGTTCGACTGCTCGGCGTTGCCGACCTCGCCGATGGTCGCGCGGCAGCGCGCATCGACGTTGCGGATCTCGCCCGAGGGCAGACGCAGCTGGGCGTAGGGGCCGTCCTTGGCGACGAGGCGCACGGAGGTGCCTGCCGACCGGGCCATCTTCGCGCCGCCGCCGGGGCGGAGCTCGATGGCGTGGATGACCGTACCGGTGGGGATGTTGCGCAGCGGCAGGTTGTTGCCGGGCTTGATGTCGGCGCCGGCACCGGACTCGACGACGTCACCCTGCGACAGCTTGTTCGGCGCGATGATGTAGCGCTTCTCGCCGTCCGCGTAGTGCAGCAGCGCGATGCGCGCGGTGCGGTTCGGGTCGTACTCGATGTGAGCGACCTTCGCGTCGATGCCGTCCTTGTCGTTGCGACGGAAGTCGATGAGACGGTACTGGCGCTTGTGACCGCCGCCGATGTGGCGGGTGGTGATGCGGCCCTGGTTGTTGCGACCACCGGTCTTGGCGAGCGGGCGCAGCAGCGACTTCTCGGGCGTCGATCGGGTGATCTCGGCGAAGTCTGCCACCGACGAGCCGCGGCGACCCGGGGTCGTGGGCTTGTACTTGCGAATAGCCATGTTCTCTAGTCCTCTATCCCGACCGTCAGCCGACTGCCGTGAAGATGTCGATGGTGCCCGACTTCAGGCTCACGATGGCGCGCTTGGTGTCCTTGCGCTTGCCGGTGCCGAAGCGGGTGCGACGGGTCTTGCCCACGCGGTTGATGGTGTTCACCGACGCGACCTTGACGCCGAAGATCTTCTCGATGGCGAGCTTGATCTCGGTCTTGGAGGCGCGGGGGTCCACGAGGAACGTGTACTTGCCCTCGTCGATGAGCCCGTAGCTCTTCTCGGAGACGACCGGCTTCAGGATGATGTCGCGCGGGTCCTTGTTCACCTGCAGCGAGCGACCGCTCTGGTCGGTTGCATTGATACCGGTCATGCCGAGACCTCCTCGGTGCTCGTGCCGAGCTCCGTCGAAGCGCCGGCCTTGGAGGCGACGAACGAGTCGAAGGCGGGCTTGGTGAAGACGATGTCGTCGGAGACGAGCACGTCGTAGGCGTTGAGCTGGTCGGAATACAGCACGTGCACGTACGCGAGGTTGCGGACGCTCAGCGCGCTGAGGTCGTCGTCACGCGAGATGACGACCAGCACGTTCTTGGTCGGCGCGAGCGCCGCCAGCACGGCGGCGGCGGCGCGGGTCGAGGGCGCACCCTCGATCGCGAACGAGTCCACGACGTGCAGACGCGAGCCGCGGGCGCGGTCGCTCAGCGCGCCGAGGAGCGCTGCGGAGATCATCTTCTTGGGCGTGCGCTGCGAGTAGTCGCGCGGCTTGGGCCCGTGGACGATGCCACCGCCGGTCATGTGCGGCGCACGGATCGAGCCCTGACGGGCGTTACCGGTGCCCTTCTGCTTGAAGGGCTTGCGGCCGGCGCCGGAGACCTCACCGCGACGCTTGGTCGAGTGGGTTCCCTGGCGAGCCGCCGCGCGCTGCGCGACGACGACCTGGTGGATGAGGGGGATGTTCGTCTTGACGTCGAAGATGGCGGCGGGCAGCTCCACGGAGCCGACCTTCTGGCCGTCGGCCTTCAGGACGTCGAGCGCGAGGGTCGAGTCAGCCATGAGTTCAGGCACCCTTCACTGCGTTGCGGACGTAGACGATGCGGCCGCGCGCGCCGGGGACGGCGCCCTTGACGAGCAGCAGACCCCTCTCGGCGTCGACGGCGTGCACCGTGAGGTTGAGGACGGTCACGCGCTCGCCACCCATACGGCCGGCCATGCGCATTCCCTTGAAGACGCGGCTCGGGGTCGAGGACGCGCCGATGGAGCCGGGCTTGCGGTGGTTGCGGTGCGAACCGTGCGAAGCGGAGACGCCCTTGAAGTTGTGACGCTTCATGACACCGGCGAAGCCCTTGCCCTTGCTGGTGCCGACGACGTCGACCAGCTGGCCGGCCTCGAAGACGCCGTCCACGGTGAGCTCCTGACCGAGTGAGTAGTCAGCAGCATCCGCGGTGCGGATCTCCGTGAGGTGGCGACGCGGGGTCACGCCGGCGGCCTCGAAGTGGGCCGTCTGCGGCTTGTTCACCTTGCGGGGGTCGATCTGGCCGTACGCGATCTGGACGGCGTTGTAGCCGTCCTTCTCGGGCGTGCGCACCTGGGTGACCAGGTTCGGCGCGATCTCGATGACGGTGACGGGGACGAGCTTGCCCTGCTCGTTCCAGACCTGGGTCATGCCGAGCTTGGTGCCCAGCAGTCCCTTGGAAACCTTGGAGTTGATGTCAGCCATGTCGATCCTCAGAGCTTGATCTCGATGTTGACGTCGGCCGGGAGGTCGAGACGCATCAGCGAGTCGACGGCCTTGGGCGTCGGGTCGATGATGTCGATGAGGCGCTTGTGGGTGCGCATCTCGAAGTGCTCGCGGCTGTCCTTGTACTTGTGGGGGGAACGGATCACGGCGATCACGTTCTTCTCGGTCGGAAGGGGCACGGGGCCCACGACCGTCGCGCCCGCACGGGTCACGGTGTCGACGATCTTGCGCGCCGACGAGTCGATGACTTCGTGGTCGTACGACTTCAGGCGAATGCGGATCTTCTGTCCCGCCATTGTCTGCTCACTCTCTTTCTCGCGTCTTACCGTCCTGGAGGTCCCAGGGGCATTGGACGCACGGTGGCGCTCTCGCGCCATGGCACTTCGGCCCGTTCTCACGGGCGCTGCTGCACCGCTGTTCTTATGTCAAACCGGATGCCGCGGCATCCGGCTCCCCTCCCGCGCACGCGTGCGCTTCCCCGGCGAAGGGGATGGGAGTGTGGATGTGTTGTTCTGCTGCCCGCGGCCTAGGACCCTGCGCTACGCGCCGCCTATGCACTGCCCTGACAGTGACCGGTCGCTCTCGCGCTTGTGCAGCACAAGGACCACCGGAATGTGGAACCTCGTTAGTCTACGTGCACCCCGGGCGTGTCGCAAACTCGGGCGTGTCGCGACATCCGCGACGGTCCACTCCCCCGGACGCGGAACGACCCGGGGGCGTGTGCTCCCGGGTCGTCCGAACGGTCGGAGTCGGCTACTGGTTGCCGATCGACTTGTCGATGCTGTCGCGGACGCCGTCGACCTTCTCGTCGACGCTGTCGGGAGCGACCTTCTTGACGAACTCGGCAGCGGCGTCCAGCACCCTGTCGCTGACCTCCTCGGCCTTGTCGCTCTTGAGCGCTCCGTCGATCTTGTCCTTGTTCTGGTCCAGGAACTGCTTGCCCTGATTGACGAGATCCTCGATACCCATCACAACTCCTTCCGGCCCCGGGTGGGCGTCTGAGGCCATCATGCCCGGATCGTCGTGTCGACGACAATGCGCGCCTGCAGCCGACGGAAGCGAGCGGTTCAGGAGGAGGGGAACATCGCGGCGCACGAGGCGTCGATGTTGACCGGCGTGGCCGAGGCCGTCGGCGTGTGCCGCAGATCGAGCGGTCCGAGCTCGCCCGCGGGGAACTGGACCGTGTACGAGACGGTGCGGGTCTCGTCCTGGGCGAGTGCCACGAGTTTGCTCACAGCCGTGCTGCCCTTCTCGGTGCCGGCGCGGTCGAGTCCGGGCACGTCTCCGTCGCCGGGGTCGACGGAGACGATGGTGGCCCCGGGCGGCGCGAAGAAGAGGGTGTCGATGAGCATCGTGGTGTTCGGCATCCCGTACCACTCGGTCTTGACGCTCAGCGTGTAGGGGCTCTGGATGCTGTCGGGGATCGAATTGGTCATCGTCTGGCTGACGCTCATCGTGCGGGCGTCCGCGTCGCAGCGCGCATCCATCACCGTGGCGAGGTGGTACTCCATCTTGCCGACGCCCCAGTCGTTCAGATAGATGCCCAGCTGGCTCGTCTTCGCGGTGTCCTCCGGCAGCGCGCCGTCGACGTTGAGCTCCACGGCGAGCGCCTGCGCGGTCGGGTCGGTGAAGGCGAGGTACACGCGCTGCTGGCGTGCGGACTCGGTCAGCGCGTCGAGCATCTTCGCCGGATCCCACTTCCCGGCGGTGAGGTGCTCGAACACCGCCTGCGAGACGGCGGCGAAGAAGGCGTCGGAGTCGCGCCCGCGCGGGAAGCGCTCGTACGCGTCGCTCAGCAGGAGTCGCACCGCGTTGTCGGCGTTGATCTCCTCGCCGTCCACGGTGACGGGACCCGCGACCGCGAGCATGTTGGACAGCACGACCGGGTCGATCGAGATGACCCCGTCGAACCGGTCGCCGTAGCTGGCGTTGAAGAGGTCCTGGAACAGCTGCGCCGTCGTCGGGAAGTCCGGCGTCATGGAGTAGTCCTGCGAATAGCGGGTCAGGGTCTCCGGGTAGAGCGACAGCGTCTCGGGCGGCAGGGTCGTGAAGGTCACACCGGCGGTGCCGGTGGCCTTGAAGGTGGCCGAGCTCGTCTGATCCGCGAGGGTGAAGCGGCCGTTGTCGACGGTCATGATGATGCTCGCGGCGGGGTTTCCGCCCGTCGCACGGATCTCGGCGTTGTTCTGGAAGACGAGCAGGTAGGTGCGCGGCCCGTCCGCGCCCGCCATGCCGAGCAGCGTCGGCAGGTACCGGTTGACGACGTCGAGCGTCGGCGCGGTCTGATCGATGACGGTGCGCACCTGCGACACGGGCTCCGCGACCGCGGGCAGCAGTGCGTCGACGTCGATCGGGTCGGTCTGCGCCTTCGCCGCGGCGAACGCGTCGGCGATGGCGGGCAGCGACCCCGCGGCGCCGCGGAACGGCTCGAGGTCGATTCCGCCGCCCTCGAGAGCGAGGTTCTCCACGTTGATCGCGGACATGATCTGCAGCCCGGGGTCGAGCGCGCCGTCCACGAGGGTCTTCGCCGACAGGGTGACGCGCTGGACCGCGTCGATGTTCGCTCCGACCTGGGGAACGGCCGCCGCGAGATCCCAGACGGGGCCGGCGACGATGTCGGCCGCCCGGGACGTGCGCGCGGTGAGCTCGTCGGCCGAGATCTGGATCGCCGCGGCATCCTTCGTCTTCACGGCATCGCCGAGCGTCTCGATGCTCGCGCGGGCGGCCACGAGGTCGTCGCGCACCTCGAAGGCCTCGCGGGCGAGCACCGTGCCGAGCACACCGGCGACGACGACGCCGGCGGTGAGGAGGCCGAGCACTCCCCCGAGGACCCAGGGCCAGCGACGCGGGCGCTCCCCCGCTGATCGGCCGGACCGACGCTCGCTCGTCTCATCCGCCGTGTTCACCATGCGGCGATCCTACCGACGGGGGTGCTGGGCGAACGCCGAGCGGCCGGGGTCACGGCGCGCGGCTGCGGCGCGCGGCTGCGGCGCGCCGCTGCGGCGCGCGGTTGCAAGCCGGCGGGTCAGAGACTCGTGATGACGAAGGCGACGACGAAGCCGAGGAGCGCGAACGCGGCGATCATCGTCCCGACGACCGCGACGGCGGAAGGCCGGGGGCGGCTGAGGAAGACGCCGACGCCGCCCGCCACGAGGCCGACGAGCGCGAGCACTCCGCCGATGTTGACCGCCCCGTCCGCGAAGGAGGGCGCCTCACCGTCCAGGACGAACAGCGCTCCCGAAGCCAGCGGCACCGCGGCGGCCGCCAGCGAGAGGAGGATGGCCAGGGTGCCGAGGACACGTGCGGCGGGGGTCACGAGGTCACACTATCCCGGCGGCTGGGCGCCACCCGGTCGCGGACCGTCCGGCGCGGAGTCGGGCCGTGGCTGCTCTCCATCGTCCGGCGCGGGCGTGGCGCCGTCGGCCGGCGACGCGGCCGGCACGGAGGCCGTCGCTCTGCGGATGGCGCGGGGCGGGCGACCCGACAGCCAGATGTAGACGGTCACGACCGCCAGCACGCCTGCGATCCACACGATCCACCAGGGGAAGGTGGGGATCTCGGGACGCTTGCCGGCGTCGGCGAGGTCCTCCGCGGGGGTCGGGATGACGCGCTCCCCCGTCACGAGGATGCGGTGGCTGTTGACGCCGAGCGGCGTGCAGGTCACCAGCGTCACCAGGTCCTTGCCCGTGACCGGCTGCAGCGACTCCGTGTCGGCGGGATCGACGACCCGGGTGTCGGTGACGGCGTAGACGAGCACCTCTCCGAACACCTCGATGGTGAACGTGTCGCCGACCTGCACGCGGTCGAGGTGGGTGAAGAGCTCCGCGGTAGCGAGACCGCGATGGGCCGTGAGCACTGAATGGGTGGATGCGCCGCCCACGGGCAGAGCGGTGCCCTCGAGGTGGCCGACACCGTGCTCCAGCACGTCCGTGCCGGTGCCGTGGTAGATCGGGAGGTCGGCCTGGATGGCCGGGATCTTGAGCCGGGCCATCAAGCCCTCGGAGTCGCCGCGCAGGACGGTGGAGTAGTCGTACGTTCCCCGCTGATCGGGGTCGTCCGCGAGCGGGAGTCGCTCGTTGGCGGCGACGGCGGCGCCGGCGCCGGAGAGGTCGGAGTTGTATTCCCTGGCCTCGGCGAGCCGCTCGCGCAAGGTCTGCGCACCGAGGTCGACGATCTCATCCGACAGCTCACCGATGCGCTGGGACTGCTCGAGCTGGCTGAACCATGCCGCGGCCGAGGGGTAGATCAACAGGCCCGCCCCAGCCACGCACAGCAGGGCGATGATCGAGGGCGTGATCGACCATCGCCAGCGCCGCCTTCGACGCTGTTCCCGGCGGCTCAGGGAGTCGAGGTCGGACGCCGCCCCGGAAGTGCGCGAAGGCGAGGCGTCGCGCCGACGCCCCGCCTTCGCTTCGTTCACTTGTCGATCGTCACACGGTTACGCGGTCTGCGCCCGCGCGACGGCGTGCAACGAGTACCGCGGCGCCGATCGCGACGACCACGAGCGCGCCACCGCCGATGCCGAACCACAGGGCGCCGTCACCACCGGTGAGAGGCAGCGCCCATGCCGGGACCTGGGTGTGCGGAATCTCGATGTAGTTCTGAATCGGCTGCGTCCGCGACGTCGGTCCCGCGACGACCTGAACGGAGGTGGGGCCGATGGAGGGAACCTGGTAGCCGGCCGGAGGAACGATCTCCCGGCCCCAGTAGACACCCGGCACAAGCGCCGGGATGTTGGCGATGCCGTTCGCGTCGGTCGTCCAGCGGTCCACGCCGTTGACCGTCAGCGGGTTGGTGAACGCACGGGCATCCGCTTCATTCGCGAAGGCCTGGAACACGGCACCGGCGAGCGGCGTCTTCACACCTCCGGCAGTCGGCGCGTAGGCGAACACGGTGAGCTCACCGATCGGGGTGACTGCCGAGACCGTCTCGGTCGCGCCGTTGACGACGCTGGTTGCCGTGTTCGTGATCTGACCGCCCGCGGGAACGCTCACCGCGCGCGTCAGCACAGTGAAGTCGACGGTGCCGCCACCCAGGCTCGACAAGCGCGTACGTCCGGCGGGGGTGAAGGTCAGCGTCTGGGTGTTGCCCGTGGTCGTGAGGGAGTAGTCGGTGCCGTCGACGAAGACCTGCGCGGCGCCGACCGCATTCGTGACGGTCACACTGGTCGGCGTCACTCCCGCAGGCGGGGTGGCGACGAACTGGAGCCCCGTGTCGATCCTGTCGGACACGGTGAATTGGCTGAGCGGGGTCCCGGCGAGGGTGGGGATGCTGGCACGAATCGACCAGCGGACGAGGTCGGGGTTGCGCGCCTCGGCCGTATTCGGCGCGGGAACCACGCGGGTCTTGACCAGCGCGGTCACCGAGTTCTTCGGGTAGACGTGGACGTCGTAGATCCACTGGTTCGAGGGACTCCCGGTCGGCCCCGTCGGGAACGGCAACGTGACCAGGAAGGGGGCGGTCCGGTCCGTGACGGTCGCTGGTGCAGCGGTCTCCGTCACGAGGTACAGACCGAGCGGCATGTTCGCCGGGAAGGTTCCCTCACCTGCTGCGTTCGTGGTCACTGTGAAGGAGGCACCGGTCGCCTGAGACTGGGCGGAGGCCGGGGTCAGGCTCGAGGCGGTGCTCCAACCCGCCGGAGTCAGCAGATTGACGGACGGGACGAGCGTCGCGGTGAACTCCACGCCCTCGATGGGCACGGCACCCGGGATTCCGCCAGGGATGAGCTGACCGGTGCCACCGGCCTGCGGGCTGGTCGGGCTGAGCTCGTACTTGTGGACGGTCAGGCTGCGGGCCTGATCGGGGTCGATGTTTCCGGGCAGCGTGACCGCGGTGGCGGGCACGGCAGCCGCGAAGGCACCGACGAGGGCGAGCGTGAGCACGCCGACGACGGCACCTGCGCGCCTAGGGAATGAGGTGGACATGAGGGGTGCTCCCGTTCGTGAAGAGGTGTTTGTGTGTGTGGTGGGGATGGGGGTTCGGTGGGGGGTCGGAGGCCCTCCGCGGCCGGGCGGGCCGTGGAGGGAGCGAAGGGGGATCATGCTGTGCTCCTTCTGGTGCGTCGCCCGTGGAGCACGGCGAGGACGAGGGCGAGGGCGAGGACCCCACCGCCCGCGAACAGGAAGCCGTCGGCTCCTAGTCCGCCGGTGAGGGGGAGAACGGTCGGCTGCACGCGGGTGTTGACGAATCGGTAGACCGCCGTCTGCCCCGCGGCGGGGGCGGTGATGGTCGCCGACGAGACATCGACCCACCCGGCACCCACCTGGCGTTGCAGCTGCTGGGCGTAGGCGAGCCGGCTGCCGACCGCCGCGGGCGCTTCGGTCAGCGTGTACGACTGACCCGGCCGGACGTCGATCACGGCCGCCGACTGATTGCCGGCGGGGTCGGTTCCGGGTCGGGACGCCGTCGGAAGCGTGCCGCCGGCGAAACCGCCGGGGGTGGCGGTGACCGTCCATGTGGACGCCTGGAACCCCGGCTGCGGATCGGCTACCGACACCAACAGCGTGATGCGGGCCGTCGCATTGGCCACCGTGCACGTGACCTGCGACCCCTGCGTGAGCGTGACGTCGCTTGCGCCGGTGACGGTCACGGGATTTCCGGTCGACGAGACGCACTGCCACGGGCCGTTCTGCACGTAGAGGGTGGTGCCGCCCGACTCCGACAGGCGGTAGGGCACACCCGGGGTGACGGTGACGGAGGTCGTCGCCGCCGTTCCGCTCATTCCGGTCGGCCCGGGGAGCGCGCCCGCCGGGGCTCCGGCAGTGAGGGTCCAGTCCGTCGGCAGCGCCGAACCCAGATCGACCCGCTTCACCAGTGTCAGCGTGGCCGCGGCGCGGTTCACGATCGTGCAGGCCACGGTGGAGGCCGACGCGACGTTGGTGATACTCGCGCTGATCACCGTGCCCACCGTGCTGAAGGTCGCCGGGACCCCGGCGCCGTTGACGGTGCAGGCGCCGCTGACGAAGACGAAGCCGGTCTGCTGCACCTCGGAGACGACGAGGGTCGCACGGGACGCGAGCGTGCCGAACAGCGCCGTCCACGTCGCCGTGCCCGACGCGTTCGTGACCTGCTGCGATGAATCGCCGGGCAAGACGCTCACCGTTCCGGCCGTGGCGCTGCCGGTGACGCCGAGCGTCCAGCCGGCAGCCGGCTGGGGTGTGCCCGTCGCGGGGTCGAGCACCTGTTTGGTCACGGTGATGGTGGATGCCGGGCGCGGCGAGTTGAAGTAGGTGCACACGACGTTGACGCTCAGCCGGTTCGGCATGGTCACGGAGCCGTTCACGGCCGCGCCCGTGCTCAGCCGCACCCCGTCCGCCCAGCACTCGTAGACGGAGGTGTAGGCGGTCAGCGCGGAGGTCGAGCCCGCGGCCATCGTCTCGCCGAACGTGAGCGTCGTGCCGACGGGCACGGGGACCGGGCCGATCTGCGCGGCCTGCCGTCCGGTCACCGAGCCAGAGGTGGTCGCCGTCGCGACCACCGTCGTGTCGTTGGTGAGCGTCAGGGCGAACTGGTCGGCCGCCGCCGCCCGGCCGACCACGTTCTTGAGCACGGTCGCGGTCGCCGGCGAGCTGCAGCCCGCGAGGTCCGTCGAGTCCACCGTCGCGCGGGGGGTGCCCGGGACCCTCGTCCAGGTCGTCGCGTCGAACTCGTAGACGCTGGTGCTGCTGGAGAGGTAGACCGTGCCGCGCGGGGAGAAGGCGATGCCGTTGACGTTGCCGAACGCCGGGGTGGCGTCGAGGTTGCCGAGCGTCTTCGTCGTGGAGGTATTGACGGCGAGCGTGGTGCCGTTGGCGGCCGCGAGGCTCTCCGCCGTGACGGTGAAGATCGCCGCGCTTGAGACGTTGTTGGTCGTCGAGGCGCCGACCACGTACAGGTTGCCCCGCGCGTCGAAGCCCATGTCGCCGTTGCCGTTCGGCGTCGCGCCGGTCGGGAAGGAGCCCAGGAACGCGTAGCGGAGGTTCGTGGGGTTCGTCTCGGTGAAGCTCCAGACGTAGAACTGCGAGTTGACGAACTTGCCGAAGAGATAACGACCGGTCGAGGGCTCGACGGCGCCCGCGACGATGCTGCCCGCGATGGTAGTGCCCGCCGCGACCGTCGTGTAGCCCGTCCCGGTGAGCGTCTGGAAGCCCCCGGACGGAGTCCACTTGAGTATCGAGGTCACACCGGTGCCGTCGGTGGTCCGGTCCAACGCGTACGCCGACGTGCCGCCTGAGCCGACGCCGAGGGCGTTGGCCGATGTCGCGGACCCCCAGGTGCCGACGGACGCGGTGGCCCCCGTGACGGCGTCGCCCTGGACGAGCCCGCCCGCCGGCGACACCGAGTAGTAGTGGTTCACGTCGCACGCCAGGCGAGTCGCCTGAGGCGTGTTCGTGAAGGTGCAGACGACCTCGGCGCCCTGCTCGGACGGCATGGTGAGGCTGCCCGCGGGCGAATTGCCCCCGGCCACGACGGTCGTGCCGCGCAGGCACTCGTACGTCGCCCCGTAACCGAGACCCGCGCCGGAGGTGATGGTCTCGTGGATCGTGTACACCCCGTTGGGCTGGACGACCACGGGCCCGGCCTGTGCCGACTGGAGGCCGTTCGCGGTGCCGCTCGTGGTGGCGGTTCCCAGCACCGTCGTCCCGCTGCGGACCGAGAGGGTGAACTGGTCGGTGGTTGCCGTGCGCGACGTGATGTTCTTGCGGACCGTGAGGGTGCTCGGGGGCACCACGGTCAGGCTCGCGGCCGCCGAGGCGACGAGACCCGTAGCGGTGACGGTGCCGCTCGAGAAGGTGCCGGGAGCCGCGGCCAGGACGTTGACCGTGATCGTGCAGCTCGTGGCTCCGGCCGCGAGGTCGCCGCCCACCGCGGTGATCGAGGAGCTGCCGGATGCCGCGGTCACCGCGAAGGCCGTGCCGGTCACGTTGACGCAGGTTCCCCCGATCGACGGCGTGGGGGCCACGACGAGACCGGACGGGAGCGTCGCTGAGAAGCCCCAGTCGGACTTCGCGAGGAGGTCGCTGCGGTTGGTGATCGTGTAGGTCAGCGTCGTGGGCACGGTCGCCGTGGCCGGGGAGGGGCTGAAGGCCGCATCCAGCGCGGGGGTGACATCGAGCACCCGCAGGTTGTCGATCGCGAAGGCGTTGCCCGAGGCCGACGTGCCGGCGTTCGTGACGCGCACCTGCGCGGCCGCGATCTGCGCGGGGGTCATGAGCACAGGTGCGATGCCCGTGTACGTCGCCGCGCGGGCGGAGGTGGTGAGGGCCGGATCAAGGATGCCGCCCGGAGCGGTGAGCGCGGGCGTGCTGGCGTAATAGCCGCCGTCCGCGCACGGGACGATCGCGGCGGGGAACGGCGAGAACGTGGTGGCACCGGAAACGAGCGAAGGGGTGAGGTTCGCGTTGTTCGTGCCGCATTCGTCGCCGACCGCATCCAGGCGCATCGTGTAGTAGCGAGACGTCGGCGCAGAGACGCCGATGGTATTGCCCGGCGCGTGCTGCAGGACCACGCTGCCGCCCGCGATGGTGGCGTACGGAGCGTTGGTCAGGGCGTGGTTGCCGCGCGTCGTGTTGGTGGACCCCACCGCCGGAGCACCGGACGTCCCCGATGTGACGCCCGCGGACACCTGCCCGAGGACATCGGCCATGCGACGCGTCTCGCGCGGTCCGGTCGTGTCGTTTCCGCCGACGCCGCCGATGATCGCCACGTAAGGGCAGAACGAGCTGTTCGCCACCGGCGCGGAGTAGTTCACGAGCACGCCGGTGCAGTTGGTTCCGGTGGTCCATCCGGTCGACCCGGTGTAGCGACCGCTCGCGTAGCCCGTCAAGCCGCTCGGGGTCGTGGTGTTCAGCCCCTGCTCAAACGTCTCCGTCCACACCTCGACGGGAGCGTCGGGCACACCAGCCGCGAGGATGCCGATGTCGGCGAGCAGACGGGCTCCCACGCGCGGCGGCGCACGCGGCTCCACTTGATCGGGAGAGGTCGTGTCCAGCTTCTCCACGGAACCGTCCTCGGCCTCCGCGGGATCGTCCGCGGGCGCTCCGACTTCCAGCGGGTCGGTGGCGACCGGTTCGTCGGCGGCGTCGTCGCCTGGGCCGTCCGCGACGGGCTCGTCGACCGCGTCGTCACCCGGCGCAGGAGTCGCCGTCGCGGTGGGAGCCGGGGCCGGGCTGGGCGCCGGGTCGGAAGCGCTCGGCGGGGGCGCGGGTTCGGGAGTCGGCGTGGGCGTCGGCGTCGCGGTCGCCGCTGCGCTCGGAGTGGGCGACGGGGCGCTCGTGGCGTCGGCGACGGCGGCGGTCGGGAGCAGCGTCGTCACGGCCAGCACCGCCGCCAGAGTGAGGGCGAGGGTTCGCGGAACGCGCCCCGCGCGGCGTGACCGCCGAGCATGACGTGCCGCCGCGTCGCGACCATCCGCGACGTGTCGCCTGCTCATCCTCCTGCCCATCTCCCCAGATGGTTCGTCGTTGCCGTTCCCTCGTCATTCCTATGCGATCGCTGAGAACAGGGCTCGTCGAGCGGCGCGGATCATCGCGGACGTGTCGCAATCCGTAAGCCGGCCTGACCACTTCTCGGAGAGCGCCTCAGCGGCGGCCGGGAGGAATCGCCATCGACGACAGAACGCCCCCCGGCCGGAGCCGGGGGGCGTTCTGGAAGCAGTCGTGAGACTTACTTGAGGATCTTCGTGACCGTGCCGGCGCCGACGGTGCGGCCACCCTCACGGATCGCGTAGCCGAGGCCGTCCTCCATGGCGATGGGCTGGATCAGCTCAACGGTCATGTCGGTCGTGTCGCCGGGCATGACCATCTCGGTGCCCTCGGGCAGCGTGATGACGCCGGTGACGTCGGTGGTGCGGAAGTAGAACTGCGGGCGGTAGTTCGTGAAGAACGGGTTGTGACGGCCACCCTCCTCCTTGGACAGGATGTACGCCGTGCCCTCGAAGTTGGTGTGCGGGGTGACCGAACCGGGCTTCACGACGACCTGGCCGCGCTCGACGTCGTCACGCTTGGTGCCGCGCAGGAGCAGACCACAGTTCTCGCCGGCCCATGCCTCGTCGAGCTGCTTGTGGAACATCTCGATACCGGTGACGATCGTCTTCTGCGTCGGGCGCAGACCCACGATCTCGACCTCGGAGTTGATGCCCAGGGTGCCACGCTCGGCGCGGCCCGTGACGACGGTTCCACGACCGGTGATCGTGAAGACGTCCTCGATCGGCATGAGGAACGGCTTGTCCTTGTCGCGCACCGGGTCGGGGATCGACTCGTCGACGGCCTCCATGAGCTCGACGATCTTGTCGACCCACTCGGCGTCGCCCTCGAGGGCCTTGAGGCCGGAGACGCGCACGACGGGCGCGTTGTCGCCGTCGAAGTCCTGCGACGACAGCAGCTCGCGGACCTCGAGCTCGACGAGCTCCAGGATCTCCTCGTCGTCGACCATGTCGGACTTGTTCAGCGCGACCAGCAGGTAGGGCACGCCGACCTGCTTGGCGAGCAGCACGTGCTCACGCGTCTGAGCCATCGGGCCGTCGGTAGCGGCGACCACGAGGATCGCGCCGTCCATCTGAGCGGCACCGGTGATCATGTTCTTGATGTAGTCGGCGTGACCCGGGGCGTCGACGTGCGCGTAGTGGCGCTTCGGCGTCTCGTACTCCACGTGGGAGATGTTGATCGTGATGCCGCGCTGACGCTCCTCGGGAGCGGAGTCGATGGACGCGAAGTCGCGCTGCACGTTGGTGGCCGACGGGTACTTGTCGGCGAGCACCTTCGAGATCGCTGCGGTGAGCGTGGTCTTGCCGTGGTCGACGTGACCGATCGTTCCGATGTTCACGTGCGGCTTGGTCCGCTCGAACTTGGCCTTAGCCACTGGGTCCTCCTAGGACATTCGTGTAGATGCTCCGGGCGCTGGATTGCGACCGGGTCTCTACGGGGATGGGTTCCACATTAGTGGAGAGAGGTACTGCGAGTCTGTGAAGTTATGAGGGCTGGATGCCGGGGGCCGGGGCCCCCGGCATCCAGAGGACTTATTCGCCCTTGGTCTTCTGGACGATCTCGTCCATGACGTTGCGGGGCACCTCGGCGTAGCTGTCGAACTCCATGGAGTAGACGGCGCGGCCGGAGGTCTTGGAGCGCAGGTCGCCGATGTAGCCGAACATCTCGGACAGCGGCACGAGCGCCCGCACGACCTTGACACCCTGGGCGTCCTCCATCGACTGGATCTGCCCGCGACGGGAGTTCAGGTCGCCGATGACGTCGCCCATGTACTCCTCCGGGGTGCGCACCTCGACGGACATGAGCGGCTCGAGGATCACGGGATCGGCGCGACGGAGTGCCTCCTTGAAGCCCATCGAACCGGCGATCTTGAACGCCATCTCCGAGGAGTCGACGTCGTGCGAGGCGCCGTCGAGCAGGATCGCCTTGACACCCACGATGGGGTAGCCCGCCAGCACGCCGACGTTCATGGCGTCCTGGAAGCCCTGGTCGGTCGGGCTGATGTACTCGCGCGGGATGCGGCCACCGGTGACCTTGTTCTCGAACTCGTACGTCTTGTCGGCCGTGACCTCGAGAGGCTCGATCGTGAACTGGATCTTGGCGAACTGGCCCGATCCACCCGTCTGCTTCTTGTGGGTGTAATCGTGCTTCTCGACGGTCTTGCGGATCGTCTCGCGGTAGGCCACCTGGGGCTTTCCGACGTTGGCCTCGACCTTGAACTCCCGCTTCATGCGGTCGACCAGGATGTCGAGGTGCAGCTCGCCCATGCCCTTGATGACGGTCTGACCGGTGTCGGAGTTCTGCTCGACGCGGAACGTCGGGTCCTCCTCCGCGAGCTTCTGGATCGCGAGACCCAGCTTCTCCTGGTCGGCCTTGGTCTTGGGCTCGATGGCGACCTCGATGACCGGCTCCGGGAACGTCATCGACTCGAGGACGACCTGGTGCGCGCTGTCGGACAGCGTGTCACCGGTGGTGGTGTCCTTGAGACCGATCACGGCGTAAATGTGACCGGCGGTGACCGAGGGCACCGGGTTCTCCTTGTTGGCGTACATCTGGAAGATCTTCCCGATGCGCTCCTTCTTGGACTTCGTCGAGTTGACGATCTGCGCACCCGAGTCGAGGTGACCCGAGTAGACGCGGATGTAGGTCAGACGACCGAAGAAGGGGTGCGTCACGATCTTGAACGCGAGCGCGGTGAAGGGCTCGTCGCGATCGGCGTGACGCTCGATGACGATCTCTTCGTTCTTCGGGTCGTGCGCCTCGATGGCGGGCACGTCCAGCGGCGACGGCAGGTAGTCCACGACCGCGTCGAGCATCGGCTGCACGCCGCGGTTCTTGAACGCCGAGCCGCAGAGCACGGGGTAGATCTCCGAGTTGACCGTCAGCTTGCGGATCGCGGCCTTGATCTCGGGGACCGTCAGGGGCTCGCCGCCGAAGTGCTTCTCGAGAAGCTCCTCGTCGGTCTCGGCGACGGTCTCGAGCAGCTGCTCGCGGTACTTCGCCACGACATCGGCCATGTCGGCCGGGATCTCCTGGACGTCGTACTTGGCGCCCATGGTGACATCACCCTTGGCGTCTCCGGCCCACACCAGTGCGCGCATCTCGACGAGGTCGACGACGCCGACGAAGTCGTTCTCGGTCCCGATGGGCAGCTGGATAACGAGGGGCTTCGCCTTGAGCTTGTTGATGATGGTGTCGACGGTGAAGTAGAAGTCGGCGCCCAGCTTGTCCATCTTGTTGACGAAGCAGATGCGGGGGACGTTGTACTTGTCGGCCTGACGCCACACGGTCTCGGACTGGGGCTCGACGCCCTCCTTGCCGTCGAAGACGGCGACCGCGCCGTCGAGGACGCGCAGCGAGCGCTCGACCTCGACCGTGAAGTCCACGTGGCCCGGGGTGTCGATGATGTTGATCTGGTTCTTGTCCCAGAAGCACGTCACAGCAGCGGACGTGATGGTGATGCCACGCTCCTGCTCCTGCTCCATCCAGTCGGTCGTGGAGGCGCCGTCGTGCGTCTCGCCGATCTTGTGGTTGGTTCCCGTGTAGTACAGGATGCGCTCGGTCGTCGTCGTCTTGCCGGCATCGATGTGCGCCATGATGCCGATGTTGCGGACCTTGTTGAGGTCGGTGAGCACGTCTTGTGCCACGGGGTGTCTTCCTTACGTGTGGTGGGTGGGGCGTTTCGTCTCGCTCGTGCCTCGCTCGCTCAACGACCGGTCGTTGAGCGAGCGAAGCGAGACGAAACGCAGCTGGTTACCAGCGGTAGTGCGCGAAGGCGCGGTTCGACTCGGCCATCTTGTGGGTGTCCTCGCGGCGCTTGACCGCGGCTCCCAGGCCGTTCGAGGCGTCGAGGATCTCGTTCTGGAGACGCTCGATCATGGTCTTCTCGCGGCGGGCCTTCGCGTAGCTCACGAGCCAGCGCAGGGCCAGCGTGTTCGCACGGTGGGGCTTGACCTCGATCGGCACCTGGTAGGTCGAGCCGCCGACGCGGCGGCTCTTGACCTCGAGGGTCGGGCGCACGTTGTCGAGCGCCTTTTTCAGGGTGGCGACGGCGTCCTGGCTGTTCTTGGCCTCCACGCCGCGCAGGGCGGTGTAGACGATCGACTCGGCGATCGACTTCTTGCCGTCGACGAGGATCTTGTTCACCAGCTGGCTGACGATCGGAGCACCGTAGACGGGGTCGTTGACGACCGGGCGCTTGGTGACGGGACCTTTACGAGGCATCTGACTCAGCCCTTCTTCGCGCCGTAGCGGCTGCGAGCCTGCTTACGGTTCTTGACCGCCTGGGTGTCCAGGGCGCCGCGGACGATCTTGTAGCGGACACCGGGGAGGTCCTTGACGCGACCGCCGCGGACGAGCACGAGCGAGTGCTCCTGCAGGTTGTGACCCTCGCCGGGGATGTAGGCGGTGACCTCGGTGCCGTTGCGGAGCTTGACGCGGGCGACCTTGCGCATCGCGGAGTTCGGCTTCTTGGGCGTGGTCGTGTAGACGCGGGTGCAGACCCCGGCCTGCTGCGGGTTCGACTTGAGCGCGGGAGCCTTGGTCTTGGTGACCTTCGGCGAGCGACCCTTCCGAACCAACTGCTGAATGGTTGGCACGTTCTCTCCTTGTTGTGCTGCACGGTGACAGCGTTCGTGTTCTCCCGGCCCGCATCGCGGATCGTCGATCCGTGCCGCGGAGCCTCACGTTGATCCACCGCACGACGGATGATGGTCGCGTGAGTGGTGGATATGCCGTGGGGGTTGACCTGTTCGCAGGTCGGTTCCCTGAGACGGTGCGGCGGCGGCTCCGCATCGCACCGAGGCACGCTGCAGGGCGCGCGTGAGCGCACACCTCTCCATGATACGCGAGATCCGGAGGGGCGGCAAACGTCGGCGGATCCTGCGCCGTCGCGTCAGCGGGGAAGCAGGAGCACCAGCAGCAGGGTGACGCCGATGACGACCGGGGATGCCGCGGCCACCAGCACGAGCGCCAGTCTCCGCGCGTCGCGGCGCGCGGAGGAGACGGGCGCCGGACGGGTACGCGTGCGACGGCGGAGGGTCGGTGCGGCCGCGGTCGTCCGGCCGGCGCGGGAGTTTGGTGACGCGGAGGACGGCGACGTCCGAGGCGCGTACACCCGCTGCGGCACCCCCACTCCCCCGTCCGCGTCGCCTACGGACGGGGCGGACCCTCCGGCGACCGACACCGTGGGGACGGGCGCCGAGGGCGGGGCGGCAGGGTCCGCGGCCTCGCGCTCCGAGCGGCGCCGGGATTCACGCCGCGCGATGACGGTCGAGCCGTCGATCTCCGCCGCGGCCGGGGGGCGGTGGCCGATCTCCGTCGCGTCCTCGGCGCCGGGGGGATCGGCCGCGTCGTCGGCGGTCACTCGCCGGTGCGGCGGAGACGCACCTCCGCGTCGCCGAGGTGGAAGCGCTCACCGACCGGGAGCGGGACACCGGACGCGGCCTCCTGCTCGGCGCCGTCCTCCGTCGTCAGCAGCACGCCGTTCGTCGACGCCAGGTCGGTGATGACCCACCCGTCCTGGGTGAGCTCGAGACGAGCATGGGTCTTGGACACCGTGCGGGTCTCGTCGATCAGCGGGAGGAGCTGAGCCGACGGGTACGCGCCGTCCGCCGAGGGACGCCGGCCGAGGATCACCACCTCGCTGCTGATGGCGACCGGAGCGCCGCCGGGCGGGACGAGCTCCCACTCCGTGCGGCGACGGTGGACCATCACGGTCTGGTCGAGATCCTCGTCCTCATCGGTCGGTGCGGCTGACACCGGCGCGACCGCCGGCTCGGGTGCGGCCGACACCGACGCGGCGGCCGGACGCGGTTCGCCCGCGCGCGGCGCTGAGGCGATCGCCGAGACCTCGTCGGTCGAGTCCGGGAAGACGTCCGGCTGCGGCGAGCGCCGAGGAGCCCACGGCTCCTCCTCGGGCTCCGCTCCGCGGGCGGGCACGCGCGTGACGAGCGGGGCCGGAGGCAGGGGCGGCACCGAGCTGCGCGCACCGGGCACGACGTCGATGGGGGCGGCCGCAGCATCCTCCTCGTCCCATCCCTTGCGCTGCGCGCGCGCCGCCGAGACGGCGGACTGCGGGGGGACGATGCCGGGTGCGATCGCCGAGACCTCGAGGTCTTCCGGGTGCTCGCCCCGTCGACGCGGGCCGGGGACGACACCGTCGTCGGTGTTCGCGGGCGGTGCCCACGGGCTCGGGTCCGACCCGGCGGAGGGGGCCGTCGCCGGCGCCCCGACGGGCGGCGTGTACCCGGAGCGGGGGGAGGTGGGGGGCGCATAGCCCGGAGCGACGCGGGGCGGCGACCCCGGCACGTACCCGGCCGCGGAACCCTGCCCGGGGAGGGCGGGCGGCCCGTAGCCCGGCACGACCGGCGGCGCATAGCCGCGTGCGGCGGGCGGCGCAGGCGGCCGGGGCGGGGTCGCCAGGGAAGCGGCGCGGCCGGAGGGCGCGACGACGGCGCGCTCCGCTCCCGGACCGGCGCGGTACGGGGCTGCGCGGTCGGAGCCCACCCAGCGCGCCGAGCCGAAGCCGACGACGCTCGCCCAGACGGGGAGGAGCAGCGCGGCGAGCACCGTCATCCCGACGCCGAAGCCGAATGCCTCGTTGATGCGGTGGAGCGCCATCACGAGGATCACGTACAGGACGAGCTGCCCGAGCACGGGGAGCAGGACGAGGAGCACGAACCACCCGGAGAAGCCGCCGAGGGTGAGGAGCACCGCGGTGTTGAGGAACGGGACCCACGCCTTCCAGCTCTCCTCCCCCGACTTGCGGAACACCGCGGACAGCGCGAGGGCTGTCCAGACGTAGAGGGCCAGGGAGAGCAGGACCGTGGTCAGGCCCAGAGTCAGGCCGACCGAGTCGCCCGCAGCCGATGCGTTCATGTCGATGGGCGCGCACGTGCCGACGTGCTGCGCCTCCCCCTCTCCATCACGGGCGGAACCGTGCGCCGCGGCGCCGGTGCCAGGAACCTCAGGAACGATCTCAACGATACGGCCGCCTGCAGACGGCGCCCCACGCCTCGTCCGCCGACCAGCGATCGCCGGTCGGCGTCGACGAGTCGCCAGTATTCCACGGCCTCCTCCTCCGTCGGCGGGCGGTCGGAGAACACGGCGCGGTCGGCGCCCGCGGCGAGGGCACCCGCCCCGGGGGTGGCGAGAGCGGCCGCCACCTCCCCGCGGGTCGACTCCGCGGGCACGGCGCGTCCGGCGTCCGTCGCGGCGTCGAGATACTCCTCCCACCCCTCCGCGATGCGCCGGGCGGGTGCCGCGATGCGACGGCGCGATCGCCGACGCACGCCCTTCGCCGCCGCGATCAGCACGAGGGGGCCGCACAGCACGAGCAGCACGAGCAGCACGATGGACGTCGTCCGCAGCACGGACCAGAGCCACGCGACATCGGGCCCTGCATCGGGGCGCGCGTCGTCCCGCGCATCGTCGTCCTGGACGGGCGGCGGGGGGACCACGTCGGTCACCCCGTCGGGGCGCACCTCCGTCGGGTTCTCCGGGTCGCGCAGCTCGGTCTGCTCGAGGCTGGGCGCGACGGCGTACTGCGGGGTGACGTCCACGGGGATCCACTCGCCGGACGATGATCGCACCTCGGTCCAGGCGGACAGGTCCTGCGCGCGGCACACGCCGCCGTCGCACGTGCTGACGCCGGGGTCGGCGGACTCCAGCCGTGCCCCCAGCACCACCCGGGAGGGGAAGCCGAGCTCTCGGGCGATGAGGGCCGTGGCGACGGCGAACTGCTCGTCGTCGCCGACCGCGGCGACGTAGTTGCCGGTGGCCTCCGCTCGCGGGTCGGCCTCGCGCGCGAGGAGCTCCGCGAAGAGCTCGTCGACGCGGGCGAGGGAGTGCCCGGCCGCGCTCGGCTGGAAGACGTAGCCGGGCAGCGGCTGCGCCCAGAGGGGCAAAGGGTCCCGCGTCGCCGTCAGTGCGTGGCTGAGGAATCCCCGCTCGCGCAGCAGCGCCACCAGCCCGGCGAGCGCCGCTCCGTCGGAGCCGGTCGCATGCTCGTCGACCCACGCACGCAGACTCTCGGGCGCGGGCACGCCGTCGCCGACGCCCGGCGCGGTCGCGTCCGCGAGCGCCTGCGCCGGCCGTTCCACGGCGGTCAGGTCGTAGGTGTCGCCCTCCGCGAGGCCGCCGTCGGCGGTCTGGACCCCGGCCTCCGCCGCGTCGTCGTAGTAGAAGCGGTCGGCCAGCGCCGCCGCCCGGTCGCCGCCGAACCGCACACCGGTCAGGCGGCCCGCGGTCGGCATCCAGATGCCGGTGAGCGCGCCGATCGACACGGTCGCCTCGACGGGCGCCCCCTCTCCCGCGTCGCGCACCGACGGGACGCGCACGAAACGGCTCCCGTCGTCGTCTCCGCTGCGGAACACCTCGCCGTCGTACGCGTCGAGCGTCGCCAGCCGGACACGGTCGGGGAGGGCGCCCTCCGACGTCACCGTGAAGAGCACCTGGTCGGCCCGGTCGTCGGCGAACAGGCTCCGGTACGCGCTGAGGGGGCTGACCGCCCGCGAGATGTCGACCTCCGGGCCGGCGGCGGCGCGCAGGACGTCGCGCTCCCGGTATTGCGCGGCCGCCGGGACGACGGCCACGACGATCAGCACCGCGACGGCGATCATCCCCGCGCCGAGGAGCGCGCGTCGGCGATCGGTGCGCGAGGCGCCTCGGGTGAGGTGCACTCCCGAGGATGCCGCGGCCCGCTCGAGCGCGAACAGCCGCTCCCTGCGGGTGCGGTGCGCCGCCCACAGGAGCGTGGCAACGAGAGCTCCGGCACCCACCGCGGTCTCGACGGGCGCGGGGAGGGTCAGGGGTCCGACGACGAGGTCGGCGCTCGTGTTCGTGCGCCCGAAGAAGAGGCCGAACGACACCATCGCGACGGTGACCGCCGTCGCGGCGTATGCGAGACGGCCCGGCCGCCACGCCAGCAGAAGCGCGGCGCAGACCCCGGCGAGGAAGACGATGAGCGCCGGCACCAGCAGGTTGCGGTACGTCCCCACCGGGAGGTCGACGGTGACGAGGTCCTTCCACCCCAGGACGGCGCCGCTCGCGGTCTCGGCGAGACCCGCGAGGAGGTCGCCCGGACCGCCGAGCCGCGACGGCACGGCGAGGGGCACGCCCAGCACCAGCACGGAGCCCGCCAGCACGGCCGCGACGGGGCCGGCCGACCATCCGCGCCGGTGGGCGAGCGCGGCGATGCCTCCGGCCACGACCGCAGACACGGCGACGAGGAGCACGAGGGATGCCGACCGGTAGATCGGCCACGCCGCGACGGCGGCGAGCACCGTCATCACGGCGACGTACACCGCCCCACCCGCGTTCACCGCGAGCGCGTCGCGTCGCAGACGGCGTGGACGGCCGCGCATCGCTCCCGCGCTCATCCGGTGGCCCCCCGGTGCAGGAGGCCCGCGAGGTCCTCGACGGTTCCGACCGTGAGCACCGGGATGCCCCCGAGCGTGCGCAGCCGAGGGTGGGCGCGTTCGTCGCAGAGCACGCCGACCACGACGGTGTCGGCGGAGAAGGCCAGGGCCGCCTGACGGAGACGGTTCGCATCGACGGTCGATCCGACCACCACCACCGCGATGGACAGCCGGTCGCTCCCCTCGGCGACGAGGGCGCACACGTCCTCCACGCGCATCGTGTCGTCCAGGATGTCGACGCCGCTGAAGGAGTCGAGCAGCACCCGAGGGGATGCCGCGGGCAGATGCCGGATGGCCCGCAGCCGCCCTTTCACCACGCGCGGGATCTCGGCTCCCACCACGACGTCGATCTCGCGGGCGTCCTGGATCGCGCGCAGGCCCAGCGACGCCGCGCAGCCCACCGCCAGCTCGAACTCGTCGTCGTCGGCGAACTCCTCACCGGCGACGCCGAGCACGACGGCCATGCGGGAGCGCCGCGATTCCTCGTACTGCCGCACCATCAGCTGACCGGTCTTCGCGGTCGACTTCCAGTGGATCTGACGCTGGGAGTCTCCGGAGGCGTACTCGCGGATCGCGTGGAACGACATGTCCGCGTCCACCAGGCGTCGCGTCGGGCTGCCGTCGAGATCGCGGAGCAGTCCGGCGCTGGTGGACGGCAGGGCCACCGTCCGCGGGTGCACGAACAGGCGGTACTCGTCGTCGAAGGCGTGCTCGCGGCGCAGGAGCCCGAGGGGGTCGCTGCGGACGGTCGTCGCCGGTCCGACCACGATCACGCCGCGGCGCTGCGGCGGGAGCTCGAGCGTCTCCTCCACGACGTGGCCGGGGCGCAGCAGCGGAACGCCGAACTCGACGAGGCCGTCACCCACCGGGATGTCGATGCGGCCGGGCAGGGCGATACGCGTGCCGTCGCCCGTCACGGTGATGCCGGCCGTCACGCTCGTCCCGGCGATGATGCGGAGGTGCGGCAGCCGGAGATCGACGCGGTAGGACCGGACGCCGAACAGGAAGGGGATCGCCATCGCGAGCAGCAGCAGCGCGATCGCGCCGGCCACCATCCACTCCACCCAGCCGAACACGACGCCGCACGCGAGGCCCGCGGAGGCGACCACCGCGAGGATGACCCCCGACGGCCGCACCGTCCCCGCGATCCAGCGGGCCGCGGCATCCGCGCCCTCCGCGAGCGCCCGGCGCGCGCGGGCGGCGCGCACGGCGGCGTCGACGAGCCCGCCGCCCCGCTGCGTGGAGGTGACGTCGGTGAGGGTGCGTCCGTCGGTGACGGCGGAGGTGCGGGTGAGACGGGCGTCATTCCGGCTCATACGGTCTCGCGCTGACTCGGTGGCGGGACGTCCAGGAGCACCTGCCCGATGACGGCCTCGGCGGTGACTCCGTCGAACTCCGCCTCGGGGTGCAGGATCAGGCGGTGCGAGAGCACGGCGACGGCCAGCGCCTTGACGTCGTCGGGCGTGGCGAACGTGCGGCCCAGCGAGGCGGCGCGGGTGCGGGTGGCGGCGGTGAGGGCGAGCGCGCCGCGGATGCTGACGCCGAGGCGCACCTCGTCGGCCGAGCGGGTGCCGTCGACGAGGCGCGCGACGTAGTCGAGGACGAGCGCGTCGACGTAGACGTCGGAGGCGAGATCGGCCATGCCGGCCAGCGCCTGCGGCGCGATGATCGGCGCCAGGTCGGCGGTCGGGGTCGCGGCTCCGCCGAGGATGCGCACGGTCGCGGCATGGTCGGGGTAGCCGAGCGAGGTGCGCATGAGGAAGCGGTCGAGCTGCGCCTCGGGCAGGCGGTAGGTGCCGGCCTGCTCGACGGGGTTCTGGGTCGCCAGCACGAGGAACGGCGTGCCCACGGGGCGGGTGATGCCGTCGACGGTGACGTGCCCCTCCTCCATGACCTCCAGGAGGGCCGACTGGGTCTTCGGGCTCGCGCGGTTGATCTCGTCGGCCAGCACGATGTTGGCGAAGACGGGTCCGGAGTGGAATTCGAACTCCCCCGTCTTCTGGTCGTAGACGGTGATGCCGGTGATGTCGCCGGGCAGGAGGTCGGGGGTGAACTGGATGCGCGTGTTGGTGCCCTGCACGGACTGCGCGAGCGCGCGTGCCAGCGACGTCTTGCCCGTGCCGGGCACGTCCTCCAGGAGCACGTGACCACCGCTGACCATCGCGGTCAGCACGAGCTCGACGATGTGGCGCTTGCCCAGCACCGCGCGCTCGACGTTGTCGGCGATCTGCGCGAAGGTCTGCGAGAACCAGGTGGCCTGTTCGGTGGTGATGGTCATGCGCGGGATCCTCGGGATGTCGGGTCGGGAAAGCGGGAGGGGCGGCTGTGCTCAGGGCGCCGGCGGCAGGTTCGGCTGGCAGCGTGCCGAGATGGTCGCCGTCGCGGCATCCAGATCCCATCCCTGCTTCGACCAGTCGACCGTGACCGCGATGCCCTCGATCGTCGACGTGCCGACCGGGACGATGCCGGCGACCCTCTCGGGTACGACCGTGCCGTCGGCGGCCAGATAGACCGCGTTGCGGGTGTCGAACGCGATGTCGGCCGTCGTCCCGTCGGGCGCCCGGGAGGAGTCGCGGGTGAAGACGAGCGCCGATCCCCCGACGCAGGATTCCACCCCCCAGCTCGCGCGCACCTGGTAGGGAGCAGAGCCGGACGCGGGCACGAGGGCCGCCGCCTCGCTGACGGTGCCCCAGTCGCGGTGGCGGTACTGCACGGTGAAGCCGGGGTCGCGGTCGAACACGGTGGAGGGGAAGCCGGTGATGACCGCGTCGTTGTTGCGCGGCGGCTGCTCGGGTGAGGACGGGCTGTCGCGGACGTACCAGCGGGCGCTGCCGTCCCCCACGTCCGGCGCTCCGTCGACGGTGAACGTCCATCCGCGCGGCGCGGCCGCGCTCTGCACCGCGCGGACGGTCGCCGACGTCGACGTCGTGCCGAACACGCGTCCGCCGACACGCGACTCGGCGCACATCACGAACGTGTACTCCTCGCCGTCCGGAAGGCCGGAGAACGTCGCGCGCTGCCCGCCGGCGGTCGTCGTGCACGACTGTCCGTCGCGGACGATGCCGAACCGCAGGTCGGAGCCGTCACCGTTCGCCGTGGCCGTGGCCGTCGCGGTGACGGTCGACGTGCCGTCGCCGTCCGACGCCGCCGACAGCGCCAGCGTGGGCGCGAGCGGCGCACCGACGCCGCTGCCGACGACCGTCGCCGAGGCGCCGAAGGGGCGTCCGCCGAGGCCCGGCGGCGGCTCGTAGCGGGAGTACGGGGTCAGCGTGATCTGCGTCCCCGTGTTGGCGCCGACGCGGAAGGAGGGGATCTGCACGCTCACCTGACCGGGCGCGACGTCGACCCGCACGGTGTCGCCGACGGGGCTCGAGATCTCGAGCGACCCCGTGTCGGGATCGACCTGCGCGATGTCGATCGACACGACGCCGCCGTCGCCGCGCGTGACGACGGGGGCGGTGGTGATGCCCGCCGGAGCGGCCGGGACGTCGTACGCCCATCCCGTCGCCCGCACGGACGTCGCCGAGGTGCCCACGGCGTTGACGGCGAACGCCTCGTACACGCGCGGCTCGCTGTTCGGGGCTGCGACCAGCGGGCACACGCCGTCGGGGGTGCAGGAGGCCACCTCGGTGCCCTGATAGCGGAGCGAGAAGCCGGCGAGGGCGGGATACGCCGCGCTCGCCTCCCCGGGATCGACCTGCATCGTCACGCCGCCGTCCGCGAAGGCCGTCTGCGTGAGCGCGGCGGGCGCGCGCGGGAACCCCTGCAGGTCGAGCAGCAGCTGCCCGTCCCGCTCGGAGTTCGTGGCGCGCCCCTGGGCGTCGCGCACCGAGAAGGTCGCGGGACAGGTCATGCCCGCGGTGTCCGCGGTCCACGTCGCACGGACCTCGGTCGCGGAGGCGACCTCGAAGGCCACGCCGTCGCAGGCGCCCGTCGCGCGCACGCCGGTGACCTCGAGGGGCGTGCCCGGCAGGGGGTTGAGCTCGCCGGGCACTCCGACGACGGGGATCACGCACGAGCTGCCCGCCGCCTCCGAGCACTGGGCGGTGGTGGATCCGCCGGCCGGCAGAGTGGACGGCGACGCGCCCACCCGCAGGAGGAGCCGGGCGGAGGCGACCGCGGGGTGGCTCGGCGCCGTGACGATCACGGCCTCCTCCGTGCCCGGCACGGCGCGGTCGGAGCCCGTGACGGTGAGCACCGAGCCCTCGAGCGCGACCGTGAACTGCGTGCCGGCGTACTCCGCGGCATAGCGGATGCTCTCCCAGTCCTCGCGCAGCTGCCAGCGGGTCATCTCGCGCAGGTCGTAGGTCGCCGTCTCCCCCGGACCGACGGTGATGGATGCCGGGCGGAGCTCCGGCTGCGGATCCAGCGGCACGACGGTGATGGGCACGGAGACGTAGGTGAACTCGTCCTGCCCGTCCAGCCGCACGGGCACCTGGCAGGCGTCGACCCACGGCGACTGCGACCCGGAGGCGTAGCGCACGGACGTGCCGCCGTCCGGCACGCAGGTCGCCTCCGCTCGCGCACCGGACGCCCGCACCTCGGCGCCCACCTCGAGCGTGCGACCGCGCGGGACGGCCACAAGGCTCGCCATGTCGAAGGCCACCGACTCGGTCTCGGTGACGCGGATGTCGGGCAGGCCCGTCCGAAGGGTGAGTGCGCCGTCGCTCTCGCCCGGCACCCGCAGGAAGGCGTACGTGGTCACCGGACCGTCACGGCCCTCGCCCGTGACCGAGATCGGGATGACGCGGCTGTCGGCCGGCAGGGGGCCGCTGACCCGGCGACCCGACACGGCGACGTCGCCCTGATCGCCCCACAGCCCCACGGTGAGGGCCGCGGTGTCGCCGCCGGACCACGCGACGCGGCCGGTGAGGACGTCGACGCCGTCGACGAAGCTGTCGCGGTCCTCGACAGTGAGAACCGTGTCGGCGACGACCGGATAGTCCGGCACGCTCTCGCGGACGACGCGGACGACGATCAGTCCGCGGCCGGTGTTGCCGGAGGCCGACTCGACGTCGTAGAGGAAGGACATCGTCGTCGGCTCCGCGCCGGCCTCGAAGGTGACGGTGGTGGAGCTCCGGCTGCGGATGCGGTCCGCCTGTGCGGCGTAGAGCGGGCTCTCGGACCCGTCCTCGAGCGTCTGCGGCAGGTCGGGCCGCACACCGGTGATCTCGAGCCGGCCGCCGGTCGGATCGAGGTCGTTCGCGAGCGGACTCACGCGGATCGAGTTGCCCTCGCCCGCCTGCACCTGCACGTAGTCGCTGAACGTGACCGGGCTCGGGTCGGATTCGGCGTCCAGCACGCCGACGCGGGCCGTCGCGTCGCCGGTCCTGCCGAACGCGTCGACGACCCGATAGCGGAAGGAGAACTGGCCGGGGCGTCCGGCGACGCTGGTGTAGACGATCGACTCCCCGTCGGCCGAGATCGTCGCCGCCCCCACGTCGGGCTGGCTGACGATGCGGTCGAGCCGGACGGCGTCGCCGTCGGGGTCCACCCCGAAGGCGTCGAAGGCGATCTCGGTCGACTGTCCGGCCCGCACCCGGCCTTCGAGGGTCTCCGGCAGCGGCGCCCGGTTGGCGTCGTCGGCGAGCACCGTCACGCGCACCCGCGCACGGTCCGTGAGCGCGGGCGAGCCCGGCGTGGAGACGACGTACTCCACGCTGTACAGACCGGGCTCGGTGGGAGCGAGGTAGCGCAGAGCATCACCCGACGCGAACGCCAGCGCCGCCGTGGAGGAGGAGACGACGGTGCCGGGATCGAGCTGCGGTCGCCCGCCGGCGGGCGCGACGTCGTTGTCGAGCACCGGGATGTCGATCTGGGCTCCCGCGCGCACCACGACGCTGTCGTCGACGGCGATGGGGGCGAGCGCCGGCGCCGGCGGCAGGAGGTAGACACTGGCGGTGCCCTCGACGCTGGCGCCGTCGTCGTCGGTGCCGTCGCTCACCGTGTAGGTCACCGTGCCGAGCCGCCCGGGCGCGCCGCTCGCCGTGGAGCCGGAGACGCGCAGGTCGTTCTGGCCGACGACGTCGACGGCCATCGTCGCGCCGTCGTCGGCACGGGCGACCGCGTCGCTGAGCAGAAGCACGCGCCGCGTCGGGTTGGAGACCGCGGCGAACACGTCGAGCGTGGCATCCTCCTGCGGGCGGACGAAGGCGACCACCGGCGCGGTCGACAGCTCCGCGGACGCGTCGGCGGGAAGCAGGGTGATGCGCGCGGTGCCGCTCGCCTCCGTGTTCCCGTCGGTCACGCTGAAGCCGACCTGGAACGTGCCGGGGTCGCGGGACGCGAAGTCGAAGGTGGTGCTGCCGCCGACGACCGTCGCGGTCGCGGCGGAGTCGTCCAGCATCCGCACATTGGAGAGCGACAGCTGGCCTGCGGTACCGGTGACGTGCGGCGCGACGTCGACGGTCAGGCTTGCGCCGACCGTGTCGAGCACGGCGAAGGACTGCACCGCGATCTTCGGTTCGCCCGAGACGGCGACGACGAGCGTCTTCGTCGCCTGCTCGCCGGTCGTGTCGGAGACCGTCACCGTCAGCTCGATGTTCTGCGCATCGGAGTCGCCGTCGTCCCGGTGCTGGTAGACCACCTGGCCGTCGGGTGTGGCGGCCACGCTCCCGACCCCGGACTCGTTCGCGACGGACAGCAGGAACATCGGATCGCCCTCCGGGTCGACCCACCCGGGGAGCACCGGCACCGTGACGGTGCCGTTGCGCGCGACCTGGGGTGTCGGCCACGGCGCACGGCAGTCCTTCACCCCGCACCACTGCGGCGGTGAGCTCGCGTCGGCTCCGACGACCGTCAAGGTCACGGTCGCGGGATCGGAGGGGAGGCCCGTCGACGTGGTGCCGTCGGTCACGGCGTAGCGGAAGGTGGCCGCGCCCGAGGCCGTCGGCGACACGCGCACGGCGAGCCGCTGATCGTCGTCCGTGAGCGACACCGTCCCGAAGCCGGGGTCGAGCCCCGTCACCGACTCCGGGTCGATCGACAGCACGTCCAGGTTCGGATCGTGGTCATTGAGCAGGACGGGCAGGGAGACGAGGGCACCGGGGCGCACGCCGAAGGCGTCGGGCTCGGCGACCGGCGGCTTCGGGTCGACCACGACGCTCACCTCCTCCTGGCTGGGGACGGTCGCCTGCTCGGCCTCGTCGTCCAGACTCCAGTTCTGGCTGGAGGAGACGAGGCGGCCGTCGGGCACCGTCCACACCCAGCCCGAGCGCGTCTCGTTGAGGATCACGGCGTCGCGCGTCTGCACGAACACCGGCCGCCGCTGTTCGCCGATCTCCTTCCCGGCATAGTCCAGTGGCTCGGCCGTCTGCCCTGATCGCCACAGCGTCCCGGCGCCGCTCCCCTGCGGCAGCCACGCGGCGAGCACGTCGCCGTCGCGCACGACGGGCTCCGCGGGAGTGCCGGGGGACGCCACCTCGTGCTCCACGCGCGGCGACGCTCCGTCGACCGGCACGGCCAGCAGCCGCGTCTCGTCGGCGAGGTAGATCGCCGAGCCGGCCGTGGCGGCCTCCCCGACAACCGGGTTGGTCAGCCCGGTCTGCACGGCGTCGGCGACGCCGCGCAGGCGGACCGATCCGGACTCCGTGTCGACGACCGCCCAGTCCTCGCCCGCGGCGGTGACGGCGGGCCCGGCGATGTCGGCGTCGAGCGGGTCGCTGCCGAGGACGGTCGAGGAGCCGATGTCGTAGCGGAGTACCGCCTTCTCACGGCTCGAGTAGGCGAACAGGATGCCGCGATCGTCGACCGCGATCGCATCCGCGCTGTACTGCGGCGCATCGTCGGCCTGCCCCGGGAAGGGGTTCACCTTCCCCGTGTCGCCGCGGGAGAGCCGCCCGGCGTAGACCTCTCCGGCATCGGTGCGGTAGGCGACGAAGTCGCCGGCGCCGGCCACCTCGGTGGTGCCCGGCGGAGTCTGGGGCGAGGCGCTCAGCGCGTCCTCGGTCAGGTCGATCGGCAGCGCCGGGTCGATGCGGGTGATCCGGCTGCTGCTGTCGGACAGGAGGTACGCGTCGTCGCCGGCCGCGAGGATCTGCGAGGGGCTGTCGGCCGTCCGCACGGTGTCGAGCTCGCCGATGGCGGTGTTGACGCGCGCGTACCGCCGGCCCTCGCCGGTCTGGAGTGCCCACACCGAGGTGTCGACCTCGGGCGTCTCGCGGGCGTCGAGCCCCGGCCACACCACGCTCACGCCGATCACCAGCGCGGCGGCCACGCCCGCGGCGCTCCACCCGACGAGCGAGCGCCTGCGCATCAGAGCACGCCTGTCACGACGAGCGCGACGACGACGGCGCCGACAGCCACCACCGCGGCGAGCGCCGCCCAGACCCACGGCGACGGCCGTCGGCGCGGCGGACGCGCGGACGCGATCGCGGTGTCCTCGTCGCGGCTGCGAATGCCGGTGGCCGCGGGGGCCTTCCGGCGGGTCTCCCGCTCGAGACGCGATCGCGTCGGGCCCCGCAGCATCCCGTCGGAGAAGTCGACCTCGCCCGACGCCGGCTCCCACTCGTCGGCCGGGATCTCCAGTGGCGTGGCTGCCAGCCCGAGCCCGCGCTGCACCTCCTGCAGGTCCTCGCCGAAGGCGCATGCGGTGGCGTACCTCTCCTTCGGATCACGGCTCATCGCGCGGGCGAGCACCGCCTGCAGCTCCGCGGGCACGTCGGTGCGTGCGATGTCGGTGTAGCCCGCGCGGGCGATGCGCCGCCGGAGCTGCTCGCGCGTGTTCTGGCCGCCCTCCCGGCGCTCGAACGGGCTGTGACCCGCCAGCAGCGAGTACACGGTGGCGGCGAGGCTCCACACCTCGCTCGCGACGGTGCCGGTGGTGTGCTCGGCGACGACCTCGGGTGCGCTCCACGGGATCGACATCGCCAGCACCTCCTCGTCGGTGCCGCGCGCGAGGGAGGACGAGATGCCGAAGTCGGCGAGCACCGGCGCGCCGAAGGAGGTCATGAGGATGTTGCTGGGCTTCACGTCGCGGTGCACGAGGCCCGCCCGGTGCGCGGATTCCAGCGCCCCCGACATCCGCACGCCGATGGCGAGCACCTCCTCCACGGGGATGCGCTCGATCCGGTACCGCTGCACGAGCGACCCGGGGCAGTACTCCATGACGATGTAGGGGCGCCCGTCGGCCGAGACGCCGGCCTGGTAGACCGTGACGATCGAGGGGTGCGCCGAGAGGTGCGCGAGCACATCCGCCTCGGCGTTGAACATGCGCAGCAGATCCGGGTCGCGCACGTCGCTCGGGAGCACCTTCACCGCGACGCTGCGCCGCGGCATGTCCTGCTGATAGAGGAATACGTCGGCGAAGCCGCCCGAGCCGAGGGGCCGCACGTATGTCAGTCCGGGGAGGATCGGGGGCGCGGAGGGAAGGCGTGTGCTCACCCTCGCCACCCCCAGATGCCGGAACGCGCGCTGGTCGGGTGCCGATTCCGCAGCGGTGCGCGATTCCTTGCGGGGCTCGTGCATGGTAGCAAAGCCACCTCTGCGCACGGGCCGAGAGGGAATGGATGCCGCGGCGAACCCGCTGCGGCAGCTCCCCCGCCGACGCCTCAGCCCTCGCCGCGCTCCGGCTCCCGCGGATCGAACGGGGCGTCCAGCGACCGGGTCAGCTCTTCGAGCATCGCCTCGATCTGCGGCTCGACGTACTGGCCGATCGCGGACTGGACGCGCAGGCGGTGGTGCAGGAGGATCGCGCACACCTCCCGGCCGATCATGTTCGCGTAGTCGTCGGCGAGACCGACCTCCTGGCGCAGTGCGGCCTTCGCCTCGGGTGTGAGCGGCGGGAGGTCGGGGACGGTGGCGTCAGCTTCCTCGGCGAGTCCGGCGAGGGTGAAGAGGAACGGCGCCTCCGGATTCGGCTCCGGATCCAGCGGCATGCCCTCGTACTCCGGCTCGAGCCCCTCGGCCGGGCGATAGGTGCGGGCGCGGTTGCGCGCCGCCTGCTGGTCGAGCTCGGCCTGCAGCATCGGGAGGTTGAGCGCCGTGTACTCGGCGACGGCGTGGTCGACGATCGTCTTGATCCGGGTGGACAGGCCGTGCTGCACGCCGTGCGGCACATCCGCTCCCAGCCCGGCGGCCGAGAGGACGGGCGAGCCGAAGCACCGGCGGCACGGTGCGACGCGGCCGCGGTGGGTGGACGGCTCCCAGCGCGGCAGCCAGCGCAGCCAGGCGTCGACCGCCTGGCTGACCTGCGTCTCGAGCGACCGCTCCACGAGGCTCAGGCTATCCGCCCGGAGGAGGGATGCGGGGATGCCGCGGCATCCGTCATTCGTCCTCGTCGGACTCCCACGGCCAGCGGGGGCGTTCCGCGTGCGTGCGGACGAGGGTCAGCGCTCCCCAGGCCGAGGCTCCGGCGGCGGCGGCCACCACGAGTCCGAACCAGGAGATGGCCACGCCTCCCGCAGCCGAGAACGCCGCCGCGGCGTCCGCTCCACTGAAGACCCCGCCGACCGCGACACCGGCGATGTAGCCGAGGTAGGCCAGCACGGCCGAGACGCCCGCACCGCCGTACGACGGTCGCGTCATACGCAGCCAGGGCCACACGCCGCCCGCGAAGCCGATCGCGGAAAGGACCGTGCCGATCACACCCGGCGCCTGTCCGAGGCCCGGGACGGCGATCACGTCCCGATCGAGCACGAGACTCGTCATGCCGAGACCGAAGATCACCAGCGCGACGTAGCCGGCCGCGCCGAGAGCCAGCGCGACCGCCGGGTGCACCGGCGTCGCGGACGGACCCTCGGGGCCGCTCACGTCAGGCGCGGACGAGCTGGGGACCCGCCTCGAGCGTGCGCTCGTACTCGCGCTGCGCCTCGTTGTTGAGCTCGGTCATGCGCTTGCCGCGCGAGGACACCCAGGCGCCGAACCAGATGGTCAGCTCCCGACCGAGGACGAAAGCGACGATCGCGAGCGGGGCCAGCAACTGGTCCTGCACGATCTGGTTGCCCTGCGAGGCGGTGAGCGTCCAGAACGGAGCCTGGAAGAGCTGCCCGAGGATGTGGCCGACGTAGCTGACGACGCCCACCAGGATGCCCAGGATCACCCAGAGGCCCCATCGTCCGCGGTTGATGATGGCCCCGAGGAACCAGAAGCCGAGGAAGAACACGGCGACGGGCACCCAGAAGTCGGCGCGCGTGAGCGGGCTCAGCGCCGCGCTGCCGAGGTCGGCGGCCTTCACCTCGCCCGTGATGTATCCGAAGCCGAGCCAGGCGGCCAGGTAGAGCGCGGCGAAGACGAGGGCCGCGAGCAGCCCGATGGCACCGGCGGCGCCGCGGTTGCCGCGGGGGCGCGGCTGCTCGGGCGCCTGCACGAAAATCGGCTGCGGCGCGGACGGCGACGTGTAGAGGGGCTCGGGCGTGCGCTCGGCGGCGACCGCGGCGGCTCCCCCGGCGACGGGTGCCACGGCGACGGTTGGGGCGTCGGCGGCGTCACGGGCGATGACGTCGTCGCGCGTGTCGATGCGGTGCGTGCGCGGCTCGTTCTCGGCGGCGTCGTCGGCGTGCTGCGCGTACATCGGGTCGAGGTCGTCGGAGTCGTCCCAGCGGCCGCTCGGAGCGGCCGGCGCCGCTGCGGTGGCCGTGCTGGCGTGGTCGACGTGGGTGCGGTCGGCGTCGGACTCGGCGCGGGACGCCTGCAGCTCGTCGTCGTGCACGGCGTCGCGCGCGGCGGCTTCGCGTTCCACGGTGTCGCGGTCGGCCGCCTCGCGCCGTGCCGCCTCCGCGTCGGCGAGCCCCTCGTGCGCTCGCCCGACGACGTCGTCGACGTCCCTGGGCTCCTCGACCGGTTCGCCGTATGTCGCTCTGGGGTCACTCATGGGATGCTGCTCCTCACGCCGCGGGCCGAATCCCGCAGGGCGAGGCTACCGCGGGGTCTCTATCCGTCCCTGCAGGCGTGCCGCCGTGTGTCGAGCCCGCGTATCGCGACGTGTCGTCGGGCTCTCCGTGTCCCACTTTCTGCGCGCCGCCGCGGCGAGTTGTGCAGAAAGTGGGACATGCTGCGGGTCTGAGCCGTGCACGCGGCCGTCGGCGCGCTGCGGCCCGCCGCGGACGCGCCGACCCTAGGGTGAGCGCCATGGGTCTTCCAGCGGCGCGGGCGGTGGCCGCGGCATCCGCTCTCCTCCTCGCGGTGCTGCTGGCCGGATGCGTCGCGGAGCCGGGCACGGGGACGGCGGCCGTCCCGGGCACCGTGACCGTCGCGCCGACCTCGCAGGCACCCTCCGCCTCTCCGGTCGCGACCCCGTCCGCGACGCCGACCACGCGGGTGGCGGCGGTGCCGGACGACTGCCGCGGGATGCTGTCGGACTCCGTGCTGGCGCAGCTCGAGGGGACGCCGCTCAACGACCCCGCCATGGGTCCGTCGGGTGTGCAGACCGACGGGTCGCTGGTGTGCGTCTGGAGGAACCCCTCCGCCGACACGACGGGCCTGGTCACCGCCGTCTCGCGCGTGGACCGCGGACCCGCGCTGGACTCCCTGAACGCCCTCGCGACCACCCAAGGCTTCACCTGCTACACCCCCGACGGCGGCACCCGCTGCGAGAAGACCTGGCAGAACGCGCAGTATCCGGTGCAGGACGGCCGGACCCTTTTCTACCGCGACGGCATCCTCATCGACACGACATGGTCGAACCTCGCGCCGAGCGGCTACACCGACAGCGTGATCGCCCACATCTTCGGGTGAGTCCGCTCAGCCCCAGACGTGCGTGGCGACGCGGGCCGAGTAGTCGACCGGATGCCACGCCGTCTCGACGGTCGTGATCCACAGGCCGTCGCGCAGCACGCTCTCGTTCACCACGGAGCCGTCGGTGCGGGTGCACCGCAGGCCGTCGGCCTCGTCGCACCGGTAGCCGGCGGCCGTCAGCGACGCCTTCGCTGTCGGGGCGGCGTCGGCCGCCACGGCGGAGAGCGTGGTGGAGATCGATCGCGTTCCCCCGACGGTCCACGTGCAGGTGACGCGCACGTCGGGACGCACCGCGTCGACGACGGACTGGTCGATGCCGGCCGGGGCGGCCGCCGTCTGCGACAGCAGCACCTTCGGCGTCCAGACGAGCTCGGACCACAGATCGTCGGGGTACAGCGCGCGGCAGTCCGAGCCCTCCACCGTCGCGAAGCTCTGCGCCGTCCCCTCCTCCACGTCGGGCGGCGGCAGGTGCGTGGCGTTGTACGCCATGTCACCCACCCACGAGACCGCGTGCGGGACCATCGGGACGGCGAGGTACGCGAGCGTGCCGACGACGCCGGCGCACAGCATCCCCGCCGGAATCGCGATCCACAGATTGCGTCCACCGATGCGAGCCACGATCCCCTCCCCTCACCACGCTAGACGCGCGGCGACGACGCGCCGACAGCGGCACGCGGGCGGGGACGCCGAAGGGCCCCGGCGCGAACCGGGGCCCTTCGGTGTCGATCAGCGGATGCTGACGATCAGTTGTACGTTCCGGGCGTGAAGTCGTCCGTCGAGAAGCTGTCGAAGTCGACGTAGCTCAGGTCGGCGTCGCTGTAGGCGCCGTCCGAGGCGAAGATGCGGTTGGGGTACCGCTCGCTCTTGGCCTCCTCCGTCGCCTCGACGGTGACGTCGCGGTACTTCGCGAGACCCGTTCCGGCGGGGATGAGCTTTCCGATGATGACGTTCTCCTTGAGGCCCAGGAGCGGGTCGCTCTTGCCCTCCATCGCGGCCTGCGTGAGAACGCGGGTCGTCTCCTGGAAGGAAGCGGCCGACAGCCACGACTCCGTCGCGAGCGACGCCTTCGTGATGCCCATCAGCTCGGGGCGGCCCGACGCGGGACGCTTGCCCTCTCCGACCGCCTCGCGGTTGATCTGCTGGTACTTCTTGAAGTCCACCAGCTCACCCGGGAGAAGCGTCGTGTCGGCGTGGTCGACGACCGTCACCTTGCGGAGCATCTGACGGACGATGACCTCGATGTGCTTGTCGTGGATCGGCACACCCTGCGAGCGGTAGACGCCCTGCACGCCGTTCACGAGGTAACGCTGCACCTCGCGGGCGCCCATGACGCGCATGACCTCCTTGGGGTCGAGCGTGCCCACCAGGATCGGCTGACCGACCGTGACGCGCTGGCCGTCCTCGACGAGGAGGGTAGCGCGACGCAGCACCGGGTAGACGATCGGCTCGTCGCCGTTGTCGGGCGTGAGGATGACCTTCTTGGCCTTGTCGGTCTCGTCGATCGTGATGCGGCCGTCGGACTCGGCGATCGGGGACGCACCCTTGGGGGTGCGCGCCTCGAACAGCTCCTGCACGCGCGGCAGACCCTGGGTGATGTCGTCGGCCGAGGCCGATCCACCCGTGTGGAAGGTGCGCATGGTGAGCTGCGTGCCGGGCTCGCCGATCGACTGGGCGGCGATGATACCGACCGCCTCGCCGATGTCGACGATCTTGCCGGTCGCGAGCGAACGGCCGTAGCACTGCGCGCAGACGCCGACCGCGGAGTCGCAGGTCAGCACCGAGCGGACCTTGATGTTCTCCACGCCGGCCTCGACCAGACGGTTGATGAGCACGTCGCCCACGTCGTCTCCCGCAGCGGCCAGCACCTCACCGGAGGGGCTGACGACCTCGGACGCGAGCGTCCGGGCGAACACCGAGTTCTCCACGTTCGCGTCCTTGACCAGCGTGCCGTCGGCGCCCAGGGCTGCGATGGGCAGCTCAAGGCCCTTGGACGTGCCGCAGTCCTCCTCGCGGATGATGACATCCTGCGAGACGTCGACGAGTCGACGCGTGAGGTAGCCCGAGTCGGCGGTACGGAGGGCCGTGTCGGCCAGACCCTTGCGGGCACCGTGCGTCGCGATGAAGTACTCCGCCACCGACAGACCCTCGCGGTACGAGGAGATGATCGGACGGGGGATGATCTCACCCTTGGGGTTGTTCACGAGGCCGCGCATACCCGCGATGTTGCGGATCTGCAGCCAGTTACCACGAGCACCCGACGACACCATGCGGTTGATGGTGTTGTCCTCGGGGAAGTTGTCGCGCATGGCCTTCTGCACGGCATCCGTCGCCTCGGTCCAGATCTTGATGAGCTCCTGGCGACGCTCGGCGTCGGTCGTGAGACCCTTCTCGAACTGAGCCTGGACCTTCGCGGCCTGCTTCTCGTAGCCCGCGACGATCTCGCCCTTGTTGGGGGGCGTGAGGATGTCGGACAGCGCCACCGTGACACCCGAACGGGTGGCCCAGTAGAATCCGGCGTCCTTGATCCGGTCGAGCGATGCGGCGACCTCGACCTTGGGGTACTCCTCGGCGAGCTTGTTGACGATCTGCGACAGCTTGCCCTTGTCGGCCTGCTCCCGCACGAACGGGTAGCCCTTGGGGAGCGTGTCGTTGAAGATCGCCTGACCGAGCGATGCGTCCACCAGACCGTGACGGTCGTAGCCGTCGGGCGCTTCGCCCTCGAGGAACGCGAGGCCGGGGATACGGATGCGGACCTTGGCCTGCAGGTCGAGGGTTCCCTCGTCCTTGGCCAGGATCGCCTCGCCCACCGAGCCGAACACGCGACCCTCGCCGGCGGCACCCTGCTTGACCGTGGTCAGGTGGTGCAGACCGATGATCATGTCCTGCGAGGGCAGGGTGACCGGACGGCCGTCGGACGGCTTGAGGATGTTGTTCGACGCCAGCATGAGGATACGGGCCTCTGCCTGCGCCTCCACCGACAGCGGGAGGTGGACGGCCATCTGGTCACCGTCGAAGTCCGCGTTGAACGCGGCGCAGACGAGCGGGTGCAGCTGGATCGCCTTGCCCTCCACGAGCTGAGGCTCGAAGGCCTGGATGCCGAGGCGGTGCAGCGTGGGCGCGCGGTTCAGCAGGACCGGACGCTCGCGGATGATCTCCTCGAGCACGTCCCAGACCTCGGGACGCGTGCGCTCGACGGCGCGCTTGGCGGCCTTGATGTTCTGCGAGTGACCGAGGTCGATCAGGCGCTTGATCACGAACGGCTTGAACAGCTCCAGGGCCATCTGCTTGGGCAGACCGCACTGGTGCAGCTTGAGCTGGGGTCCGACGATGATGACCGAACGACCCGAGTAGTCCACGCGCTTGCCGAGCAGGTTCTGGCGGAAGCGACCCTGCTTTCCCTTGAGCATGTCGCTCAGGGACTTCAGGGCGCGGTTGCCGGTGCCCGTGACGGGACGGCCGCGGCGGCCGTTGTCGAACAGCGCGTCGACGGCCTCCTGCAGCATCCGCTTCTCGTTGTTGACGATGATCTCGGGGGCACCGAGGTCGATCAAGCGACGGAGGCGGTTGTTGCGGTTGATCACGCGACGGTAGAGGTCGTTCAGGTCGGAGGTCGCGAAGCGGCCACCGTCGAGCTGCACCATCGGGCGCAGCTCCGGCGGGATGACCGGGACGACGTCAAGGACCATCGATGCCGGGCTCATGCCCGTCTGCAGGAACGAGTTGACGACCTTCAGGCGCTTGATCGCACGGATCTTGCGCTGGCCCTTGCCCTCGGAGATCTGCAGGTGCAGGTCGTCCGACTCCTGGGCGAGGTCGAAGGCCTCGAGTCGGCGCTTGATCGACTCGGCGCCCATGTGGGCCTCGAAGTACTGACCGAAGCGGTCCTGGAGCTCGTGGAAGATCTCGTCTTCGCCCTTGAGGTCGCCGACGGACAGGGTGCGGAAGTCCTCCCACACCTTCTCCAGGCGCGTGATCTGGTCGTCCGCGTTCTTGCGCGCGGAGGCCATCTCCTTCTCGGCGGCGTCCTTAGCCTTCTTCTTCTGGTCGGCCTTGGCGCCTTCCTCCTCGAGCGCGGCGAGCTCCTCCTCCAGCTTCTGGAGGCGAGCGGCGATGCGCGCGTCGCGGCGGTCCGCGAGCGTCTTCAGCTCGAGGCGGATGTTGTTCTCCTGCGTGGGGAGGTCGCGGTGGCGGGCCTCCTCGTCGACGGAGATCACCATGTACGCGGCGAAGTAGATGACCTTCTCGAGGTCCTTGGGCGCCATGTCCAGCAGGTACCCGAGGCGCGACGGGACGCCCTTGAAGTACCAGATGTGGGTGACGGGCGCCGCGAGCTCGATGTGGCCCATGCGCTCACGACGGACGGAGGACTTGGTGACCTCCACGCCGCAGCGCTCGCAGACGATGCCCTTGAAGCGGACGCGCTTGTACTTGCCGCACGCGCACTCCCAGTCACGCGAAGGTCCGAAGATCTGCTCTCCGAAGAGGCCGTCCTTCTCGGGCTTCAGCGTGCGGTAGTTGATGGTCTCGGGCTTCTTGACCTCGCCGTAGGACCAACGACGGATGTCGTCAGCCGTGGCCAGGCCGATGCGCAGCTGGTCGAAAGTAGTCGATTCGAGCACTAGTTCTCAGTTCTCCTGTGTGGGAATTCTGTCGCTGTGGGCCGGGTCAGATCTCGTCGATGGACGAAGACTCGAAGCGGCTGGAGATGTTGATGCCGAGTTCCTCGGCAGCGCGGAAGGCGTCGTCGTCGGTGTCGCGGAGGTTGACAGCCGTGCCGTCGGCCGAGAGGACCTCGACGTTCAGGCAGAGCGACTGCATCTCCTTCATGAGCACCTTGAAGGACTCGGGGATGCCGGGCTCCTGGATGTTCTCGCCCTTGACGATCGCCTCGTATACCTTCACTCGGCCGAGGATGTCGTCGGACTTGATCGTCAGGAGCTCCTGCAGCGCGTAGGCGGCGCCGTAGGCCTCGAGGGCCCACACCTCCATCTCGCCGAAGCGCTGACCGCCGAACTGCGCCTTACCACCGAGCGGCTGCTGGGTGATCATCGAGTACGGACCGGTCGAACGGGCGTGGATCTTGTCGTCGACCAGGTGGTGCAGCTTCAGGATGTACATGTAGCCGACGGAGATCGGGGCCGGGAACGGCTCGCCGGAGCGGCCGTCGAACAGCAGCGTCTTGCCGGTCGAGTCGATCAGGCGGTCGCCGTCGCGGTTCGGGATCGTGGAGTCGAGCAGACCCGCGATCTCGTCCTCGAAGGCGCCGTCGAACACCGGGGTCGCGACCTTGGTGCCGGCCGGGGCCTCGAACGCCTGCTCGGGCAGCTTCGCCGCCCACTCCGGAGTGCCTTCGACCTTCCAGCCCTGCTTGGCGATCCACCCGAGGTGGAGCTCCAGCACCTGGCCGAAGTTCATGCGGCCGGGGATTCCGAGCGGGTTGAGGATGACGTCGACCGGGGTGCCGTCCGCGAGGAAGGGCATGTCCTCGACGGGAAGGATCTTCGCGATGACGCCCTTGTTGCCGTGGCGTCCGGCGAGCTTGTCGCCCTCGGTGATCTTGCGCTTCTGAGCGATGTAGACCACGACGCGGCGGTTGACGCCCGAGCCGAGCTCGTCGTCGCCGTCCTCGGCGTTGAACTCCTTGACCGCGATGATCGTGCCCTGCTCGCCGTGGGGCACCTTCAGGGACGTGTCGCGCACCTCGCGGCTCTTCTCGTTGAAGATCGCGCGGAGCAGGCGCTCCTCGGCCGACAGCTCGGTCTCACCCTTGGGCGTGACCTTGCCGACGAGGATGTCGCCGGGACGCACCTCGGCGCCGATGCGAATGACACCGCGCTCGTCGAGGTCCTTCAGCAGGTCGGGGCTGACGTTGGGGAGGTCACGGGTGATCTCCTCCTTGCCGAGCTTCGTGTCGCGGGCGTCGACCTCGTACTCCTCGATGTGGATCGAGGAGAGGGTGTCGTCCTTCACCAGGTTCTGGCTGAGGATGATCGCGTCCTCGAAGTTGTGGCCCTCCCAGGTCATGAACGCGACGAGGAGGTTCTTGCCGAGCGCGAGCTCGCCGTTCTCCGTCGCGGGACCATCGGCGATGACCTCGCCCTTCTCGACGCGCTCGCCGGCCGAGACCACGACGCGCTGGTTGTAGCTCGTGCCCTGGTTGGAGCGGTCGAACTTGCGCAGGAAGTAGTCCTGCGTGCCGCCCTCGTCGAGCTGCACGGTCACGACGTCGGCCGAGACCTCCAGGACCACACCGGCACGCTCGGCGGTGACGACGTCACCGGCGTCGACGGCCGCGTAGCCCTCCATGCCGGTGCCGACGACCGGCGACTCGGAACGCAGGAGCGGAACGGCCTGACGCTGCATGTTCGCACCCATGAGGGCGCGGTTGGCGTCGTCGTGCTCGAGGAACGGGATGAGCGAGGTCGCCACCGACACCATCTGGCGCGGGGAGACGTCCATGTAGCCGATCTCCTCGGCGTGGAACAGGTCGACCTCGCCGCCGTTTCCGCGACGGGCGAGCACGCGCTCGTCGGCGAAGCCGCCGTCGGCCTTCAGCGCGACACCGGCCTGGGCGACGATGTAGTCGTTCTCCTCGGACGCGGTGAGGTAGTCGATCTGGTCGGTGACCTTGCCGTCGACGACCTTGCGGTACGGCGTCTCGATGAACCCGAACGCGTTGATGCGCGCGAAGGAGGCGAGCGAGCCGATCAGACCGATGTTCGGGCCTTCCGGGGTCTCAATGGGGCACATGCGGCCGTAGTGCGACGGGTGGACGTCGCGGACCTCGACACCGGCGCGCTCACGCGACAGACCGCCGGGGCCCAGGGCCGACAGGCGGCGCTTGTGGGTCAGACCCGCGAGCGGGTTGTTCTGGTCCATGAACTGCGACAGCTGCGACGTTCCGAAGAACTCCTTGATCGCGGCGACGACGGGGCGCACGTTGATCAGGGTCTGCGGCGTGATCGCCTCGATGTCCTGCGTGGTCATGCGCTCGCGGACGACGCGCTCCATGCGGGACAGACCGGTGCGCACCTGGTTCTGGATGAGCTCGCCCACCGCGCGGATGCGACGGTTGCCGAAGTTGTCGATGTCGTCGGTGTCGAGGCGGATCTCGGCCGGCTTGCCGCCGCGCAGACCGTCGAAGGTCGTGTCGCCGCGGTGCAGGCGCACCAGGTACTTGATCGTCGCGACGATGTCCTGGACGGTGAGCACCGACTCGGCCAGCGGGGTGTCCAGGCCGAGCTTCTGGTTGATCTTGTAGCGACCCACCTTGGCCAGGTCGTAGCGCTTGGCGTTGAAGTAGAAGTTGTCCAGCAGCGCGCGGGCGGCCTCGGCGGCGACCTGCTCGCCCGGACGGAGCTTGCGGTAGATGTCGCGGAGCGCGTCCTCCTTGGTGAGGATCGTGTCCTTGCTCAGCGTCTCCTCGATGGAGTCGAAGCCGGCGAACTCCGCCATGATGTCCTCGGTCGTGAGGCCGAGGGCCTTGAGGAAGACGGTGACGGACTGCTTGCGCTTGCGGTCGATGCGCACGCCGACCTGGTCGCGCTTGTCGATCTCGAACTCGAGCCAGGCGCCGCGGCTCGGGATGACGCGGGCCGAGACGATGTCCTTGTCGGACGTCTTGTCGGGCGTCTTGTCGAAGTACACGCCGGGCGAGCGCACGAGCTGCGACACCACGACGCGCTCGGTGCCGTTGATGATGAACGTGCCCTTGCCGGTCTGCAGGGGGAAGTCGCCCATGAAGACGGTCTGCGTCTTGATCTCACCGGTCTGGTGGTTCATGAACTCGGCCTCGACGTAGAGCGGGGCCGCGTACGTCTTGCCGCGCTCCTTGCACTCCTCGATGGAGTACTTCTCGGGCTCGAGGTAGGGGTTCGTGAACGAGAGCTGCATCGTCTCGCTCAGGTCCTCGATCGGCGAGATCTCCTCGAAGATCTCCTCGAGGCCGCTGATCTCGGGAACATCGGTGCGACCGGCGGCCCTGGCCGCGGCGACGCGTTCCTTCCACGCGTCGTTCGCGACGAGCCAGTCGAAGGACTCCGTCTGCAGGGCCAGGAGGTCGGGGACCTCCAGCGTGTCGGAGATCTTCGCGAACGACAGGCGCGAAGCGCCACGGCCGTTCTTGATGTTGGTGGTGGGGTTGGATGCGTTGTGCGCAGCAGCCAAGGGGATAACCTCCGAGAAGCCCGGGTCAGGGGCTCAGTTCCTTGTGGTCAGGTGGAGTGCTCAGTCATCCCCGAAGCCTTCGCAGCGCGCGCCGCAATATGCACGGGGGAGCGAAAGCGCCGCCGACCACCATATGAGGGCAGGGGAATGGGAGCGCAAAGAACAACTATACGGCGGATGACGCGCCGTGTCCAGTCCGGTTCTTGACGACCTCCCCATCCTGCGGTATAACCGCGCGATCACCCGGAAACATGCAGGATCGCAGTGCCCGCACTGGCCGGATCGACGTCTTTGAGGCCATGATGTCGGCATGGATGCGATGAGGCATCCCGTGATCCGCACCCCCGATCAGCGGATCCGGGTGTTCGTCAGTTCGACGCTGCGCGAGCTCGCAGACGAGCGAGTCGCCGTGCGTGCCGCCATCGAGCGTCTGCGGCTGGCGCCGGTCATGTTCGAGCTCGGCGCCCGCCCCCATCCGCCACGCGAGCTGTACCGCTCCTATCTCACCCAGAGCGACGTGTTCGTGGGTGTGTACGGCGACAGCTACGGCTGGGTCGCGCCCGGGGAGGACGTCTCGGGGCTCGAGGACGAGTACCGCCTCGCGCCACCGGGCATGCCGAAGCTCATCTACATCCGCGAGTCCGTCGCGCGCGAGCCGCGGCTGCGAGCGCTGATCGACCGCATCCGGGACGACGACACCGCCGCCTACATGTCGTTCCAATCGGCGACGGAGCTGGAGGATCAGGTCGCCGGCGATCTGGCCACGCTGCTTGCGGAACGCTTCGACCAGAGCACCGCGTCTCCGATGCCCGACCCGGCGGCAGGGGGCCTGGTCTCGCGGGTGCCCGTCACGTACACGCCGACGATCGGGCGGGAGGCGGAGGTGGCGGCGCTGCGCGCGCTGCTCGATCTGCGCCGCGATCGTGTCCTGAGTCTCATCGGGCCGGGTGGCATCGGAAAGAGCCGCCTCGCGATCGAGGCGGCTGCCGCCTGCACCGACCTGTTCCCCGACGGCACGTACTTCGTCGGCCTGGAGAACGTCCTGGAGACCGGCCTGCTGCTGCCCACCATCGCCTACGCGCTCGGCATCAGGGACAACGGCGAGGCGGTTCTGGAGGAGCGCATCTCGCGGGCGCTCGAGGACCGGACGGTGCTGCTCGTCCTCGACAACTTCGAGCAGATCGTGGATGCCGCGCCGCTCCTGGTGCGACTGTTCACCGTCGCGCCCACGGCCACCTTCCTCATCACGAGCCGCGTGGTGCTGCGCATCCGAGGCGAGCGCGTCATCGAGGTCGGGGCCCTGAGCGTGCCCGAGCACGACGCCCCCCGCACACTGGAGCGAGCGTCCCGGTCCAGCGCCGTCGCCCTGTTCGTCGACCGCGCGCAGGCCGCGAAGCCGCTGTTCGCTCTCACCGAGGACAACGCCGGCGCGGTGATGGACGTCTGCCGCCGGCTGGAGGGCGTGCCGCTGGCGATCGAGCTCGCGGCGGCCAAGGTGCGCACGCTGACACCGCAGGCTCTGGCGGAGCGGCTCTCGCGAAGCCTGCCCGTCCTGACGGCGGCGGTGCGCGACCTCCCCGAGAGGCACCGGACGATGCGGGCGACCCTGGACTGGAGCGTCAGCCTGCTCGCCCCCGCGCACCGCGCCCTGCTGGACGATCTCGGGGTCTTCGCCGAGCGGTTCACGCTCGACGCGGTCGAGGCGGTCGGGTCGAACAGGCCGTGGGAGGGCTCGGTCCTGGAGGGGGTCGCGGCGCTCGTGGACGGATCGCTCGTGACCCAATCGGAGGTCGACGGCCGACCCGTGCTCTCGCTGCTGTCGCTCGTGCGCGAATACGCCCTCGAGCGGCTCAAGGCATCCGGAGGCGTCGAGGCGATGCGCGCCGCCCATGCCGCGCACTACAGCGCGCTCGTCCGGCGGATCGCCCCCGGCCTTCGCGGACCCCGGCAGGCCGAAGCCCTCGCGGAGCTCGGGCTGGAACTGGCGAATCTGCGCGCCGCGGTGCGCCACCTGGTCCACACCGGTCGCCTCGACGACGCCGGCGACGTCGCGTGGGATCTCCTCATCTTCTGGTGGATCATGGGGCTGTTCGGCGGCGTGCGGGTCTGGATGCTCGAGCTGCTGTCGAAGGAGGCGCCGATCACCGCCCACACCCGCGCGGTGGCGTGGTTCTACGCCCTGTGGGGCGAGATGTGGCAACGGCCGGCCGAGGAGGTGGTCGCCGGGCTGACCGAGTGCCTGCGCCTGTTCCGCGAGAGCGGGGACGACGATGCCGCAGCGATGACGCTCGCCGCACGTGCGACCGCACGTGTGCAGCTGCCGCAGCCCGACGTCGACGCGGCTGCCGGGGAGCTCGCGGAGGCGGTGGCGCAGCTGCACGCCCTCGGCAACGCCTGGGGCGAGGCCATCACAGAGGTGTCGCTGGGGCGGGTCGCCTGGCTGCGCGGCCCGCTCGGGGAGGCGGTCGACCACTTCGAGAAGGCGGAGGCCGTCGCCGACGCGGGCGGCGACCTGTTCACCCGGTCGATCGCCGGCAACCAGATCGGCCGCCTTCTGCTGCTCCGGGGTGAGGTGGACCAGGCCGAGACGCGATTCGTGCGCACCCTTCTCGATGCCGTCCGCCTGCACCACGAGGAGGGCGTCGCCTTCGGTCTGGAAGGCCTGTGCGCGGTCGCCTCCGCGCGCGGCGAAGCAGGCAGGGCCGGTGAACTGTCGGCGGCCGCGGCATCCATCCGCCACCGGATCGGCGTGTTCGACGTCGAGGCCTTCACCGTGCACACGCCCTCGCTCGACCACGCCAGGACGACGGATCCGGAGGCGGTGGCCGACGGCGAGCGACGCGGGGCCGAGATGACCGTCCGGGAGGCGGTCATCTCCGCCCTGCCTGCCGCTGCCCGAGACGCCGTCGACCCGCTGCTGCGCCGCTGGTGACGCCGTGCCCGCTCAGCGCGCGTGCCGGAAGCGGATGCCGGTGCCCGGCCGCACCTGCGCGAACAGGTCGAGCGCAGCATCCGCCACCACGGCGATCACCGGATAGCCGCCCGTCACGGGTCCGTCGGCCAGGAGGACCACCGGTCGCCCGTCGGGCGGCACCTGCAGTGCGCCCGGCACCATCCCCTCGCTCGGGAGTTCCCCCGGCACGATGCGCGGCAGGGGCGGTCCGTCGAGGCGCACCCCGACCCGATCGGCCTGAGCGCTCACCGTCCATGTCCGCTCGAACAGCAGGGCGTGGGCGGAAGCGTCGAACCAGTCGGCCCGCGGACCCGCGGCCAGCGGCACCTCGATGGCGGTGTCGTGCGGCGGGCTCCACGGCATGAGCTCCCCCACGGGAATCGGCCCCGCCGGAGTGCCGACGGCGACCACGTCTCCCGCCCGCAGCGGCGCCGGCCCGAGTCCGGCGAGCAGATCGGTCGACCGGGACCCCACCGAGAGCGGCACGTCGATGCCCCCGCGCACGGCGAGGTAGCCCCGCAGGCCCGCGGCGAAGGGCTCCCACGTGAGCTCCTCCCCCGCCGGCCAGGGGTGCGCGGCATACGGGTCGACGTCGCGGCCGGCGATGCGCAGCCGTCCCCACGCGCCGGCGGCCGCGACCCACAGCTGGGCGAGCGCGGTCGCGGTGAAGCCGCCGAGGGTGATCTCGAGGACCGCCGCTCCCTCGTCGTTGCCGAGCAGGCGGTTCGCCGCGCGGAGGGCGCCGCGGTCGAGGGCGCCCGAACGCGAGACGCCAAGCGAGGCGAGCCCGCCGCGGCCGAGGTCCTGCACGGTCGTGAGGAGTCCCGGAGCGTCGATGCGGAGACCTCCCTCGGACCGTCCGGGGTCGGCGGCGGTCACGGCTGCACCTCGCGGAAGCGCACCGACGTCCCCGGTGAGAGGCGGGCAGGGGACGCGGCATCCGCATCGAAGAGCGACGCGGTGTCGGTGGGATCGAGGGTGCCGATGAGGCGCCAGCCGCCCGGGGTGTCTCGGGGGTAGGCGCCGGTGAAGCCGGCCGCGAGGCCCACGGCACCGGCCGGGACGCGCGTGCGCGGGCTGTCGAGCCGCCGCACGTCGTGGGGCCACCCGTCGGCGACGAGGTAGCCGAAACCGGGTGCGAAGCCGGTGAAGGCGACGGTCCAGGCGGCGTCGCGGTGGGCGCGGATCAGCGCAGCGCGATCGAGTCCGAGGAGCGCGGCCGTGCTGTCGAGATCGGGGCCGTCGTAGCGGATCCGCAGCTCGACCTTCGCGCCGGTGGCGTCGCGCGCGACGGGTGGGATGTCTGCGGCGGCCGTGCGCTCCACCCAGGCGCGGGCGGCGGCGAGGGGCAGCACGCGCGGGTCGAGATCGATCAGCACGGTGCGCGCCGCCGGCACCAGGTCGCGCACGCCGTCCGGCCGGGCCGCGTCGAGCCGCGCGCGCAGGTCGAGCACGGCGGCGAGGTCGTCCACCTCGATCAGCAGCGCGCGGTCTCCCATCGGCAGCACGCGCACGTCGGTCACCACGGGGCCCGCACCGCAATGCCGGCGCCGTCGAGGGCCGCCCGCACCGCGCGCGCCATGGCGACGGCGCCCGGGCTGTCGCCGTGCACGCACAGCGACGCGGCCGCCACCACCACGTCGGAGCCGTCGACCGCGTCGACGACGCCGTCGCGCACGAGCCGCACGGCGCGGGCCGCGACGCGCGCGGGGTCGTCGAGCAGCGCGCCGGGCCGGCCCCGCGGCACGAGTCCGCCGTCCGGAAGGTAGCCCCGGTCGAGGAACGCCTCGCGCACGAACCCGAGTCCGGCGACCGTCGCGGCCCGCTCGATCTCTCCGCCGAGTCCCAGGATCGGGATGCTGCGCCCCGCCCTCTCCGACAGGTCGGCCACCACGGCCGCCACGGCCGCCGCCTGCTCGGGAAGCGTCGAGACCGCGTGGTACAGCGCGCCGTGCGGCTTGACGTAGCGGATGTCCGCTCCGTCACCCGCGAGGGCGTCGAGCTGACGGGCGACCTCGGCGCGCAGCATCCGCGGGTCCATGTCGTCATGTCGGGTGCGCCCGAAGTCCGCCCGGTCGGCGTACGACGGATGCGCGCCGACGGCGACCCCGAAGCGTGCGGCGCGCTCGACGGAGGCGCGGCGGGAGGCCTCGTCGCCCGCGTGCCCGCCGCACGCGATGCTCGCGCTGGAGATGAGGGCGAACATGGCCTCATCGTCGGCGGTGGGCACACCGTCGACCGTCTCGCCGAGGTCGGCGTTGAGGTCGATGCCGGTCACGCCCTCACGCTAGCGGGCGGCGTGCGGGACGCGGGGCGCCGTCGCGTGGGGGCGGACGCTAGCGTTGAGCGCATGGCACGCGCCCGGGTGGAGCCCGACGACCACCCGCATCGGCGGCTCTCCGACGGGACGATCGCCCGCATCGTGCCCTCGGGTTTCACCACCGGCTACGAGCTCGACGTCGCCGGGACGCCGCAGTCGCACGTCGACCTCGACGATCCGCGGCACCTCCACTTCGAGTACGTCGGACGGATGGCCGCGGTCATCGACCAGCTGCGGATGCCGGGGCAGCCGCTGACCGCCGTGCACCTCGGGGCGGGGGCGCTGACGATCCCGCGCTACATCGAGGCGACGCGTCCGGGGTCGCGGCAGCAGGTGATCGAACTCGAGCAGGCGCTGGTCGACCTCGTGAAGGAGACGCTGCCGCTCCCCCGCGGCGCGGCCATCCGCACACGCATCGGCGACGCGCGGGAGGGCCTCACCCGGCTGCCCGCCGCCCTGACCGGTGCGGTCGACCTGCTGGTATCGGACGTCTACTCGGGCTCGCAGACCCCGGCGCACCTGACCTCGGTGGAGTTCTACCGCCTCGCCGCCGGCCTGCTCGCACCCGACGGCGTGCTGCTGATCAACGTGGCCGACGGCTCCGGGCTCGCCTTCGCTCGCCGGCAGGTGGCCACCGTGCACGCGGTGCTGCCGTCGGTCGCGGTACTCGCCGAGGTGCAGGTGCTCAAGGGGCGCCGGTTCGGCAACCTCGTCGTGGCCGCCTCCCCCTCTCCACTGCCGACGACGTGGCTCCCGCGGCTGATGGCGGCCGGCCCGCATCCGGCAAAGGTTGCTCAGGGTGACGAGCTGGTCGAGTTCATGCGCGGCGCCCGCATCGTCACGGACGCGGATGCCACGCCGTCACCGCGACCCGCGGCATCCCTCTTCGAGCGCTGATGCGCCCGTCCGTACTTCCGTGCACGGGCATTCCGGCGGGCCGGCCGCGCGACACGCCGGGCCGCAGCATCCGCTGGACGGCGTGTCGGCCCGCGGACCCGCCGTAATGTCCGGCGGAGGGAATCCGAGAGGGCGACGGAGCGGCGTGCCCACCGGCCCGACGGGGCGATCGCGGGCAGACTGTGAGGGCATCAGCGCACACATCGCCGGGCAGGAACGGAGCCGACAGTGAGCTATATCCGCGGATATGACGCCGACACCCTGCGGGAGATCGTCGACGCGCGCGACTGCAAACAGCGTCTCGACGAGATCGGCGAGCAGCGGAGCCTGCCAGCCCTGCTCGAGCGCGTCTGGCTGCTGAAGGTGCTCGACCGGCTCGACGAGGCGCTCGTCATCTCCGAGCAGTCCGTCCGGGTCGCCCGCATGGCCGGTACGCGGAAGGACCTGCTGCGCTCGCGCATCCTGCACGCGTCGGTGCTGCACGTGCGCGGCGCGTACGCCGCCGCCGAGCAGGAGCTCACCATGTGCGCCGACGAGGCCGAGGGCCAGAACTGGTCGGGCATCGCCGCGTTCGCCTACCAGCACCGCGGTAAGGTCTACTTCGACACCGAGGAGTTCGACCTCGCCCGCACCGACTTCAAGCGCGCGCTCTTCCTGCGCCAGGATGCCGGCGCTCGCGACGACCAGCTCGAGTCGACCCTGCTCGCCATCGACGCCGCCGACCGGCGCCGCATGCGCACCACGGTCGCCGGCTGAGCGCTCGAACGCCCTCGGTGTCCGAGGTCTGATCTAGCGTCGGAGTCATGTCGGAACTGCATCGCGTGCGTCACTGGGGCGAGGCGCTCGTGCGTCTGCATCTGGATGCCTCGTGGTCGTTCGCCTTCGACAACGCCAAGCGCCGCGCGGGCCAGTGCGATTACACGCGCAAGCGCATCACCGTCTCGCGTTACCTCGCGGCCCGCTACGAGGACGACGACAACCACCAGACGCTGCTGCACGAGGTGGCCCACGCGCTGGCCGGTCCCGATGCGGGGCACGGCGCCCGCTGGAAGAAGATCGCGCGTGAACTCGGCTACGTCGGCGGGGTGACGCACCACGGCGAGACCGCGACCGAACTCGCTCCGTGGATCGGCACCTGCCCTGCGGGTCACGTCGCCTACCGGCACCGGGCTCCCACGCGCGCGACCTCGTGCGTGAAGTGCGCCCCGCAGTTCGACGACCGCCACCTGTTCGACTGGCGGCGGCGCGAGATCAGCACGGCGACGAGGCGGGCGGCGCTGACGCCGCGCTAGACGTCCGCGGTGCCGGCCCCGAGCGCCCGGAACCCGTCGTCCATCCGCACCGGCACCACGTCGAGGTCGTCGAGAGTGGTCGCCGAGACGACGCGGCCGCGCTCATTCTTCGCGATCAGCCGCTGACCCGTTCCTCCCGCGGTGAGCAGGTGGCGCAGGGCTCCGCGCAGCCCGCGGAACGCCTCGATCGCCAAAGCGGCCTCGGGCGAGGTGTGGTCGACGCCCCGCAGCGAGAGCGCGTCGCCGATCGCGCCGGCGGCCAGGAGGTCCTCGATGGCGAAGCGCACGCCGGCCGGGTCGCGCTCCCCCGCCGCGATCAGCGAGATGCTGGTGCGCTCACCGCGGCGGCGCTGCTCGACCAGGACAGCCTCGGCCACCGCCGACGCGTTGCGCAGGCACCCGATCAGCACAAGAGCGTCCGACTCCGCCGCGCGCGCGGCCACCGGAGCGCCGTTGGCGGAACCTGTCACCGCATCGTCGTCGAAGCCGACCGCGATGCCGCGGGCCGCAGCATCCGTCATCGCCGTCGAGAACATCAGCACGTCGATGACCACGACGATGTCGGCGGGCGCGAGCCGGTCGAGCCCCTCCGTGCCCCACTCGAAGCGGACCTGGTAGCGCGACTGGGCGAAGGGCTGCGGCACCCCGTCAGCCTAGGGCGGGGCGCATCCCCGAGGGGCGCGTACCGGTCGTCGGGAGCGTCGCGACGCGTGGGGCGGGAGGTGGCGGTCGAGGTACCGACGGGCACCGCGAGCGGCGCCCTCCCAGCGACCGGTACACCATGCCGCCGATGGCGCCCGCCGACCGCGGGCGGTGTCAGGATGAGGCATGCGCATCCTGCTGAAGTTCGTCATCGACTGCGACGCCGATGCGGTGTGGCGGGCGCTGCACTCGCCCCGCGCGGTCGCGGAGCTCTACGGACCGCTCATGGAGATGAGCCCGGTCATCCCCGACGGCCTGCCGACGTCGTGGGAGTCCGGCGCCGAGGTGCCCGTGCAGCTGTCGCTCGCGGGCGCCATCCCGATGGGGCGGCAGATCATCGCGGCGAGCGACCGCTTCACCGAGGACGCGAACGGCCCGGTGCGCATCTTCCGCGACAGCGGCATCCCGCTCACCGGCCCGCTGTCGAGCCTCGACGTGTGGGACCACCAGATGGCCGTCGCCCCCGCACCCGGCGATCCGAGCAAGACGCTGTGGCGCGACCGCCTCGTCTTCGGCGGCCCGACCGCACCCGCCCTCTGGCCCGTCCTGTGGACGATGTGGCAGTGGCGCGAGGCGCGGGTGAAGGCGCTGGCGCCCTCGTGGGCGCACGACCCCGAGCTGTCGGCCCCGGACGCCACCGACTGACCGGGAAGACGACGGATGCCGCAGGCCCCGGGCCGCAGCATCCGTCGTCCTCTTCTCAACCGACGTCCGCGATGGCCTCCACGGGCGCGATCCGCGTCGCGAGGCGGGTCGGGACGACCGCGGCCACCAGGGTGAGGATCGCCGTCCCGACCACCACGGCCACGATCGGCCACAGGGGCACGGCCGGAGCCACGAGCGTCGAGACCGGTCCGGAGTCTGCGGACACGGGCACCGTGCCCAGCAGCGACTGCGCGCCCGCCCAGCCGTAGACGGTGCCGAGCACCAGGCCCGTGACGAGTGCGGAGATCGCGATATGCGCGGCCTCGATGAGCACCATGCGGCGCACCTGGCCGCCGCTGAGTCCGAGGGCGCGCAGCAGTCCGAGCTCGCGCCGACGCTGCACGACGCCGATCGTCAGCAGGTTCACCAGCCCGACGGCGGCGATGACGGCCGAGAAGCCGACGAGCACCATCATCACGGCGCTGAACGAGTCGATGAGGGTCGCCATGTCGGCGTCGAGCTCGCCTCCGGCCGTCGCCGTCAGCATCGCCTTCACCGACTCCGTCGCGACCGCGAACATCGTGACGAGGGTGACACCCATGACGACGCCGATCGCCATCCGCGACGACCGTTCCGGATAGCGCAGGGCGTTCTCCGCCGCCAGTCGCGCCGGCACGGACCGCCCGAACAGGCGCCCCGTCGCCCGGAGCACGGGCGGCATGAGGAAGGTCGCCCCGACGGCGAGTCCGGTGAACGAGAGGATGCCGCCGGCGAAGGCGACGACCACGCCGAGGGGCGTGATGAGCCCGAGGACCACACCGCCCGCGAGCAGCGCCCCGCCGGCCAGAAGGAGGACGACCGCCGCGGCGGTGCGGCCCGTGCGGCGGCCGACCTCGGCGCGCGGAGCCTCGATCGTGCCGCTCAGCGCCTGCAGCGGCGTCACGGTCAGCACACGACGGGACCCCGCCCACGCGGCGGCCCACGTGGTGAGCGTCACGACGACGGCCGGTACGAGCAGCACCGGCTGCACGACCGCGTACGCGAGGTCGCCGACGCCGAGGAGGGCCGAGGCGACGCCGACACCGGCCGCCGACAGCACGGTGCCGGCGATGAGCCCGAGGAAGGCGCCGACGGCACCGACCACGAGGCCCTGCTGAGCGACCTCCCGCCGCTGCGACCGCGCAGAGGCTCCGATGAGACGCATCAGCGCGATGCGGCGCGTGCGTCCCGCCACGACGGTCGCGAAGGTGTTGGCGGTGACGATCGCCGCGACGTAGACGGCCACGCCGACCAGGAGCACGGTGAGGAATCCGAGGATGAAGGCGAGCATCTCGCTGTCGCCGACGTACGGGTTGGCGCGGAGCAGGGCCGAGAGGTAGCCGGTCGTGCTGAGGAGCACGACGCCGAATCCCGCCGACAGCCCGGACACGAGGATGGTCGCGCCCATCCCCCGCTCGCGGATCCAGCCGAGCGGAGCGGATGCCGCGGCCCCGGGCCCGGCGGTGGAGTGCCCGCTGCGCGGTGCGAGGCGCGGAGCGGCGGCCACCGCGGTCATGCCGTCACCCCGCTGCCTGCCGCGACCGGCGCGCCGGACGCGAGGTCGGCGCCCGGCGCGCCCGTCAGGCCCTCGCCGTGCGTCGGGGCCGACGCCCCGCCGCTCGCCCGGTCGGACGCCAGCATGTACGCGCTGATCTCCTCCGCGCTCTGCCGGGGCTTGTCGGCGACGAGGCGCCCGTCGCCGAGGAATAGCACGCGATCGGCGTGAGCGGCTGCCACGGGGTCGTGCGTGACCATCGCGATGGACTGTCCGTGGTCGCGGCTGGCGGCCGCGAGCAGGCCGAGCACCTCGCGGCTGCTCGCGGAGTCGAGGTTGCCGGTGGGCTCGTCGGCGAAGACGAGGTCGGGGCCGGTCGCCAGGGCGCGGGCGATGGCCACCCGCTGCTGCTGCCCGCCCGACAGCTGATGCGGACGGTGCCGCAGCCGACCGCCGAGCCCGAGCGTCTCGATGAGCCCGTCGATGCGGGCGCGCTCGCCGGCGGTGGGCGTGCGGCCGTCGAGGTCGAACGGCAGCAGGATGTTGCCGAGGGCGTCGAGCGTCGGCACCAGGTTGAACGCCTGGAACACGAAGCCGACACGGCGCCGCCGCAGGATCGTGAGGTCGAGGTCGGACATGCCGGTCAGCTCGGTGTCGCCGATCCACGCGCGGCCGCCGGAGGGCGCGTCCAGCCCGGCCATGATGTGCATGAGCGTGGACTTCCCTGAACCCGAGGCGCCCATCACGGCGGTGAACTCGCCGCGGCGCAGGCCCACCGAGACGCCGGCGAGCGCGTGGACGGCGTGCTCGCCGTCGCCATAGGACTTGGTCAGCTGCTGGACGCGGGCCGCGAGGCCCAGGTCGGAGGAGGAGATTCGCATACCTCGACGCTAGGAATCGCGGTGCCCTTCGCACATCGGCCGAGCGGGGCATCCGATCGTCGTCGCCTACATCCGGAGGATGATCCGCGCTCAGCCGCAGGTGGCGAGACCCAGGTCGATCTTGAGACGCACGACGCGCGTCGCGGACTCCTCGACCCGGTCGGCGAACGTGGGATCGGCGGTCATCGCGGCCAGGAGGGAGTCGTGGAACGGCGCGACGGCCGCGGGGTCGGCGGTGAGCGCGATGTCGCCGCCGGCGGCGACGAACCTCGTCGCCCGCTCCTCCACGGCCGTCGAGGACACCGCCGCGGCCACGCCGATGTCGTCGCTCATGACGACCCCGTCGAAGCCGAGCTGTCCGCGCAAAAGGCCCGTCACGATCGGGCGCGAGAACACCGCCTCGCTCGCGGGATCCAGCTGCGTGTAGAACGCGCTGCTCATCATGACGACGCCGGCGCCCGCGTCGATGCCCGCCGCGAAAGGCCCGACGTCGCCCGCGCCGGTGACGGTGTCGGTCGTCCCCTCCGCTGTCACGTCGGTGTTGCCGGTCACCCTCCCGAGGCCGGGGAAGTGCTTGACCGTGGTGGCGACGCCGGCCTCCGTCATCCCCTCGACGAAGGCACGGACGGAGGATGCCGCGGCCACCGGATCGCTCGAGTACTGCCGGCCGTAGCCGCCGATCGGAGGGTTGCCGCGGCCGAGATCGGCGGGCACCGTGTCGGCGACGGGCGCGAGGTTCAGGTTCACCCCGGCCGCTGCCAGCTCGGCGCCCCACGAGCGGGCGGACTGCCGCAGAGCGTCCACGGGGAGAAGACCCTGCTCGACGCCCGAGGGCAGGTCGCCGAAACCCGGGCCGCGGAGCTGCTGGATCTGCCCGCCCTCCTGATCCGCCGAGACGAGAAGCCCGAGCCCGCCGGTGTCATCGCCCGCGAGCGACTGCAGATGGTCGGCGGCGGCGCGGGCGGCGGCGGCTCCGCCATCCCAGCCGCTGAGCAGCACGACCCCGGACAGGTGGTACGAGGCCACGAGCGGGTCGAGCAGGCCGACGTCCTCGTTCGACCCGAGGCCCGCGACGATGAGCTGTCCGGCGCGCTCGGCGGGGGTGAGCTCGGCGACGATCCGCTCGGCGCAGGAGAGCGTCGGGGTGAGGCTCGGCCGCGCGGTGGCGGTTGCGGCCGTCGTCGGGCCGGCCTCGACTGCGCGCGGCTCGGGCACGCACCCGCTGAGGGCGGCCACGGTGAGTCCGAGGGCTCCGGCGCAGGCCGCAGCGCGGAGGACGAGGCCGGTCACGCTCTTCACCCTAAGCGGGGCCTGCGACGCCCGGGCCCGCGCACGGCGGAGCGGGACGCCGCGGCCGAGACCGGCCACGCGCCCTCAGTCCGCCGCGGTCGCCAGACCGTGGGCGAAGGCGAAGACCACCAGCTGCACCCGGTCGCGCAGCCCGAGCTTGCCGAGGATGCGGCTGACGTGCGTCTTGACGGTGGCCTCGGAGAGGTACTCCCGCTCGGCGATCTCGGCGTTGGACAGCCCCCGCGCCGCGAGGGCGAAGATCTCCTTCTCGCGCGAGGTCAGCTCGTCGAACTCTCTCGGGACCGGCGGTGCGGTGGGCGCCGCGAAGTGGGCGAAGAGGTCGCGCGTCGCCGCGGCGGCGATCACGGCCGACCCGGCGTGCACGGTGCGGATGGCGGCCAGGAGGAATTCCGGCTCGGCGTCTTTAAGCAGGAACCCGCTCGCGCCCCCGCGGATCGCCCGAGCCGCGGCCTCATCGAGATCGAACGTCGTCAGCATGACGACGCGCGGCGGATCGGCCTCCCGCAGGATTTCGGCGGTCGCGGCGAGTCCGTCCATCACGGGCATGCGGATGTCCATCAGCACGACGTCGGGCTTGGCGGCGCCCACGGCGGCGATGGCCTCGCGACCGTCGGCCGCCTCACCCACCACCGTGAGGTCGGGCTGCGAATCGACGAGCATGCGGATGCCCGCGCGGAAGAGCACCTGGTCATCCACCAGCAGCACGCGGATCGGCTCCCCGTTCATACGGGTCCGCCGACCGGAAGGGTCGCCGTCACGGTGAACCGGCCGTCGGATTCCGCCGCGGTGAGGGTGCCGCCGACGAGCGACGCCCGCTCCCGCATGCCGATCAGGCCGTGTCCTGCCTCCGCGCGCCGGCCGGCGGGGCGCACCGGGTTGGTCACGGTCAGCTGCACCCGGTCGGGATGCCACGCGAGCCCGACGAGCACGGGCTCGCCGGTGCCGTGCCGCAGGGCGTTCGTGAGCGCCTCCTGCAGGATGCGGTACACCGCGAGCTGCACCGCGGCGGGCGGCTCACCCGGCGGCGCGGGGTCGACGTCGACACGGAGGGCCACACCGGCGCCGCGCACCTGGGCGTAGAGCTCCTCGAGATCCGCGATCGTCGGCTGCGGACCGTCCCCCTCCCGGTGACGGAGCTGGGTGAGCAGCAGCCGCACGTCGGCGAGCGCCGCACGGGCGGTCGACGAGATCGTCGCGAGCGCGGCGGGTGCCGCCGACGGGTCGGAGGATGCCGCGTACCGCGCCCCGTCGGCCTGTGCGATCACGACCGCCAGCGAGTGGGCGACGACGTCGTGCATGTCGCGCGCGATCGCGACCCGCTCCTGCTCGGCCATCGCCTCCGCCTCGGCCCGCTGCTGCGCCCGGCGCGTGGTGCGTGCGCGCAGTGCGGTGCGCACGAGCGCGCCGGCCGTCCAGGCGAGGAGCAGCCCGAACGTCGCCGCGACGTAGGTGACGAAGGCGAGCGACAGCACCGCGTCGTCGACGCCGAACGAGAAGCTGAGCGAGGAGGCGAAGAGGTACACGGTGATGACCGCCGCACCCACGAGCGACGATGCGAAGCCGACCCAGAAGACCGCCCGCGTGCCGTATGCCGCCGTCGTGTAGAGCACCGCCAGCACGGCCAGGTTGCTGGGCATCGGGCTGAGCCCGCCCGCCATCTGCACTCCGGCGCCGACCCACGCGACGCTCAGCGCGAGGACGGGAGACAGGCGGCGCAGGCCGACGGCGGCCGCCATCATCGCCGAGACGACCAGCCCCAGCGCGATCTCCACCGTGCCGGATCCCGGCGTGTGGAACCAGCTCGTGACCGCGAAGAACACCGCGGCCACGACGATGTCGACGGTCAGGCGCGTCGGGGTCAGGGGGCGGAACACGGTGTCACGCTACGCGAGCACGCCGGGCCGCGGCATCCGTCTCCAGAGGTATATCGAGCCCTGGCCGCGGGCTCCGTCAGGCGGCGGGCGCCGGCACGATCGACCTGTTCTCGAAATAGGTCTGCAGGACGATCGTCGTCCGGGTGTTGACCGCGGCCGCTGCGCGGATGTCGCGGATGAGCTCCTCCAGCGCACGCGGCGTCGGGACGCGCACGAACAGCATGTAGCTGGCGTCACCGGCGATCGAGTGGCAGGCCTCGATCGCGTCGAGGTGTTCCAGGAGCTCGGGGGCGGTGTCGGGCTGCCCGGGATCGAGCGGCGTGATCTCGACGAAGGCGGACAGGGGGCGACCCACCGCCTCCGCGTCGAGCACGGGGCGGTAGCCGGTGATGACGCCCCGGGACTCCAGGCGCCGCAGCCGCGACTGCACGGCGGAGACGGAGAGGCCGACCCGCGCCGAGAGGTGCGCGAGCGTCGCCCGCGCGTCCTCGGAGATGGCCCCGACGATGCGGACGTCGACGGCATCGAGTCTTTCGGGCACCGGGCCGCTGTGATCCACCATGGCCGTAAGGATATCCAGCGATCGACGCTTCAGCCGGAAGAATTCCTTTTCAGACGCGTTTCCCTCAGAATGGATCCTGCGCACCCGCGCTTCCGCCTCGCCGCGCCCGCGGCCGACCCTTCCTGATCGGAGGTTCCCCATGTCCTTCAGCCAGACGCAGCCCCTCGGTGCCGCTCACTCGATCGTCGGAGAGCCCGAGGTCGTCGAGGACGCCGCGCTCGCGGAGACCTCCGCGGCGTGGGTTGGGCTCAAGGTGGCGGCCACGGCGCTGCAGGCTCTCCAGACCACGGACGGGTCGGTGCCCGAGGCATCCGATCACGATGCCGCCCGCACGCACGTCGCGACCATCGTCGCCTCCGTGCGCGCGCTGGCTCCCGCCTTCCCGCACGACGCGGCCTACCTCGAGGCGCTGGTGGAGGACTTCCGGTGGTGGGATGCCGCGGGGTTCGGCATCCCCGACTTCTACGAGTCGCTCCTCGCGTTCCAGCCGCAGCGTCAGCGCGTCGACGGCACCCGCCACCTCGTCGTCTTCCCGATGTACACGCAGAACGGATCGTCGAGCCGCCTGGTCGAGGCACTGCTGGTCGAGGTCATCTGGCCGGAGTTCATCGCCCAGCTCGAGGCCGGCGACTACGGCAACAAGCTGTTCGTCTCGCTGCGCCTGATCGACTTCACGCCCGGCTACGACACCAACTCCGCGGTGCTCTTCCCCGAGACAGTCGCGATGCGCGAGATCCCGTCGTTCACCTGGGGCGCCATCTTCCAGGACCGCGAGGCCGCGCGGTACCGTCGCGTCGTGCGCGCAGCGGCCGAGATCACGAAGCTCGACCTGCCGGCCGACGCCGCGCGCATGCTCGACGACCAGGCGCTCACGGAGAAGACGTTCGTGATGTGGGACATCATCCACGACCGCACGCACATGCGCGGAGACCTGCCGTTCGACCCGTTCATGATCAAGCAGCGGATGCCGTACTTCCTGTATTCGCTCGAGGAGCTGCGCTGCGACCTCACCGCCTTCCGCGAGAGCGTCGCCATCCAGCAGCGCCTGCGCGCGCGTCGCGACGGCGGCGAGGAGCTGTCGGCCGTCGAGGCGGAGACGCTCGAGCACGCCGGACTGGTGCAGTACGCGGTGATCTTCGACCGCATCTTCCGCTTCGCCATCACCGGCACGCGCACGCGCAACTACGACGGCGTCGGCGGCCAGCTGCTGTTCGCCTGGCTGCACCAGCGCGGCGTGCTGCACTGGACCGACACCGCCCTCGCCTTCGACTGGGACGCCGTGCCCGCCGCGGTCGTGGCCCTGGGCGATGCGATCGACGAGCTGTACTGGAAGTCGATCGACCGGCCGAAGACCTCGCACTGGCTGGCCGCCTACGACCTCGTGTCGTCGACGTTAACCCCGCACCCGGCCTCGGCGTGGGCGCGCGGCCTGTCGGACGAGGTGCTGTCCGGCCCGCCGAAGGGGTTCACCGACCAGGTGCGCGACGACGAGTTCCCACTGTCGATGTTCTTCGAGGCGCTCGAGAAGAAGATGCGCCCGGTGATCGAGTCCACGGCCGGGATCCGCGCCGGCGATGCCTGAGATCGACGACGCGGTCACCGCGGCGGCTGATGCCGCGACCGGCGTCGCGTCGGGCGGCGTCGCCGGTCGCACGGTGCTCATCGCGGGCGCGACGAGCGCGAGCGGTCTCGCGGCCGCACGCGCGCTGACCGATGCGGGCGCCGACGTCATCGCCGTCGGCCGCGACCGATCGAAGCTGGACGATCTGGCGCGATCAGTGCCCGGCATCCGCGTCGAGGTGGCCGACCTCGGGCTGGAGGAGTCGGTCGTCGACCTCGCCGCCCGGCTGCAGGCGGACGGCGTGCGCGTGGACGGCGTACTCCACCTCGTCGGCGGATGGCGCGGCGGCGGCGGACTCGCCGGTCAGAGCGACGACGACTACCGCGCGCTGGAGCAGTCGCTCACCGCTCTCCGTCACGTCAGCCGCGCCTTCGACGCCGATCTCCGCGCATCCACGGGCGCGCGCGAGGCGATCGTCTCGTCCACCGCGGTCGAGCGGCCACTGGCCGGGGGCGCGAACTACGCGGCGGTGAAGGCCGCCTCGGAGGCCTGGGCGCGCGCGGTCGGGCAGGGCTTCGCGAAGGCGGCTCGAGATGCCGGAGAGCCGCTGGCCGCAGCATCCGTCGTCTTCCGCGTGAAGGCGCTGTCAGGTCTCGAGTCGACGCTCTCCGACGCGTTCGTCGGACTGTGGCGGTCGGATGCTGCCGACGTCAACGGCACCGTCGTCACCCTCGGCGGCGGGGACTGATCCACTTTCGTCCTGGTAGAGCGCGGACAGGTGCCGGTAGGCACGCGTGCGGAACGCCAGCACCGCGAGCAGCACGGTCAGGATGCCGCCGAAGAGGAACACGAGGGCGATGCCGCGCGCCGCGCCGTCTCCGAGCAGCCACCCCCAGGTGCTGCGGCCGTCGGCGGAGTCCATGTAGGGGATGATCCAGAACTGCGCGATCGGCGCGATGAGGAACGCGGTGATCGGGGCCGCGGCCGCCTCGAACGCCTGAGCGAAGCCGAACACCCGCCCCTGCCGCTCGAAGGGCACGACCTTCTGGATCACCGTCTGCTCGGCCGCCTCGACGCCCGGGATCAGGCACATGTACAGCCAGATGCCGACGAGGTACAGCCAGGGCCACTCGCGGATGGTGAAGAGCGCGCCGAGCACCCCCATCACGACGACGAGGAAAAGCATCGTGCGGATCGGGTTGCGCCCGAGACCGAACCTGGCGATGGCGAGTCCGCCGACGATGAAGCCGGTGGCGCTGATGCCGAGCACGACACCCCAGATCTCGACGGGGAAGAGCGTCAGCCCGTAGGGGTCCATCAGCGCCATGTAGAGGCCGCCGATGAGGTTGTTAAAGGTCGAGAAGATGATCAGCGCGAACAGCCCCGTCGCCGCGCGGATCGCGGTGATGCTGCCGCGGAGGTCGATGGCCGGGGCCCGGCCGTCGGCGGCTGCGGGCTTGTCTTCGGGGATGCGCACGAAGACGAGGTGGACGAGCGCGACGAGCGTGAAGGCCACGGCGATCGCCAGCGTCCACCCCATGCCGGCCAAGCCGATCGCGAGGCCGCTGAAGACGCTCGTGACGATGAAGGCCATGCCCTGCACCGTGCCCACGAGGCCGTTGGCGTTCGCGTGCCGCTCGACCGGGACGAGGAGGGTGACCGTCGTGGACAGCGCGATGTTGCGCATGTTCTCGATGACCGCGCCGAACAGGATGATCACCGAGAACAGCCAGAACCACGGCTGACCCAGGTCGGCCATGTCGGCCTCGGGGAAGGACAGCCACAGCGCGCCCGCCGCGAGGAACGACGCGAGCGTGACGACGCTGGAGATGACCATGACGCGGTGCTTGCGGTGGCGATCGACGATGGTGCCGAAGAAGATCGAGAGCACCGCGATGAACAGCATGTAGGCGCCGCCGATGAGCCCGGTGGCGAGCACCGACTGGGTCTCGAGGTAGGCCCAGAACGTGAGCCCGAACCACAGGAAGCTCGTCGTCACGTTGGCGATCATCGTGTTGACGAGGACGTGGAAGAACGTGCGCATGCCGCCCGGCGGCCCGGGCGCAGTGGGTGCCGGTCGGGCCGCTGCGACGTCGTCGGCGCTGCTCATACCGGTAGGCAACCATGAACCCCCGACACGCGAAACCCCCACCGTCGCGGCTGGTGCAGGCTGCCCACCCCGTGCTCAGCGTGCACATCGCAGGCAGAACCGGCCCCCGATCGTCCGTCAGGGCGGATGTCACCGTCGTCGCGACCGAAATGCCTGACTTGTGCACGCGGCGGGCCGGGGCGGGCGGGCGGGCGGGACGGCGGCCGGGGAGGGCGATCTAGGCTGGGTGCGTGACGCACTCGCCCCTCCATGACACCGCCGTCCGCGGCTTCGCCTCCGACAACTACTCCGGCATCCACCCCGAGGTGCTCGAGGCCATCTCGGCAGCCGTCGGCGGCCACCAGATCGCGTACGGCGAGGACGTCTACACCGCCCGCCTGCAGGAGGTCATGGCGCAGCACTTCGGCGACGGCGTCGAGGCCTTCCCCGTCTTCAACGGCACCGGCGCCAACGTCGTGGGCCTGCAGTCGATGCTCCCCCGGTGGGGCGCCGTGGTCGCAGCCTCCACCGCGCACATCAACGTCGACGAGGGCGGCGCGCCCGAGCGGGTCGCCGGCATCAAGCTGCTCACCGTGCCCGCCGAGGACGGCAAGCTCACCCCCGAGCTCATCGACCGCGAGGCCTGGGGCTGGGGGGACGAGCACCGGGCGCAGCCGCTGGTGGCCTCCATCACCCAGTCGACCGAGCTCGGCACCGTCTACACGGTCGAGGAGATCCGCGCGATCGCCGACCACGTGCACAGCCTCGGCATGCGCCTCCACCTCGACGGCGCGCGGATCTCCAACGCCGCGGCCTCGCTGGGCGTGCCGCTGCGCGCCTTCACGCGCGACGCGGGCGTCGACGTGCTGAGCTTCGGCGGCACCAAGAACGGCGCGATGCTGGGCGAGGCCATCGTGGTGCTCGACCCCGAGGCATCCACCGGGCTCACCTTCCTCCGCAAGCTCAACATGCAGCTGTCGAGCAAGATGCGGTTCGTCTCGGCGCAGCTCATCGCGCTGCTCGAGAACGACCTGTGGCTGCGCAACGCCACGCACTCGAACGCCATGGCCAAACGCCTCCGCACCGCTGTCGAGGCGGGCCTGGCCGACGGCTCGATCGCCGGTGTCTCGTTCACGCAGCCGACGCAGTCCAACGGCGTCTTCGCGACCCTGCCCGACGGCGTCGCCGATCGCCTGCGCGAGCGCTTCCGCTTCTACGACTGGGACGCCGCGCGCAACGAGGTGCGCTGGATGTGCTCGTTCGACACCTCCGAGGACGACGTCGACGCGTTCGTCGCCGAGCTGGGGCGCCTCACCACCGGTGCGCGCGGGGGTGCGACCGGAGGCTGAAGCCGGTTCGCCGCGACCGGATCCCTCCGGAGCCGCAGCCGCGGCATCCGTCAGCTCAGGATGTCCTTGCGCGACAGGCGCAGCATCGCGGCCGCTCCGAACACGACGATGTAGGCGCCCTGTAGCAGCGCGTTCGAGACGAACGAGTCCCAGACCACCGGCGCCCGCAGCAGGTCGGCGAAGTCGAGCCAGCGGTCGGTGAAGAGCCAGGGATGCAGCGCGTCGAGCTGCGGGATCGCCCCGACGATCTGCGCCGTCACCGCGAGGATCGCCGTCGCGGCCATGGCGCCGATCGGCACCGAGGTCAGCGTGGAGAAGAACAGCCCGATCGCGGACAGACCCAGGAGCGACACCGCGACGTACGCGGCGATGGCCAGCAGCCGCAGCAGTCCCTCGCCGATCGGGACCTGGGCGCCGGACAGCAGCGTGACGGGTCCGATCGGGAACAGCGCGAGGCCGACGAGCGTGCCGACCAGCACGACCGTGAGGGCCGCGACGATGCAGAACACCGCCGCGGCGAGGTACTTGACGATCAGCAGCCGCACGCGGCCGGCCGGGGCGATCAGCAGATACCGGAGCGTGCCGTGGCTCGCCTCGCCCGCGATCGCGTCGCCGGCTGCGACGCTGACCGTCAGCGGCAGGAACAGCGGGATCGCGACGGTCACCGCGGCGAGTCCGACGAACAGGCCGTTGTTCGTGATCTGGTCGAGGAACGCCGGGCCGCGGCCCGGCGACGAGCCGCCCACGAGCTTCAGCGCGACGCCGATGAGGATCGGGATGAGCGCGAGCGCGGCGAGCATGGCCCACGTCCGCCAGCGCCGGAACTGCGTCGAGAGCTCGTTTCCGAGCAGCCGGAGCGTGCCCGAGCCGCCCGACCCGCCGCCTCGGCCGGCCTCAGGCGACGACATCGAAGCCCTCCCCGGTCAGCTGCACGAACCGCTGCTCCAGGCTCTGCCCCAGCAGTTCGAAGCCGCGCACGCGCACACCGCGCTCGACGAGCGCGGCGACGAGGTGCTCGGCGACCGTGTCGGCCGTGAGCGTGCCGGTGACGACGTCGAGATCGGATGCCGCGTCCCCGGCGTCGGTCGTCACGCCCCGCTCCGAGAGCACGGCCCGCGCCGCATCGACATCGGGGGTGCGCACGCGCACGCGCGGCAGTGCACCGGCGCCGCGGAAATCGTCCAGCGTGCCCTGCGCGACGAGCCGGCCGCCGCTCATCACCCCGACGTGCGTGCACAGCTGCTCGATCTCGGCGAGCAGGTGGCTCGAGACGAACACCGTGGTGCCGTCGGCGGCGAAGGAGCGGATGAGCGCCCGCACCTCGCGCGTGCCCTGCGGGTCGAGACCGTTCGTCGGCTCGTCCAGCACGAGGAGCTCGCGCGGCATGAGCAGGGCATTCGCGAGTCCGAGGCGCTGCTTCATGCCGAGCGAGTAGGCGTGCGCCTTCTTCTTCGCGGCGTGCGTGAGGCCGACCCGCTCGAGCGCCGCGGCGACCCGCGCGTCGCGAGTGCGGGCGGCGGAGTGCCTGTCGGCCGCGTCGAAGCGGCGGAGGTTCTGCTCGCCGGTCAGGAAGGGCGCGAACGCGGGCCCCTCCACGAGCGCGCCCACGCGCGGCAGCACCGCGTCGAGCGACGTCGGCATGTCCTCCCCCAGCACCCGCGCCTGGCCCGACGTCGAGCGGAGCAGGCCGAGCAGCATCCGGATCGTCGTCGTCTTGCCCGATCCGTTGGGTCCGAGGAAGCCGAACACGGAGCCGCGCGGAACGGCCAGGTCGATGCCGTCGACGGCCGTCTGCGCGCCGAAGCGCTTGGTCAGCCCGACGGTCTGCACGGCCAGTCCGTCGTCCGGCGAGCCGGCCGTGTCGGCGGTCGTCACGGACTCAGCTGCCGGTCTGGGCGGCCTCGACGAGACGGTCGGTCGGGACGGCCCCGACGAGCACGCGTCCGTCATCGGTGATCATGACGCTGAGGAGCGACGTCTGCAGGACGCGACCGCCGTCGACCGCCGTCGTGAGGCTGTCGAGCAACGCGCTCTCCGAGGGGTCGAGGTCGGTCAGTGCGCCGGACCCGCGGGAGGGGAGCTCGGCGACCGTCGACCAGCCCTCGCCGTAGACGGTCGGGGCCGCGGCATCCGCCGGCTTCTTCGCGTGGTCGCCCTCGGGCGGTGCGATGTCCTTCTGCGTGACCTGGAAGCCGTCGCCGGGGGTGAAGGCGAACACGGAGGCATCCGGAGCAGAGAAGTCGACCTGCGTGAACCCCACGGCGAAGGCCGGGTCGGAGGCGCCGCGGGCGGTGACGGACGCGCTCAGAGCCGCACCGGTCTCGCCGTCGATGGCGAACCGCAGCTCGCCGACGAGCGTGTCCTGGCTGCGCGGCGTGAGGACGAGCTCGTACACGTCGCGGCCGGCGACCCGCCCGTCGGTGCCGACGGTGACGTCGGTCGTCTCATCGAGTCGCGCCAGAGCCTGGTCGAGCATCGCCTCGGGCGTGGGCAGTGTCGTGTCGGACGGAGCCGACTCGTGTTGCTTCGCGTCGGAGGGGAAGGAGAGCTGCGTCGCCGTCTGGGTCTCGCTGTCGACGAACCAGGCCTGGTCGGAGGCGCCGTCCACGTAGACGTTGCGCTCCCCGAGCTGGTCGAGCACCTGCACGCGGGCGCTGTCGCCGTCGAGATAGACCTTTGCGGTGTGCGAGCCGGTGACCAGCTCGAGCAGGTCGTCGACGTCGGCCGCGGAGCCGTCGTCGCCGGTGGAGCCGGCCAGCGCACCCAGGTCGGGCAGGCCCAGGTCGGAGGACTGCTCGACGGTGCCGCTCAGCGCGGTCACGTCGCTGTCCGCGGCGAAGGCGAGCAGCTCGGCCGGCGTCTTGTCGGGAAGGTCCGTCGCGCCGCTCGCGGCGACCGGGACGAGGATGGCGGCGCCCACGAGCACCGGGACGCCGACGGCGGCGGTCCAGGTCAAGGCGCGGCGGCGGGCGGCTCGGCGGGCAGGACTCATGCGTTCAGGCTACGCCGGTGCCGGCCCGGTGTCCGCGATCACACCCAACACACAGCCGGGCGGGGAACGCGTGTCAGCGCAGGGCGCCGACGCTGGCCAGCGCCAGCCGCACGAGCGTGCCCCTGCCGCCCTCCATCTCGGCGGAGAGGGTGTCGGATGCCGCCTCCTGCGGTGACATCCAGGTGACCTCCAGCGCGTCCTGGCGCGGTTCGCACGTGCCGGTGACCGGCACGACGAACGCGAGCGACACCGCGTGCTGACGGTCGTCGTGGAAGGCGCTCATGCCGGGGAGCGGGAAGTACTCGGCGACGGTGAACGGGTTCGGCTGCGGCGGCAGCAGCGGGAAGGCCATGGGCCCGAGGTCGTTCTCGAGGTGGCGGAAGAGAGCATCGCGGATCGACTCGCCGTAGCGCACGCGTCCGCTGACGATGGTGCGCGTGATCTCGCCCATCGGGGTCGCGCGGAGCAGGATGCCCACGTCGGTGACGGCGCCCATGCCGTCGGTGCGCACGGGGATCGCCTCGACGTAGAGCATCGGGAGGCGCCGGCGCGCCTCGGCGAGCTCCACCTCGCTGAGCCACCCGGGGTTGGCCGCGCTCCCGCGATCGGGCGAGCCGAACCCGCCGTCGTTGAGATCACGGGGGCCCTGACCAGCCCTCATACCCGAGAGCGGATCACGGCGGGCGCCCTCGTCGTCGCGGTCGTTCGGGTCGGGATCGGGTGTGCGCACCGGCATGCCTCTTGTATACCTCACGGCCCCGATCGGACGTCGGCGGCGGCTGGGAGGATGGGTGCATGGCCGCCGACTCCGACACCGCTCCCCTGGATCCGTCCGCCGTCCTCTGGTCCGCCGGACCCGGCGAGCGCGCCGGGCGTCCGCTGCTCGTGCTGCTGCACGGCTACGGCGCCGACGAGCGCGACCTGTTCGCCCTCGCGCGGCTGCTTCCGGAGGAGTTCGTCCTCGCCGCGCCGCGGGCGCCGCTCGCGCCGCCGTGGCCGTCGCCGGGGCACTCCTGGTATCCGATCGAGGGCCTCGACGGACGCGACCCCGGGAGGGTCACCGCCGCCGCACGCGGGGTTCTGCAGTGGCTGGATGCCGCGGCATCCGGTTCTCGCGTCGGACTCCTCGGGTTCTCGCAGGGCGCCGCCGTCGCGCTGCAGGCGCTCCGCCTCGAGCCCGAGCGCATCGACTTCGTCGTCAACTTCAGCGGCTATGTCGCGCCCGGCGACCTCGCCGGCGACGGCGCTCTCGCCGAGCGGCGTCCGCCGGTCTTCTGGGGCCGCGGCACCGCCGACGACGTGATCCCGCTCGCGCTGGTGGACCACACGGCCCAGTGGCTGCCGAGCCGGGTCGACCTCAGCGGCCGGGTCTATCCCGGCCTCACCCACAGCGTCTCCGACCAGGAGATCGACGACGTCAACGTCTTCCTGCGCAAGCGCCTCGACGAGGCCCGGGAGGGCGGCGGCACGGTCGCCTGAAGCGGATGCCGCGGCATCCCGCCCTGGAATGCGGCGCCCACCTCGGGTATCGTGGCCTCGCTCCTGTCCCGAGTGTGAGGAATGACAGTGACTCTGATCGTCGCGAACGCGCAGTGACCACGCGTTGATCGTCGATCCCGACGCGTCTGCGCCCCTTCCCGCGCTGACCGTCGATCCCGCCGCCTCCGGCTGCCACGGCTCTTCGTCGTGCCGGTGAGCCGCGACCCCGATGTCGTCAGTGCCCGCGAACCCTCGGAGCACTCATGTCGCATTCCTCACCTCGCCCGTCCATCGTCTTCGACCGGCTCTCGTACCGCTGGCCTGACGGCTCCGCCGCGCTGACCTCCGTGTCGGGGGCGCTCGGCGCCGGCCGCACGGGGCTCATCGGCCGCAACGGCTCGGGCAAGACCACGCTTCTGCGCCTCATCGCCGGCGAGCTGCAGCCCACGTCGGGCACGGTCGCCGCGTCCGGCGAGGTCGCCGTGCTGCCGCAACACCTGACGCTCGACGTCGGTCGCCCGGTCGCCGCGCTGCTCGGCATCGAGGAGGTGCTCCGCGCCGTGCGCGCCGTGGAGTCCGGCGACGTCGACCCCGGACACTTCGACGTCATCGGCACGCAGTGGGACGTGGAGGCGCGCGCCGCGGCCGCCCTCGTCGACGCCGGACTCCCGCCCGACGCGCTGGACCGCCCCATCGGCTCGCTCTCGGGCGGCGAGGCGGTGCTCGTGGCGCTGGCCGGCATCCGGCTGCGCGCGGCCCCGATCACCCTGCTGGACGAGCCGACCAACAACCTCGACGGCGACGCCCGCGCACGCCTCGCCGGGATGGTCTCAGGATGGCGCGGCGCGCTCGTGGTCGTCAGCCACGACGTCGCGCTCCTGGACGTCATGGACGCCACCGCCGAGCTGCACGAGAACGCCGTGAGCGTGTTCGGCGGTCCGTACAGCCAGTGGCGGGCGTGGATGGACGGCGAGCAGGCGGCGGCCCGGCAGGCAGAGAAGGCGGCCCGGCAGACGCTGAAGCGTGAGAAGCGCGAGCGCGTCGAGGCCGAGACGACGCTGGCCCGCCGCCGACAGATGGGCGCCACGGCCTACGCGGAGAAGCGGGAGCCGCGCATCGTGATGAACGCGCGCCGCGGGGCGGCCCAGGTGTCGGCGGGACGGCTGCGCGGAGAGAAGGCCGACCGCGAGGCGGCGGCGCAGCGCGCTCTCGACGTCGCCGAGCGGCGCGTGCGCGACGACGCGCGCATCCGCATCGACCTTCCCGACCCGGACGTCGCGGCCGGCCGCCGCATCGCCACGATCGGCGACGGCACGCGGGAGTGGGTCGTGCAGGGGCCCGAGAGAGTGGCGGTGACCGGGCCGAACGGCGCGGGCAAGACGACGCTGCTCGAGCATCTGGTGGCGGGGCGGAACGCGTGCGGCACGGTGCTGCACACCGACCGGGTCGGCTACCTCCCGCAGCGCAGGGACGGGCTCGACGACGGCGCGTCCGTCCTCGAGAACGTCCGCGCCGCGGCGCCGGAGGTGCCCGCCGGCGACGTGCGCAACCGTCTCGCGCGATTCCTCCTGCGCGGCGACGTCGTCGACCGGACGGTGTCGACCCTCTCCGGCGGCGAGAGGTTCCGCGTCGCCCTGGCCCGGCTGCTGCTGGCCGATCCGCCGCCGCAGCTGCTCGTGCTCGACGAGCCGACGAACAGCCTCGACCTCGACACGGTCGACCGGCTGGTCGAGGCGCTCGAGGCGTACCGGGGCGCCGTGATCGTCGTCAGCCACGACGACGTGTTCCTGAACCGACTCGGCCTGGATCTCCGGCTGCGCCTGGAGCGGGACGGCGCGCTGACGGAGCGGGCCGTGTGACCTCACGGGGGCGTCGTCCCAGCGCCCGACGCGGCCCGAACGCGCCGACGTCCTCTCACCGCCCCGATGTCCTCTCACCGCCCCGATGTCGGAGGGGGCGACCAAGATAGAGAGATGGCCGATGTGCTCGAGCGTTTCGGAGCGGCGACGGCGGACTGGTTCCGCGGCGCGTTCCGCGCGCCCACGACCGCGCAGGAGGGCGCCTGGACGGCCATCTCATCGGGCAAGCACGCACTCGTGGTCGCTCCGACCGGCTCGGGAAAGACGCTGTCGGCGTTCCTCTGGGCGATCGACCGGGTCTTCCGCGAGAAGGAGCCGACGACGGATGCCGCGGCTCCCGCTCCGGTGCGTCGCAAGCGCGGCGCGCCGAAGCCTCCCCCGCCCCCGCCGGCCACGCGCATCCTCTACATCTCGCCGCTCAAGGCCCTCGGCGTCGACGTCGAGCGCAACCTCCGCTCACCGCTGGTCGGCATCGGGCAGTCCGCCCGCCGCCTCGGCATCCCCGTCCCGCAGGTGACGGTGGGCGTGCGCTCGGGCGACACCACGTCGTCCGACCGCCGCAAGCTCGTGGCCGATCCGCCCGACATCCTCATCACGACCCCCGAGTCGCTTTACCTCATGCTCACCAGCGCGGCGGGCGAGACGCTCGCCGGCGTGCACACGGTGATCATCGACGAGGTGCACGCCGTCGCGGCCACCAAGCGCGGCGCGCACCTCGCGGTGAGCCTCGAGCGCCTCGACGACCTGCGCGCCCAGCTCGGTCCGAGCACGGCGCCCGCCCAGCGCATCGGCCTGTCCGCCACGGTGCGGCCGATCGATGAGGTGGCGCGGTTCCTCGGAGGATCCGCTCCCGTCGAGATCGTCGCACCGAAGGCGACGAAGGCGTTCGACCTCCAGGTCGTCGTGCCCGTCGACGACATGCTGAACCCTCCCCCTGCACCCGGACAGGCGGCTCCTGCGGCGGCCGAGCCGGCGGCGGACGACGGCGACGGCGACTGGTTCGGCGGCGACTCCCGCATCCGCTCCGAGAACACCGAGGTCACGGGGTCCGTCTGGCCGCACGTCGAGGAGGCGATCGTCGACCGCATCCTCGCGCACCGGTCGACGATCGTCTTCTCGAACTCCCGCCGGCTGGCCGAGCGCCTCACCGGTCGCCTGAATGAGATCTACGCCGACCGCCTCGGCCTCGAGGTGCCCGACGCGACGGTTCCCGCTGCGATGATGGCGCAGGCCGGCTCCACCGCCGGAGCGGAGCCCGTGCTCGCCAAGGCCCACCACGGCTCGGTGTCGAAGGAGCAGCGTGCCCTCGTGGAGGAGGAGCTGAAGGCCGGCCTGCTGCGCTGCGTGGTCGCGACCTCCAGCCTCGAGCTCGGCATCGACATGGGCGCCGTCGACCTCGTGATCCAGGTCGAGTCACCCCCGAGCGCGGCCTCCGGCCTGCAGCGGGTCGGTCGCGCCGGTCACCAGGTCGGCGAGGTCAGCCGGGCGGCGCTCTTCCCGAAGCACCGCGGCGACGTGCTGCACACCGCGATCGTCACCGAGCGCATGCTGGCCGGGCAGATCGAGGCCATCTCGGTGCCGCAGAATCCGCTCGACATCCTCGCCCAGCAGACCGTCGCGGCATCCGCCCTGGGCTCGATCGACGTCGAGGGCTGGTACGAGACCGTCAAGCGCTCCGCGCCGTTCCGGAGCCTTCCCCGCTCGGCCTACGAGGCGACGCTCGACCTGCTGGCGGGCCGCTACCCGTCCGACGAGTTCGCCGAGCTGCGCCCGCGTCTGGTCTGGGACCGCGACCAGGGCACGCTCACGGGCCGCCCCGGCGCGCAGCGCATCGCCGTCACCAGCGGCGGCACCATCCCCGACCGCGGGCTGTTCGGCGTCTTCATCGCCGGGGAGTCACAGAACGCGCGCGTCGGCGAGCTCGACGAGGAGATGGTCTACGAGTCGCGCGTGAACGACGTCTTCACGCTGGGCACCACGAGCTGGCGCATCGTCGAGATCACGCACGACCGTGTCAACGTGCTCCCCGCCTACGGTCAGCCCGGCAAGCTGCCGTTCTGGCACGGCGACGGTCTGGGCCGACCCGCCGAGCTCGGGGAGGCGCTCGGCAAGTTCTCCCGCGACCTCCTGTCGGCCCCGCGCGATAAGGCCGTCGCGCGGCTGCACGAGTCGGGGCTCGACGAGAACGCCGTGGGCAATCTCATGGCCTACCTCGATGAGCAGAAGGAGGCGACCGGCACCCTCCCCACCGACAAGAACCTCACCGTCGAGGTGGGTCGCGACGAGGTCGGCGACTGGCGCATCATCCTGCATTCCCCCTTCGGCATGCAGGTGCATTCGCCGTGGGCGCTGGCGGTGAACGCGCGGATCCGCGAGCGCCTCGGAGTCGAGGGCTCGGCGGTCGCCAGCGACGACGGCATCATCGCGAGGGTGCCGGATGCCACGGCCGAGCCGCCGGGCGCAGAGCTGTTCGTCTTCGATCCCGACGAGCTCGAGCAGATCGTCACCGACGAGGTCGGCGGCTCCGCCCTGTTCGCGTCGCGCTTCCGCGAGTGCGCCGCCCGCGCGCTGCTCATGCCGCGCATGAACCCGAACCGCCGCAGCCCGCTGTGGCAGCAGCGCCAGCGGTCGGCGGCGCTGCTGGAGGTGGCCAAGCGCCATCCCACGTTCCCGATCATCCTCGAGACGCTCCGCGAGGTGCTGCAGGACGTCTACGACCTGCCCGCCCTCCTGCGCATCGCCCGCGGCATCGGCGAACGTCGCATCCGGCTCATCGAGACCACGACCACCCAGCCGTCGCCCTTCGCGCGCGACCTGCTCTTCGGCTACGTCGGCGCCTTCATGTACGAGGGCGATTCGCCGCTCGCCGAGCGCAGGGCCGCGGCGCTCTCGGTCGACCCGGCGCTGCTGAGCGAGCTGCTCGGCAAGGTCGAGATGCGCGAGCTGCTCGACCCCGACATCATCGCGCAGTACGAGCGCGAGGTGCAGCGCCTCGAACCCGACCGCCGCGCCCGCGGCCTCGAGGGCGTCGCCGACCTCCTCCGCGTGCTCGGGCCGCTCGACGCGGCCGAGGTGGCGCAGCGCCTGGAGCCCGACGGCGCGGCGGCGAGCGATCCGGCCGCCCCGCGGCCCACGGCCGACGCCGACGCCGACGCCGACGCCGACGGGACCGTCTCGACCGACGACGCGCGCGCCCTCGACCCCGCGGACGACGGCTCGACCGAGGAGCCCGCCCGGCGACCCGACCCCGGAACGGCGGAAGTCGCGACCGCGGCCGCCCACCTCGACGCCCTCGTCGAGGCGCGGCGCGCCATCCGCGTCACCATCGCCGGCGTCGACCGTGTCGCCGCCATCGAAGACGCCGGCCGCCTCCGCGACGCGCTCGGCGTCGCGCTGCCCGTCGGCATCCCGAACGCGTTCCTCGAGCCGCTCCCCGACCCGCTGTCGGATCTCGTCGCCCGGCACGCGCGCACGCACGGGCCGTTCACCGCCGACGCCGTGGCGTCGCGCTTCGGCATGGGCATCGCGGTCGCCCGCCAGGCCCTGCAGCGCCTCGAAGGCAAGGGCCGCGTCACCAGCGGCTACTTCCTGCCCGAGCCGCACACCGGGTCGGCGACGCGCACCGCCGACGATCAGGAGTGGTGCGACGCCGAGGTGCTGCGGCGCCTGCGCATGCGCTCGCTCGCCGCGATCCGCGGCAGTGTCGAGCCCGTGCCGCCGGAGGCCTTCGCGCGCTTCCTCCCCGTCTGGCAGCACGTCACCCGTCGCCTCGAAGGCGTCGACGGGGTGGCCGCGGTCATCGAGCAGCTCGCGGGCGTGCCCATCCCGGCGAGCGCCTGGGAGTCGCTGATCCTCCCGTCCCGCGTCGCCGACTACTCGCCGACGATGCTCGACGAGCTCACCGCCACCGGCGAGGTCGTCTGGTCGGGCCACGGCTCCCTGCCCGGCCGCGACGGGTGGATCGCCCTGCATCCGGCGGACGCGGCATCCCTCACCCTCGTCGTGCCCGATGACGAGATCGACGCCGACTCCCTCGAGGAGCGCGTGCTGCAGGCGCTGGCCGGCGGCGGCGCGTACTTCGCCGCGCAGCTGCGCCAGCTGACCGACGCCGCGAACGAGCAGTCGGTCGTGGAGGCGCTGTGGAACCTCACGTGGGCGGGCCGCGTGACCAACGACACCTTCGCGCCGATCCGGACGCTGCTGGGCGGCGGGGCCCAGACGCACCGCGTGGCCCGGAAGGCTCCTCGTGCACGGCTGTACCGCGGCACCACGGTCTCCCGTCCCAGCGGCACGACCCCGCCTCGCCCGCCGGCCGTCGGCGGACGGTGGTCGGTGCTGCCCGAGGTGGAGTCCGATCCGACCGTGCGCGCCACCGCGTCGGCGAGCCTGCTGCTCGACCGCTACGGCGTCGTCACGCGCGGCTCGGTGCAGTCGGAGGGGCTGCCCGGGGGCTTCGCCCAGGCTTATCGCGTGCTCGCCGGCTTCGAGCAGGCCGGTCACTGCCGCCGGGGCTACGTCATCGAGAAGCTCGGCGCGGCGCAGTTCGCCGCGTCCACCACGGTCGACCGGCTCCGGGAGTTCGCCGCCCTCCCCGACCCGGCGCCGCTGCGCGCCGTGACGATGGCCGCCACCGACCCTGCCAACCCCTACGGGGCGGCGCTTTCCTGGCCCGCGCTGGAAGGCGTGACCCACCGCCCCGGACGCAAGGCCGGCGGGCTGGTCGTGCTCGTCGACGGCGAGCTGACGCTCTACCTCGAGCGCGGCGGCAAGTCCGCTCTCGTCTTCACCGACGACGAGCAGCGCCTCGCCGCCGCCGCCCGCGACCTCGCCGGCACGGCCCGCGCGCGCCGACTCGACACGCTGACCATCGAGCAGGTGAACGGCGCATTCGTCTACGGCACCCCGTCGGGCCGGGCGCTGCGCGACGCGGGCTTCGTCGAGTCGCCCCGCGGGCTCACTCTCCGCCGCCAGACGGCCGCGGCGGCTGCTGCCGCCCCCGCGCGGGCCTGAGCGGGAGGAGCGAGCATGCCCGAGGGCGACACCGTCTTCCGCACCGCCCAGCGCCTGAACGAGGCGCTCGCGGGCAAGATCGTCGAGCGCTTCGACATCCGCGTTCCGGGCAGCGCCACCGCCGACCTCCGCGGCGAGACGATCCACGAGGTCGTGCCGCGAGGCAAGCACCTCCTCGAGCGCATCGGCGGCTACACCCTGCACTCCCACCTGAAGATGGAGGGGGCCTGGCACGTCTACCGCCGCGGCAGCAGCTGGCGGGCGCCGTCGTTCAAGGCCCGCGCCATCGTCGGCACCTCCGACGTCGACACCGTCGGCTTCGATCTCGCGATGGTCGAGGTGCTTCCCACGAGCGAGGAGGACCGCATCGTCGGCCACCTCGGACCCGACCCGCTCGCGGAGGACTGGGACCCGGTCGAGGCCGCCCGGCGGCTGGGCGCCGATACGAGAGCCGTCCACGTCGCACTGCTCGACCAGCGCAACGTCGCGGGGTTCGGCAACGAGTTCGTGAACGAGATCCTCTTCGTCCGCGGCATCCTTCCCACGACGCCGGCGACGGAGACGGATGCCGCGGCGGTCATGGATCTCGGAGCGCGCATGATCCGCGCCAACGTCGGCCGACGCGGTCGGACCTTCACCGGCGATGCCCGCCCGGGGCGGAGCACGTGGGTCTACGGACGCGACGGCAAGGCCTGCCGCCGATGCGGGACGATCGTGCGCACGGGGTCGCTGGGCGCCGGTCCGACGAGCGAGCGGAACGTCTTCTGGTGCCCCGTGTGCCAGACCTGAGGCGATCCGTCAACCCCGCGCAATCCTCTGCGCCCACGGCGTCGAATAGTCGATGCACGGGAATGTTCCGCCACACCGCTTGGTTTTCTCCAATGCGGGTGCAAGGACACCTGACGGAGGGGATCGTGGGCAAGAACTACATCGACATCGAGAACGACCGCGGCGAGATGCTTCGCTACCGCAAGCACGTCAACGGTCGTGGACTTATCGCGCACGGCGCCAAGGTGCACCCGAGCGCGATCGTCGAATCAGGCGCATACGTCGAACCCGGCGTGCTCATCGCTGCAGGCGCACATGTCGGTCGCGGCGTCTGGGTGGAGTCGGATGCCGTCATCGGCCAGAACGCCGACATCGCACCGCACGCGCACATCTGCTCGGGCGCGGCGATCGGCGCCGGCGCGAAGATCGGCGTGCGTACGCAGATCGGCATGGGTGCACGGATCGCCGTGGGCTCGCTCATCGGCGACGACGAGACCATCGCCGACAACGAGCGCGTCGCCACCGACCGCAAGGGCCTGCGCCTGGCCGCGTGAGCTCGCCGCTGCGGCGGCTTCCAGGAACACGATCGCCCCTCGGGCGGTCGTGTTCGTCGTTTCCGGGCCGAGGCGCCCGGGCGGGCGATGGTTCAGACGAACAGCAGCAGCACGAAGCCGATGAGCGGCAGGGTCCCCTGCGTGAGCGCAGGGCGCAGGTACTTCGCGCCGGACGTCGTCAGCACGAGCGCGGCGGCCACCATCGACCCGAGCGAGAAGAGCAGGAGCGTGCGTCCGGCGATCGCCGCCGCACCGTCGGCGGGACCGGCCCACAGCAGGACGATGCCGATGAACGTGCCGATCGCCAGGAACAGGTTGTAGAAGCCCTGGTTATAGGCCATCGGCCTCGTCGTGTCCGCGTCGGCCTGGTCGGCGAGGCCGAAACGCCTCCATACGGCGGGCTTCGTCCAGAGCACGCTCTCCATCGCGAAGATGGCGACGTGCAGGACGCCGGCGAGCGCGGCGAACACCGTGGCGATGATGGCGATCATGAGCGAACACTAGCGCCCCGGCTACGCTGACACCGTGGCGAAAGGCGGCGGGGCGAAAGGCGGCGGCAGCCGGGGTGGCGGCGCCAAGGGCGGCCGTAAGCCCGTCGTCCGCCGCGGTCCGGCCGGGAGCTCGTCCACACGGTCTGCGCGGGCCCGGCCCGCCGGGCGCGCGGCCAAGGCGGCTTCCGACAGGGGCGCCGGTCGGGAGCAGGAGGCCCCAGCATCCGTCTTCCGGCTCGGGTTCATCCCCGGTGCCACGCCCGGGAAGTGGATCGCACTATGGCGTGAACGCGTGCCACACGTGCCGCTGGAGCTCGTGCCGCTGACCGTGGACGCGCAGCTCGACGCGCTCCGCGGCGATGAGGTCGACGCCGCGATCGTGCGTCTGCCGCTCGCGGCCGACGACGTGCACCGCATCGCCCTGTACGAGGAGATCCCGGTGGTCGTCGTGCCGGTCGACTCCGCGCTGACGGCCGCGGATGATCTCGGTGTCGACGACCTGGTCGGCGAAGTGCGGCACGTGCCCGTGGACGACGTGCTCGCCGTCGACATCCCCGGCACCCTCCCCGCCGCGGCGGGACCCCCGCTCGACACCGAGGCGGCGGTCGCCACCGTCGCGGCCGGCGTGGGCATCCTCGTCGTGCCGATGTCGATCGCGCGGCTCCACGCCCGCAAGGACGTCGCGCACCGCCCGCTCCGCGACGGCCCGGTCTCGTCCGTGGCGCTCGCCTGGCCGGCGGAGCGCACGACCTCCGAGGTCGAGACGTTCATCGGTATCGTCCGGGGTCGCACCGCGAACTCGTCCCGCTGAGGATCGCGACCGTCAGAACCCTGCGCCGTGACTCTGGAACGGGGCGACGAGTCCGGTGTCGGCGGATGCCGCGGCCAGCGCCGCCGCGGGAGGGAGGCCGGCTCCGAGCCCCGCGTGCATCGCCCCGAGCACCTCGCATGCGACGTCGTCGGCGACGACGACCGGCGCGGCGATGACCGTGCGGGTGCCGGCGTGGAGCCAGATCCGCGTCATGCCGACTGCTTCCTCACCCCAGCGCACCGACGAGCGGCCCACCTCGCAGGCCGACAGCACCACCGTGGCAGGCACCTGCGGCATCCGGTCGATGTCGTATCCGAAGAGGGCGCCGTCGGCGAGGTCGAGTCCGGAGAAGAGCGGGTTGTCGACGGCGTGCCGGCCGTGCGCGGCGATGTGGAGCAGATCAACCGTCGAGGCGAGATCCGCGACGGCGTCGACGGTCGCCCCGGGCCCGGAGAGGGTGCGGGCGGCCGGCCAGGTGGATGCCGCGGCATCCACCTCCTCCTGTCCGCGGGCCACGCGCGGTCCGACGACCAGCCCGACCTCGCGCGGCGGTTCGACGGGCGCGCGACGCCGGAGCCACCGCGATGCCGATCCGGCCAGCGTGAAGGTGCGGCCCCGCATGCCGGGGAGCAGGCTCCAGGGCATCCCCGACAGTGCGCCCGGCACGGTGAGCACCAGACGGCGATCGCCGGCCACGCGGAGCGGGTCGCGGAGGAGGACGGCGGAGAGCCGCTCGAGCCGGTCGTCCAGGGCTGTGCGCACGACGGCCGCCATCGGTCCGGTGCGGATGGAGGCGGCCATGTCGACGTCGGCGCGGAGCCCGGCGAGAAGGGCCGGGGCAGACGCCCACCCGGGGAGGGGGACGATCCTGGTCCCGCCGCGCGTCGCGACCAGCGCGACGAGGCGGTGCTCCGTCAGCACGTAGCCGATGTACGCGGTGTCGTCGTCGAGCGCGCCGCTCATCTGGTCGAGCGTCACGCGTTCCTCGACCGCCGACGAGGCGGTGCCGGCCCACTGCCGCTGCCGGGCGGCCGCCTCCAGCTCCGCGATGCGGGCGCCGAGGCGCGCGTCCCCGGCGTCGGCGCGCAGCATCCGCAGCTCCGCCAGCTCGTCGGCCACCGTCGGGTCGGGCGGCGGCCGCAGCGGCACGACCTGCAGGCTGTAGTGCCGTGCGCGCTCGGACCAGGCGAAGACGACGTCGGGGCGTCCGGACTCCACAGCACCGGCCAGCCCCGACCACATCAGCCCGGTGCCGTGCATCGCCGTCGAGGTCTGCAGGTCGAGGCTGCCGAAGTCGCGCCGCCACGCGGCGAGCGCCTCCAAACCCGACGCGGCGTGACGGAGTGCCTCGCTGCGGCGCCCGCGCGACGCGGCGCGGGCGGCCCGCACCTCGTGGGCCAGCAGGCGCACGTCGAGGGAGGCGGTGGGCGCGCTGCGGGCCGGTGTGGCGTCGGGCAGCCCGGAGCGGGCGCGCCACAGCGCCGCCGACAGCCGCAGCCCGGCCGCATCGTTGCGGTACCCGGCGGCGTCTAGGGCCGAAGCCACGGCGTCCACCGCCTCCGCCTGCAGCACACTCCGCCGTCGGCGCCCGTCCGCGCGCGTCGACAGGAACGCCGCGCGCATCTCGATCGACTCCGCGCGCAGGGCCCAGGTCTCGTTGCCCTGCCGGCGGAAGCGGCGGCGGGCCGCGGCTGCGCGCTCCCCCGCCGCGGCGGCATCGTGCGTGAGGAGGGAGCGGGCCAGGTTCAACTCGGCCTGCGCGCGATCGTGCGGCATCCGGTGGGCGCCGAACAGCTCGGCCGCGCGGGCCAGCAGCCGCTCCGCCTCGGTGACGAGGCCGGCATCGCGCAGCACCTCCGCGCGGTCGACGTCGCTGATCCCGGCCGCGACCGGCGACATCTCCTCGAGCGCCGGGCGCGCACGGGCCATCAGGTGCATTGCTCCCACGAGCTCACCGCGCAGAAGGGCGATGTAGCCCTCATTGTGCACGGCCTGCGCCTCGTCCGCGGCGTCGCCGACCGCGCCGAGGAGGCGCGTCGCGTGCTGTGCGTCGCGTGACGCCGCCTCCAGCTGACGGCGCTGCATCCGCACCAGGCTGCGGTTGACCACGAGGTTCGCGAGCTCCTTCGACTCGCCCTCGAGCGCGTCGATCCCGCGCGTGAGCCATCGCTCGGCGTCGCCGAGGTGCCCCGCGTGCTCGGCGAGAGAGCCCATCTGGCCCGCGAGCACGGCGAACGTCTCGGCGCCGATGCCCTCGACGGCCAAAGCCTGCAGGCAGATCTCCTCGCCCCGCGCGACGTCCCCCGACCGCGCCACCACGAACGCGCGCGTCCCGAAGATGCGCGCGGTGAGGTCGGGATCGGTCGTCCGGCGCTCGGCGCGGTCGAGCAGGCGGCGAGCCGCACCGTACTCGCCGCGGTTCGCGGCGACGACGGCGGCCTGGTGCAGCTCGCCCGCCGTCGTCGTCATGGCTCCATGATGGCGCGCCACGGCGGGCGCGGCGAGGGTGATCGTCCGGTCAGACCGGGCGCGGACCGCGTGCCGCCAGCACCGTCCGCACCTCGTCCAGCGCCGCGCGCAGCGTCGCACAGCGATCGCCGTCCGCGACGGCCGCCCGCCCCTGTGCGAGCGGCGCGACCAGGGCCTGCGCCAGCATCCCGGCGACGTACGGCGCGGCGAACGACGTGCCGCTCCACTGGGCGAAGCCGCCCGAGTAGTCGTCGGGATCGATGGTCTCGCGTCGCACGCCGTGGCGGTCGTCGCGGCTGCCGGGCTGCACACCCCCGTTGAACGGGGGCATCGTGCTGACCACGGCCGCCCCCGGGGCGAACGTGCCGACCCAGGGACCGAGGTTGCTGAACAGCGCCATCGTCCCGTTGGGGTTCACCGCGCCCACGGCCACGTGCGGTGCCGCGTCGGCGGGATCCTCGACCACGTAGTCGGCACCGGGCCACGCCCACAGCGCGGCCGGGAAGGCGGGCCGGTCGGTCGCGTCGTTGCCGGCGGAGCAGACGACGGCGCACCCGCGTCGACGCGCGGCCACGAGCAGCCGGCTGAGGGTGCGGTCGAACAGATCGTCCTCCGGCGTCTCGTGGTAGTAGCTCAGTGAGAGATTCAGCACATCGATCTGCCGGCCTCCGAGCTCGGCGGGCAGCGACATCCCCTTCACGAGCGACCGGATGGCGTACATGAAGTCGCCCTCGAGGACCGTCCCCTGACTGTCGGCGACCCGCACCGCGAGGAGGTCGGCGTCGGGGCACACCTGCCGGACGATGCCGGCGATGAAGGTGCCGTGGCCTGACGCCTCGTCCAGCTCGCCGTCGAAGGGCCCTGCGACGTCGCCGTGCAGCTCGGGATCGGTCGAGGCGTCGATGATCCCCACCGCCCTGCCGTCGACGACCGCGTCGCAGGTCACGATGTCCCGCGTCAGCCACGGGTGCTCGCCGCACCCGGTGTCGAGGATCACGACCACGGGCCGCCGGCCGCCTTCCGAGGGGGTGCTCGTGCGCCGCGGGGCCGGTCCGATGTAGGACGCCACCTGGCGCCCTCCGCTCCCTGCGTCGGCGTAGCTCTCCGCCCCCGGCGCGTTCGTCCGCGCGAAGGGGTTCGTCCGGGCGAACGGGTTGGTGCGGGCGAAGGGGTTCGTGCGGGCGAACGGGTCGATGTCCAGCACGTGGTCGAGCCCGACACCCTCGGGTGCCCGCCCGCCGTTGCGCACGCGCGCCCGCTGCAGCAGGCGCCACGCGTCGATGGGCGGTACCGGTCCGGTGAGCGCCTCGCTCGGGGGGGCGGGAAGGATGCGGACGCGATGAATGGTTGGCAGCGCAAACGTGTCGCGTGCCCTCCGCGTGCGCTCGACGGCGACGGGGATCTCGACCGCCGTCCCGTCGAGGTTCTCCAGCTGAACGGCCCAGCCGAAGTCTGCGGCCGCCTGCTCCAGCAGGGCGAGCACCGCCCGCAGCTCCGACACGTCGTCCGCCGTCGTCACCAGGAGACGCTCGGAGTCGTACGACGTGGGATAGGGACGGATGCCGCGGATCGGCTCGCTCCGCGGGTCCAGCGCCGTGCCGCGCGCGCGGGCCGCGTCGTACCGCGACCTCCAGTCGTACCGTCCCGCCGATGCCGCACCTCGCGCCGACTCGTCGCTCATCCCCTGAACCCCTCACGCCCCGTCATCGGTCACACCTCGAACTGCGGTGTCTGGAACTCGGCGAGCGACCCGTCCTGGTGGCGGATGGCGAAACGGATGCGCGAGACCCCCGTCGGCAGGTCCGCGAAGGAGAAGCGCCCGCTCTCACCGCCGTCCGCCTGCCACTCCCGGTCGCCCTGCACGAGCAGGATTGCGAGCGCCGGCGCGTCCACCCAGCCGTCGACGCGGCGGCCGCCGTGCTCGGTGGCGGTGACGTGCACGAGCACGTTCGTCGTCCCGTCGCTGAACTGGAAGGTCGCCGTGTCGCTCTCGCCGCGCACCGCCGACAGGGTGTCGCCGGTGACGAGGGTCAGCAGGGCGTACTCGCGGGAGAGGTCGGCCACCGCGACGGCGGCGACCATGCGGTCGATCAGGTCGACGGGAACCGGGTCGACGTCCTCCCACACCGCTCGCAGGCGGGCGAACAGGGCCGCATCCTCGGACGTGTGGTCATCCATCGCTGCTCCCCCATCCCCGGCGTTCCAGCAGTCCGCGGAGCTTGCCGAGACACCGCTGACGCGTCGGGCCGATCGATCCGATCGGCATCGCCAGGTCGGCGGCGATGCGCGCGTAGTCGGGCCGCTCCTCGAACGCGACGATCCGCAGCAGACGGCGGCAGCGCGCGTCCAGCTCGTCGACGGCGCGCCAGAGGCGGCCCGTCTCGTCGTCGCGCGCGGCGGTGCCTTCGGCCGACTCGGCGGTGGGCAGGTGCGGCTCGAGGTCGATCGTCTCGACCGGGTCGGCTCGACGCTGCAGCTTGCCGACCCGCCAGGCCTCACGACGCGCGCACGTCGTGAGCCAGCCGGAGACGGCGCGGGGGTCGTCGATCGACGCGTGCCCGCGGACGAGCGTCATCCACGTCGTCTGGACGACGTCCTCCGCGAGCGCCCGGTCGAGCCCGTAGGCCCGCACCACGTGCCACAGCACCGGGGTCATCAGCCGGACGAGGTCGTCCATGCACCGCGTCTCGCCGTCGCGCCAGCGCACGAACAGCGCTGCCGCGCGCTCCCACCGCGGCAGCGGCGGGGAATCGTCGGTCGGCGAAGGGTCGTCGAGGGGGTGCGAACGGTCCGCAGCCGTCATGACGCCCATTGTGTCCATATGGTGAGGGAGCGCGATAGGGGCGGCCTGATACATCGCGCCGCGACATCCATGTCCGCCACGCGCTCGAGGATCGGCCGCCGTCGCCCCGCACGCGTCTTGGTGTCCCACTTTCTGCATAAGTCCTCGGCGAGTTGTGCAGAAAGCGGGACACCAACGCTGGGGCGGGGCCGACCCGACCCGGCTGATGCCCGCCGGTAGGATTCCCCCATGACCTCCGCGCCGCTCCTGTACGTCTGCGTGCGCCCCCAGCGAGGCGCCGCCGAAGCGGAGTACGCCTCATTTCGCACCGCGACCCGGCTCGGCGAGCATGAGCTCGCGCACATCGACCTCACGCGCGAGCGGCTGACCGACGACGTGTTCGAGCGGTTCAGCGGCTTCCTCATCGGCGGCAGCCCGTTCAACGTCGCCGACCCGGAGTCGAGCAAGACCGACGTGCAGCGCCTCCTGGAGGCCGACCTCGAGCGCATCGCCGAAGAGGCCGCGGCGTCGCGGACGAGCGCGCTGTTCACCTGCTACGGCATCGGCGTGGCGACGCGGATGCTGGGCGGAACTGTGTCGAAGGCATACCCCGAGGACACCGGCCCCGTGATCGTCGAGCTCACCGAGGACGGCGGCCGCGATCCGCTGCTCGGCGGCCTGGCCACGCGGTTCTCCGCGCTCACCGCTCACAAGGAGGGCACGGCCACCGTGCCCACCGACGCGGTGCTGCTGGCGACGAACGAGGCGTGCCCGGTGCAGGCCTACCGTGTCGGCGACACGCTCTACGCCACCCAGTTCCACCCCGAGCCGACGACGAAGGCGTTCACCGAGCGCATGGCCGTCTACCGGGACGACGGCTATTTTGCCGCCGAGGACTACGACGTGCTCGCGGCACGTGTGCTCGCAGCATCCGTCACCGAGCCCTCGCGCCTGCTCCGGGGCTTCGCCGAGAAGTTCGGTCCGGCCGCCTGACGGTCGGGCCGGCCGCCTGAAACGACCGCCCGAACGGATCACGCCGGGCGATCGCGCCGGATGGCCGACCGCTAACAACCGACCTCTGAACAGGTCGGAACCGACCGCCGCGTCAGTCCGCTTCGGGACGCAGCACCCGCAGGCCGGCGACGGCCAGTGCGGGCAGGAGGACGACCGCCGCCACCACGATCGCGGTGATGCCGATGGCGTCGTTGCGGGGCTCGCCCGTCAGGCGGCCGACCGCCAGCCAGCTGAGACCCCATGCCAGGGCCAGCGCCGGCGAGATGCGCCAGCCGCTGAAGCGGTCGACCGCCACGCCGATGACGGCGACGACGACGAGCACCGCGATGCCGAGCGCCGTCGCGGCGGACTCCCACTCCGCGGGTCCGGTGGCCGTGAGCCAGGCCGCGGTGTTGGCCACGGTCGCGAGGGTCACCCAGCCGAGGTGGAGTCCCGTCACGCCGTCGATGAAGAGGGCGTCCGCCACGCCGTCCCGCGGCACGCGGGTGACGACGGAGCGTCGGAACGTGAACCCGAGCAGCACGAGCAGGGCGACGATCGCGAGGACCGTCAGCGGCAGCGTCGCGAACTGCGCCACCACCAGCCACACTCCGTTCAGCACCATGGTGCCGGCGATGAACCAGCCCATGTCGCGCTGCCGGCGCCGGGCCCGCTGACCGGGCAGCGCCTGCCACACCGTGTAGCCGGCGAGACCGACGTAGATGACCGACCAGATCGAGAAGGCGCTGCTCGCGGGCGCGAGATAGGACGCGTCCGCGTCCAGCGCTCCGTTCTGCAGATCCTGCACGGCGGTGCCGCCGAAGCGGCCCGTCCCGACCATCGCGCCGATGATCATGAACACGAAGGTCGAGATCACGACGATCTGGCGCACGAGGTCCGAGGGGACGGGCGCCGACGTGACGTAGGCCTGGGCGGCGGCCGATCGGGATGCGCTCATGTGCTCACTCTAGGCACTGGGTGCGCGTGTGCCCCCGCCTCGGGCGGTGTCCGCATCCGCGATCGACCGGCCATCTCAGCTCGCCGGGCCGACGATGACCGCGGACTCCGGCGGCAGCACGGCCTCGCCGTCCTCGATGCGCGCGCCGTCGACCGTGCGCAGCAGCACCTTGCGGCCAGGCGCGACGTCCCACGACACCTCGCCCTCGGTGAGGTTCACCAGGATCGACAGCTCGCCGCGGCGCAGCGCGAACGCGCGGTGCTCGGGGTCGTCTCCCCCGCTCTCGGCCGCGAGCGACTCCCAGGAGTGGTCCGCGAGCTCGGGGCGCTCATGGCGGAAGGCGGCGAGCCCACGGTAGAGCGCGAGCAGGTCGGCGTGCCAGTCCTGGCCGGCCTCCTCCCAGTCGAGCTTCGAGCGGGTGAAGGTCTCCGGGTCCTGCGGGTCGGGCACGAGCGACTCGTCCCAGCCCATCTTCACGAACTCCTCGATGCGGCCCTTCGCCGTGGCCTCGCCGAGCTCGGGCTCGGGATGCGACGTGAAGAACTGCCACGGCGTCGATGCGCCCCACTCCTCGCCCATGAACAGCATCGGCGTGCCGGGGGCGGTGAGGGTGAGGACGGCGGCGACCGCGAGGCGCCCGGGCGACAGCGTCTGGCTCAGGCGATCGCCGGCGGCGCGGTTGCCGATCTGGTCGTGGTCCTGAGCGAAGGTCACCAGCTGCGCCGGCGAGACGTCGGCGGGGATGGGCGCGCCATGATCGCGGCCGCGGAACGACGAGAACGTGCCGTCGTGGAAGAAGCCCTTCGTCCACACCTTCGGCAGCGCGTCGAGGGCGGCGAAGTCCTCGTAGTAGCCCACCGTCTCGCCGGTGAGGGCGACGTGCACGGAGTGGTGCCAGTCGTCGCTCCACTGGGCGCCCAGCCCGTAGCCGCCGCGCTCGCGCGAGCGGATCAGGGTGGGGTCGTTCAGGTCAGACTCCGCGATGAGGCTCAGCGGCCGGCCGAGCTCGACCGACAGGGCATCGGATGCCTCGGCCAGCTCCTGCAGGATGTGCGGCGTCCGATCGTCGTGCAGCGCGTGCACGGCGTCGAGGCGCAGCCCGTCGACGTGGTGGTCGCGCATCCACATGAGCGCGTTCTCGACGATGTAGGACCGGACGGCGTCCTCGTCGAGGTTCACCGAGTCGCCCCACGTGTTGCGGCTGCCCTCCCGCAGGTAGGGACCGTACTCGGGCAGGTAGTTGCCGCTGGGACCGAGGTGGTTGTACACGACGTCCTGGATGACGGCGAGGCCGCGGGCGTGCGCAGCGTCCACGAAGCGCTGGTAGGCCGCCGGTCCGCCGTAGGCCTCGTGCACGGCGTACCAGAGCACGCCGTCGTAGCCCCAGTTCCAGACCCCGTTGAAGTCGTTGACCGGGAGCACCTCGACGTGCGTCACGCCGAGGTCGACCAGATGATCGAGGCGGTCGATCGCGGAGTCGAGCGTGCCGTCGGGCGTGAAGGTGCCGATGTGCAGCTCGTAGACGATGCCGCCCTCGAGCGCACGGCCGGGCCACGCGGCATCCGCCCACTCGTGCGCTGCGGCGTCGAACCACGCCGACGTGCCGTGCACGCCGTCGGGCTGACGGGGCGAGCGCGGATCGGGACGCGTGTCATCGCTCTCGCCCAGCACGAAGCCGTAGCGGTCGCCATCGGCGAGAGCGACGTCCGCGCTCCACCAGCCGCCCGCCGCAGCAGTCAGTTCGACGTCCTCGCGGTCGGGTCGTCGCAGTCGGACACGCTCGGCCTTGGGGGCCCACACCTCGATCATCAGTCCTCCGGGATCAGCAGTGCCACCGGGTACACCGACAGCAGATCGGACAGGGCGAGCCTCTCGCCCTCGTAGCGGCGACCGGTCAGCGCGTCGACCACGGGCGTGCCGTGCGTCAGCAGGAGGGTGTCGTCCCAGCCGCCGCGAACCGCGAGGCCGACGGGCAGACGCGTGGCGACCGTCACCGCTCCCCCGCGGTCGAACGAGACGACGTGATCGGATGCTGCGCCCACAGCCGTCATCGGCGTGTACCGCGTGAACAGCTCGGGGTGGTCGCGCCGCAGGCGCAGGGCGCGCGAGGTGACGAGCAGCTTCGCCGCCGCGGACGCGTCGACGGGCGGCAGGTCGCCGGAGGCGCGTGCCGCGTCGACGTCGGCGAGCATGCGCGCCCGCTGGTCGAAGTCGACCGCGCGTCGGTTGTCGGGGTCGACGAGCGACATCTCCCAGAGCTCGGAGCCCTGGTACACGTCGGGCACGCCGGCACCGGTGATCTGCAGCAGCTTGGCGGACAGCGAGTTCGACCACCCCGGTGCCGAGATCTCGTCGACGAAGCCGGAGACCAGCGTGTGCAGCTCGGCGTCGTCGAAGACGGCGTCGACCATGCGGTGCATGCCGCTCTCGAAATCCTCGTCGGGATCCCACCAGTCGGTGGTTTCCGCGGCTTCGCGCGACGCCTTCTCGGCGTAGGCGTGCAGACGCTCGCGCGAGGCCGGCCAGGACCCGACGACGGCCTGCAGCAGCAGGTTGTCGAAGGGACCGTGCCCGGTGGTCGCCCGTGCGCGGGCCTGCTCCACGACCTCGGCCCAGCGGTCGGGGATCTCGGCGAGCACGTCGAGGCGGGCCCGCACGTCCTCGCCGCGCTTGGTGTCGTGCGTGGAGAGCGTGGTCATCGCGTGCGGCCAGGCGGCGAGACGCACCTGGTTTGCGCGGTGGAAGTCGGCGACCGTGAGCGAGAACACGCCGGGGTCGGCGCCCACCTCGGTGAGCGAGCCCAGCCGGGTCGCGCGGTAGAACGCGGTGTCCTCCACGCCCTTGGCCATAACCGGTCCGGTGGTCTGCTGGAAGCGACGCGACGCCTCCAGCGCCGGGTCGGCGAGCAGCGGCACGAGGGCGGTGATCGTGTCGGCGAGATCCGGCCGGCGCTCCGCGGCCTCGGCGGCCGCGGCATCCAGGTGCTCGCGTCCGGCAGGCAGGTAGGAGCGGTACACCGGGAAGCACGTGAGCAGCTCGGCGAGCGCGTCGATGGTCTTCGCCTCGTCGCCGGGGGCCCCGTCGACGCCGCGGAGGCCGCGCTCGAGCCGGCGGATCTCCGCCACCTGGATGGTGTCGGCGATCTTCCGCTTCGTGTCGTGGATCAGGTCGTGCCACGCGAGCGGCTCGGCGAGACCGGTGTCCGCGCGGAGGCGGGCGTCGAGGGCATCGAGACCGGCCTCGCCGGCCGGGTCGATGAGCACGCGGTCGATCTCGGCGAGCGCGTCGTACCCGGTCGTGCCGGCCGTCCGCCACCAGGCGGGGAGGTCCTCGCCGTGCTCGAGGATCTTCTCGCCCAGCACGTAGGCGCCGCCGGTCTTGTCGGCGAGGCGGGCGAGGTAGGCGCCCGGATCGAGGAGGCCGTCCGGGTGGTCGACGCGGAGGCCGTCGGCGAGGCCCTCGTCGATCCAGCGGAGGATCTCGGCGTGCGTGGCGTCGAACACCTCGGGGAGCTCGACGCGCACGCCGGCCAGGCTCGTGACGGCGAAGAAGCGGCGGTAGTTGAGCTCGGCCGCCTCGTCGCGCCAGAAGCGCAGCTCGTAGTTCTGCCGAGCCAGCACGGCGCGGACACCCTCGGGCGTCGACGGGTCCTCGCCGGGCGCGATCGACCCGGGCGCCAGGGGCAGCTCGTGGTCGAAGTAGCGCAGCGTGCCGAACGGCGCGCGCCGGGTGAGCTCGGGGTCGATGCGGATGTCGGCGATCGCCTCGTCCAGGCTCGCGCCGAGGAACGGCAGACGGATGCGGCCGTCGGCGACATCCCAGTCGACGTCGAACATCTCGGCACGGGGCGAGTCGCGGCCGAGCATGAGCACGTCCCACCACCACGGGTTCTCCGAGGGGGTGGCGACGCCGACGTGGTTCGGAACGATGTCGATCAGGATGCCGAGCTCGGCCGCGCGGGCGGCGGCGGCGAACCGGTCGAGGCCCTCCGACCCGCCGCGCGCGGGGTCGATGTGGGTCGGGTCGACGACGTCGTAGCCGTGGTCGGACCCGCCCGCCGCGGTCAGCAGCGGGGACAGGTAGGCCCAGTCCACGCCGAGATCGCGGAGGTAGCCGGTGACGGCGGCCGCGGCATCCAGATCGAAGGACTCCCGGATCTGGAGGCGGTAGGTCGAGGAAGGATGCCGCGGCATGCCGTCAGCTCCCGAGCTCGGGCTTGGGCAGCTGCGGGGTGATCTCCGCGTCGGCCAGGGCCACCAGCGACGCCGCGACGGAGTGGTCCACCTCGGGCTCGGGCAGATCGTGCTCGCGCAGCACCAGCATCGACTTGGCCTCCACGACCACGTCGTCACCGGGACGGAGCGGGTCGGAGTCGGCGCGCTGACCCGCGGTGTCCACGACGATGTCCCACTTCGGGCTGAACTCGTCGGCCGGAAGGGCGAAGTCCACCGGCTCGTCGCCCGCGTTGAACAGGATGACGAAGTGCTTGTCGCTCAGCGGCTCGCCCCGGAAATCGCGCTCGCGGATGCCGTCGCCGTTCAGGAACACGCCGATGGCGCGGCCGAAGCCGGAGTCCCAGTCCTCGGGCGTCATCTCGGAGCCGTCGGGGCGCAGCCACACGATGTCGGGGATCGGAGCCCCCTCCTCGCGGCGCACCGGGCGGCCGTTGAAGAAGCGTCCGCGGCGGAAGGTCGGGTGGTCGCGGCGCAGTCGGACGAGGGCGGCGGTGAACTCGAGGAGCGGCTGGTCGATGCCCTCCCAGTTCATCCACGTGATCTCGTTGTCCTGCGCGTAGCCGTTGTTGTTGCCGCCCTGCGTGCGGCCGAGCTCGTCGCCGTGCAGCAGCATCGGCACGCCCTGCGAGAGCAGCATCGTGGCGATGAAGTTGCGCTGCTGGCGGGCCCGGAGCGTCAGGACCTCGGGATCGTCGGTCGGACCCTCGACTCCGTGGTTGCTCGAGCGGTTGTGCGACTCCCCGTCGTTGTTGTCCTCGCCGTTGGCCTCGTTGTGCTTCTCGTTGTACGACACGAGGTCGCGCAGGGTGAAGCCGTCGTGGGCGGTGACGAAGTTGATGGATGCCACGGGCCGGCGTCCGGAGTGCTCGTACAGGTCGGCCGACCCGGTCAGACGCGACGCGAACTCGCCGAGCGCCTGCGGCTCGCCGCGCCAGAAGTCGCGGACGGTGTCGCGGTACTTGCCGTTCCACTCGGTCCACTGCGGGGGGAAGTTGCCGACCTGGTAGCCGCCGGGGCCGATGTCCCAGGGCTCGGCGATCAGCTTGACCTGCGAGACCACCGGGTCCTGCTGCACGAGCTCGAAGAACGTCGCGAGGCGGTCGACGTCGTAGAACTCGCGGGCGAGCGTCGAGGCCAGGTCGAACCGGAAGCCGTCGACGTGCATCTCGAGCACCCAGTAGCGCAGCGAGTCCATGATGAGCTGCAGCGCATGCGGGTTGCCGACGTTCAGGCTGTTGCCCGTGCCGGTGTAGTCGGTGTAGTACCGCTGGTCGCCGTCTTCCAGGCGGTAGTAGGCGATGTTGTCGATGCCGCGCATCGAGAGCGTCGGGCCCATGTGGTTGCCCTCTGCGGTGTGGTTGTAGACCACGTCGAGGATGACCTCGATGCCGGCGGCGTGCAGCGCCTTCACCATGCCCTTGAACTCCTGCACCTGCTGTCCGCGCTCGGCGGAGGCGTAGGTGTTCTGCGGAGCGAGGAACGCGATGGTGTTGTAGCCCCAGTAGTTGTGGAGCCCCTTCTCCTCGAGCGTGGAGTCGTTGACGAACTGGTGCACGGGCATCAGCTCGATGGCGGTGATGCCGAGCTTGCGCAGGTGGTCGATGGTGGCGGGGTGCGCGATGCCGCCGTATGTGCCCCGCAGCTCCTCGGGCACGGCCTGGTTCAGCTCGGTGAGGCCCTTCACATGCGCTTCGTAGATGACCGTCTCGGAGTACGGCGTCTTGGGCTGGCGATCGCCCGACCAGTCGAAGAACGGGTTGATCACCACGCCCTTCATCATCGACGCGGCCGAGTCCTCGTCGTTGCGCGAGTCGGGGTCGCCGAAGTTGTACGAGAAGACCGACTGGTTCCACTCGATTTGACCGTCGACCGCCTTGGCGTAGGGGTCGAGCAGGAGCTTGTTCGGGTTGAAGCGCTTCCCGGTCTCGGGGTCGTACTCCCCGTGCACGCGGTAGCCGTACCGCTGGCCCGGTCCGATCGAAGGGAGGTACGCGTGCCAGACGTAGGCGTCCACGTCGATCAGGGGGACGCAGGTCTCCTCGCCGTCCTCGGTGAAGAGGCAGAGCTCCACCTTCTCGGCGCCCTCGCTGAAGATCGCGAAATTGGTTCCATTGCCGTCATACGTTGCGCCGAGCGGATAGCTCGATCCTGGCCACGATTGCACTGTGTCTCCCTCGAAGAGTCCCGTCACCCTAGCCTGGTGGCTGCGCGTGCTCGTATCGACCATGCGGCGAGCGTGGTATAAAACACGAATCGTGCCTGAGGGACTTGACAACGCCCCTACGTGGCACCCTCCAGCGGATGCACGCTCAGCTCGACGCGGTCGGCGAGATAGCCCGCGAGCGGCACGTAACCCCCCGACGGACTCCAGCGCACGACCACGACCCCGTCGCGGACGTCGAGAGGGGCGGATGCCTCACCCCGGCCCACGGCGACGAGGTCGACCTCGTGCCAACCGAGGTGCACCGTCTCCCCCTCGTCGAAGCCGCCGCGACGGGCGGCTGCCGCGATCTCGGCGCGGCGGCGCTGCGACTCGGCCGGGAAGCCGCGCCGCACCTCGGCGCGCGCCCGCACGATGTCGCCCGTCGCCCGCAGGGCGTCCTCGCTCAGCAGCAGCACACCCAGGTGCCAGGCGCGGCCGCGAGGCACGACGCGGGGCGCGCGGGGGATCCCGAGGGTGCGCCGACCGGTCTGCAGCTCGCCGAGACCCTCCTGCGGCGCGTCGCGGAGGCGCGCGCGTGCGTCGGCGAGCAGACGGTCGAGCTCGCGGGCGGGACCGTCGGACAGGGGCGGGGTGGCAGCATCCATGGATCCTCAGATCACGTCCTCGACGATGGCGGCGCGGACGCTCGCGCGCTCGCCGCGCAGGCTCATGGCGACGAGCGGGAAGACCAGCACCGACAGCATCCCGGCGCCGACGAGAACGGAGGCGAACGCCGAGGTGATCAGGCTCTTCTCCACGGCGATGCTCGTGACGGCCACGATGATGGGCAGCCCGGTCGCGCCCATCAGCGCGATCGGCAGGCGTTCCCGACCGCTCGCGCCGACGGGGGAGGCGAGCATCGACGGAAGCCCGCGCACGACGAACAGGGCGACCATTGCGATCACCACGCCCACTAGCAGGAGCGGCGCGGAGGTGAGGGCGGTGAGGTCGAACGTGACGCCGGTGTAGACGAAGAACATCGGCACGAGGAAGCCGAAGGCGACCGCCTCGACCTTGCTATCGACGGCCTCCCGGTCGGCCTCGGGCGCCTCTCGCATCACGAGCCGCCACACGATGCCCGCGGTGAACGCACCCAGGAGCATGTCGATGCCCAGGAACAGGCTGAGCGCGACGAGCACCGCGAGGATCAGCAGCACGACGCGCATCGCGAACTGGCCGGAGGTGTGCAGCGTCGAGGTGACGACGGCGTGCAGCCGGCCCTGCGGCGCCTTGAGCGCCCACCAGACCGCGAGCGCCGCGATCACGGCGAAGACGGCCAGGATGACGGTGGCGAGTCCGGGATCGCGGCTGCCGAGGAAGACCGAGATCGCGACGAGCGGGCCGAACTCCCCCACGGCGCCGACGGCGCTGACGCTGAACCCGAACGGGGTGCGCAGCTCGCCCGCGTCGCGCAGGATCGGCAGCAGCGTGCCGAGCGCGGTGGACGACAGCGCGACCCCGAGGACGATGGCCGAGTCGCCGGGCGCGATCAGCCAGCCGAGGGCGACGCCCGCGACGAGGCTGACGAGCCAGCCCAGGCCCGCCCGTGCGCCGGTGCGTCCGGTGAGAGCGGCGAACTGGATCTCGGTGCCGGCGACGAAGAACAGCATCGCGAGGCCGAGCTCGGCCAGAGTGCTCGCGAACGGCGAGGGCTGCGCCCAGTTGAGCATGCTCGGGCCCATGGCGATGCCCAGCACGAGCTCGAACACGACGATGGGCACGGGAAGCCAGCGGCTGATCCCGCGTGAGAGCAGCGGCGCGAGCACGGCGACCAGCGGGATCACCAGGAGGGTGCTGAGGTCGGCCACGCGCTCAGGGTATCGATTCGGCGCGGCGACAGGTGGTCGTTCTCGGGCGGGATGCCCGTTCCAGTGCGCTGGTCGGCGTCAGTGCGGCGCGTCGATCGCCTTCTGCGCCGCATCGGACGCCGTGCGGGCGGCCGTGGCCGCCGTCCGCGCGGTCTCGTGCTCGGCCTCGGCCGCGGTCAGGTCTTCCTGAACCAGCGCCTCCTCGGCCTCGAATCGCTCGAGCTCGGCGCGCAGGTCGTCGATGCGTTCACGCAGGTGGTCGCGGCGCTCGCGTATCTTCCCGCGCCGCCCTTCGATACGCGCGAGCTCGCGCTCGGCCTCGGTGGCGGCTCGATCCGCCTCGCGGGCGGCCTTCTCCGCGGCCTTCCGGGCACGCCGTTCGGCCAGGTCGTCACGCGACGGCCGGGTCGCGGTCGATGCGGTCACCCCGGGCAGCGACCCGCCGACGGCCTCGGCCAGGGTGGCCTCGTCGGTGCCGCCGGGCTCCAGGGTGCGCACGAGCCGGCCGGTCAGCACGGCGGCTGCGGCCGCGGCATCCACCACCGCGGCGTTGATGGTCTTCTCGACCTCCTCGCGGGCGGCGGAGCTGACGCTGACGCCCTGCTCGTCGGCCAGCCGCACCGCCTCGGCGGCCAGTGCGCCGACCAGCGCACGGCGCTGGCGTCCGAGGGCGGCAAGCTCCGCAGCATCCAGATCGTCCTGCGCCTCGCGCAGCGCCGCGGACAGCTCCACCGCCTCGGCCAGCTGCCCCTGCCGAGCGAGGAGGTCGACGGCCCACGCCGCGACGGACGGCTTGCGGAGCGCCTTCACCCGCGCGGCAAGCGCCCGCGGAGCCGACGACGCCCGCGCGTTGCGCGCCGCCGTGAAGCCGTCGGGCGTCACGGCGTAGAGCTCCGCGGCGATCTCGTCGAGCGCGGCGTCGTCGCCGGTCGCGTCATCCTCGGCCTGCGCCATGGCCCCATTGTGCCGCGTCGTCTGCGCCGCGTCGTCAGGCCGCCAGCACCCGGGCGGCCTGGCGTGCGGCGCCGAGGGCGACGTACTCGCCCGGCTCGGGCACCTCGACGGGGAGGCCCAGCACCTGCGGGGCGATCGTGCGCACGGCCTCCGACTGGGCACCACCGCCGACGAGCAGCGCCCGCTCGAGCGGCACGCCGAGTCCGCGGAGGGCCTCGAGTCCGGCGGACAGTCCGCTCAGCATCCCCTCGACGGCTGCCCGCGCGAGATTCTCGCGCGTGGTCGAGGCCAGGGTCATGCCGGTCAGCGATGCCGTCGCGTCGGGCAGGTTCGGCGTGCGCTCGCCCTCGAAGTACGGGACGAGCTCGAGCCCCGCAGCTCCCGGCGCGGCGGCCAGCGCCAGACGGCTGAGCTCGGCGTGGTCGACCGAGAGCAGCCGTCCGATGGCGTCGAGCACCCGCGCCGCGTTCAGTGTCGCGACCAGCGGCAGGAAGCGCCCGCTCGCGTCGGCGAACCCGGCCACCGTGCCGGTCGGGTCGATGGTCCGCTCCTCGCTCACGGCGAAGACGGTGCCGCTCGTGCCGATGGAGACCACCACATCGCCGGGCCCGGCCTGAAGACCCAGCGCCGCACCCGCGTTGTCGCCGGCACCCGGTCCGACGCGCCGGCCCGCGGCATCCTCCACCCACTCCTCCGGGCCGAGCACACGCGGAAGGATTGCGTCGTGCCCCAGCGCGGCGACGAGCAGGTCGCGGTCGTAGCCGCCGGAGCGGGGGTCCCAGTAACCGGTGCCCGAGGCATCCGATCGATCGGTGACGAGCTCCTCGAGCACGGGTCCGCGCTCCGACTCGCCCTCCGGACCGAATCCGCGCAGGCGCCAGGTCAGCCAGTCGTGCGGCAGCGCGACGGCGGCGACCCGAGCCGCGTTCTCGGGCTCCGCATCGCGCAGCCAGCGCAGCTTCGTGATGGTGAAGGATGCCACGGGCACGAGCCCCGTGCGCTCGGCGAGCTCGTCGGCGCCGAACTCCTCACGCAGCGTCGCGGCGGCTCCGGCCGAGCGGGTGTCGTTCCACAGCAGGGCGTCGCGGATCACGCGCCCCTCGGCGTCGAGCACGACCATGCCGTGCTGCTGCCCGCCGATCGACCACGCCGCGACGTCGGCGAGACCGCCGGCCTCGGCGATCGCCTCCTGGAGCGCCGTCCACCAGGCGGCCGGATCGACCGCCGTGCCCTCCGGATGCCGCGCCCGCCCCTGACGGACGACCGCGCCGATCGCGGCCTCCGTCCCGGGAGCCGTCTCGGCGATCACGACCTTGCACGACTGCGTCGACGTGTCGACACCCATCACCAGCGCCATGGCGCACTCCTTCTTCGGTGCCACACCGACCCGCGAGACTGCACCCGGAGGGCGAGACCCAGGGGAATCCCCTCAGTCTCGCCGCTCCGCTGCAGTCTCGCGGACGTCGGCGAACAGATCAGCCCCGGGCGCCCATGAGGTGCTCGGTGGCCAGCTGCTGCAGACGGACGAAGCCGAAGCCCTTGGCGCCGAAGTACGTCGACGGGTCGAAGTCCTCGTACGCGGAGCGGTCGGCGAGGAAGTCGTCGTAGGTCTCGCCCTCGTTCAGGGTGGGCTGCGACAGCTCGTCGACGCGGGCGGCGGCGAGCGCCTCCTGCACCTCGGGGTCGGCGCGGAACGCGGCGGCGCGCTCCTTCAGCAGCAGGTACATGCTCATGTTGGCCGCGGCGGAGTCCCACACGCCCTGCTCGTCCTCGGTGCGCGAGGGCTTGTAGTCGAAGTGACGCGGGCCGTCGTACGTCGGTCCGCCGCCGGGGGCGCCGTTCTCGAGCAGGTCGACCAGCGCGAACGCGTTGTGCAGGTCGCCGTGACCGAAGACGAGGTCCTGGTCGTATTTGATGCCGCGCTGGCCGTTGAGGTCGAGGTGGTAGAGCTTGCCGTGGTACAGCGCCTGCGCGATGCCGGCGGCGTAGTTGAGACCCGCCATCTGCTCGTGGCCGACCTCGGGGTTGAGGCCGACGAGCTCGGGACGCTCGAGCGAATCGATGAAGGCGATCGCGTGTCCGAGCGTGGGCAGCAGGATGTCGCCGCGGGGCTCGTTCGGCTTCGGCTCGATCGCGAAGCGCATGTCGTAGCCCTTGTCGGTGACGTAGTCGCCGAGCAGGTTGACGGCCTCGCGGTAGCGCTCCAGGGCCTGACGGATGTCCTTGGCCGAGTCGTACTCGGCGCCCTCGCGGCCGCCCCACATCACGAAGGTCTTCGCGCCCAGCTCCGCGCCGAGGTCGAGCTGGCGGAAGACCTTGCGCAGCGCGAAGCGACGCACCTGACGGTCGTTGGAGGTGAAGCCGCCGTCCTTGAAGACCGGCGCGGAGAAGAGGTTGGTGGTGACCATCGGCACGATGAGGCCGGTGGACTCGAGGGCGCCCTTGAGGCGGTCGATCTGCGTCTGGCGCTCCGCGTCGGTCGACTCGAAGGCGAACAGATCATCGTCGTGGAACGTGAGGCCGTAGGCGCCAAGCTCGGAGAGCTTCTCGACCGCGTGGACGACGTCCAATGCGGGGCGGGTCGGGCCACCGAACGGGTCGGCGCCGTTGTAGCCGACCGTCCACAGGCCGAATGAGAACCTGTCTTCGCGGGTGGGGGTGGGACCGGTGTAAGGCATAGTGGCTCCTTCGCGACATAATTGTTGCCTCTCACAACCTATACCACGCAGGATGCCGCGTCCATCTCCTACAGTGAACCCATGAGCGACGCGTCCCCGGGCATCCCGAGCGTGCGCCAGGGCAACCTCGCGCGCATCCTCCGGCTCGTGCATCAGGCGGGCCCCCTCTCCCGGGCCGCCCTCACCGAGACCACCGGATTGAACCGCTCGACCATCGCCGACCTGGTCGGAGAGCTCACCCGTCTCGCGCTCGTGCGTGAGCACGCCCCCGACCCGTCCCGCCGCGTCGGCCGCCCGTCACCCCTCGTCGCCGGCGACCCCGACGTCGTCGCGATCGCGGCGCACCCGGAGGTGGACGCCCTGACGCTCGCCGCGGTCGGCCTGGATCGCGGCATCCCCGTCCGCGAGCGCATCGAGCTCGATCACCTCCTCACGCCGGCGGAGACCGCGGAGCTCGTCGCCGAGCGGGTGGCGGTCTGGAAGACGGCCGCGCTCGCGGGTGCGCGCATCGCTGGCATCGGCATCGCCGTGCCCGGACTCGTGCGCAGCGCCGACGGCATCGTCCGCAGCGCCCCGCACCTCGAGTGGACGGATGCCCCGCTCCGCACGCTCGTCGAAGAGGTCACCGGCCTTCCAGTCACCGTGGGGAACGACGCCAACCTCGGCGCGATCGCCGAGCACCTGTACGGGGCCGGCCGCGGAGCGTGGGACATCGTCTACCTGAACGGCGGCGCGAGCGGCATCGGCGGCGGGCTGATCGTCGGCGGGACCGCCGTCGGCGGTGCGGGTGGCTACGCGGGCGAGTTCGGCCAGAACCGCCCGGGCATCGCCGCCGATTCCGATCGCCGGGCCGACCACGGCGTGCTCGAGGACGAGGTGAGCCGGGCGCGGCTGCTCGAGGCGGTCGGCCTCTCCAACGCCGACGAGCCGACCCTCGCCGACGCCCTCGCGGCATCGTCCGAGGCGTGGGTGCTCGACGAGGTCGGCCGTCAGCGTCGCATCCTCGCCACGGCGCTGGCCAATGCCGTCAACGTGCTCAACCCCGGCGTGGTGATCCTCGGCGGGTTCCTCGCGACGATCGCCCAGCTGGACGGGCCGGCACTCGAGGCCGACGTGCGCGCTCAGGCGATGGCCGCGAACGCCGAGACGCTCGACATCCGCACGGCGCTCCTCGCAGAGGACCGCCTGCTCATCGGAGCCGCGGAGGCGGCGTTCGCCGAGCTGATCGCCGACCCGCTCAACCGCGTGCCCGCCGCCTCTGCAACCCGGGAGATCGCTATGTGATCGAGAGGCGGGGGAATTCCCTCGCCCGGCGGGCGCTTGCACGCCGCATGACCACAATCGGAATCATCGGAGCAGGAAACATCGGCTCGGCACTCGCGCGGGGCTTCGTCCAGCACGGGTACGACGTCGTCATCAGCAACTCGCGCGGGCCGGAGACGCTCGCGGATCTGGTGGCCGACATCGGCGACGGCGTGCGGGCCGGTACGGCGCAGGATGCTGCGGCCGCCGCCGACATCGTCGTGGTGACCGTGCCGCTCAAGGCGATCGAGGACATCCCCGTCGAGCCCCTCGCGGGCAAGATCGTGCTCGATACCAACAACTACTACTGGGAGCGCGACGGACGCATCGCCGAGCTCGACGAGAACCGCACCACGACCTCGCAGATGCTGCAGGAGCACCTCCCGCAGTCGCGCGTCGCCAAGGCGTTCAACCACATCATGGCCGCCGACATCCTCACCGACGGCGCCACGGCCGGCAGCGACGACCGTCGCGCGCTCGCCACGTCGAGCGACTTCGACAACGCCGTGGAGCTCGTGACCCGCATCTACGACGAGTTCGGCTTCGACACCGTCAACGTCGGCCCCCTGGCCGACAGCTGGCGTGTGGAGCGCGACCGCCCCGCGTACGTCGTCCGTCAGAATGCGGACGAGTTGCGAGCGAACCTGGCGCGCGCCGAGCGCTGACCCGCGCCGCGCAGCGCGGCGCAACCGGATCAGGAGTCGGCCGGTCCGCCCTCGGCGGGCCGGCCGCTTCGCGTCCGCTGGGGACTCCGCGTCCGTTGGGGGCGTGGCAGAAGCTCGCCGGCGACGATGTCGATGCCGGGGACTTCCGCGGCGACCGCGGACGCCGTGGCCGCGGCATCCGTCGGGGCTTGTTCGGCGTGTGGATCCTGCGAGCTCACCACAGCGCTCCCTCCTTGGGTCTCGGCTGACCACTCTGCCGCCCGCGCGTCGCGCGGTCAGCCCCTTGACACGGGCGGGCGAAGGGTGACGCCGCAGGCGACGCGCTATACAGTCGTTGCGTGGGCACCATCTACTACGGCGGATCGGCGACGCCGATCCATATCGAAGACCGAGCGCTGGCGCACCTCAAGGTCGTCATCGCCACCAAGCTGCGCCGCGGCGAGAGCTTCACCGTGTCGTGGCGCCACCCCGACGATCAGCCGCGCGGACGCAGCTCGATCTGGCTGCACGAGTCGATTCCGCTGCGGTTCGTCTTCGACGACCCGGAACCGACGCTGCTGAGCCGCGAGTGGATCGAGGAGCTCTCGAACTCAGCGAACTCCTCAGGCGGGATCATGCTGGTCGCGGAGCACTTCGACAGCGCGGGAGCGCCCGCGGCGGACGGCGAACTCGCCCAGAACTGAGCGCGGCGCCGGGGAGGCTACTCCTCCGGCGCGGGGCGGTCCTCATCGGGCTCGGCGGTGACCGAGAGTCCGCTGGGTCCGCTCGCCACCTGCATGAGGTCTTCGATCCACAGGCGGTTGATGCGCGGCGGGCGGCTGCCGAAGAAGTGGAACTGCATCGGCACGGCCGGGTGCACCCAGAAGCTGCGGCGTCCGGTGCCGTCTCCGGGCTCTACGTCGAACATGAACGACTCGGATCGCCGCAGCTTGTTCATGATGACGATCCGCAGGTGTGCGAGCGTACGGTCATCGATGTCGACGGAATTCGACATCGTGTCGTAGATGAAGCGACCCATGAGGGCGAGCCTAATCCACCGGAGTCCGGCTCACCCGCGGGTGCCCGCACTCACCCCTGCGCGGCGAGCGCCTCGCTCCGCCAGCGCAGCAGGAGGTCCCAGGGATCGACGACGCCGGCGCCGAGTGTCGCGATGTGCTCCCGGATCGCGTCCGACAGCACGAACCACTCCGTCCGCGCGAACCTGTCGGCGGCGAACTGCTCGTGGCGCGCGCGCTCGCTTCGGCGGTCTCCCCGCTCGAATGCCAGCACCTCGTCGTGCATGATCGCCGCGAACCGCTGGCGCGGGTCGGCCGTCGTGCCGATCTTCACGCGGTCGGCATAGCGGAGGTAGTACACGACGTCGACGCGCGGGCGCGGGAGATCGCCGTCGGGGACGTCGCCGTAGCGCCACTCGCACACGGCGCAGAGCCAGCCCGACGGCCACCGCACCCCGAGCCGCGACGCGCAGACGCCGCAGGGCGACGGCAGCAGGTCGGTGACCCCCTCCGCACGCCTCGACCAGTCGGCCGCGGCGGCCAGATGCCGCTCGCACAGGGCGAGCGGAGCATCCGGATCCACCGCGCCCCCGCAGTCGGCGCCGACGGCGAGGCAGAGCTCCGCCGCGTCACCGACCACGGGACGACCTCGTCACAGCGCGCGGAGCCTCTCGAGCAGGGGACCCGCGGCCTCCTCCAGGAAGCGGTCCTGACCCTCGTCGCCCACCTGCACGACGGCCACGTCGGTGAAGCCGGCGTCGACGTAGGCCTTGACGGCCTCCGCGATCTTGTCGAGGTCGGGGCCGCAGGGGATCGCCTCGGCGACGTCCTCGGGACGCACGAACTGGCTGGCGGCGGCGAAGCCGGCCGGGGTGGGGAGATCGGCGTTCACGGCCCATCCGCCGCCGAACCACCGGAACTGGTCGTGGGCACGGGCGATCGCGGTGTCCTCGTCGGGGTCCCAGCTGATCGGGATCTGCCCGATCTTGCGCGAGTCGGCGCCGTGGTGCTCGTTCCAGCCGGAGACGAGGTCGGCGTCGGGCTCGACGGCGATCGCGTGGTCGCTGAGCGGCCCGAACCGGGCGATCGACTTCTCGCCGGAGATCGCCACGGCGATGGGGACGCCGCCCTCGGGGAGATCCCAGATGCGGGCGGAGTCGACGCGGAAGTACTCGCCGTCGTAGGTGACGAGGTCGCCGGTGTGCAGCGCGCGGATGATCTCGATCGCCTCCTCCAGCATGTTCTGCCGGGCGTCCACCGACGGCCAGCCCTCTCCCACCACGTGCTCGTTCAGGTTCTCGCCCGAGCCGAGTCCCAGTGTGAACCGACCGTCCGACAGCAGCTGCAGCGTCGCGGCCTTCTGGGCGACGACGGCCGGGTGGTAGCGCAGCGTGGGGCACGTGACGTACGTCATGAGCTCGACCGAGTCGGTCGCCTGCGCGACGGCGCCGAGCATCGCCCAGGCGTACGAGGCGTGACCCTGGCTCGTGAGCCACGGTGTGTAGTGGTCGCTGGAGACCTCGAAGTCGAACCCGACCTTCTCGGCCGCGATCGCGTACCGCACGAGGTCCTTCGGTCCGCTCTGCTCGGTCATCAAGGTGTAGCCGAAGCGTGTCATGGTGTGTCCTCCCGACGCGGCGGGGTGCCGCTGGGCCCATCCTGCGACGCGCGGTCCTCCGAGCCAGCCGCTTGACGCTCGACGCTCCCTGTGGCACGGCGCCGCCCACACCGCTCCCGCACTGTCAAGGGTGTTCGTGATCCGGCCGGTGCGGCGCACGGTGGAGACGGGCTCACCGGCCCTGAGGGAGGCTTGAATGAGCGACGACGCTTCTGAGCCGTTCTCCCTACGCCGCATCTCGGACGGGGAGTGGTTCATCGTGGACACGCGCTACCCGCCCGCCGACCCGCGTGCCGTCATCGCCCGCATCGAACGGCAGGACGAAGCATCCGTCCGTCTGGTCTGGACCGGATCGGTCGCGCTGTCCACCGAGTACATCGACGCCGAGACGGCCCTGGAAGACCTTCGCGACCGCACGCGTCGCCGCGCACGGTCGACCCGGCCCATCCCGATCCCCTCCTTCGCTCCCCCGGCGCGTCACCGGTCCTGATCGCCCTCAGAGAACGGGGCGTCCGATCCGCCCGCTCGGCGTCGCACGTCACTACCCTCTGGAGGGTGAAGGATGCTGCGCACCTCGATCCCCTCCAGAACCCCGCCCTCACTGATGCCCAATGGGAACGCCTCCTCGCCTTCGGTGCGCCCGAAGACGTGGCGTCCGGTGACTACGTCTTCCGCTCCGGCGATGCCGACTACGACCTGATCCTCGTCGAGGACGCCGAGGTCGAGGTCGTCCGCGACTCGCTGTGGTGGATCGAGGAAGCCGTGCTGGCCACGATGGGCCCCCGCACGTTCGTAGGCGAGCTCGGGCTGCTCAACGGGCAGGGGGCGTTCCTGTCGGCCCGCGTGACGCGGGCCGGACGCATCCGGCGCGTGTCGCGGCCGCAGCTGCGGCGGTTGATGGCCGAGGACGACGAGCTCTGCGACCTCGTCCTGCACGCGCTGTGGGCTCGGCGCGAGGCGCTGCGCACCGGCCCGGCCGCCCTGACGCTCAAGTTCGTCGGCGCCGCGAACTCCGGCGACTTCCTCTCGCTGCGGCGCTTCGCGGAGCGGCTCGACCTCGTGCACACCGCCGTCGAGCTCGACGCCGAGGGCGCCGCCCAGTACTCGAAGACGCACGAGTTCGATCCGTCCGACCTGCCCATCGCCTTCGTGCAGGGCGAGGCGATGCCTCATGCGACGCCCGGGCTCGTGGCCGAGCGCCTCGGCCTGAGCTATCAGGCGCACGCCGACGAGGTGGTCGACCTCGTGGTCGTGGGCGGCGGCCCCGCGGGGCTCGCGGCCGCCATCTACGGCGCGTCCGAGGGACTCAGCACCGTGCTGCTCGACGCGGTCGCGCCGGGCGGCCAGGCCGCCGCGACCTCGCGCATCGAGAACTTCCTCGGCTTCCCCTTCGGCGTCAGCGGCGGCGACCTCATCGGCCAGGCGTCGCTGCAGGCGCTCAAGTTCGGCGTGCGCGTCTACGCACCGTGCGAGGCGGTGCGGCTGGAGCCCACCGACAGCGGCCTCGACGTGACGCTGACCGACGGCCGCGTCATCCACGCGCGCTCGGCGATCGTGACCTCGGGGGCCGCCTACCGCACGCTGCCGCTCGACCGGTGGTCGCACTTCGAGGGCGCCGGCATCTTCTACGCCGCCACGCAGCTCGAGCTGCGGCAGGTCGTGGAGTCGCCCGTCGTCGTGGTCGGCGGGGCGAACTCGGCCGGCCAAGCGGCGCTCTACCTGGCGGCGAACGGCTGTCCGGTGCGACTCGTCGCCCGCGGCGACGACCTCTCTGCACGGATGTCGTCGTACCTCGTCGACCGACTCGTCGAGGATCCCCGCATCGAGGTGCACACCGGCTCGCAGGTGACGGCGCTGGAGGGCAGCAACGCGCTCGAGGGCGTGCGCATCGACTCGGTCGGAGACGTCGACGCGCGCGGACTCTTCTGCTTCATCGGCGCCGTGCCCGCCACGGGATGGCTCTCCGACCTCGACCGCGACGCCGACGGGTTCCTGCGCACCGGCACCGACATCGCGGCGCAGTCACTCGAGCAGTGGCAGCGCCTCGGGCGCGAGCCGCTGCCGTTCGAGACCTCGCTGCCGCGGGTGTTCGCCGCGGGAGACGTGCGGCGCGGCTCGATGAAGCGCGTGGCCGCCGCCGTCGGCGAGGGCTCCAGCGCTGTCGCCTCGGTGCACCGCGCCCTGGCCCTCGCCGTCTGAGGCGACCGGCGCGGCCGCCGGCCCTCGCCGGGCGCGCGCGACCCTAGCCGCATGACCGCGCCCGTGCCAGGGCCGCGGCGAGACGCGCCTCACGTCCGCATGGTGGGATTCCCGACCTCGAGGAGACACCATGTACTTCCACCTTCAGCGCCTCATCAATCCGATCGAACAGGACGAGCCCGATCCCGCCGCCGCCAACGCGCTGCAGGAGGGCCTCGGCGGACAGTTCGGCGAGATGCGCACGATGATGCAGTACCTGTTCCAGAGCATCAACTTCCGCGGTCCGCAGGGTAAGCCCTACAAGGACCTCATCCAGGGCATCGGCACAGAGGAGATCGGCCACGTCGAGCTCATCGGCACGACGATCGCCCGCCTGCTCGACGGCTCGCCCGCTTACCAGGGCAAGCCCACCGATCCGATCGACCAGCCCGGCGCCGGCGGCGCGACGCCGCTGAATATCGCGCTCGACCACAGCAACATCCATCACTACCTCGTGGGCGCGCAGGGTGCGCTGCCGGTCGACGCCGCCGGCAACCCGTGGAGCGGCAGCTACGTCTACAACTCCGGCAACCTCGTGCTCGACCTGCTCTACAACCTCATGCTGGAATCCACCGGGCGACTGCAGAAGTGCCGTCTGTACGAGATGACCGACAACAAGACCGCACGCTCGACCATCGCCTATCTGATCGTCCGCGACCAGGCGCACGAGAACGCCTACGCCAAGGCGCTCGAGACGCTGGGCGTCAACTGGCGGGGCACGCTGCCCATCCCGAAGACCAATGCGGAGCAGTTCCCCGAGGTGAAGCGCCTCGTCGACCTCGGCCTGCAGAGCAAGCAGTACTCGTTCGACCTCGACGACCAGTCCGAGGCCGGTCGCATCTTCCAGGGCATGTCGCCCTCCGGCGACGGCACCGAGCTCGACGCGAGCGAGCAGGCCCCCGAGGGCGCCCCGCTGGAGATCGCCCCCGAGCGCCGCGAGGAGTTCTCGCCGGGCGCCGACGAGGAGCTCATGGCCCTCATCCAGGCGACCGCCGAGATGGAGATGGCCGACATCGACGCCACCTTCGGTCGTATGAGCTGACAGAGCGGATGCCGCGGCCCCGGGCCGCGGCATCCGTCGTCTTCACGCCTTCGTGAGGTTGGCCGAAGCCCACGTGCCCAGCTGCTGGAGCAGCGGCACGAGGTCGCGCCCGCTCTGCGTGAGGGCGTAGGCGACGGCCACCGGAGGCCCGGAGTCGACGGTCCGCGAGACCACCCCAGCCTCCGCGAGCTCGGCGACCCGGTCGGAGAGCATCGCATCGCTGATGCCGACGACTGCGCGCCGGAGCGCGACGAACGACAGCGGCCCGGGTCCGAGGGCGTCGATGATCATGCCGTTCCAGCGCTTGCCGAGCAGGGAGAACGCGAGCACGACGGCGGCATCGCACGCGTGCCCGGCACCGCCCTCGTCGACCATGCTTCGATCATACGGTGCTACTGTCTCTCTAGCCGCTTTGCTTTTCATAGCGACTATCGAAGATTGGAGCCTCATGTCCCTGTTCCGCCTGGATGCCAGCATCCTGCCTGCGACGTCCGCCAGCCGTTCCCTCGCCGACCTCGTCGAGGAGCAGTGGACGGCCGCCCATCCCGATGCCGGCGTCGTCCGTCGCGACCTCGCCGCCGATCCCGTGCCGTCGACGGCCTGGCAGAACGCGGTGACCGGCGGCTTCACTCCCGAAGCCGACCGCACCGACGATCAGCGCGCCGCTGCGGCGCTGGCGACCTCCTTCGCCGACGAGCTGATCGGCGCCGAGGCGCTGCTGTTCGCCGTCCCGCTGTACAACTACGGCGTCTCCCAGCACTTCAAGACGTGGTTCGACGTGGCCTACACCGACCCGCGAATCGACCCGCAGGGCACCGCCCTCCGCGGCAAGCCCGCGACGCTGGTCACGGTGCTCGGCGGCAACTACGCCCCCGGCAGCCCCAAGGAGGGGTGGGACCACTCCACCGGCTGGCTCCGCCGGGTGCTCGAGGACGTCTGGGGCCTCGACCTCCGCGTCGTGCAGCGACCGTTCACCCTCGTCGGCGTGAATCCCGCCCTCGACTCCTTCGCCGAGGTCGCCGCCGAGCTCAAGCAGGAGGCCGAGCAGGGAGCGCGCCGCTCGGGTCGCGAGCTCGCCGAGCTGCGGGGAACGGGCTCGGCCGCCTGACCGCAACGGGCTGCCCGGGCACGGGCCCCGGCAGCCCGCACGGCTTTAGCTAAGCCGGTTAGGCATGAATGGTTAACCGGAGCAGTGCGGTAAGTTGTGGCCGTGGGGCGATTGATTTACGGGAGCAGCAACCAGTCGTTCGATTTCGACGACCGGCTGCTTGCGCACCTGCGCGTCGTGTTCATGAACAAGCTGCGCCGCCGCGAGTCGTTTCTGTTCAACACCCCGCCGACGGACGGTCTCGGCACGCGCGCCCTCTGGGTGGCGCCGGCGGTGCCGCTCGTCTTCCACTTCTACGGCGGCCGCACCCCCTCACTGAACGGGGCGTGGATCGACGCGCTCATGAAGGAAGCGGGGAGCGTGAACGGCCTCACCGTTCTCGACGAGCCCGCGCGACCCAACCCCCGTGGCGCCTAGCAGTCGCTCAGCGGCACTCGTCGTCGACGGCCTCGATGACCTGCTCGAGGAAGCGCGCGACGCCGTCCACCATCTCGGGCGACATGTCGGCGGCGAAGGCGCGCACGGCTGCGGTCAGCGGGTCGAGGTCGTCGACATCGGACGTGCGGTCGAAGGGCACGACGAGCTTGCTGCGACCGTCGCGCGGGTTGGACGCGAAGGCGATCATCCCGCCGGCATGAAGACGATCGAGGATGCCGCTCACGGCCGCCGTCGAGATCTCGAGGTGCTCGGCGATCGCCGTGGGAGTCACGTCCTCACCCGCGTCGGAGCGCTCGTAGACGTACCGCATCGCCATCCGCGCGTTCTCGCTCGGGCCGCATTGGGTCTGACGGCGCCGGGCGAGCCGCGCCTCCGCGAGTCGGAGACGCTCGATCCCCCGCGCCACCCGATCGTCGACAGTGGTCAGCTGTGAGGTCATCGTGATCGTCCCCAGTCCCGGGCCGGCGCACCCGCGCGACAACTCTAGTCATGCCGTCTCCTCGACCAGAGCGGGCCATGTGGAAGAATCGACACAGGACGGACGAGGGAGCCGATTGACCGATCAGCGGGTGCATCTGACCCTCAGCGACTCCGAGATCCGACGTCTCGAGGATTGCGCGCGCGAACCGATCCGCACGCCCGGCTCGATCCAGGCCCATGGCGCGCTCATCGCGGTGGAGCCGGCATCCCATCGCATCGTCGCCGTCAGTGAGAACTGCGCCGAGCTCCTCGGGATTCCGGGCCCGCTTCTCGGCCAGCCGCTGTCCGTCGCCGTCGATGCGGAGCTCGAGCAGACCCTTCAGGCGATGCTCGAAGATGCGCGCGCGGCCAACCCGATCACCTTCGAAACCGACGAAGGGCTGTTCGACGCGATCGTGCAGCCGGCAAGCGGCCTGATCCTCCTCGAGCTGGAGCCGCGGCTGCAGCTGCCCCTCCAGCAACTGGCGTCCGGGCTGTATGCGATCAGCCATCGCCTGGCCGCCATCGACGACGTCGATCGTCTTCTCAAGGAGACCGCGCGCGAGCTGCGCGCGCTGACGGGCTTCGACCGCGTGATGGTCTACCGCTTCCATCCCGACGACCATGGGGAAGTGGTCGCGGAGGAGCGCGCGGAAGACATGGAGCCCTTCGAGGGTCTCCACTTCCCGGCATCCGACATCCCGGCGCAGGCTCGGCAGCTCTACATCACGAAGCTCTCCCGCGCCATCGTCGGCACTTCGGGTGAGTCGTCGCCGATCATCACGGTCGGCGGCGAGTACGCGCCGTCCGCGCTCGACCTCAGCCCCGCGGAGCTTCGCTCCGTCTCACCCCACCACCTCGAGTTCATGCGCAACATGGGCCAGGAGTCGACGGTGTCGTTCTCGATGGTGACCGACGGGGTGCTCACGGGGATGATCACGTGCGCACATCGGACGCGCCGCCAGCTGCCGTTCATCCAGCGCCGTGGCATCGAGGTGCTCGCGAATCAGATCGCCCTGCAGGTGCGTGCGCTCGAGCAGGTGCGGCGGCTGAACCGCCAGGTGCAGCTGCGGCGCACGCGCGCCGAGCTCCTCGTGCAGATCGCCGCCAGCGACGACATCGCCGGCACCCTCGTGCGCGGCGAAGTGACCGTCCGCGACCTCATCTCGTGCGACGGCGTCGCCGTGCGCATCAACGGACGCACGCGCGTCCTCGGCGACACTCCGCCCACCGCCGAGCTGGAGGCGCTGCGCACCCGACTCGACGAATCGAGGGAGTACTCGTTCATCGCCAGCGATGCCCTCGGTCTCGACCGGCCGTACTTCGCCGAGGTGGCCCCCTCCGTCACCGGTGTGCTGATGGTGCCGGTGGGTGGCGCCGGCGATTACATCGCGTTCTTCCGCAACGAGGTGCTTCTCGACATCGAGTGGCTCGGCGACCAGACCAACGCGAACCGCCTCACCCCCCTCTCCCCCCGCATGTCCTTCTCCGCGTGGACCGACAGCGTCGCGGGCACCGCGCCGGCGTGGGGCGAGCTCGCCGCGGAGGCGATCGACCTCGCGCGCGACCTCGAGAGCGCACTCCTCCGACGCGTCGAGTCGGAGCTGGCCCACCTCGCCATGTACGACCCGCTCACCGGGCTGTCGAATCGGCGCGGGATGCTCGACCGCCTGGAGCTCGCGCTGCGCGACGATGCCCCGTCGTGGATCCTGACCGTGCTCTTCGTCGACCTCGACGGCTTCAAGTCGGTCAACGACACCTTCGGGCACGACGTCGGCGACGCGCTCATCTCGCTCATCGGAGAGCGCATCGTGTCGGTGGTGCGCGCGCAGGACACCGTCGCCCGGCTGGGCGGCGACGAGTTCGTCATCGTCTGCCAGCACATGGACCGCGAGGCGGCGGAGCACGTGGCGGGCCGGATCATCGAGGCCATCGCCGAGCCGGCGACCATCGACGGATCTGTCGTGACGGTGACGGCATCCGTCGGCATCGCCGTGACCGATCGCCCGATCGAGGCCGCGGAGCTGCTCCGCCACGCGGACGAGGCGATGTACCGCGCGAAGGTGTCGGGCAAGAACCGCGTCTCGGCCTGAGGCTCTCAGCCCGGGATAGCACTCAGCGCGCGATCGTCGGCGACGTCGAAGAGCCACTCGTCGACGGCGTCCATCGCCTCCTCCGTGAGCGAGTGCGCCCAGCGGGTGCCCACCCGCACCTTTCGGACGATGCCGGCGTCGCGCAGCTGCTCCAGGTGGAACGAGGCCGAGAACCGCGAGATCTCGGCATCGTCGGCGATCTCGAGTACACCGGGAGCGGATGCTGCGGCTCGGCCCTGATCGCGGGCACGGGCCAGCAGCGTGACGATGCGCAGCCGCGTGGGGCTCGCCAGCGCGGCGAAGATGGCGGCGAGTCGGTCGAGATCGTGCATGGCCGTCCTCCTGGGGTCGCTCCGGGCCCGGCGTCGTCGCCGGGGGCCCTCTGCGCTCAGGCTATGGCGGCGGCCGTGTGCTTCCGCGCCGATCGCCCGGGTAAGAACCGGAGTTCTTGCCCCCCGCTCAAGAGATCGCCGCCCCGCCTCGATTGGCGGGCATGTCTGCTCTGGCGTAAGCTCGTCGGCGGTGACGTGTCCGAGCGGCCGAAGGTGCAACACTCGAAATGTTGTGTAGGTTCACCCCTACCGTGGGTTCAAATCCCACCGTCACCGCCATGTCAAATGCCCCGCGATCCCCTGTCTCGACAGGGATCGCGGGGCTTTTCATTCACCCGATCCGTCGTTCGCCGACAGTTTGCCCACATGTCCGGAGCGGGACTCACGAGTGATGTCTCAAGACTTCCGGCGCCTAAGCGCCGGCAGCACTGGATCCCCAGACATCTATCAAGGTGAACCACACTTCCAGCCTCACCGCTTCGAAGCGGCCGTCCCAGTCATGTAGTACTCGGTCGCGAAGGGTCGAGAATTTCGGCTGCAGGTGCCTGTCACTGGTTGCGAACGTGAGAACGACGTCCGGAGCTACACCGGCATCCACGGCTGACTGGTCGAACGTGAAGACAGTGCAACGGTTCATCTCCACGATGATGTCATCGCTCGGAATCTGCAAGATCTCTTCCGTCGCCGCTCGCAAGAGATTGCAGAGCGTGTCGCTTGCCTCCGCTGTCAGGGATTCCGCGGCAGAGTTCTTGGGCGAAACGGTGATGTAGGTCATCCCGCGGCGTCCGTGCTCGAGAAGGGTGCCAGGCCCCGAGGTGGCCACGACACCGGGCAATGCCCGGCGACGAGGTGGGCGCCTTCAGACTGCGCGAGAGAGGTGAGCCGGTCGTGCGACCTGCGCACGAGGGGCGCATCCTGCTCGCGGGCCCAGGTGCCGACGATCCGATCTAGATCGATGCCGGCCTGAAGGTCGATGGCGTCCATGGCGAAAAGCCAGGTGCGGTCTTTCTCCCGAACGCGGTAGGACATGTGGCCGGGAGTGTGGCCGGGTGTGAAGACGGCGTCGACGCCGGGAGCGATGGTCGCGTCGCCGTCGAGAACACGCCAGCGAATGGCCTCGTCGCTGTAATCGTCCCGGAGATAGGCGTCTTCCCGCCGCGCAACTTTCATGGCGAACTCCAGTTCGTCGCGCTGTATACAGACCTCGACCGCCGCGTTCACAAGGTGGCGCAGCCCTCCGGAATGGTCGAAGTGCAGGTGGGAGATCGCGGCGACAGCGATGTCGGAGGGTTTCAGCCCGTGGGCCGCGAGGGCGTCGAGCAACGGATCGCCGTCGGTGACGAACTCGGGCAAACCTGCGGGAGCGTAGAGATCCCGGTCGGGGTTGTCGCCGCGGAACCGTCGCGCGTCGGTCCCCGTGTCGAGCAGCACCCAGCCGATGGAAGTATCGACCAGGATGGCGCAGACCGGTTCACGCAGTATCCGATCGCTGCCGCCCTCCAGGGAGACCGACTCGGGAATCTGATCCCATGCCAGTGTCAGGCAGATGATCCCCCGCACGGGTTCGTCGTCTCCTGCGTGATCAGTCGCTTCTGTCCTCATGTGGGCTCCTCCGATACGGGCGCGTCTGCGAGAGCGCACGAGTTCGCGCGTCGACGGTTGTCAAGACACGTATCGACACTTCGTCAAGCACTGTGGTGGCGTGCTGACACATCCAGCATTGAACGAATGTACAACTTTTGGGAGCATGTTGTACGAACGTTCAATTTCTTTGGATCGGGGTTCACACCATGTCAAGACGAACAGCGGGGATCGCAATCGTGACCGGAGCGGGCAACGCTGAGGGCATCGGCCTCGCTTCCGCACTCCTCCTCGGGCGGGCCGGGATGAAAGTGGTCATCACCTCGACGACCGACCGCATCCAGCAGCGGGTCGACGAGCTCCGCCGAAAGGGCATCGACGCGCGCGGCGTGGCGGCTGACCTCACCCTCCAGGACGGGGTCGATGCCGTGCTCGCGACGGCGCACGAGGCGTTCGGCGTGCCCGACGTGCTCGTCAACAACGCCGGCATGACCTCCACATCCACCCCCGAAGACCCCGCCTCCATCGACGACATCTCCATCGAGCAGTGGCAGTCGGCCATCGACCGCAACCTCACCACGGCGCTGCGGATGACGCGCGCGGTCGTGCCGGGCATGCGCGCGGGCGGCTACGGCCGCATCGTCAACGTCGCCTCGCTGTCGGGCCCGGTGCAGGCCTACACGGGCGACGTCGCGTATCACGCCGCGAAGGCCGGGATGCTGGGGCTCACCCGTGCGACCGCCGTCGATACTGCTGCGGCGGGCATCACCGCCAATGCGGTCGCGCCGGGGTGGATCGCCACCTCGTCCTCGAGCGAGCACGAGATCGCGCTGGGGGCCGCGACCCCCGTCGGACGCTCCGGAACGCCCGGGGAGGTGGCCGCGGCCGTCGCCTTCCTCGCTAGCGAGGGCGCCTCCTACATCACCGGCCAGCTCCTCGTCGTGGATGGCGCCAACTCGATCAACGAGGAGCGAGCCTGACTCCGAGCGCAGTGCGCGAAGTCGAGGGCACCGTATCAATGGATGCGGTGCCCTCGCTCTGCGCCCGGCCGCGGTGCGTCAGTGCCGCCCGCGGCCGCCGCGGGCGGGCACGGTCTTGAGTGTGGCGGTCACAAGTGGTGCCGTCACGTCGAAGGCGGCGCCCCCGGGCACCGACTCGAGAAGCGTGCGCGTGTAGGGATCGCGCGGCGCGGCGAAGACGTCCCCGGTCGGGCCGGCTTCGACGACCTTCCCGTGCAAAAGCACCACGACCTCGTCGCAGAGCTCCTCGACGACGGCGAGGTTGTGCGAGATGAAGAGCATCGTCAGCCCGAGCTCGGCGCGCAGGCGCGCGAGCAGGCGGAGGATCTCGGCCTGGGTCGACACGTCGAGCGCGGAAGTGATCTCGTCCGCGATGATGACGTCGGGCTTCACCACGAGAGCACGGGCGATGGCGATGCGCTGACGCTGCCCGCCGGAGAACTCGTGCGGGAAGCGGTCCACCGCATCCTCCCCCAGACCCACGGAGGTGAGCGCTTCCACGACTGCGGCACGGTGGCGGCGCAGCCGCGCGTGGACGGGGTCGATGGCCTCGGCGAGGGTCTGGCCGATCGTCCGCCGCGGATCCAGCGACGAGAACGGGTCCTGCGGGATGTACTGCAGGCGTCGGCGCAGCGATCCGAGGGTCCGCCGCGACGCTCCCGTCAGCTCGGTGCCGTCGAAGACGATCGATCCGCCGGCCGCACGATGGATGCCGACGATGGTCTTCGCGAGCGTCGATTTGCCCGATCCGGACTCGCCGACGATGCCCACGGCACCGCCGCGCCGGACCGCCAGGTTCATGCCGGCCAGCACGCGGGCCGTGCTGAGACCGTGCCCGAGGTCGACGTCCAGGTTCGAGATGGTCAGCACTGCGGAATCAGACACGATCGTGCTCCTCGAGTGGCAGAGGGGTGGTCTTGAGGGTGGGCGTCGCATCGAGCAGGAGACGCGTGTACGGATGCTGCACCTCGCGCCGGCGCAGCTGCTCCGCGGTCAGGCGCTCGACGATCTCGCCCGACCTCATCACCAGGACGCGGTCGCACAGCGCCTCGACCACGCCGATATCATGCGAGATGAACAGCACAGCCGTGCCGTGTTCGACGTTGAGGCGCCGCAGCGCGCGGAGCACCTCCGCCTGCACCGTCACATCGAGCGCCGTGGTCGGCTCGTCGGCGATGAGCAGCAACGGGTCGGACACGAGCGACGACGCGATGGTGGCCCGCTGCAGCATCCCGCCGGAGAGCTGGAACGGATGCTGGCGCATCACCGCCTGCGGTTCGCGGATGCGCATGTCGCCGAGACCGGTGATGAGGGTGTCGCGCGCCTGACGTCGGGACATGCCGAGGTGCACCCGGGCGAGTTCCGTGAGCTGCGCGCCCATGCGGATCGCGGGATTGAATGTCGATCCCGGGTCCTGGTAGACGAGTCCGATCTCGCGCGCCAGGCGTGCGCGCTGACGGCCCGACAGCAGGTCGTGGTCTCCCAGGCGCATGACGCTCGCATCGGAGTCGACGCCGTCGGCCTGCAGCCGGGCCAGCGCCATTGCTGTCATCGACTTGCCGGAGCCCGACTCGCCGACGAGACCGAGGATCTCGCCGCGGCCGATCTCGAACGAGACGGAGTCGACGAGCACCGTGCCGCTGGGCGCGCGCACCGTGAGGTCGCGCACCTCGACGAGCGCCTCCGGCGCCGTCGACTCGCCGCGGGGGCGGCGGCGGGCCTGCCGCACGCCGCGTGCGCGGCCGCCGCGCGGGTCGAGATAGACGGCGAGTCCGTCGCCGGTGAGCATCGCCGCGACGCCCGCGAAGATGAGCATCACGGACGGCCCGACGACCTGGAGCGGCTGCGTGTACACCGCGGGCAGGCCCTCGTTGAGCAGGCGACCCCAGTCGAAGTCGGGGCTCTGCACGCCCAGGCCCACGAACGAGAGACTGGAGATGTCGAGCAACGTCAGCGCGAAGCTCGAGGCGATCAGCACGAGCAGCGGCCCGGAGATGTTCGGCAGCAGGTGCCGGAAGAAGAGGCTGAGGCGCGGGACGCCGAGCAGACGGGCGGTCCCGACGTAGTCGCGGGATGCCACGGACCCCGTCATATTCGAGGTGATGCGGGCGAAGCTCGGCACCCCCGCGATCGCGATCGCGATGATGGCGGGGACGGTGCCCGCTCCGAGCACCGCGGCGATCACCAGGGCGAGGATGAGCGAGGGGAACGCCACGGTCGAGTCGATGATGCGCAGCACCCACTCGCGCAGGCGACGGCCGCCCACCCAGATGAGTCCGCCGATCAGTACGCCGAGCACGACGGAGCCGGCCGTGGCCGCTCCCGCCATGACGAGGGTGAGCCGCGTGGCCACCAGGGTGCGGGCGAGCACGTCGCGGCCGAGCTCGTCGGTGCCGAGCAGGTGAGCGGATGACGGGACGGCGCGGGTGTCCGCGGTGACGGTGGTCGCAGCATCCCCCCACACCAGCGGTGCGACGATCGCGATCACGACCAGCACGAGCAGCATGGCCAGTCCCGCGATCAGGGCGGCGGGTGCGCGCCGGGCTCGACGTTCAGACATGGGAGGAGCCTCCGAGCGTGCGGGGGTCGATGAGGCCGAGGACGATGTCGATGAGCAGGTTGATGAGGATCGCCATCGCGCCGACGGTGAGCACGATGCCCTGGATCACGGGGAAGTCGCGGAAGATGATCGCCTGCACGACTTCGAGGCCGAGGCCGGGGAGGCTGAACACCGTCTCGATCACGATCGCCCCGCCGAGCAGGCTGGCCAGGATCAGACCCGTCAGGGTGAGGGTGCTGGTCATGAGGTTCGGCAGCGCGTGCCCTGCGTAGAGGCGCGCCGCGCTCAGCCGGCGTCCGCGCGCGGTGCGTATGTAGTCCTGGTGCAGCACGGAGTAGGTCTCCTGCACCACCACGCGCGCGACGGCGAACGTCGGACCCAGTGCGAGGGCGGCGATCGGCAGGATGTACGCGGTCTGGGATGCTGCGCCACCGGCCGGCAGCACCTTCAGCCAGATGGCGAAGACGACGACGAGCAGCGTGCCGGCGACGTACGCGGGGAACGAGGCGAAGAAGCCGGCGACCGCGCCGAAGCCGACGGCGAGCCACGGGCGGCGTCCGCCGCGGGTGAGCACGCCGATGGTCATGCCCAGCGGGATCGCCACGAGGATGACGACGATGATCGCGCCGAACGCGGTGGTGGCCGTGTACGGCAGCTTCGACGCGATCGTCGCGGTCACGGGGGTGTTGTACCGGAAGCTGCTGCCCAGGTCGAAGGTGAAGAGGCCCTTCACATAGTCCAGGAACTGCAGCGGGAGGGGCTGGTCGAGGTTCAGTCGCTCGCGGAGGGCCGCGACGGCGCCCGGCGAGGCGTTGGGCCCGAGGATGGCGACGGCGGGGTCGCCCGGGATGAGGGGGACGATCAGGAACGTCAGCACGACGAGGAGCGAGAACGACAGCAGCAGTCCGCCGAGGCGGCGGATCGCGAAGCTGCCCCAGCTGCTGCGGGACAAGCGCCCGCGCCGGGGCGGCGCGGGCTGCGCCGCACCGGCGGCGTCGGCGATGACCGACAGATCGACCCCCGACATGTCACCGCACCCCGGCGAGGACCATCGGCGCCTGGCGGTGCTGCCACCCGAAGACGGGCTCGAGCTCCGCGCCGAGCCGCAGCAGCGTCGCCTCGTCGTAGGGGCCGCCGACGATCTGAGCACCCAGTGGCATCCCGTTCGACCCGGTGTGCACCGGCAGCGAGATCGCGGGCAGCCCGGAGATGTTGCAGAAGGCGGTGAACGAGACGGTGCGGGCCTCCGTCAGGCGCGGACCGGTCGGGTCGGTGTTGGCCTCACCGATCACGTGACCCACGCGGGGGGTGGGCACCGCGGTGGTGGGGGTGAGGAGCACGTCGAAGTCGCGTCCCCACTGGGCCGCGACCTGCCGCGTCTGCCACTGCAGGTCGGCGGCCAGTTCGGCGTACTGGCCCGCGTGGAACTGCTCCGCGCTGTCATAGCGGTAGCGGATGTACGGCTCCAGTTTGTCGGGGTCCTCGATCGGCGACGCCCAGGTCGACGCGCTGATGACGAGGTTGGTGAAGCCCTGCAGCGCCTCGCGGGTGAAGAGGAAGGGCGTCACCGGCTCGACGTGGTGGCCGAGCGCCTCGAGCGCACGGGCGGCGACCATCGCCGCCTCGCGGTTCTCGAGGTCGACCTCGAGTCCGGTGGGCGGCTCCAGCACCAGTCCGACGCGGAGGCGCGGTCCCGCCGCGCGGATCTCCTCGAGGTAGGGGCGGTTCGGCAGCGGTGCGGAGTACCAGCCGAGCGGATCGATCCGTGAGAGCGAGTCCATGACCCCGGCCATGTCCTCGATGGTGCGGGTGATGGCGCCCTCGGTGGTGGAGTGCTCCCACGCCCGGATGTCGTTCGGGATGCGGCCTCGGCTGGGCTTGAGGCCGACGAGTCCGGTCGCCGCGGCGGGAACGCGGATCGATCCGCCGCCGTCCGACGCGTTGGCGATGGGGACGATGTCGGCGGCCACGGCTGCGGACGCACCGCCCGATGAGCCGCCCGAGGTGTAATCGAGGTTCCACGGGTTGCGGGTGATGCCGTGGCGCTCGTTCTCCGTGGTCGTGGAGGCCCCGAACTCGGGGCTGTTCGACCGGCCGAAGAGCACGAAGCCGGCCTCCTCGATCAAGTCCACCGTGACCTCGTTGGCCTCCGCGGGCTTCTCCTCGACCGCCATGGACGAGAAGCTCAGCGGCTGCCCCTTGACGCCCACGAGGTCTTTGATCGGCATGGGGACGCCCTCGAAGGGGCGGGACGTGTCGCCGCGGCGGACGCGCTCGTCCGACTCGCCGGCGCGGCGCAGCACGTCGTCCCGGTCGATCCAGACGATGGCGTTCACGGCCGGATTGGCCTGATCATGGCGATCCAGGTAGTGCTGAGCGACCTCGACGGCGGAGAGCTCGCCCGCGCGGATCAGGCGTGCCAGCTCGGTGGCGGAGATGGAGGGGGAGATCATGGTGGGTCCTTTCGTGGGCGGCGCGGAGGCGCCGCCCACGTGGTGTCGTTATTCGGCGATTCGGAAGATGGGGTCGTCGAGCGCGCCGCCGAGCATCTGCACGGTGAAGCCCGGACGGGTGGCGTAGATGAACGCGTCGTTCAGCAGCGGCAGGGTGTCGGTACGGCTGACCAGAGCCTGCACGGCGTCGTTTAGGCCGGCGCAGCGCGTCGCGTCATCGTCTTCGGCGTTCGCCTTCGCGAAGGCGTCGTCCGCATCGCTGTTCTCGACGGCGCCGTAGTTCGTGCCGCCGGTGTCGATGGTCGGTCCCGTGAGGTTCAGCAACGGGCTGGCCAGCGTGCCGAGGAAGTTCAGGTCGGCGAAGACGGTCACGTCCCAGTCGCCCGGCTTGGTGACCACGGTGGTGATCCATGAGCCGACATCGGTGTTCGACAGCTCCACCGTCGCGCCGGCGGCGCGCAGGGCCTCGGCGATGTACTCGTTGCCGGCGCCGGCGGGGCCGACGATCGTGGGGGCGACGAGCCGGATGGTCTTCCCGGCGAGTGCGGTCTTCGCGGCCTCGACGTCCTGGTCGGGGATCGAGATGTTCCCGTCGGCCACGCACGCTGTCTCGGGGGCGGCCAGCGAGGTCAGCACGACGCCGGTGTCGGCCGAGGTCACGTTGCCGAACATGGCGCGGTCGATCGCCTGAGCGACGCCCTTGCGCGTCGCCTCGTCGGTGAAGATGCTTCCGGGACGCTCGTTGAAGATGAGATAGCTGTCGGAGAAGTGGTTGACGACCGTGTTGTAGCCGGTCTGACCCGAGAAGCGGTCCATGGTCGTCGCCTGGATCTTGCCGATGTCGAGCTGGCCGCCGAGGATGAGGTTCGCCGTCGCGGTGGAATCGGGCGAGACGCTGTAGACGAGGTCGGCGGCCGGCTTGCCGGAGATCGCCGTCGTCCACTTCGGCCAGGCGGTGTAGTCGCTGCGGAGCGTGTACTCGTACGACACTCCGGGCTGGACGGCCTTGAGCACGTACGGGCCGGACTCGCTGCCCTTCACCGTGCCCGCGGCCAGCCCCTGGGGGTCGGCCAGGCCGGCCGGGCAGATGATCCCGCTGCTGGCCACCGACATGGCGTCGACCAGGTACGGCCACGGGGTGGTGATGTCGATCGTCACGGTGCCGGCCGCGTCGTCGGCGGAGACCGTCGGGACGTTGCCGGGGCCGAAGGTGTAGACCACCTGCGTCGAGCCGCTGTCGGGTCGGGCGAAGTACTCGAGCGAGTTCTTCACGACGGTCGGCGTGATCTTCGTGCCGTCCGAGCAGGTCGCATCGTCGCGGAGGGTGAAGGTGGCCGTCGTCGGGGTGGCCGTCCAGGTCGTCGCCAGACCCGGCACCAGACCGCCGGCGTCACGGCGCACGAGCGTGTCGTACGACGTCCGCGCGAGCAGGAAGTCCGGCAAGGAGGAGGACAGAGTCGGATCGAAGGTCGCGGGGATGTCGATCGTCGTGCGGACGGTGCCGGTGGCGGAGGTCGTCGTCGAGGACGTCGTCGGCGCACAGGCGACGGTGGTCAGGGCGACGGCGGCGACGATCATGGCGGCGGTGAAGCCGAGTCGCTTGTTCATTTCGGGCCTTTCGCTGTGGTTCGGAGGTCGGGTGGGAGCGGTCAGTCGAGGACTTCGTAGATGTCGACGGTGGTGTCGTCGCCGTGCGAGTGCGCCCGGCCGACGAACACCGACCGGGTGAGCCATTGCAGGTCGGGGGCGACGGTGCGGAACCGCGGCGTGCTCTGGAAGTACTCAGGGCCGTCGATCACGTCGGCCGGGGCAGGGCGCACCACGCCGACGTTGAAGACGTCGATGATGTCGCCGGCAGCCGTGCGGATGAGGTAGCGGGCCTCGACCTCGTAGGCGCCGTCGCTGCGCGTGACGCACCAGTCGCCGCCGCCGGGGATGATCTCGCCCTCTACCTCGCCCGACACCGGGCCACCCGTGATGGGGATGAACTCCAGGGTGTCGCCACCGCGACGCTCGATGGGGATGCCGGGGGCGACGTAGGCGACGACACGGAAGCTGAATCGCAGCAGGGGAGCAGTGGTCATCGCGGGCCTCTCTGGGCTCAGGGGGTGCGCAGCGTTGCGCGTTCCCTGAGTATCCCGATAGTGGACGATCTAGTCAATACTGTTCACTAATTCGAAACGCGGGACGTCTGCGGTGGAAACACCCCGCCGCGACGCCCCGTTCCGCCCGTGTCAGACGGTGGCGTCGATGAGAGGCTCCTGCTGCGTGATGCAGTGCACTCCCCCACCCTGGGCGAAGATCGCGTGCGCCTCCACGGTGCGGATCTCGCGGCCCGGGTAGTGCTCGGCGAGGATCGCGGCCGCCCGTTCGTCCATCGGGTCGTCGAAGACCGGCATGATGACCGCGTCGTTGATGACGAGATGGTTGATGTAATTGAAGTCGGCGAAGCCCTCGTCGTCACGCAGGATGGTAGGCGCCGGCAGCGTCACGATGTCGAAGGGGCGGTCGCGGGCATCCGTCGCCTCAGCGAGGATGGCTCGGTTCTCGCGCATGATGACGTGATCCGGGTGGCCGGCGTCGGGCTGATCGTGCACCAGCAGCGTGCCGTCGGGGGCGAACGCGGCCATCATGTCGACGTGGCCGCGCGTCGCGAACGGCTGCGCGTCGCGCCAGAGTCCCCTCGGGAGCCAGACCGTCTTGCTCGTGCCGAGCGTGCGCTCGAACTCCTGCTCGATGTCGTCCGTGGTGGCGCCGGGGTTGCGACCCGGGTCGAGCTGCACGGTGAGCGTGGCGAGCACGGTCCCGTGCGCGTCGACCTGGATGGCACCGCCCTCGTTGACGATCGACGAGGAAACAACTTCCGCACCGGCCCGCCGCGCGACGGCGACGCCGATCTTCTCGTCCTTGTCCCACTGCGCCCAGTCCTGCCCGCCCCAGCCGTTGAAGGTCCAGGCGACCGCGCCGAGTCGGCCGTCGTCGCCGGTCACGAAGGTCGGTCCGATGTCGCGCATCCATGCGTCGTTCAGCGGTTCGGGCACGATGGCGACCGCGGAGGAGAGGTGCCGGCGGGCGGCGTTCATGGCGTCGGGATCGACGGCCATGACGACCTCCTGGTACTCCGACACGAGATTGGCCACCGCCGACCACGCCCGGCGGGTCTCCTCCGCCTTCCGTTCGTCGTCGCCGAGGACATACCCGCCGCCGGGCCAGGCCATCCAGATCCGCCGCTGCGGCGCCCACTCGGGAGGCATGTGCCACTGCGATCCAGCCACCGTGCTCTGTGAATCTGCGCTCACCGTCGGTTCTCCATCGTCTCGTTGTCGGGGTCCGTACTCGTCGTCCAGGTAGCGCTCATCAGCGTCACCATGCGGGCGACTGAACGACGAATGTCGGCGAGGCGCGCCTGGTCGAGCGGCGCGGGCGAGAGGTTGTCGATCTCGAGTCCGGCCATCGTGGCCATGACGAGTCGCGCATCGGCGTCCGGCTCCGGGGATCCCAAGCGCCCGAGGGTGTTGCGGAGGAGCGCCTGGAAGGAACGCTGCCACGCACCGGCCCTCTGTGCCAGGTCAGCCCGCCGGCTCGCGGCGACGATGAACTCGTACTCGGCGACGAGCGCATTCTCAGGAGAGCGCAGACCATCGATGAGGAAGTCCGCAAGCAAGCGGGTGACGTCTTGCGGCGAGCGCGCCGCGTCGATGGCAGCGGCCGTGCCGATGACGCGACGCAACTCGCGCTCCAGATGCGCGTCGAACGCCTCCACGATGAACTGCTCCTTGCTGAGGAAGTAGTAGCCGAGGGCGCCCAGCGGCACCTCAGCCTCCGCCGCCAGAGTGCGCAGGGAGAGGTTCGTCAGGCCGTCGCGTCCGATGATGCGAAGGCCCACATCCAGGATGTGCGCCTTGCGCTCCATGCCGCGTCTGCTGGGGGGCGTATTCACGTCCTCATCCTCGCGTTTCTTGTACGATCGTTCAAGTCAGTCGAGATGTCTGGTAGGCGAGCCCCGAACGTCGAAGAGTAGCGCCCACGACGCCGTGCAGTGTCCTGCGACGAGGCGTGTACCGTCGGCCTCGGCCAGTGCGATCGGCTCCGCCTCGCGGGGGATCCCCTCTCACCCGCCTCGATGGCGATCGCGATCGACGCGAGGATCTGATCCCAGGCGAGCGTCGGGCAGATGCTTCGCCGGGCCGTGCTGCGATGGTCGCGACGGCCTACGCGATGTCGGTCAGGACGGCTCCGTCTTCGCCGCAGCATCCGTCGGCTGATCGTGCTCCGCGTCCGACGCGTGCCGGGAGACGGTGAACTCGAGCGCCGTCATGTACATCTCCACCTGCGCGGCGAACACCTCGTCGTAGCTGACAAGCGCCAGATCGGCCTTCGCGGCCTCCGCGTGCGGGTAGAGCGAGGGGTCGGTCGGCGTGTACACCTGGATCCAGCCGTCGGCAACCTCGCGCGACCCTGCCCTGGCCAGACGCGCACCGTAGGCCGACGCCGCTCCGAGCACCGTGTTCGCGTACGCCTGGTACTGGATCACGGCGGGCCGGCCGCTGAGGCCGGCGTGGGCGAGGGCCCGCAGGATCCACTCCACCGCGCGCAGCTCGTTCATGCCGTTAGCCACGATGGTGAGGGTCAGGGCCGCGGCGGCCGGGTGAGCCTCCGCGGTATGCCACGCCCGCCACGCCAGGTCTTCCAGATCGACCCGCCAGTCGTCGGTCGGCTGGTAGCCCGCCAGCGAGATGCCGTCGAGATGGTCGGCGATCGCCTGCAGCAGCTCGTCCCTGCTGGCGAAGTGCCGGTAGACCGCCGTGGGTGAGGACTTGAGCTCGGCTCCGAGACGGGCGAAGGTGAGGGCCGGCTCCCCCTCCGCATCCAGTAGCCCGAGGGCCGCTGACACGATCTCCGACCGCGTGATCGATCCTCGCTTGCGGCGCGCATGGGTGACGGTGGTCATCAGGAAAATCCCCCTCTGCCGACGCATCATAGAACGAGCGGCCGCGGCCTCTAGTGAACCACATCGACTAGATGTTTCACTATGTCGAGGGTGTCACCATGATGGCGACGACGCCAGAGCCGAACGTCCGGAGCGATGGCGCTAGGCCGCCCGCCGGCGCGTGCGCACGTGCTTCACGATGAGCTGCACCGCCACGGCGACCATGAGCGCGGAGAAGGCGATGTTGGAGGTCAGCGGCGTGATCGCGGTGGCCGTCAGCAGTCCCAGCGGTGAGGCGACGCAGGCCGCGGCTCCGACGAGGAGCGCGATCCGCCAGTCGAAGTTGCGCCGGCGGGCGTTGCCGATCGTGGCCGACAGCGAGCCTGGGATCATCATGAGCAGCGACGTGCCCTTGGCGATGAGGTCGCTCGCGCCGAAGAAGAACGTGAGGGCGGGGACGACCACGATGCCCCCGCCGACGCCGAGCAGACCCGACAGCACCCCCGTGATCATGCCGACGAGCACGAGCGCGGCGATCGTCCATCCGGTGATGGTGATCGCGTCGTCGCGCTCGGGCACCACCAGCCACAGGCTGACCACGACGACGGCCATGAAGGCGATGAAGATCCAGAAGAGCGCCGCCCGCGGGATGCGCGACAGCAGGAAGCTGCCGACCTGGGCGCCGACGATGATTCCTACGGCGAGCGAGGCGCCGGCGACCCAGTCGACGTGGCCCGTGAGGGCGTACCCGGTCGCGCCGACGATCGACGTCGGCAAGATGGCGGCGACGGAGCTGCCGGCGGCGATGCGCTGGTCGACGCCGAGGAGCACGAGTGCCGGGACGACGATGATGCCTCCCCCGACGCCGAACAGCCCCGAGAGGTAGCCGGCGACGAGCCCCACCAGCAGGAGGCCCCACCACGGCGGCCTCCGAACGGTGGCTGCGACGGATGCCGGTGCCCGCTGCGTCATGGGATATCCTGCGTCGTGGCGGGTGGGACGATTTCGGCGGAGCCGTCCGAGCGGGGGTCGCTCGCGGCATCCCACCCATCCGAAGTCGCCCTGATGACGTTGGAGTGCCCCAGCGACTCGGTGTACGGGGGGACGATGCGCGGATCCAGCGTCGTGCGCGCGAGGGCCGCCCTCGCATCGGGCGCCACGTCGGACTCGATGAGCACGGTGTTCTGGGTGTCGCCGTCGTCCTGGGCGCCGACCACGAACCGCGGAGCCTCGATCGCCTCGGCGACCGCCGCTCCGTCTCGCAGGCGCAGGAAGAGCTGCGCGTGGATCTGCGCCTGCGCCTGCCCGCCCATCGTCGCGGGCACGATGTCGAGGCGGTCGTCGTCGAAGACCAGCACCGGCATGAGGGAGTGCGGGGGGCGCCTGCCCGGTGCGAGGAGGGCGGGATGCTTCTGCTCGAGTGAGAACGACGTGCCACGGTTCTGGAACAGCACGCCGGTGACAGGCTCGAGGACGCCGGAGCCGAACGACCAGTACACCGACTGGACGAGCGACACGGCCCACCCGTCGTCGCTGACCGCCACGAGGCCGACGGTGTCGCCGTGGGCCGGCTTCTCGTCGTCGGCACGCGGGGGCACCTCTGCGTCGAGAAGCTCAGCGCCGCTGAGTCCCGCATCGGGATCGGCGAGCCAGTACGCGCGGACGCGATTGGTCTCGGCGAAGATCTCGGCGAATCGGCCGGCATCAGCTCCGAGCGGCGCGCGCAGGTGCTCGCGCTCGGCGGCGAGGAGGTTGCGCAGCAGTGCGAAACCCTGGGTGTTCGGCGGCCCGGTGATGATGCGTCGGCCGAACACGCGGCGCTCGAGCGGCTCATCGAGGTGCGGGCGGAAGGAGCGGGCGTCTGCGGTCGTGATCGCGGAGCCCAGGCGGCGGAGCCCCGCCACCCAGGCGTCGGCCACCGGCCCAGCGTAGAAGGCTTCAGGGCCGCCGGCGCGGAGGGCGGCGAGCGTGCCGGCCAGTGCGGGCTGCCGCAGGGTGGCGCCCTCCGCCAGCGGCTCGCCGTCGGGGTAGAAGACCTCGCGGAACCCGGGATCGCTCCGCAGAATGTCCTGCTCGCCGACCAGCGCCGCCGCCACCGACGGCGCGAGGAGGTGCCCGTCCTCGGCGTGCCGGTGCGCGGACTCGAGCAGCTCGGGCCAGCTCTGGCGCGCCCCGAGGCCGGCCAGCATCTCCCAGCCGCGCACGCCGCCGGGCACGGTGATCGTGTCGATGCCGCGGTCGGGCAGGCGATCCCCGTACCGCTCGCGCATCCGGTCGACGTCGACGTCGGCGGGCGCGCGCCCCGTCGCGTTCACGAAGGAGACCTCACCTGAGGGCGCCTTCACGAGCGCGACGAGGTCTCCGCCGAGCGCCACGTTGTTGGGATACACGACGCAGAGGGTCGCGGCAGCGGCGATCGCCGCGTCGAGCGCGTTGCCTCCGCGCCGGAGCGCTTCGGCTCCCGCCGCCGTCGCGAGGAAATGGGACGTGGACACCGCTCCTCCGAGCACGGGGACGCTCACGACGCGTCCTCTCCGAGCGAGCCGGTCTCCAGCAGGAGTTCGAGCACCCGCTCGACGTGCTGCCGGGCCTCGTCGGATGCCCGCGGCGCGTCGTGGGCGGCGATCGCCTCCATGATGCGGCGGTGCGACGCGCTCGAAGCCTGCCGGCGCGTTTCGCTCTGCAGGCCGCGATTGCGGCTGGGCGCGATCTCGGCGGCGATGAAGTCATCGAGCTGGGCGAGGAGCGGGTTGTGCGAATAGACGGAGATCGCATGATGGAAGGCGCGATCCAGCTCGGCGTACCGTCCCAGGTCGAGCTCGGCATCCATCTTCTCGACGAGGTCTCTGAGCTGCTCGACGTCGCGGTCGGTGACGCGCACCGCCGCCAGCGCGGCGATGGGGGGCTCGAGCACGGCGCGCAGCTCCATGATCCGCGAGAGCTCAGCCGCGCCATGTGCGACTGAGCCGAGCAACTCCGCCATGCCGGTGCCGGCGTGACCGCGCGGCACCGACGGATCGAGCACGATCGTGCCGCGTCCGGGCTTGCGGTCGATCAGTCCACGCATGACCAGCTCCTGCAAGGCCTGGCGCACGGATCCTCGGGACACTCCGAGCTGGCTCGCCAGCTCCACCTCCGTGGGCAGGCGGTCGCCGGGCTTGACGTCGCCTTCCAGGATGAGCCGTTCCAGCTTCAGGGAAACGCGATCGGGGAGCGAGAGGATCGGGGTCGGTTGCAGCGAGGACCACTCCATTACGCAGTCTGCCCTTTCGATCGTCGAGAGCGGACGATATCGCCCACTGTCGGCTGTAACAGAACCGACACAATCATCATATTGACTGTTGGTCGAACAATCTGTCAAAGTGCAACCGATTACCCATCCCCGCCCGAGGAGTCGCTCATGTCCTTCCCGCACCGTCACGCCATCGCCGCCGGAGCCGTCGCCGCCGTCCTCTGTCTCGCCGGATGCGCCGGCGGCGCAGGATCCGGGTCGTCGTCGGGAGCCGCCGACAGCGGACTCGACCTCGTCGCCGACGGCACCCTGACCATCTGCGCCAACCTCGACTCGCCGCCGAACATCTACGCCGATGCCGACGGCACGCCCATCGGCGTGGAGGCCGACATCGCCGCCGCGATGGCGAAGCAGATGAATCTGACTCCGAAGTACAACGAGTACGCCTTCTCCGGACTCATCCCGGCCCTCCAGGCCAAGCAGTGCGACACGATCATCTCCTCGCTCTACATCAAGCCGGAGCGCGAGGAGATCGCCAGCTTCGTCCCCTACCTCCTCTCCGGCTCGGGCATCGCCGTTTCGAAGGACAACCCGGCCGGCATCACCGGTTACGACGACTCCCTCTGCGGTGCGAGCGCCATCGGCATCACCGGCGCCACCGGCGCGACGCTGCTCGATGAGCAATCGGCGACCTGTGTCTCCGAGGGGAAGAAGCCCATCAACATCACCCTCACCGATAAGGCCACCGAGAGCCTTCAGCAGGTCATCGCCGGGCAGGCCGACCTCTACATGGACACTGCTGAGTCGGTCGGCTTCTTCCAGAGTCAGTCGGACGGGCAGATCAAGGTGGTCGGCAAGCCGGTCGGTGAGATCAAGATCGGCGCCGCCTCGCTCAAGGACAACACGGCCCTCCACGACGCCCTGCAGACCGCCTTCCAGGCCATCGTCGACGACGGCACGTACCAGAGCATCCTCGACAAGTTCGGCTTCGACGCCCTGAACATCGCCAACGCGTCGTCCTGACGTGGCATCCGCTCCGCCATCTCCGGGAGACTCATGAACTTCGACTGGTCGTACTTCTGGGCGAGTCTGCTGACTCCATCGCCGCGCTTCCTGAGCGGGCTGGCGCTCACGGTGATCATCTCGGTCGTCGCCATGGCGCTGGCGCTCGTCGTCGGCCTGCTCATCGCCCTGATGGGCCGGAGCCGAATTGCGCCGCTGCGCGCCTTCGCCGCCCTCTACATCTGGATCATCCGCGGCACTCCGCTGCTCGTACAGCTCGTCATCATCTACACGGGCTTCGCGGCGGCGAACGTGTTCCGGTTCGAGGACCAGGACATCGTGGGCGTCCTCATCAAGGGGGCGGTGCAAGCGGCGATCGTCGGACTCACCCTGAACGAGAGCGCCTACATCGCCGAGATCGTGCGGTCGGGGCTCGAATCCGTCGATCGTGGCCAGAATGAGGCAGCACTCTCGCTCGGCATGACCCCTGGCAGGTCGATGCGGGAGATCATCGTCCCCCAGGCCATCCGTGTGATGATCCCGCCGCTGGGCAACTCGTTCAACGGGCTGATGAAGTCGACGTCGGTGCTGTCGGTGATCGGCGTGGCGGAGATGTTCCAGATCGGCTCCACGATGAGCTCCGCGACGTTCAAGACCTTCGAGGTCTACATCGTCGTCGCGCTCTACTACTTGGCGCTCACCACGATCTGGACGATCATCCAGACCAACATCGAGAACGTGCTGAACACACGGGCGGGCCTACCCCGGGCAGAGTCGGCCTGGCGACGACTGTTCGGGGTGCGCGGCCGCCGGCTCACCCTCACCCCCGCCGCCCAGCCCGTCGACGCGACCTGAGGACGATGATGACCCTGTACACCGCACCCATCCCCACCGGCGACCAGCGCTACATCGTCCGAGCATCGGGAATCACGAAGTCGTTCGGCCCCAAGCGCATCCTCACCGATGTGAACCTCGATGTAGAGCGCGGCGAGGTCGTGGTGCTGGTCGGCCCCTCCGGCGCGGGCAAGACCACGCTGCTGCGCACCCTCAACCGCCTTGAGGAGATCGACGCCGGCGAGATCTACATCAACGGCGAGATGATCGGCCGGAAGCCCAACGGCCGCGGGCGCCTCGTCGAGCGGTCGGCCCGTGACCTGGCCCGCCAGCGGGCGAACATCGGGTTCGTGTTCCAGCACTTCAACCTCTTCCCGCACATGACGGTGCTCGAGAACATCTGGCACTCGGTCGTCAAGGTGAAGGGCGAGAAGAAGGCGGATGCGGTCGCCTATGCCCAGGAGCTCCTGGCGCGCGTCGGTCTCGCCGACAAGGCGGATGTGCGCACCCGCTCCCTCTCCGGCGGGCAGCAGCAGCGCGTCGCCATCGCCCGCGCTCTCGCCATGCGTCCGGAGCTCATGCTCTTCGACGAGCCGACGAGTGCGCTCGACCCGGAGATGGTGGGCGAAGTGCTCGCCGTCATGCGCGACCTCGCCGATGCCGGCATGACCATGATCATCGTCAGCCACGAGATGGGCTTCACCCGCGAGGTCGCCGACCGCGTGGTCGTGATGGACGCGGGGCAGATCATCGAGAGCGGTTCGCCAGCCGAGGTCTTCGAGCGCCCCGCGCACGCCCGCACGCGTCAATTCCTCTCGAAGATCCTCTGACCCGGCCTGTACAACCGCTCAGATGCTCCGGAGGACGCGGGTGCGGTCGGCGCGCCATCGGGTCGCGAATTCCGAGTCCAAGGCCATGGAGTCATAGGCGTGCGGCGCTCCTGGATGCACGTGCAGCTCGGTCTGTACACCGGCCTGGAGGAGCCGCGCGGCATACTGGACGTCCTCGTCGCGGAAGAGGTCGACCGCCCCGACCTCGATGTAGGCCGGGGCGAGTCCCGTGAAGTCCTCGAGGCGGGCGGGCGCCGCGGATGCCGGCACGTCGGCGGTTCCCCGGGTGTCGCCGAGCAGCGCACGCCAGCCCGTGAAGTTGTCCTCGTGCGTCCACATGACGAGGCGGCCGAGGGATGGATCCTCATCCACCGTGCGGTCGTCGAGCATCGGGAAGATGAGGATCTGCCGCGCGATCGCGATCCCCGCGTCCCGCGCGAGGATGGCCGCCGCCGCGGCGACGCCGCCGCCCGCGGAGTCGCCCATCAGCGCCAGGCGCTGAGGGTCGACGCCGAGCTCCTCCGCGTGCTCACGCACCCAGCGCACGGCGGCGAGCGCATCGCGGGCAGGTGTGTCGCCGGTGGCCTCGGGCGAGAGGCGGTAGTCGACCGACAGCATCGGCACGCCCGACGACTGCACGTGCTGAGCGACATAGGGATCGTAGATCTCCACGGATCCCGCGATGAGGCCGCCGCCGTGGAAGAACAGCACGGCGGACCCGGAGCCCGACCCCGCCGGCCTGTACCAGCGAGCAGGCAGGGTTGCCCCGTCATCCGCCACAAAGCTGACATCGTGTCGAGAGACCTCCGGACACGCGGGCAGACGTCCGAACTCCTCGCGAAGTCCGGCGTCGATCGCGCCCCGCAGGTCGAGGGCATCGCCGCGCGCGACACCAGGCAGATGCGCCGCGGTCTGCGCGAGCGCCGACTCGAAGATCGGGTCAGCGGGAATGGTCATCGTCTTGCCCCTCCCCCAAGAACGGCAGGCCTCCGCGCGATCGCAGGTAGAGGAAGTAGTACAGGTAGCCGGCGACGACGATGCCCCCGGCGATGCCGAGGCTCACCCACTGGCCCGGATCGAACACGCCGATGCCGACCACGGCCACGATCACGATGAGTGCCACGACGGCCGGCACCGGCCACAGCGGCATCCGGAACACGTCGGACGGAGCACCGTGCCGTGACCGGCGCAGGGCGATTGCGGCGATCGCGATGAAGGCGAGACCCGCCACGACCGTGGATCCGGTGGCATTGAGGAGCACGGTCATCGGGATGAGGCAGCAGATGCCGGAGATCACGCCCATCACGATGGTCGCGATACGCGGCATGTGGGCGGCGCCCGACACCCGTGCGAGCGGCTTCGCCAGCGCCGGCGGCAGGGCACGGTCGCGGGCGGCGACGTAGAGCAGTCGCCCGGCTTGGAGGCTCAGGGCGATGTTCGCGTTGAGGATGGCGAGCGCCATCGACAGGAGCACGAAGACCGACAGGGCGTGGCCGGCGCGCTGCTCGAGGAACGCCTGCACCGGCAGGTCGGAGCCGACGAGCCCCTCAATCGAATCCGCCCCGAGCATGACGAACGTCAGCGGCACGACCTCGAGGATCACGGTGATGATCGCCGAGAGGATCACGGCGCGTGCGACATTGCGTCTCGGGTTCACGGTCTCCTCCGCGAAGTAGACAGCGCCGCCGAAGCCGAACTGCGCGAAGACGCCCTGCGTGATGACGAGCACGAGACCGGCGACGCCGATCGGGGCGAGCGCCCCGCTCGCGTCCAGCGCCTGCGGGTTGAGCAGGTCGGTCAGCGGCCGCTCGATGTGCACCGCGCCCAGGCCCGTGAGCAGCACCAGCGCGAGCGCCTCGACGACGAGGAAGGTGCCGGTGACCCACGCGTTCGTGCGGATGCCGAGGCAGGAGACCACCGTGGAGATCACCGTGACGATGAGGGCCGTGACGATGGGGTCGAGACCGGCGATCGTCACCCCGAGGTAGTCCGACACCCCCAGCGCGAAGACCGCCTGGAACAGCGGCAGGCCGATCAGGCCGAGGAAGAAGACGGCCGATCCGGATGCCGGACCCAGCGTCCGACTGACGAGCCCGTAGTCGCCCCCGGCGATCGGGTAACGCGAGCCGAGCTCGGCGTAGCAGAGGGCCACGAGCAGGCTGATGGCCCCGCCGATGAGGAATCCCCAGAAGACGCCGGTGCCGTACGCGCCGAGCGCTGCTCCGCCGAGGATGAACACGCTGGCCGCCGGCGAGATCGAGGACAGCGTGAGCAGCACGTTCCCCCCGACGCCGAGGCGACGCTCGAGCTTCTTCTCCGATGCGTCGGTCGTCTCCGCGATGCGCGTCCGTGATGACTCTGTCATTGCTGACCTCTCTGCTGCGATGGGCCCTGGCGGCGACGGCAGTGTCGCGCGGCGGGCAGGGTGACGGGAGGGCGAAGCGTCGTCACCGGCGAGGGGGCCGCCGGCCACGAAGGAGGGGTGTTCTTCGTCGCGGGCGGGTTCGGCGTCGGGGCGGAAGGACGGGCTGCTGTTGGCTGGCCGACCCCGAGCCGAACAAAACATACACCGTTTGTTTGAAGCCGACCACCACGGATCCGCGTGCGCGTCTCGCGAAGGCACCGAGGGTGGCTGATCGAAAACAAACGGTGTATGTTTACCGCACCCCACCGCACCCCACCGCACCGCACCGCACCCGCCCGCATCCCCACCGCTGTGTGATCCGAACCTCCCCGCCGGCGACGATGCCGGAGAATCGAGCGCCCATGTCCGTCGTCGACACGACCCGACTGCCTCTCACCACGCGACGCGCCGTCTCCACGTTCGGGATGTCGGTGCTCGGCCTCCTCACGGCGAACCTGCTGCCGCTGATGCTGATCGCTCTGGAGGAGTCGCTCGGGATGAGCGTCGCGGAGGCTGGCGGCGTGCTCACCGGATCGCTTCTGGCGACGGCCGTCGCGTGCACGGCGTCGACGCGGTGGGCGGAAGGCACCCGACGGACGCGCGTGGCGCAGATCGGCCTCATCGTGTCGGCCGCGGCCTTCGCCGTCGCCGCGCTGAACATAGGAGCCGTCGCGACGGTCGCCGCCGTCATCCTCGGCGGCGCCGGCGTCGGCGGTGCTCTGGCCGCGAGCGGCGCCGCGCTGGCGGCGCTTCGCAACCCGAATCGCATGTCGGCGGTGAATGGCCTGGTGAACCGTGCGATCGTGACCGTCGTGCTGGCGGCCATCCCGCTGATCGGCATCACGACCGGGAGCGTCTTCGGGTTCGTCGCAGCCCTGTCCCTCGCCCTGCTCCTCGCCGCGACCTGGCTTCCGCAGGCGCCCGTCGTTTCGGCCCCCGCGGAGGTTGCGACGGCCGCAGCACCGCAGAGCCGTGCCGTCACCCTCGCCGGCGTGGCCCTGCTCGCGATGTTCGCCGTGTGGGCCATCAGCGAGGACTCGGTCTGGGCGCTGGCCGGCACGATGGGGGCGGATCAGACCGGTCTCACCGATGCCGGCCTCGGCGTGGTGCTCAGCGTTTCGAGCGCCGGCGGCTTCGTCGCCGCCCTCGCGCTCATCTTCGTGGGCGACAAGCTCGGCCGCGCGGCGCCGCTCGCGATCCTGCTCACCGCGGGCGGAGCGCTGAAGCTCGCCGCCGCCCTCACCGACGACCCCACGGTCTACACGATCGTCCTCATCGCCTGGAACACCGTCTACCTGGCGGCGTTCCTGCTCTTCATCGCCACGGCTGCCGCGCTCGACGCCAACGGCCGCTTCTCCGGTCCGTCGATCGGCGTCTACCTCTTCGGCTCCGCCTTCTCTCCGCTCGTCGGGGGATGGCTGGCCCAGTCGGTCGGCTACGTCGGCTTCGGCTGGGCGATCGCGATCACGAGCTGGGTGCTCATCGTCCCCGTGGTCGCCATCGCGGCCCTGTCCACCCGCGTCCAACGGCGCGAACGCGTCCTCGCCGCAGCATCCGCTTCCACCCCGGAGGTCGCCCGGTGACCCGCCTCAACCTGACCCGCGCCCGCGCCCTCGATCTCTCCACAGGAACGGCCCCGCCGTCGGAGTCGACGATCGTCACAGCGGACGGAGTCATCGTCGAGATGACAGCCGGCGAGGTCGAGTCCGATGCGACGGTCATCGACGTCGAGGGTCACGTCGTCGTGCCCGGCTTCGTCGACTCGCACGTCCACCTCGTGTGGACCGGCGAGAGCCTCGCCAAGGTGGGCCTCACGGATGCGGCCGATCTCGCCGAGATCCAGCGGCGGCTCGTCGCGGAGCGCGCCCGCCTCGGCGCGGACGCCGGTCTTCTCCTTGGCAAGGGCTGGCTGTATGACGCCGTCGGGGGCGAGCCGACCGCGGCCATGATCGACGAGGTGGTGTCCGACATCCCGGTCTTCCTCGACTCCAACGACATGCACTCGGTGTGGGTCAATTCCGCGGCACTGCGGGCGATGGGCGTGGATGCCTCGACGCCCGATCCACCGGCCGGGCACCTGTCACGGCTGCCGTCGGGGGAGCCTGCGGGGATGCTGCACGAACGCGCTGCGCACGAGATCGCGTGGGCGCACCTCAGCCGGGAGACCACCGACGGCGATCGCGTCGCGTCCGCACGTCGCGCCCTTGCTGCCTTCGCGGCCGCCGGGGTGACCTCCGTCGTCGACATGGGCATGGACCGGCACGGATGGCGCGCCCTGCAGACATTGGCAGCCGAGGACGGCGGCAGGCTTCCCCTGCGGGTCGCAGCGCACTGGCTCGTCGCGGATGCCGGCTCCGACGAGGCCAACCTCGCCCAGGTGCGCGAGGCCGAGGAGGCCCGTGCGGGCAACACCGAGTGGCTCAGCGTGATCGGCATCAAGCTCGTGCTCGACGGCGTCATCGACGCCTGCACGGCCGCGATGCGGCATCCGTACTCCTTCGGCACCAACGCCGACCTCATGTGGGACGTCGACCGCCTGACGGCCGTCGCGGTCGATGCCGACGCCGTCCGACTGCGCCTCGCCCTGCACGCGATCGGGGACCGCGCCAGCGACATCGCGCTCGATGTCATGGAGCACGTCGCCGCGACGAACGAGCGGTGGGACTGGAGACCCCGCATCGAGCACCTGGAGGTGGTCTCGGAAGCGACGCCGGCACGCCTCGCGGCGCTCGGCGTGACCGCGTCGGTGCAACCCGTCCACGCCGACCCCGCCATCCAGTCGAACTGGCGCGCTCAGCTCGGCGACGACCGTGTCGAGCGCGGCTATCCTTGGCCGACGTTCAGCGCCGCGGGAGCCCGGATCGCGTTCGGCACGGACGCTCCGACCGCGCCCCACGAGACGCTGCTGAACCTCTACATCGCCACGACGCGGAAATCCGTCATCCAGCTCGATCTGCCGGCTAACACCCCGCACTCGGTCCTGCCCCTCGACGACGCCCTGCGTCACGCCACCATCGACGCGGCGGCCTCGTACGGCGTCGAGGACCGGATCGGCCGCATTGCGCCCGGCTACGCCGCCGACCTCACCGTGCTGGCCCTGGATCCTGCGGAGCCGGACGGACTGTTACGGAACGCGGCGGTCCTGACGGTGGTGGGCGGGCGCGTCACCCACCGCCGACGCACGTGAGACCGAGCAGCGGCCTCGTCGTCAGCGCCGCCGAACGGGACGGCTCCGGCGAAGGTTGATCAGGTAGAAGAGCGGGGTCAGCACGACGGTGATGCCGATCATGCCGAGGAGGACCGACGAGGTGTCGTGCTGCATCAGCAGCTCCGCCACGAGATACCCGACCGCTGCCGCCAATGCGCTGATGAGCGCGAGCAGGAATTGTCGGCCCTTGGAGGGAACGGCGAGGTCATCGGTCACAGCGGGTTCTCCGGACTGTTCGGCGGGACGCTCGGGTCCCGATCGGTCTGGCGATCGCTTCACGTAAGCGAACGGCCACGGCTCCGTGCACGTCGGAGACGGCTTCACGCTACGGCCGCCGCTGCGCCGTCGCTCGCCGTTGGCGCCCGCTGTCTCCAAGTCGGCGCCCAAGGCGACGGCGACGCGGCGGCGGCCGCGGGTCGCTGCCGTCCAGGTGCCAGGCGAACTCCGACCGCACGTAGTCTCGACGGGTGCCGCGTCCCTCACCGAATCCTCCGCGACGGCGTCCGCGGGTGAGATGGCGGGAGCGCAGCATCCTGGTTCGCGCACTCCGCCTGTGGCGCACGCGGCACCCGCGCACCTTCCGCGAGAAGGTGCGCTACAAGATGCTGCGCGACCACCGCGACCTGATCGTGACGTTCGCCGACAAGGCCGCCGTCCGTGACCACGTCGCCGCGGCGATCGGCGAGGAGTATCTCCCGCGGGCGTTCGCCATTCTGGACGACGCGCGCGCGCTGCGCGACCTGGAGCTGCCCGACGCCTACGTGGTGAAGCCGACCCATGGCAGTGGGGCGGCGCTGGTCGTCTCGCCGTACGCCCCCGAGGACACGCGCCTCCCCGAGGCGCAGTGGGGCTGGGTCTACCGGCACGTGCGAGCCGAGCACGCGCCGCGCGAGCAGGTCGCCCGGATCGCGGAGACCTGGCTGACGAAGCTCTACGGTCAGGGGCCGAACCGCGAATGGGTCTACGGGCGGATCCGTCCCCGCGTGATCGTGGAGGAGTTCCTCGCCGGACCGGACGGTTCGGTGCCGGACGACTTCAAGTTCTTCGTCTTCCACGGGCGCTGCGCCTACATCCAGGTCGACAGCGGCCGTTTCGGCACGCGGACGCAGGACTTCTTCCTGCCCGACTGGACCCACCTCCCGCTCTCCGGCGGTCCGCCCTGGGCCGACCCCGCGCCCGCGCGACCGGCGCACCTCGCCGAGATGATCGACGTCGCACAGCGCCTCGCCGCCGGCACCGATTTCGTGCGGGTGGACCTCTACGACGTCGACGGCAGGGTCGTGTTCGGCGAGCTCACGAGCTTCCCGGCGGGCGGCGACAGCCCGTTCGACCCGGAGACGTTCGACGAGGAGTTCGGACGGCACTGGACGGTCCCCCGTCGCTATCGCTGACGACGGCCGACGCCGGCAGGACCGTATCCTGAGCGTGTGACCGCCTCACCGACGGCAGCCGAACGCACGGCGACGGTCGTCGTGATCGGCGCCGGCCAGGCCGGCCTGTCGGCCGCGTTCCACCTCGCCCAGCGCGGCTTCGTCAGCGCACTCGACAGGGCAGCGGCGACGGATGCCGGCGGCCCTGGTTCCGCAGAGGGCACGCCGTCTCCCGGCACGTTCATCGTCCTCGACGCCGAGACCGGCCCCGGCGGCGCGTGGCGCCACCGGTGGGAGTCGCTGAGGATGTCGACGGTCAACGGCATCTTCGACCTGCCGGGGTTCCCGAAGCCGCCGATCGACGACGCGGAGGCGAGTCGCGACGCGGTGCCCCGCTACTTCGCGGCCTTCGAGTCGGCGATGCATCCGCCGATCCTGCGGCCGGTGACGGTGAGCGCCGTCCGTCGAGCCGACGACGACCCGGACGGCGATCTCCTCGTCGACTCATCCGCCGGGGTGTGGCGCACCCGTGCGGTCATCAACGGGACCGGCACCTGGACCAGCCCCGTCCTGCCGCACTACCCGGGCCAGGACACCTTCCTCGGCGTGCAGCTGCACACGCGCGACTACGTCTCCTCCGCCGAGACAGCCGGTCGTCGCGTGGCGGTCGTGGGCGGCGGCATCTCGGCGGTGCAGCTGCTCGAGGAGATCTCGAGGGACGCGACGACGTTCTGGTACACGCGCCGCGAGCCCGTCTTCTGGGAGGGCGACTTCCGGCCCGAGGTCGAGGGACGCGAGACCATCGCGAAGGTCACCGCGGCGGTCGAGGCCGGCGAGCCGTCGGCGAGCGTGGTGTCGTACACGGGGTTGGGCTGGCTGCCCTACGTTGTCGCCGCCAAGGAGCGCGGTGCGCTCGAGCGCCGCCCGATGTTCACCCGCGTCGAGCCGCACGGCGTGCGGGAGGCGGACGGCACCTTCACCCCGGTCGACGTGATCCTCTGGGCCACCGGCTTCACCCCCGCGCTCTCGCATCTCGACCCGCTCGCGCTGCGCAACTCCCTTGGCGGCATCGCGATGCGCGGCACCCAAGTCGCGGCCGAGCCGCGCGTCCACCTCATCGGCTTCGGACCCAGTCAGTCGACGGTCGGCGCGAACCGGGCGGGCCGCGATGCGGTGCGCGCCCTGGTGCGGTATCTGGCGCAGCGGTAGGGCGACGCCGGAACCGTCTCGCTCGCTGCGCTCGTTCGCTCGCGCGGTGAGCGGTGCCAATCTCACATCGGTGCGCCGGTTCGTAACCCCCGTGCGGGGCTCCGGCGCCGCGACGTAGCCTGCGTGAGACGTTGCCCTGGACCTCGGCTGACAGACCTTGCCACCTCGACACCAGGAGCACACCCGTGGGCACCTTCTTCTACGGCACCATGTTCGACGCGGTTCCCATGCCGGACGACATCCTCGCCTACGTCAAGACGATCGCGAGCGTCAAGCTGCGGCGCAATAAATGCTTCATGCTGTCGTGGCGCTACGCCGGCGCGGAGGAGCAGGGGATGACCTCCGTCTGGCTGCAGCCCGCCATCCCGCTGCAGTTCTCCTTCGACGCGTCCGCGCCGACGAACCTCGACCCCGCCGTGCTCCACCGCCTGTCGGAAGCGGCCTTCTCGACGAACGGCCTGGTGCTCGACCTGCCCGCGCGGTCGCTCCCGGAGGCGACGCGGGCCGGCGACACCGGCACGCTCCAGGACGCGACGCGAGCCGACGACACCGGCACGCTCCCGGACGCCTGACCGGCCGCACGCGCCGACAGGTCAGGCGCGCTCGGGGCGCGTGGCCTCCTCGAGGAGCTCCAGCACGTGCCGGTACTCCGACCCGGTCGCCCGGGTCATCCCGACCTCGCAGGTGCGGTTGCAGGAGGCGTGCGCCTGCGCACCGATCCCGGCCACCTCGGCGGCCTCCGCAGCGGTCGCCGACGCGGTGAGTTCGGGATGCAGCATCCCCCGGTCTCCGGCGAAGCCGCAGCATCCCCACGCATCGGGAGTCCGCACGTCCGTCGCGACGGCGTCGGCCAGCGCTGCCAGCGCCGGATTCAGCCCCATCTGCGTCGACGAGCACGTCGGGTGCAGCACGAGGGAGTCGACGAGCGGCATCACCGCGCCCAGCTGCGGCAGCACGAGCCGTTCGACGAAGGCGACGGCGTCCTCCGTGCGGTAGTCGAGTCCGGCGTCGTCAAGGATGTGCGCGAAGCCCTCCGTGCAGCTCGAGGCGTCGCTGACCACGACGAGCTCGCCGTCGCGGGTGGAATCGCGGAGCGCCGCGACCACCCGCTTCGCCATCACGTCCCGGCCTCCCGTGTAGCCCTTCGACGTCCACGGCGTGCTGCAGCAGAGCGACTCGATGCCCTCCGGCACGACCACCCGCACGCCCGCGCGCTCCGCCAGCCGCACGAACGCCTCGGTGGCGCCGATCCTGCCGGCGGCCGCGCCGAACATGGAGTTCACGCACGCCGGCAAGTAGACCGCGACGGCCTCGCCCTGGCCCCCGCCCTGCACGCCGGCCAGACGCCGCCGGTCGGGGCCGCCCCCGGGCAGGTCGCCCGTGTACAGCGGCACCGTGTCGGCGCCGAGCACGGCGCGCGCGGCGATCGTGACGGCGGAGACGGCCTGTGACGGCACACGATCGGTGACCGTCAGCGCCGCTGAGCCCGCCCGCGTCACCGGTCCCCACGCGGCGGCGGCGGCCTTCCAGCCCACGGCGAGAACAGGATTCTGGTCTTCCCGGCGCAGGCGCTTGACCAGCTGCCCGGTGTCGATCAGCACGGGGCACGCGGTGGCGCACATCCCGTCGACCGCGCAGGTGTCGACCCCGGCGTAGTCGTAGTCCTTCCGCAGCTCGCGGGCGAGCGCATGGTCGCCGTGGGCCTCGGCCCGCGCCATCCCGCGGCGCACCACGATCCGCTGCCGCGGTGTGAGCGTCAGGTCCTTCGACGGGCAGACCGGCTCGCAGTAGCCGCACTCGACGCAGCGGTCGGCCTCCGCCTCGATGGGCTCGGCGAGCTTGAAGCTCTGGAGGTGCGCCACCGGGTCGTCGTCGATGATCACGCCGGGGTTCAGGATGCCGCGGGGATCGCAGAGCCGCTTGATCTCGCACATCACGGCATAGAGCTCGTCGCCGTACTGGCGACGGACGAAGGGCGCCATCGCGCGACCCGTGCCGTGCTCGGCCTTGAGGTTGCCGCCCGCGGCCAGCACGACGTCGGCCATCTCGTCGGTGAAGTCCGCCAGCCGGCCGATGGCGGCGTCGCCCTCGAACCGGTCGGTGAGCATGAAGTGGATGTTGCCGTCCTTGGCATGCCCGAAGATCACGCTGTCGCGATACGCGAAGCGCGTGAAGAGCTCCTGCAGCGCCTCGCAGGTCGCGGCCAGCGCCGGCACCGGCACGACGACGTCCTCGAGGAGGGCGGTCGTGCCGGCCGGGCGCGCGCCGGCCACCGTCGCGTAGAGGCCCTTGCGCAGCTTCCACGCGCGGGCGCGCTCCGCCGCGTCCTGCGACAGTTCCGCCGGAGCGCGCAGCGGCAGTCCGCCGAGCAGCCGCGCGCCGCGGGCGACCAGCTCGTCGAGGTGCTCCTGCTCCATCGCCTGGTACTCGATGAGCAGGGCGGCCTCGGCGCCGACCTCGAAGCCGCGGATCTGCGACGGGGCGTCGGCGAAGCCCTGACCCACCCGGATGCTGGTGGCGTCCATGAGCTCGAGGGTCGCGGCATCCGTCTCCACGAGTGCGGGCAGCGCGCGGGTCGCGTCATCGAGCGTGGGGAAGACGGCGAGCGCCGTGGCGATGCGTGGCTTGAGGGGCACCGTGACGTACGTCGCCTCGGCGACGAAGGCGAGCGTGCCCTCGCTGCCGACGATGAGGTGCGCGAGCATCTGCACCGGGCTGTCGAAGTCGAGCAGCGCATTCACGCCGTAGCCCATGGTGTTCTTCATCGCGAATTGCCGGCGGATCGTCGCAACCGACGCGGGGTCGTCCTGCACGCGCCGGCGGAGGCGCTCGAGTCCGGCGGACAGCTCCGGCTCCTCCTCGCGGAGGCGGCGGTCGGCATCGGGGTCGGCCGTGTCGATGGTCGTGCCCGAGGGCAACACGAAGACCATCGACTCCAGCGTGCGGTAACTGTTCTCGACGGTGCCGCAGGCCATGCCGCTGGAGTTGTTGGCCACGACGCCGCCGATGGTGCACGCAGCCTCGCTCGCCGGATCGGGACCGAGCCGGCGACCGTGTCGCGCGAGCCGCGTGTTGACCTGGCGGACGGTGGCACCGGGCTGCGCCCGCACCCGCATGCCGCCGTCGAGCACGTCGATCCGCCGGAACGCCTTCCGGGTGTCGACCAGCACGCCGTCCGTGCAGGCCTGCCCCGACAGGCTGGTGCCACCCGAGCGGAAGGTGACCCGCGAGCCCGTGGCCGAGGCGGCGCGGAGGATCGCGGCGACCTCGCCGGCGTCGGCGGCCGTGACGACGGCGCTCGGCGTGAAGAGGTAGTGCGAGGCATCCGAGGCGTACGCGACCCGGTCGATCGACCGTTCGCTGATGCGGGTCGCATCCGCGACCGCGGCGGTCATCAGTGCGTCCACGCCATCGTCTCCTGCCCTCACCGCCGGATTGTCTGACAAGTGTACATCTCGCGGGCGGACGCGTACCCTCGATGCCATGGTGCGACTGGAAGTGGTCTCGGTGATCGACGCGGTCACCGCTGATCTGCGCGCCCGCGTGCTGTCCGGCGACCTGCCGCCCGGTCTCGCCCTCGTCGAGACCGACGTCGCCGGCCGCTACGACGTCGCCCGCCCGACGGCCAAGGCGGCGATCGAGAACCTCGTGCGCGAGCGCCTGCTCGAACGCAGCGCCCACAAGACGGCGCGGGTGATGCGGCTCACGCCCGCGGACGCCCGAGACATCTACCGCAGTCGCGCCCTCATCGAGGCCGAGGCGCTGCGCGTTCTGGCGCGCACCGGGATCGTGCCGCCGGAGGCGCGCGCGGCGAACGCCGAGATCGCGGCCCTGACCGACGCGTCGCCTCGCGATGCCGTCGACCCCGACATGCGGTTCCACGCGAGCCTCGTCGACGCGATCGGCAGCGAGCGCACCACACGGATGTACCGCAGCCTCGTCTCGGAGGTCGTGCTCTGCATGTCGCAGGTGCAGGGCGCCTCCCTCCTGCCCACCGAGGTCATCGTCGCGGAGCACGAGCGCCTGCTCGAGCTCATCGAGGCGGGCGAGGGGGATGCTGCAGCCGCCCTCCTCGGCGAGCACATCGGTCGCGCGCGCGAGCGCCTGGTCGAGAGGCTCGGCGGGGAGCCCGGGCCCGAAGCATCCGCCCCCTCGTCGGTGCTTCGCGCAAGCGCTGGCCAAGAGGACACCGCGGGAGCATGATCGGAGGGTGGATGCGACGTCGCTCCCGCCCGCGCTCGCCCGTGAACTCGCGGACCTCCGACGTCGGGCGTTCGGGCCCGACGCCGACATCGCCGCGGATCCGGACGCGCTGAAGCGGCTCGAGGAGCTCGAGCGGCTCGGCCACGCGTCGGCCGCTCCTCCGGAGGGCGCCACGCTCCCCCGCCCGTCGGCGCCCTCGGTCGCGCACTCGCAGTCAGCGCGCCGGCGACCGCCGCGCCGTCGTCGGATCAGCGCCTCCGCGCTCACCGCCGCCCTCGTGGCACTCGTCGGGGCCGGCGTCCTGGCCGCCTCCGGACGCTCGGACGACACCTCGATCGTCGCCACCGCGGCGGAGCGCCAGCGCCTCGTCGACCGGGTCGACCTGGCCCGGATCGACATGATCGGCGCCCGGCTGCAGCCCTTCGCCGACTTCGAGAAGCTGTGGGTCTGGTCGGCCACCAGCGCGGGCTCGACGTGCCTGCTCGTCGGCTCCGGCGAGAGCGATGCGCTGCGCGTCGAGTGCGCCGACACCACCGCTCCCGTCTCGGTCGCCCTCCGCGTCGGCGACCAGGTGCGTCGCGCTCTCGTCGGCGGACTGCCGCAGGGCAGCGAGGTGCGCTTCACCATGCGCGACGGGGCGGTGACCGTGGCAGTGCAGACGGCCGACCGCTGACGTCGGAGCGCACCGCGACCTGTCAACCCTCGGGGCGATCGCGCCGGGGCGACCTAGCGTGGGCACTCCAACGGTCCGAGAAGGGACTCCCATGACGGATCCGAAGATGCCCGCACGTCCGACCACGGTCACCGCGTCGTTCTTCATCTGGCTGCTGGCCACCGCACTCGGCGTGATCACCGCGGTGTTCTCGTTCATCAGCGCCGGGAACGTGGTGGCGGAAGGGGATGCGACCACGACGGCGAACTTCTTCGGAATCACCTACGTCTTCGCCGGGCTGCTCGTGCTGGCGCTGTCGATCATCCAGGCGGTCGTCGTCTGGCGCCTGCGCGCCGGACGCAACTGGGCGCGCGTCACGCTGACCATCCTCGCGGTGCTGCAGGTCGTCAACGCGATCTTCTCGCTCGGGCTGAGCGCCGCACTCGGCGGGATCGGGATCGCCCTGATCGTCATCGCGTCGGTGCTGATGTGGCTGCCCTCCGCGAACGAGTTCTTCGGTCGCCGCACCACCGTCGCGCCGTAGCACCGTCGCGCCGCAGTCTCGGGCATTCTGGGAACCACGCACCGGCGCACGCCGGTCGCGATCCAGACGCGCCGTCGACGGTCGCTTCGGAGAGGTCGGGATGTCCGGGAGCGAGCAGGATGCTGCGGCGACACCCGCTGCCACCGGTCGCCGTCACAGACGGCGGCGTTCCTGGGGCATCGCGCTGGCGAGCGCACTGGCCGTCGTCCTCGTCGTGGCGATCGTCACGTCGCTGACGCCGTGGCCGTCCGCGATGATCATCCGGAGCGTGTTCGAGCGCGGCGGAGCGGCGACCGTGACGGAGATGGAGCCCTACGTGCCGGCGACGGCCCTGCGCGAGCAGCAGGACGTCCGCTACGGGGAGGATGCAGCATCCACCCTCGACGTCTTCACACAGGCGGCCGCGGGCGAGCGTCGTCCTACCGTGGTCTGGGTGCACGGCGGCGCGTGGATCTCGGGGTCGGCGGAGAACGTCGACCCGTACCTGCGCATCCTCGCCGCGGACGGGTACACGACGGTCGGCGTCGACTACTCCGTGGGCCCCGAGGAGCACTATCCGACCGCGATCACCGAGCTCTTCCAGGCTCTGACGTATCTGCAGGATCACGCCGACGAGCTGAGCATCGATCCCGACCGCATCGTGCTGGCCGGAGATTCCGCGGGCGCCCAGCTCGCGAGTCAGCTGGCGGCGATGGTGACCAACCCGCGCTACGCGCACCTCGTCGGTGTCGCGCCGACGATCGCGCCCCGGCAGCTCGCGGGCATCATCCTCAACTGCGGCGTCTACGACCTGAGCGCCATGGCCGAGCTGCAGGGACTGTCCGCGTGGGGCTTCAAGGTGGCGCTGTGGGCCTACACGGGCACGAAGGACTGGTCGCAGCAGTCGTCCGGCGCCACGATGTCGACGCTGCGCTTCGTGACGCCGGACTTCCCTCCGACCTACATCAGCGGCGGCAACGGCGACGGGCTGACGTGGCTGCAGTCCGTGCCGATGGCCGCGAGGCTGACGGAGCTGGGCGTGCCGGTCACCGAGCTCTTCTGGCCCGCGACGCACGAGCCGGCGCTGCCGCACGAGTACCAGTTCCACCTCGACCGGCCCGAGGCCCGCGAAGCGCTGGACCGGACGAAGCAGTGGCTCCACGACACGGTGCCGCTCGACTGAGGCCGGACTGCGCCGGTGGCGCTCACCTCACATCGACGGACACTCCGCGGGTCGCGACGTCCGGGTTGTCGGCGCGCACGTCGGCCGCCAGTCGTCCCCTGGCCGCGACCGCTCCGCGCCAGCGGAAGCGGGGAACGCGCCGCGACTGACCGTCGCTCATCGATGCGCCGCAGAAGAAGACCGCGCGCGGCCGACCCGGGACGCGCGTCCATCCGGCGGCGGCGAAGTCGTCTTCGTCGAAGTCGGGCTCGAACGGACCGTCGGAGGTGAACTCGAGGTGCACCTGACCCGTGGTGGCCGTGGTGCCCGCTGCGGTGTAGACAACCGCTGCGCTGATGAACAGCGCCGCACTGCTCGACGCGTTCCGCGTGACGGGCGTCGTGGCGAGGACCGACACGGTGGGCACCTCGGCGGAGGGTGCGACCGGGTCGGCGGCGACCAGAGGTGTCGCCACGGTCAGCGCGACCGCGGGCTGCGACCACGGCCCCGCCTGTGCATCCCCGTTCGTGCGACGGGCACCGGCGTGATCCTGGCGTTCACCGTTCATGGTTCTCCTCGGTCTTGTCGCATCGGATCGTCATCACGTTCGGCCGTCTGCAGGCCGGCCGTCCTGGGCGGAACATGAGAGGGGGGGGATGCCGGTGCGGCATCCCCCTCTGTCGGTTCGACTTACTTGAAGGCGTCCTTGACGTTCTCGCCGGCCTTCTTCGCGTCGGCCTTCGCCTGGTCGGCCTGACCCTCGGCCGCGAGGCGGTCGTTGTCAGTGGCCTTGCCGATGGCCTCCTTCGCCTTGCCGGCGATGTCCTGAGCAGCGTTCTTGATCTTGTCGTCGAGTCCCATGAGGGTCTTCCTTTCGTGTGTTGTTTCTTGCGGGGTCCGGTTCGGCGGTCGCGGGTGTCCGCGCCGTCGTCTTACTTCGTGGCGCGGCGGCCGACGATGAATCCGTAGATCAGCAGGACGATCAGCGAGCCGCCGATCGCGAGGAGCCACGTCTGGATGGAGAAGAAGTCCTGCAGCGGCGCGCCCAGCAGCAGTCCGCCGAGGAAGCCGCCGAGCAGTGCTCCGACGACACCCAGGAGGAGGGTGATGAGCCAGCCGCCGCCCTGCTTGCCCGGGAGGATGAGCTTGGCGATGGCACCGGCGATGAGGCCGAGCAGGAGGAATCCGAAAAATCCCATGAGGGGGTCCTTTCACAGGGGTGTGGTGCAGATGCGCCCGGGGGCGCGGGTCAGGAATCGGCCAGCTTGTGGAGCTTCTTCTTGGCTTCCTTGGCGGACTTCTCCAGGGCCTTCGAGGACTTCTCGTAGGCCTTGTGGCGGCGTTTGCGCGCCTTGGGGTCGTTCCACTCGCGCACCAGCTGGTGAGCGAGCGACTCGCCCTTGCCGGCGCGGCTTCCGAGCACATAGGCGAGGAAGACGATCCCGCCGATGAGGAGGAGCTTGTTTCGCATGTCCTGATTCCCTTTCGTGAGTTCGATCAGCTCAGGCGACGCTGGTCGTGGGCGAGCTTCGCCCGCAGACCGCTGTGCACGGAGATGAACGTGGTGAGCTGCTGACCGGTGAGCGTACCGAGGTTCGTCACGAGCCGGTCGACGGTCTCCGCGACGTGCAGCGGCGAGGTGTTCTGACGGGGGGTGACGCTGACGTGCAGCACGGGCTCGTGCGCGACGTCATTGGCGGTCACCTTCGCGGACAGGATCTCGTCGTATCCGCCCAGCGCGTTCTTGAGCGCGTCGGACGCGAAGCCCTCGGTCACCGTGATGCGTCCGAGCGAGTTCGCGGAGCCGGTCGCGCGGAGCGTCGTCCGGCTGCGTCCGCGGACGCCCTTCGAGATCACGACGATGGCGATGATCACCAGCAACAGCAGAGCGGCCAGCACGCCGACAGCGAGCCAGGTCAGCTGGCCGCCCGCGATCTTGGACGACTCCCAGAGCTGCGTGGTCCACTGCTGCAGCCCCTGGCCGGTCATGTCCCAGGCCTGGCCTGCGGCCGGCACGGCGGCGGCGGTGGCGAGACCTCCGCCGATCACCAGCAGGACGACGCCCAGGATCAGCAGCACGATGCGGTTCAGCGCGCGATTGGTGTTGTTCATCGGAAGTCCTCGTCCTTCTTGGTCCGCAGGACGCGGACCTTCGTGGTGACGGAGGGGGTGAGGCCGTAGGCGTCCACCTCGGCGGCGGCGACGCTGCGCACCTGCGCCTCGTCGACGTCGATGCCGAAGGCTGGCTCGACCACGACGTCCACGGTGCGGTGCGAGACACCGACCCGGACCTGATCGCGGGGGAACCCCGTCTCGTCGCTGACGCGCTGCGCGACCGCGGAGGCGATCACGCCGTTGTCGACGACCACGGCGCGGTCCCCGACGGTGAGGGAGTGGCGCGGGAGGCGGCCGGGCTTGAGGGCCAGCACCACTACGATGAGGCCGAGGATGGCCAGGACGACTCCGACGGCGATACTCACGCCCTGCGGAACCTGGGTTGGCAGACCAGCGAGACCGGCGAGCGCGGCACCGGGCCCGAGCAGAAGCGCGGGCTGGCCCAGCACGCTGAGGACGATCTCGGTGCCGACGTAGAGCAGCGCCAGGATCACGAGGACGACGGCGATGATCATCGCGACGGTGCGCGGTGAGTGCGTCTCGCGTCGGACGACCCGACGAAGCACCGGGGTGGTCATCGGACTCTCCTTCTGGTGGTGGCGGTGGTGGCCCCGTCGACGGTGACGTCGACGCGGGTGACCTGCTGTCCGAGGATGCGGCCGAGCTGATCCTGCACATCGTGCTGGATGCGTGCGGCGACGTCGGTCACCGAGCCGGCCGCCGCGACGGCAGCGGGGTCATCGAGCGGGGGGATGGGGAGCGGCGTCGTGATGCGGACGGCGATGCCGTCGCGGTGCTCGGCGGCCGAGACATCGATCCGGCCGGACTCCACACCCACGACGGTGGCCGCGACGTGCTGGAGCAGCTTCTTCACGACCTTGTCGCGCACCTCGATGCGCCCGGGAAGCGTGGTGGGCCCCTCCCCGGCGGCCGCGCGGACGCGGCTGCCGGGGACCAAGGCCTGCGTGCTGCTCATCAGCTCGTTCGGCGGCCGGTGAAGGCGTCCGCGAGGCCGCGGACGTCCAGCTGACCGCTGACGATGCGTCCGACCACTGCGCCGATCCCCATGAACAGGGCGACGAGGAGGAATCCCCAGAAGCCGAAGATCAGGGCGGCGAGAGCCAGGACGGCGCCGACGATGGCACCCTTGACGGTGGCACTCATGCGACTCGCGACTCCGTGTTCTCGTCGTCGTCGGCGCCGGCGATGTGCACGTCGTTGACCTCGACGTTGACCTCGACGACCTCGAGTCCGACCAGGCGGCTGATGGCGCCGGCGACGGCGGCGCGCACGTTTCCGGCGACCTCCTGGATGGGGGCCGGGTACTCGACCACGATGGTGAGGTCGGCGGCGGCCTGCGTCTCGCCGACCTCGACCTTCACGCCCTGCGAGAGGTCGGTGGCGTTGATGGCGTCGCGGATGGCGCCGAAGGCGCGGGCTCCGCCGCCGCCCAGCGCGTAGACGCCGGCCACCTCGCGCGCGGCGATGCCGGCGATCTTCGCGACCACGCCGTCGGCGATGGTCGTCTTGCCTGCGGCGTTCTCGTCAGCGGGGACGCGGGACGAGGAGAACGACGAGCGGTCCACGCGGGGGGCCGGCGTCGAAGCGGGCTTCGGGGCGGCGGTCTCGGAGACCGGCGCGGCGGGCGTAGCGGTGGTGGTGGGCTTCTGGTCCTCGGCCATGATGGTGTCCTCTTCTGTCTGTAGGCCCGTGCGGTCATCCCGCCTCGGGGAGCGTGTCGTTGTGCTCTGCAGATAAGAGGCGGACGCGACGGGAAACGTCACAAAAAAGTTTTCGCGGATTTCGGAAGCCGCCCGGGAACGCGGAACGGCCCCGACCGGAGTCCGTTTGGGGGGATGGACTCGACGGTGGGGCCGTCGGAGCGTGTCGCTTGCGATGACACGCGTTCCGCGCCGGCTATGCCGGGGTTTGGGATGCACTCAGCCTACGTCGCCGCCCCCTCGAGGGGCGCGTTCACAGGGAGTCCGAAGGTGCCGCATCAGGAGGCGTCAGAGAACTCTCCCGCGACGATGGCATCGGCGTACTTGCGGATGTCCGGGCCGGGCTCGTAGTCGATGAATCGGTCCTTGAGTCGGCCGTTCAGCTGCGCGAACGCCTCATCGGAGGTCAGATCCTTCGACGACGCGACGGCGAGGACGGCCTCGCGCAGCACGCGGTCGGAATCGGAGAGGATCTTGGCACGGGCTTCGTCGTTCCAGCGGATGTCATTGGTGTCCATGCGCCGAGCATAGGAAGCAGAACCTGCCCGATTCGAGGGGTTGCGCTTCGGGCTCGACGAGGTGACTCCACCCGACGACCCGACGGCATTCATTGACATCCTCAACGGTCACCGCTTCACTGGTGCGCGGACAGGAGCAACCGTGACCGTGACACCGCCCGTACCCGGCCTCGAGTGGGCCTTCTCCGTCGATGCCGAACTGGGCCCGCTTCAGGACCACGGGATGACGCGGGCCGGCCATCGCCGCATCATCCCCATCGCCGGCGGAACCGTGACCGGCGCCTTCACCGGCGTGCTCCTCCCGGGCGGCGCCGACTGGCAGAACGTGCGCGCCGACGGCTCCATCGAGATCGACGGGCGGTACAGCGCACGCGCCGAGGACGGCGCTCTGCTGTACGTGACGGCGCGCGGGGTGCGCAGCGGCGATCCTGTCGTCCTGCAGTCGCTGCTGGACGGCGCCGACGTCGATCCCTCGGCCTACTACTTCCGCACGGCGCTGACCCTGGAGTGCGCCACGGACCGGACCCTCGAGGACGCCGTCTTCGTGGCATCCTGCGTGCGCGAGGCGAACCGCGTCCGCTACGACGCCTACCGCGTCAGCTGACCAGGCGAGCCGTCTCGGCGATCACGTCCACGACGCGCTCGGGCTCCGGCATCCCGACGGCGAACACGTACGTCGCCGCGAAGCCGGCCCCGGCGAGGTCGCGGACGACGGACGCCAGCGCCTCGGGAGTCGATTCCGGATTGATCGGGATCATGGCCGTCTTCTCGATGTCGTCGTAGTCGCGGCCGACCGCCTCGCAGTGCCCCCGCAGCACCTCGAGCTTGCGGGTGGGCACCAGTCCGTCCATGACTCCGAGGTTGCAGGCATCGGCGTACTGCGCGACCATGCGCAGCGTCTTCTTCTCCCCGGAGCCGCCGATCATCAGGTAGGGGTGCGGCTGCGTGAGCGACTGCGGCGAGTTCAGCGTCCGGCCCAGCCGGAACACCTCGCCCTCGTAGGGCTCCTCCGACGGAGACCACATCTGCAGGCAGATCTGCACGGTCTCCTCGAGCTGGCGGAAGCGCTCGGCCACCGGCGGGAAGGCGAAGCCGAGACCCGCCGACTCCTCCTCGTTCCACGCAGCGCCCAGACCGAGGCCGACGCGGCCGCCCGACAGCACGTTCAACGTCGTGACGGCCTTGGCCAGCAGAGCCGGCTCGCGGTAGATGACCCCCGTGACGAGGGTGTGCAGCAGCGCCTTCTCTGTGTGCGCGGCGATGAAGCCGAGCGTGGCGTAGGCCTCGAGCATCTCGTGGTCGGCGGGTCCGATGCCCGGCAGCTGCCAGAAGTGGTCCATGACGGTGATGCGCTGGATGCCGGCCGCCTCCGCGTTGCGGACGTGCGCGGCGAGCGCGGGACCGAGCCTCTCGGATCCGCTGCTCCAGGTGAAGTCCGCGATGTGAATGCCGAATTCCATGGGGGGTCCGTCCTGTCGAGGGCGTCGGATGCCGCATCCGACCGCATCAGTCAGGGTAGGCCTGTTCGCGGCCGCCGTCGCGGGGGTGCTCCTGCGAGGATCATGTGCCCCGTCCAGGTACGGGACTAGCCTGGCGACGTGAGCATGACCCTCGACGCGCAGCAGCGTCTCGTCGTCGCGATCGCCGCGCTGGCGTCGTTCGTGGCGTTCCTCGACGGCACCGTCGTCAACGTCGCCCTGCCCGCGATCGACCGGGAGCTCGGCGGTGGCCTCATCACCCAGCAGTGGGTGGTCGACGCCTACCTCATCACGCTCGGCGCGCTCATCCTGCTCGCCGGATCGGTCAGCGACGCGTTCGGCCGCATCCTGGTCATGCGCATCGGGCTGATCGGCTTCGGCATCGCCTCGATCGCGATCGCCGCGGCGCCCGATCCCCTCTTCCTCATCGTCGCCCGCGCGGTGCAGGGGGCGGCGGGCGCCTTCCTCGTGCCGAGCTCGCTCGCGCTCATCACCTCGACCATCCGCGGGCCGTTGCAGGGCAAGGCCATCGGCACCTGGACGGCGCTGACGACCGGCGCGATGATCGTCGGGCCGCTCATCGGCGGCCTCTTCGTCGACTACCTGTCGTGGCGCTTCGTTTTCCTCATCAACGTGCTGCCGATCGCGATCACGCTGTGGCTGCTGACCCGGCTCACCGCGCACGACCACCGCGAGCCCGGCACGCACATCGACTGGATCGGCGGAGCGATGTGCACCCTCGGACTGGGCGCCGCCGTCTTCGCGCTGATCGAGGAGCCGAACCTGGGGTGGGGCTCGCCCGCCATCTGGATCCCGGGCATCGCCGGCATCCTGCTGTTCATCGGGTTCCTCCTGCGTCAGCGCACGGTGGCCTCGCCGATCCTCCCGCTCGACCTGTTCTCGTCGCGCAACTTCTCCAGCGGCAACATCGCCACCTTCTTCATCTACGGCGCGCTCTCGCTCAACGGGTTCGTGCTGTCGGTCTACCTGCAGCAGGGCGCCGGACTCCCGGCCACCCTCGCCGGCCTCGCGAGCCTGCCCACCACGATCCTCATGGTGCTGCTCAGCTCGCGGATGGGCACCCTCGCCGGACGCCTGGGCCCCCGCCTGTTCATGACCGTCGGACCGCTCGTGATGGCGGCGGGCTCGCTCCTGCTGCTGCTCGTCTCGGAGTCCTTCGACTACTGGTGGCAGGTGCTGCCGGGCATGATCCTCTTCGGCCTCGGGCTCGCGACCACGGTCTCGCCGCTCACCTCGGCGATCCTCGGCGCCGTGCACACCGAGCGCTCGGGCATCGCGTCGGCGGTCAACAACGCCGTCTCGCGCGTCGCCGGTCTGCTGGTCATCGCCGCGCTCGCCACGATCGTCGGCGGATCGCTCGACCTCGCCGGCTTCCATCGGGCCGCACTCGTGACGGCGGGACTCCTCGTGCTCGGAGGCCTGGTCTCGTGGCTCGGGATCAGGAACCGGATGCTGCAGCCCGGCGCCGACGCACCGGTTGCGGGCTAGCGCGCCGCGCGTGCGCGGCTGCTGCGGTCGGGCTCGCGTCGCGGCCGGCTCGCGTCGCGGTCGGGCTCGCGTCGCGGCCGGGCGGTGTCGGGGGTCGCGGTTAGCCTGATCTCATGGCCACCCGTCGCGCTCCCGCCGTCGCGCCGTACCGCTGCACCGAGTGCCGCTGGACAACGTCGAAGTGGGCAGGTCGCTGCGGCGAGTGCCAGCAGTGGGGCACGGTCGTCGAAGCCGCCGAGCAGACCGGCATCCTGCGCACCATCACGGCCGTCGCGCCGACGGCCGACCGCCGCGCGCGACCGATCACGACGGTCGACAGCCGCGACACCCCGCGCCGCAGCACCGGCGTCGGCGAGTTCGACCGCGTGCTGGGCGGCGGCATCGTGCCGGGAGCGGCCATCCTGCTCTCCGGCGAGCCGGGCGTCGGCAAGTCCACGCTTCTGCTGGAGGTCGCCTCCGCCAGCGCCCGCGCCGGTCGCCGCGTGCTCTACGCGAGCGCCGAGGAGTCGATCGGACAGGTGCGCCTGCGCGCCGAGCGCACCGGCGCCCTGCACGACGAGCTCTACCTCGCCGCCGAGACCGATCTCGCGACGATCCTCGGCAACATCGACGAGGTGCGGCCCGAACTGCTCATCGTCGACTCCGTGCAGACCGTCTCGTCGTCGCTGTCGGAGGGCATGGCCGGGCATCCCGGTCAGGTGCGGGAGGTGGCATCCACGCTGATCCGTATCGCCAAGGAACGCGACCTTCCGGTCATCATCGTCGGCCACGTCACGAAAGACGGATCGATCGCCGGTCCGCGCATCCTCGAGCACCTCGTCGACGTCGTCTGCCACTTCGAGGGCGACCGGCAGACATCGCTGCGCTTCGTCCGCGCACTCAAGAACCGCTTCGGTGCGACCGACGAGGTCGGCTGCTTCGACATGACCGGATCCGGCATCGCCGAGGTTCCCGATCCCAGCCGGCTCTTCCTCGGCTCGGGCATCTCCGAGCCCGGAACGTGCGTCGCGATCGCCCTCGAGGGCAAGCGGGCGCTGCCGGTCGAGGTGCAGGCGCTGACGATCCACTCGACGGCCCCGAACCCGCGGCGCATCGTCAACGGCGTCGACTCCGCCCGCGTCGCGATGGTGCTCGCGGTGCTGGAGAAGAAGGCGGGCGTGAAGACCTCCGACCAGGACGTCTACGTCTCGACCGTCGGCGGTGTGCGCTTCACCGAGCCTGCGGCCGACCTCGCGATCGCCATCGCCGTGGCGGGTGCGCTGCGCAACGAATCGACGCCCACGCACCTGGCCGCGATCGGGGAGCTGAGCCTGGCCGGCGAGATCCGGCCCGTCACCCAGACCGCGCAGCGGCGCAGCGAGGCCGCCCGCCTGGGCTACTCCGAACTGATCGACGACCGCTCCGCCAAGCTGTCGAGCGCGCTGAACGACGTCCGCACCCGGGCCCGCTCCCGCCCCGGGGACGCCGCCCCGACCTTCTGACCCCCGCGCCCGCCCGTTGAGCGAGCGCAGCGAGCCGAAACGCCCCTCCACCCCCGCCCGTTGAGCGAGCGCAGCGAGCCGAAACGCGCCGCCACCACCCGCCCGTGCAGACGTCGCCCCGAGCTGTCAGGCCTCCAGCGCCGCGATCACGTCGGCGGGCGACGCCTGCATCGGATGCGGGCCGGCGATGTCGAAGAACACCGTGGTGATCTGGTCGCCGTGCGCGCTGAGGAAAGCCTTCAGCCACGCCGGGCCCTGCATCGCGACCGCCGGCGGCAGTGTCTCGGGCTTGTGCAGCGCGTCGCTGAACAGCAGCAGCGCCACGTCGCCCGTGCGCGGATCGCGGTACGTCCACACCTCGCCCGAGTCGAGCGGGTCGTCGCGGTCGCCTTGCTTCATCAGCGGGACGACCGTCGGACCGTGTCGCAGGGCGAAGGCGACCGCGGCCATGTCCTGGGTCTGGAGGGCGTCGGTCAGCGCGGTGTTGCGGAAATCGAGCGGCGCGCCCGTGCCGCCCTTCTTCTTTCCGGAAGCCATCGTTCCAGGGTAGCCGCGCCGGTCAGGCGAGGAAGCCGCGCAGCAGCGCCTCGGATCCGGCGAGGTGGGCGAGCACGCAGGCCTCGGCGGCATCCGCTCTCCCCGACAGGATCGCCGTCACCACCTGCTCGTGCTGCGCGTTGGAGTGCTCGATGTTGCGGGGCAACAGCGGGAACGTGTCCAACCACACGTTCACCTGCGCCCGGTTCTCGGCGATCAGCGGGACGAGCGACGGGATGCCGGCCGCCTCGGCGATCGCGAGATGCAGCAGAGTATCGGCTCGGCGGTACTCGCCCTCGCCGGCGGCCACCGTCGCCTCGTGACGCGCCCACAGCGCCGCGCGCTCCTCGGCGGAGAAGGTCCGCTCGGCGGCGGCGCGCGCTGCACCCGCCTCCAGCACGCGCCGCAGGCCGAGGATGTCGTCGATCTCGGCCGGCGTCACGGTCGAGTGCGCGGGCGGCGGCACCGGGTCGGCGACGAAGGTCCCGCCGTAGCGGCCTCGCCGGCGGACGAGGTAGCCGGCGTCGGCGAGCTCCTTGATCGCGTCACGGACGGTGTCGCGGCTGACGGCGAAGCGCGAGGCGAGCTCGCGCTCCGGCGGCAGCGACTCCCCCGGCGCCACCACCCCGAGCCGCAGGGTCTGCACGAGGCGGGCGACGGTGTCCTCGAGGGCGTTCCCCTCGCGCACCGGCCGATAGACCGCCCGCTGCACCTCCTCGAGCGGCGCCTCCGTCACGACCACCCCGTCGCCCGCGTGCACAACCCAGGCAGAACCGCGCGCCGGGCGGAGGGAACCGCCGGTCCGCCGCCCAAAAGCTGCGACCTGCCTGCGGTGTGCACGTCGGCCGAGCGTGAGGCCCCTACGAAGGCGTGGCGCGCGCTCATCAGAGCGGGGTGACGTAGGCGTTGGTGATCCCGCCGTCCACCACGAACGACGAGGCCGTGATGAACGACGCGTCGTCCGACGCGAGGAAGGCCACCGCGGCGGCGAGCTCCTCGGGTTCGGCGAAACGGCCCATCGGCACGTGCACGAGTCGACGCTGCGCGCGCTCGGGGTCCTTCGCGAACAGCTCCTGCAGCAGCGGCGTGTTCACCGGTCCGGGGCACAGCGCGTTCACCCGAACCCCCTGCCGGGCGAACTGCACGCCGAGCTCGCGGGTCATGGCAAGCACCCCGCCCTTCGACGCGGTGTAGCTGATCTGCGACGTCGCCGACCCCAGCAGCGCCACGAACGACGCCGTGTTGATGATCGACCCGCGACCGGCGGGCACCATGTGCCGCAGCGCCGCGCGCGAGCACAGGTAGACGCTCTTGAGGTTGACGTCCTGCACGCGATCCCATGCGGGCAGCTCGGTCGTCTCGATCGAGTCGTCGTCGGCCGGCGAGATGCCGGCGTTGTTGAACGCGATGTCGAGGCGGCCGAACTCCTCCGCCACGCCGTCGAAGAGGGCATCGACGGATGCCTCGTCCGCGACGTTCACGCGGCGGTAGACGCCGCCCACCTCGGCCGCGGTCGCCTCGCCGGCCGTCGGGTCCACGTCGGCGACGACGACCTTCGCGCCCTCCGCGGCGAAGCGACGGGCCGTCGCCAGTCCGATGCCGGAGCCTCCGCCCGTGATGATCGCGACCCGGTCCTTGAGGCGCTGCGTGAGGTCGATGGTCATGGTGCGATTCCTTCGGTCGTGAGGGGAGTGTGCGGGAAGAGGAGGATCACGTCGCGAAGAACACGTTCTTCGTCTCGGTGAAGTGCTCGGCCGCATCGGGTCCGAGCTCGCGTCCGAGTCCCGACGCCTTCATACCGCCGAACGGCGTCCAGTAGCGCACCGACGCGTGGGAGTTGACCGACAGCACGCCGCTCTTGACCGCCCGCGAGACGCGCACCGCGCGACCGAGGTTCTCGGTCCAGATGGAGCCCGCGAGACCGTAGATGGTGTCGTTGGCCAGACGGATGCCATCGGCCTCGTCGTCGAACGGCATGACCGCGACGACCGGTCCGAAGATCTCCTCCTGCGCGATGCGGTCTCCGCGCTCGGCCAGCACGACGGTCGGCGCGAACCAGAACCCGTCGCCCTCGGGCGCCGACCCGCGGAACGCGACGTCAGCTCCTTCGAGGAAGGACGCGACCGAGTCGCGGTGCGAGGCGGAGATGAGCGGACCCATCTGCGTCGACTCGAGTCGGGGATCCCCGACCTGCCACGCGGCGACGGCCGGCTCGAGCAGCTCGAGGAACCGGTCGTAGACCGACCGGTGCACGAGGATCCGGCTGCGGGCGCAGCAGTCCTGGCCGGCGTTGTCGAACACCGAGGCGGGCGCCGACTGCGCCGCGAGCTCGAGGTCGGCGTCGTCGAAGACGATGTTCGCGCTCTTGCCGCCGAGCTCGAGCGTCACGGGCTTCAGTCCCTGCGCACAGCCGGCGGCGACCGAGACGCCGACCTCGGTCGAGCCGGTGAAGACGACCTTGCGCACGTCCGGGTGCGTGACGAACCGCTCCCCGACGACCGAGCCGGCGCCCGTGACGACGGCGAACAGCCCCTCCGGCAGCCCCGCCTCGACCGCGAGCTCCCCCAGGCGCACCGCCGTGAGCGAGGTCAGCTCCGCGGGCTTGAGCACGACGGCGTTGCCCGCGGCGAGCGCGGGGGCGAAGCCCCACGACGCGATCGTCATCGGGAAGTTCCACGGCACGATGATGCCCACCACGCCGTACGGCTCGTGGAACGTGACATCCAGCCCGCCGCTCACCGGGATCTGCTGCCCGGAGAGGCGCTCGGGCGCGCCGGCGTAGAAGTTCAGCACCTGGGCGACGTGCGACGCCTCCCAGCGGGCCGACTCGATCGGGTGCCCGGAGTTGCGAACTTCGAGCTGCGCGAGCTCCTCGACGTGCTCCTCGACCACCCGCGCGAAGCGACGCAGGGCGTCGGCGCGCGCCAGCGGTGCGAGGTCCGCCCACGTCCGCTGCACGTCGACGGCCCGTGCGATGACGGCATCGACCTCGTCGACGGAGGCTCGCGGCACCTCCTGGAATGCCTGGCCGGTCGACGGATCGATCAGCGTGAAGGTGGCGGTCATGTGTGCACTCCTGTCCGGGCGGCCGCGTAGCGCTCCGCTTCCCCGACGAGCCCGGCGAACAGCCGCCGATCCTCGATGTTCTCCTCCGGGTGCCACTGCACGCCGATCAGGTACGACTCCCCCGGAGCCGACTCGAACGCCTGCACGAGACCGTCGTCGGCGGCGGCGACGGGGACGAGACCCTCGCCGAGCCGGTCGACGCCCTGGTGGTGGTAGCTGTGCACGGCGAAGGGTCCGGCGCCCAGCATCCCGGCCAGTCGCGAGTCCGAGGAGACCTCGACGGTGTTCGTCGCGAAGACGCCGCCGCCGATGCGGTAGCGCTCGGTGCCCAGCGCCTCCGGCAGGTGCTGGTGCAGGGTGCCGCCCCGCGCGACGTTGACCAGCTGCAGCCCGCGGCAGATCGCGAGCACGGGCATGCGCCGGGCCTCCGCTCCGCGGTACAGGGCGAGCTCCCACGCGTCGCGATCGGGCCGGGCGGGATCGGTCCGCGGGTCGCGCTCGGCGCCGTACAGCTCCGGCTGCACGTCCATGCCGCCCGTGAGGACGAGCCCGTCGATGCCCTCGAGGACAGCGGATGCCGCGGCATCCACCATCTCCGGATCCGTCGCGTGCTGCGGCGGCAGCAGCACGGCGACACCACCGGAAGCGGTCACGGAGTCGAAGTACTGCTGGGGCAGGAAGGCGGCGCGGACATCCCAGACACCCTGCGTCGCGCGCTCGAGGTAGGTCGTCAGGCCGATGACCGGCGGGCGGTCAGAGACGCTCGAAGCCACGCACCCGCTCCCAGTCTGTGACGGCGGCGTCGTAGGCCTCGACCTCGATGCGCGCCTGGTTCAGGTAGTGCTCCACCATGTCGTCGCCGAACGCCGCTCGCGCGACGGCCGACTCGCTGAAGAGCTGCGCGGCCTCCCGCAGGGTCGTCGGGAGGTGGTCGACGCCGGCCGCGTAGGCGTTGCCGGAGAGCGGGTCGGGCAGCGGCAGCTCGTTCTCGACGCCGTGCAGGCCCCCGGCGATGATGGCCGCGATGGCGAGGTAGGGGTTCACGTCGCCGCCGGGCACGCGGTTCTCCACGCGCAGCGAGCCGCCGTGGCCGACGACGCGCAGGGCGCACGTGCGGTTGTCGACACCCCACGCGATGCCGGTCGGAGCGAACGACCCCTTCGCGAAGCGCTTGTAGGAGTTGATGTTCGGCGCCAGCAGGAGGGTGAACTCGCGCAGCGTCGCGAGGATGCCCGCGATCCAGTGCTCCATGAACGGGCTGAAGCCGTGCGGGCCGTCGCCGGCCATGACCGCCTCGCCGCCGTCGCCGCGGACCGACAGGTGGATGTGGCAGCTGTTGCCCTCGCGCTCGTTGAACTTCGCCATGAACGTCAGCGACTTGCCGTGCTTGTCGGCGATCTCCTTCGCGCCGTTCTTGTAGATCGCGTGCTGATCCGCCGTCTCCTGCGCCTCGGCGAAGCGGAACGCGATCTCCTGCTGACCGAAGTTGCACTCGCCCTTCACGCCCTCGCAGTAGAGGCCGGCACCCTCCATGCCGTTGCGGATGTCGCGCAGCAGCGGCTCCATGCGTGTGGAGGCGAGGATGTTGTAATCGACGTTGTAGTCCGTGGCCGGCTGCAGTCCGGTGTATCCCTTCGCCCAGGCATCCCGGAACGAGTCGTCGAAGACGATGAACTCGAGCTCCGTCCCGGCGTAGGCCGTGAGGCCGCGGTCCGCCAGGCGTGCGCGCTGGCGATCCAGGATGTCGCGGGGCGACTGCACGACGCGGTCGCCGTTCTCCCACTGCAGGTCCGCCATGACCAGCGCGGTCGCCGGCAGCCAGGGGATCCGGCGCAGCGTCGAGAGGTCGGGTGAGAGCACCATGTCGCCGTAGCCGGTCTCCCAGCTGGCCATGGGGTAGCCGTCGACGGTGTTCATGTCGACGTCGACGGAGAGCAGATAGTTGCACGCCTCGGCGCCGTGGCCGAGCACCTCCTCGGCGAAGAAGCGCCCCGCGACCCGCTTGCCGACGAGGCGTCCCTGCGCGTCGGCGAACGCCAGGATCACCGTGTCGACGGCTCCCGATGCGATGTCGGCCTTCAGGTCGGTCACGCTGAGGTTTCCCGGCATGTGCTGCGCCCCTTCGTCGTCGACGCCGGACGCCGTGCGCATCCGTCGAGTGATCGTAACGAGGAACTTACACGCAAAGGTAGACATGGGGTACCAATAGGCATCACCATGGGGGCCACGCGCCGTCGAGCGCGCCACCCGAACCCCGGAGGATGGATGTCTCACGAGAGCAGCGGCGGCCGGAAGGTCGCCGGCGCGACCTATACGCGCGCCGGACAGGGCTATTTCGACAAGCGCACGCTGAAGCGCTCGGCCGGCGTCTGGGGGTTGTGGGGGCTCGCGGTGGCCGCCGTCATCTCCGGCGACTTCTCCGGGTGGAACTTCGGCATCGGGTTCGCCGGATTCGGCGGCATGCTGATCGCCTTCGCGATCCTCGTGCTCATGTACTACGGCATGATCTTCTCGATCGGCGAGATGGCGGCCGCCATGCCCCACACCGGAGGCGCCTACTCCTTCGCGCGGTCGGCCATGGGGCCGTGGGGCGGCCTCATCACCGGCGCCGCCGAGACGATCGAGTACGTCGCGACCACAGCGGTCATCGTCTACTTCTCGGCGAGCTACGCCAACGGCATCCTCGAGTCACTGCTGGGCATCACCCTGCCCGGATGGGTGCTGTACATCATCCTGTACGGCATCTTCATCGCACTGAACTCCGCCGGCGCGAACATCTCCTTCCGCTTCGCGATCGTCGTGTCGATCATCTCGATCGGCATCCTGCTGGTCTTCACGGGCATGGCGATCTTCTCGCCCGCGCTGGACTGGAGCTCGCTGTGGAACATCGCCCCCGACCCGGGCTGGAACGAGTTCCTTCCCCACGGCGTGCTGCCGATCCTGTTCGCGCTGCCGTTCGCGATGTGGTTCTTCCTCGGCATCGAGGAGCTCCCGCTGGCCGCGGAGGAGGCGCATGACCCGGTCCGCGACATCCCCAAGGCCGGCTTCTGGGCCCGCGGCACCCTCATCGTGACCGGCCTGCTCGTCCTCTTCTTCAACACGGCGCTCATCGGCTCCGAGGCGATGGGCGCGCCCGACCAGGGCGAGCCGCTGCTCAACGGCTTCCGCGCGATGGTCGGCGACCAGGCGGCCGCCGTGCTCGCCCTGTTCGCCCTCATCGGCCTCCTCGCCTCGCTCCAGGGCATCATGTTCGCCTACGGCCGCAACATGTACTCGCTGTCACGGGCGGGCTACTACCCGCAGTTCCTCTCGCTCACCGGCAAGCGCCAGACGCCGTGGGTCGCGCTCATCGTGGGCGCGGTGATCGGGTTCGTCGCGCTGGTGGTGCTGGACGTGCTCGCCACGCTTAACGAGGGCGCCGGAGCGCTGGCGGGCGCGATCGTGCTGAACATCGCCGTGTGGGGCGCCGTGCTGGCCTACCTGCTGCAGATGATCTCGTTCGTCATCCTGCGCAGGAAGTTCCCGAACGCCAGTCGTCCGTACCGCAGCCCGTGGGGCATCCCCGGAGCGGTGCTGGCCGCGGCGATCTCCGCGCTCATCTTCGTCGGCTTCCTGCTGAACCCCACGTTCGGACCGGCCATCGTCGCCATCGTCATCGTCTACGTCGTGATCCTGCTGGGCTTCGCCCTCTTCTTCCGGCACCGCCTGGTGCTCTCGCCGGAGGAGGAGTACGCCCTGTCCGGGGGCGAGCACGGCGATCCGCAGGCCGAGGGCTACGACGCGATGGAGAAGGACGTCTTCGGCGACCGACGCTGACGGATCGCGCACGAAGGCCCGCCGGCATCCGTCGGCGGGCCTTCTTCGTGCCCGGCGACGAGAGTGGCGTGGCCGGCGACGAGACCTTCGTGCTCCAGGACGGCGCCCCGCCCGGTTCGCCCTTTCACGCCCCGGGAAAGACACAGGGCCCTCTCGACTCCCCCGCTGCGCGGCGGACGATTCGAGAGGGCCCAGGGCTCTCCGCCTGATTCGTACCGGTTCGCTGGGGACGAGGTCCGGAATCGCTACTGGGGGAAGCGACGAGTCATTTGGGAGCTAGCTCAATGCTAAGCGGCCGGTCAAATCCCGTCTGTCCCCTCTTCGGGGGACAAAATCCCGGTCCGCACTCGGGTTTTTGCGGAGCGGTGTCAGTACAGCAGCATCTGCGCCGGATCTGTGGACGCGACGCCGCCGATCTCGACGGACAGGAAGTAGGACGCCCCACCGCCGGGAGCGCGCTGGCGGTCCGTCGCATCGCAGGACGAGACCGAGGAGCGCGTGCGGTCCCACACGAGCGGGGTCGCGCTGGAGACGGACTGGCCGGGGGCGATCAGCACGACCATGTCGCTGGGCTCGGTCTGGCAGTCCGTCGAGCGCCACCAGACGTCCTCGCCGCTCTTGACGGTGAACTTCTGCGTCGTCGTTCCGACGTTCATCGTGCAGCCAACGGCGCTGTTGTTGGTCAGCGTGATCGACAGCTGCGGATTCTGGCCCGCCGCGTACGTGTCCTGATCGGTGCGGGCCTGCACGGTCACATCCGATGCCCGGCACGGCTCAGGAGCCGGGGTCGCCGTAGCCGAGGGACTCGGAGCGGGCGAGGCGGAGGCCGCGGCATCCGCGGGCGTCGAGGTCGGCGTCGGAGTGGCGTCCGGCGCCTCGTCGGGCACGGGTTCCTCGGTCGGAGACGCCGACCGCGAAGCGGATGCCGCGGGCACCGCGGCACCCGTGGGCTGCGCGCTTCCGCGCCAGGGCTGCGCGACGAGCACCCACACCAGTGCGACGGCGACGAGCACCGCGAGCAGGAGCGCGAGGCGGCGGCGTCGGTACACCGCCTTCGAGCGTCGCGTGCGGGTGGTCGGAGCAGTCACCCCTCCAGGCTAAGCGGCGGTTCTGCGCGCTCCCGTTCCGGCGCGCCCCGAGGTCAGGGTCGGGGTGCGGAGTCGGCCTGAAGGCCCTCGAGTACGACACGCAGGACGTCCTCGCCCAGCTCCTCCGGATCGACGGCGCCACCCGGCCGGTACCACTCGACGAGGGAGTTGACCATACCGAAGATGAGCCTCGTCGCCACCGCCGCGTCGATGTCGGGGCGCAGCATCCCCTCGTCCTGCGCGACGCGCACCAGCTGCGTCACCGCGTGGTCGAACGAGCGCCGCCGGGCGAGGGCCGCGCGCTCGACCTCGCTGTTGCCGCGCACGCGCAGCAGCAGCGTGACGTACGGGAGCTTGTCGGTCAGCACCGAGACCGCGCCGCGGACGATGACCCGCAGTCGCTGTGCGGCGTCGCCGGCGTCGGACTGCGCGTCGCGCAGCACCGCCTCGAGACCGTCGAGCGCTTCGTCGAGGGCGACCTGGAGCAGGGCGTCCTTCGACGGGAAGTGGTGGTAGAGCGCGGACTTGGTGACCCCGAGGCGTCCGGTCAGGTCGGCGACCGACGTGGCGTCGAAGCCCTGCTCGTTGAAGAGCGCGACGGCGACGGCGAGCACCTGCGCGCGGTCGTGCCCTGGGCGGCCGCGACGCACGGACGCGGGCGCGGAGGTCATGCCCCCAGTGTGGCACCGGCGCGTTTCGTCTCGCTCCTCACATCGCCTTGCCGCTCCTCCACCGGCCTGACATGATTACTGAACGATCGGTCTGCAAAGGTGCACGCCGCGGGGGTCGGGAAGGACGGACGATGACGACGGATGCTGCGCTCCGCGTCGACCGGCGGCGCGACCGCGTCGTCGCCACCCTCGACCGCCCCGCGACACGCAACGCCATCGATCTCGAGATCGTCGATGCGCTCCACGCACTGTGCGCCGAGCTGGAGACGGACCCGCGGACCCTCATCCTCACCGGGGCCGGCGGCGTCTTCGCCTCGGGCGCCGACATCGCGCAGCTGCGCGACCGCACGGCGGACGACGCCCGGCGCGGCATCAACACCACGGTGTTCCGTCGCATCCACGACCTGCCGATGCCGGTCATCGCCGCGATCCGGGGCTACGCACTGGGCGGCGGCGCCGAGCTCGCGTACGCCTCCGACGTGCGCATCGCCGCACCCGACCTGCGCATCGGAAACCCCGAGACCGGTCTGGGCATCATCGCCGCGGCCGGCGCCACCTGGCTGCTGCCGGAGCTCGTCGGCGCCGCGCGCGCCGCCGACATGCTCCTCACCGGCCGCGTCCTCGACGCCGATGAGGCCCTGGCCTGGGGTCTCGTCGCGGCCGTCCACCCCGCCGATCGCCTCCTCGATGCGGCGCACGCGATCGCCGACCGCATCGCTCGCGCCGACGCGCTCGCCACCCGACACACCAAGACCGCCCTCCGCGCGCCGGCCACAGCGCACCCCGACCTCGAGCTCGAACTCCAGGCCGAGCTGTTCGATCGCCCCGAGAAGCGCACCCGCATGACCGCCTTCCTCGAACGGAGACGCCCGTGACCGCGACCGACGCCCCTCGCCCTCCCGCCCGTGTCGGCCTGCTCGGCGGCGGTCGCATGGGCGCCGGCATCGCCCACGCGTTCCTCCTCGCCGGATCCGACGTCGCCGTGGTCGAGCGCGATGCGGAGGCCGCAGCATCCGCTCGCTCCCGCATCCTCGCGTCGATCGAGCGGTCCGTCGCGAAGGGCACGACGGATGCCGCACCCGAGCAGATCGCGGCCGCACTGCAGGTCGGCACCGACGTCGGCGCCTTCGCCGGTCGCACCCTGGTCGTCGAGGCGCTGCCCGAGGACCGCGCCCTGAAGCTCGACGGCCTGCGCCGGGTCGAGGACGCGCTCGACGGCGACGGCGCGCTCGCCACCAACACCTCCTCGATCTCGATCGATGCGCTCGGCCTCGAGCTGCGGCATCCGGACCGCTTCCTGGGACTGCACTTCTTCAATCCGGTGCCGGCGTCGCAGCTCGTCGAGGTGGTGGTCGGCACATCGACGGACGCCGACCTCGTCGTGCGCGCCCAGGAGTGGGTCGCCTCGCTCAGCAAGCAGGCGATCACGGTGCGCGACGCGCCCGGCTTCGCCTCCAGCCGCCTCGGAGTCGCGCTCGGGCTCGAGGCGATCCGGATGCTGGAGGAGGGCGTCGCGTCGGCGGCCGACATCGACCGCGCCATGGAGCTCGGCTACCGGCATCCGATGGGCCCGCTGCGCACGACCGACATCGTCGGACTCGACGTCCGCCTGGGCATCGCGGAGGAGCTGGAGGCGGCCTACGGCGAGCGCTTCGCCGCCCCCGCACTGCTGCGCCGCATGGTCGCGGAAGGCCGGCTGGGCCGCAAGAGCGGCTCCGGCTTCTACGAATGGAGCGACGAATGACGACCGAGGTGCTGCCCAGCTATCTGCGCGATTCCTGGTGGAGGCCGACCGAGCCGGTCGATGCGGCGATCGTCGCGGACGCGTCGACCGGAGCGCCGATCACGCGCGTCAGCACGACCGGCATCGACACGCGGGCCGTGCTCGACCACGCCCGGACGGTCGGGCAACGCACGCTCGGCGCGCTCACCTTCCACCAGCGGGCCGTGCTGCTCAAGCAGATGGCGACGGCGCTGACGGAGCGGAAGGAGGAGCTGTACGAGCTGTCGATGGCGGCGGGCTCCACCCGCCGCGACTCCCTGAGCGACGTCGACGGCGGCATCGGCGTGCTGTTCACCTACTCGTCGAAGGGGCGCCGCGAACTGCCGAACGGCCGCGTCTACCTCGACGGTCCGGTCGAGACGCTGTCGAAGGACGGCACCTTCCTCGGTCGCCACGTCTACACGCGCCTCACCGGCGTCGCGGTGCAGATCAACGCCTTCAACTTCCCGATGTGGGGGGCCCTGGAGAAATTCGCGCCGGCGTTCCTCGCCGGGGTGCCGTCGGTGGTCAAGCCCGCCACCCCGACCGCCTACATCGCGGAGGCATGGGTGCGGATGCTGGCCGAGGCGGAGCTCCTGCCCGACGGCGCGCTGCAGCTGATCAGCGGTCCCGTGCCGGGCCTGCTCGAGGCGCTCCGGCTGGGCGACCTCGTCGGCTTCACCGGCAGCGCCGACACCGCCCGGCGGCTGCGCGCGCTCGTGACGCCCGACGTCCGCTTCACCAGCGAGACCGACTCGATCAACGCGTCGGTGCTCGGCCCCGACGCGGCGGCGGGCACGCCGGAGTTCGACGCCTACGTGAAGCAGCTGATGGTGGAGCTCACCACCAAGGCGGGGCAGAAGTGCACGGCCATCCGCCGGGCGATCGTGCCCGCCGCCGCGGCAGACGCGATCGTCGAGGCGCTGCGCGCACTGCTGGCGGCGCGCACGGTGCTGGGCGATCCGCGCGCGGAGGGCGTGACGATGGGTCCGCTCGTCTCGCGCGCGCAGCGCGACGAGGTCGTCCGCCAGGTGGGGGTGCTGCAGGATGCCGGTGGTCGCCTGCTCCTCGGAGACCTCGCCGAACCGCGGGTGCGCCGCGCCGACGGCACGACCGGAACCGCCCCCGACGGCGCCTTCCTCGCGCCGCTGCTGATCGGCTTCGACGATCCGACCACCGCTGTCGCACACGACGTCGAGGCCTTCGGCCCCGTCGCCAGCCTCCTCCCCTACGCCACGGTGGCGGAGGCCGCCGACCTCATCACGCGGGGCGGGGGATCGCTGGTCACCAGCGTCGCCACGAGCGACCCCGCCGTCGCCCTGGAGCTACTCACGGCCACCGCGGCCTCCAACGGCCGCATGCTCTTCCTCGACCGCGCCGACGCGCGCAGCTCCACCGGTCACGGCGCCCCCGTCCCGCACCTCGTGCACGGCGGCCCCGGACGCGCGGGCGGCGGCGAGGAGCTCGGCGGCATGCGGGCCGTGCTGCACCACATGCAGCGCACGGCCGTGCAGGGCAGCCCCGACATGCTCACCGCCCTCACCGGCGTCTGGCACACCGGCGCCGAGGCGGCGAGCGCCGGCATCCATCCGTTCCGCAAGCCGCTGAGCGGCCTGCGCGTCGGCGACCGCGTCGACTCGCCCGAGCGGGAGGTCGCCCTCGCCGACATCGAGACCTTCGCCCGGTTCACGGGCGACACCTTCTACGCCCACATGGACGAGGACGCCGCCGCGGCCAACCCCTTCTTCCCCGGCCGCGTGGCGCACGGCTACCTGCTGGTGTCGTGGGCCGCTGGCCTGTTCGTCGACCCCGACCCGGGTCCGGTGCTGGCCAACTACGGACTCGAGGACCTCCGCTTCGTCACGCCCGTCTCGCCCGGTGACCGCATCCGCGTGACGCTGACGGCCAAGCAGATCACGCCGCGCGAGACCGACGAGTATGGCGAGGTGCGCTGGGACGCCCTCATCCGCAACCAGCGCGACGAGACCGTCGCCACCTACGACGTGCTCACCCTCGTCGCGAAGACGTGGGAGACGGCGGAGCCGGTGCCCGCATGACCGGCCCCGACGGACAGGCGCCGGTGCGCCCGATGATGCGCCGCGACCGCGCGTCCGCCGCGCTGGGCATGGTCGTCGAGAAGGACCTCCCCGGCGACGCGGTCGTGTCGATGCCGGTCCGCGCCGACATGACCAACGGCTTCGGACTCACCCACGGCGGCCTCGTCTTCGCCCTCGCCGACACGGCCTTCGCGATCGCGTGCAACGAGGACGAGCAGGTCACGGTCGCCTCCGGAGCCGATATCGCGTTCCTCAAGCCGACCTCCGCAGGACAGGTGCTCACCGCCCACGCCGTGCGCCGCGTGCGACGCGGCCGCAACGGGATCTACGACGTGACGGTGACCGACGAGACCGGTGACGTCGTGGCCGAGATGCGCGGGCGGTCGTTCGCGACCGACAGACCGCAGACCGGCTGATGGGCGCGATGTCCGGATGCCGCGGCATCCGGTCTCTTGTCCCGGCACCGGCCCGCGCCTAGACTAACTGAACGATCGTTCTGTAAAGGAGTCGACGATGACCTCCCCGACCGAGGACACCCGCGCCCAGGAGCGCTTCGACGCCCTGATCGCCGCCGACTCCCGCATCGAGCCGCGGGATTGGATGCCGGAGGCCTACCGCCGCACGCTGGTGCGCCAGATCTCCCAGCACGGGCACTCCGAGATCATCGGCATGCAGCCCGAGGGCAACTGGATCACACGCGCGCCGAGCCTGAAGCGCAAGGCCATCCTCATGGCGAAGGTGCAGGACGAGGCGGGTCACGGGCTCTACCTCTACTCGGCCGCGCAGACCCTCGGCATCACCCGCGAGGAGATGACGCAGCAGCTCATCGAGGGGCGGGCGAAGTACTCGTCGATCTTCAACTACCCGACGCCCTCGTGGGCCGACATGGGGGCCATCGGCTGGCTCGTCGACGGCGCCGCCATCTGCAATCAGGTGCCGCTGTGCCGGGCGTCGTACGGGCCGTACGCCCGCGCGATGGTGCGCATCTGCAAGGAGGAGTCCTTCCACCAGCGGCAGGGCTTCGAGATCCTGCTCACCCTCATGCGGGGCACGCCGGCACAGCAGGCGATGGCGCAGGAATCCGTGAACCGCTGGTACTGGCCGTCGCTGATCATGTTCGGGCCGCCCGACGAGCATTCCCCGAACTCCGCGCAGTCGACCGCGTGGAAGATCAAGCGCTTCTCGAACGACGAGCTGCGTCAGCGCTTCGTCGGAATGCTGGTGCCGCAGGCCGCTGCGCTCGGTGTGACGCTCCCCGATCCGGAGCTGCGGTGGAACGAGGCCGAGGGCCGGTGGGACATGAGCGAGATCGACTGGACCGAGTTCCGCGAGGTGCTGGCCGGCCGAGGACCCATGAACGCCGAGCGGCTGCGCGCGCGCCGCGCCGCGCACGAGGAGGGCGCATGGGTGCGGGAGGCCGCGGCCGCCTACGCCCAGAAGCAGGCGGCCGCGACGGTGGCCGCATGAGCACCTGGCCGCTGTGGGAGGTGTTCGTGCGGGCCGGCCGCGGACTGAGCCACGTGCACGTCGGGTCGCTGCTGGCCCCCGACGCCGACATGGCCGTCCGCAACGCCCGCGACCTGTACACGCGGCGCGGAGAGGGCGTCTCCATCTGGGTGGTGCCGGCCGACGCGATGACGACGAGCGATCCCGATGAGAAGGACGCGTTCTTCGAGAGCCCGGAGGGCAAGAACTTCCGGCACGCGGTGTACTACACCGCGTCGGAGGGGGTGCCGCACCTGTGAGCGACGCCGCCCATGTCACCGTCGACGCCCTCGACCTCTCCGCGGAGCTCGCGGGCGACGCCGACGCCGTCGCCTCGGCCGACGCGGCCGAGTACGCGCTCTGGCTGGGCGACGACGCGCTCATCCTGTCGCAGCAGCTCGCAGCGTGGATCGCGCACGCTCCCGAGCTGGAGGAGGACGTCGCCCTGGGCAACATCGCCCTCGACCTCCTCGGTCACGCGCGCTCCCTCCTGCGCTACGCGGGGACCGCGGACGGCCGCACCGAGGACGACCTGGCCTACTTCCGCGACGAGCGCGAGTTCCGCAGCGCGTGGCTCTTCGAGCAGCCGAACGGAGACTTCGCCCAGACGATCGCGCGCCAGCTCGCGGCATCCGTCTACCTCTTCGAGCTCTACCTGCGCCTGCGCGACTCCGCCGACCCGACGCTGGCTTCCGTCGCGGCGAAGGCCGTGAAGGAGGTCGACTACCACCGCGACCACGCCGTGCAGTGGACGCTCCGCCTCGCCGGCGGCACCGACGAGTCGCGGGCGCGCATGATCCGCGGGATCGAGACGGTCTGGCCCTACGTCGACGAGCTGTTCCGCGACGAGCCGGTGATCGACCGGCTGGAGGGCGTGGCCGTCCGGCCGTCGAGCCTGCGCGCGCCCTTCGACGCGGTCATCGCCTCGGTCTTCGCCGAGGCGGGGCTGCGGGCCCCCGACGGCTTCGTCTAGTCGGGCGGCGGGCGGCGCGGCGCGCACTTCCCGGCGATGGCGTACCTCCTCGCCGAGATGCAGGTGCTGGCGCGTCAGCACCCGGGGGCGACCTGGTGAGCGCGGCCACGCGCGCGGACGCCTGGCGCATCGCCGCCACCGTGACCGACCCGGAGGTGCCCGTGCTCACGATCGAGGACCTCGGCGTGCTCCGCGCCGTTCAGGTCGACGGCGACCGCGCGACGGTCACCCTCACCCCGACCTACAGCGGATGCCCGGCGCTGGAGACCATGCGCGACGACGTGATCCTGGCGCTGACCGCCGCCGGCTTCGCGCAGGTGGAGGTGCGCACGACCCTCACCCCCGCCTGGACGACCGACTGGATGACGGATGCCGGCAAGCACAAGCTGACCGCCTACGGCATCGCGCCGCCGACCGGACGCTCCTCGCTCGGGGACGGACCGCTGCGCGTGCGGATGGCGGTCAAGTGCCCGCGGTGCGCATCGCTCGACACGCGCGAGGTGGCCCGCTTCGGATCGACCTCCTGCAAGGCGCTCTACGAGTGCCGGGCCTGCCTCGAGCCCTTCGACTTCTTCAAGGTCATCTGATGACGACGGCCGAGGCGCCCACGACGGACGGATCGCGTCGGCGGGCGCGGTTCCACGAGCTCGAGGTCGCCGACGTGCGCCCCCTCACCGCGGACAGCGTCGAGGTGTCCTTCGCGGTCCCCACCGAGCTCACCGCCGACTACGACTACCTGCCGGGGCAGTACGTGGCGCTCCGGGCGCGGATCGACGACCGGGAGGTGCGTCGCAGCTACTCGCTGTGCCGTCCGCCCTCGCCGGGGAGGATCAGCGTCGGCATCAAGCGCGATCGCGGCGGGCTCTTCTCGGTCTGGGCGCACGAGAACCTCCGGGTCGGCGACCGGATCGAGGTGATGAGCCCGGAGGGGCGGTTCACCTCGCGGCTGCCCTCTCTGGACGACGCTCATCTGGCCGGCATCGCCGCGGGCTCGGGCATCACGCCGATGATGTCGCTCGCGGCATCCGTCCTCTCCTCCTCCCCCACCGCCCGTTTCACGCTCGTCTACACGAACCGCGCCACGCAGGACGTCATGTTCCTCGACGACCTCGCGGACCTCAAGGACCGGTACCCCGCACGACTCGCCCTGCACCACGTGCTCTCCCGCGAGCAGCGCGGTGCGCCCGTGCTGTCGGGGCGGATCGACGCCGAGAAGCTCGACACGATCCTCGACCGCCTGGTGCCGCCGGCCTCCGTCTCGGAATGGTTCCTGTGCGGACCCTTCGACCTGGTCGCGCTGTGCCGCACGGCGCTGTCTGCACGAGGCGTGCCCGACGAGGACGTGCGGTTCGAGCTCTTCACCGGCGACGCCGACGGTCCACGGCCCGAGCGCGCGGGACCGGTCGTGGCCGACGCCGGCGACGCGACGGTCTCGATCGAGTTCACGCTCGACGGGCTGTCCTCCACCGTCGAGTCGCCGCTCGCGGCGAACGAGGCGATCCTGGATGCCGCCCTCCGCGTGCGCGGCGACGTGCCGTTCGCGTGCGCGGGCGGTGTCTGCGGCACCTGCCGCGCGCGGGTTCTCGAGGGCGAGGTCAGAATGACGCAGAACTTCGCGCTCGAGCCCGACGAGATCGAGCGCGGCTACGTGCTCACGTGCCAGTCGCACCCGCAGACCCCGCGGGTGGTCGTGGACTACGACGGCTAGGAGGGCCGAATGATCGACGTGAGCATCGTGGACGACGTCGCCACCGTCGTGCTGAACGCCCCCGATCGCCTGAACGCGCTCGACGAGGCGGGCCTCGGCGAACTGGCCGCCGCCTACGACCGGGCCGAGGAGGCGGGCGTCCGGGCGCTGGTGCTGCGCGGCGAGGGGCGGGCCTTCTGCGCCGGCCGCGACATCTCCGCCGTCGATCCCGCGACCGACGACGTGACCGGCTACCTCGACGGTCTGCTGACTCCGCTGCTGCGGCGCATGGCCGCCTTCCCCGCGCCGACCTTCGCCGCCGCGCACGGCGCCTGCCTGGGCGTCGGACTCGGCCTGCTCCTCGCCACCGACGTCGTCTACGTCGCCGAGACCGCCAGGATCGGGTCGCCGTTCGCCGGCCTCGGCGCGACCCTCGACTCGGGCGGGCACGCGCTCTTCGCCGAGCGTCTCGGCGTGCACAAGACCCTCGACCTCATCTACACCGGACGCCTCATGACCGGCGCGGAGGCCGTGCAGTCCGGCCTCTTCTCCCGCGTGCTGGCCGCCGACGAGGTGCTGCCCGCGATCCAGGATGCCGCGGCCCGAGCCGCGACCGGACCCACGGCCGCGTTCCTCGCGAGCAAGCGCCTGGTGGCGCGCATCCGCGACGAGCGCCTCTCACTGTGGGAGGTCATCGCCGAGGAGAGCGCCGCGCAGACGGCCCTCAGCGCCACGGACGACTATCGCGAGGGCTTCGCCGCGTTCCGGGCGAAGCGCACGCCGACCTTCCGCGGCCGCTGACCCCGCGCGCGGCCTACTTCGACCAGAGGCGCTTGAGCATGCGCGTGTTGCCGAGCGTGTTCGGCTTCACGTGGGCGAGGTCGAGGAACTCCGCGACGCCCTCGTCGGGGCTGCGCACGAGCTGGGAGTACACATCGGGGTCGACGACCTGCTCGCCGATCGGCGAGAAGCCGCGGCGCGTGAAGAAGTCGACCTCAAAGGTGAGGCAGAAGAGGCGCGACAGGCCGAGGCGCAGCGCCCGCTCCTCCAGGCCGTCGACGAGCGCCCGACCGACGCCGCGGTGCAGCCAGTCGTCGCCGACGATGAGCGTGCGCACCTCGCCGATGTCCTCCCAGATGACGTGGAGGGCGCCGCACCCGATGATCTCGCCGGCGGAGGTCTCCGCGACGAGGAATTCCTGCACAGCCTCGTAGAGCACGACGAGGTCCTTGCCGAGGAGGATGCGCTTCTGCACGAACGGCTCCAGCAGGTCCTGGATCGCGCGCACGTCACCCGTGCGCGCCGGACGGACCTGGAAGGAGCTCATCCCCCCAGCCTAGGCTCGCCGCGCCGGCCGTTCGCCCGCGACGCGTCGCCGCGACGACCCGCACATGACGAAGGGGCGGATGCCGCAGCATCCGCCCCTTCGTGTCGAACCGTGTGTCAGGCCCCGGCGACGATGTCCGGCGTCGCGGTGATCTCGCCCGCGGCGCCCACGCCGACGGCGACCTTGTCGCCGCGCGGGCCGGTCTCGAAGGCGAATTCGCCGTTCTCGACATCGACCTTCACGTGGTCACCGGAGTTGAGCTCGCCGTGCAGGATCTTCTCGCTCAGGCGGTCCTCGATCTCGCGCTGCATCGCCCGGCGCAGCGGACGAGCGCCCAGGGTCGGGTCGAAGCCGATCTCGATGAGCTTGTCCTTCGCGCTGTCCGACAGCTCCACCGTCATGTCACGGTCGAGCAGGCGCTCGCTCAGACGCTTGGTGAAGAGGCCGACGATCTGACGCAGCTCGTCCTTGTCCAGCTGGGGGAAGACGATGACGTCGTCGACACGGTTGAGGAACTCGGGCTTGAAGCTGCGCTTGAGCTCCTCGTCGACCTTGCCCTTCATCCGCTCGTAGCTGGTCTTCGCGTTGCCCTCGACCTGGAAGCCCACGGGTCCGCCGGCGATGGCCGACGAGCCGAGGTTGGTCGTCATGATGATGACCGTGTTCTTGAAGTCAATGACGCGGCCCTGACCGTCGGTCAGGCGACCCTCCTCGAGGATCTGCAGCAGCGAGTTGAAGATGTCGGGGTGCGCCTTCTCGATCTCGTCGAAGAGCACGACCGAGAACGGCTTGCGGCGCACCTTCTCGGTGAGCTGGCCGCCCTCTTCGAAGCCGACGAACCCGGGAGGGGCACCGAACAGCCGCGAGACGGTGTGCTTCTCGCCGAACTCCGACATGTCGAGCGAGATCAGCGCGGACTCGTCGTCGAAGAGGAACTCCGCGAGGGCCTTGGCCAGCTCCGTCTTTCCGACGCCCGTGGGGCCGGCGAAGATGAACGATCCCGAGGGACGCTTGGGGTCCTTAAGGCCGGCGCGCTGGCGGCGGATCGTGCGCGACAGCGCCGCGATCGCCTCCTCCTGGCCGATGACCCGCTGGTGCAGGGCCTTCTCCATGAAGACGAGCCGGCTCGACTCCTCCTCGGTGAGCTTGAAGACGGGGATGCCGGTGGCCTGGGCGAGCACCTCGGCGATCAGGCCCTCGTCGACGACCGCGTGCGACGCGACGTCGCCGCTGCGCCACTGCTTCTCCAGGCGCAGACGCTCGGCGAGCAGCGACTTCTCCTCGTCGCGGAGCCCCGCGGCCTTCTCGAAGTCCTGCTCCTCGGAGGCGCGCTCCTTGTCCTCGCGGACCTTCGCGATCTTCTCGTCGAACTCGCGCAGCTCCGGCGGGCTCGACAGGATCGACAGGCGCAGGCGGGCGCCGGCCTCGTCGATCAGGTCGATGGCCTTGTCTGGCAGGAAGCGGTCGGAGATGTAGCGGTCGGCGAGGTTCGCCGCCGCGACGATCGCGCCGTCGGTGATCTGCACCTTGTGGTGCGCCTCGTAGCGGTCGCGCAGCCCCTTCAGGATGTTGATCGCGTGGGGCAGGCTCGGCTCGGCGACCTGGATCGGCTGGAAGCGGCGCTCGAGCGCAGCATCCTTCTCGAAGTGCTTGCGGTACTCGTCGAGCGTGGTGGCGCCGATCGTCTGGAGCTCTCCCCGGGCGAGGAGCGGCTTCAGGATCGAGGCCGCGTCGATCGCGCCCTCGGCGGCACCCGCACCCACGAGGGTGTGGATCTCGTCGATGAAGACGATGATGTCGCCGCGCGTGCGGATCTCCTTCGTGACCTTCTTCAGGCGCTCCTCGAAGTCACCGCGGTAGCGGGAGCCGGCGATGAGCGAGCCGAGGTCGAGCGAGTAGACCTGCTTGTCCTTCAGCGTCTCGGGCACCTCGTTCTTGACGATGGCCTGCGCGAGACCCTCCACGACGGCGGTCTTGCCGACGCCGGGCTCGCCGATGAGGACGGGGTTGTTCTTGGAGCGACGCGAGAGGATCTGCATGACCCGCTCGATCTCCTTCTCGCGCCCGATCACCGGGTCGAGCTTGTTGTCGCGGGCGGCCTGCGTGAGGTTGCGGCCGAACTGGTCGAGCACCGCGGAGCCGCCCTGGGCCGCCTGACCGGACTCGTTGGCTGCGCCGCTGACGGCCGCCGGCTCCTTGCCCTGGTAGCCCGACAGCAGCTGGATGACCTGCTGACGCACCTTGTTCAGGTCGGCGCCGAGCTTGACCAGCACCTGGGCGGCGACGCCCTCGCCCTCGCGGATGAGGCCGAGCAGGATGTGCTCGGTGCCGATGTAGTTGTGGCCGAGCTGCAGAGCCTCGCGCAGCGACAGCTCGAGCACCTTCTTGGCGCGCGGCGTGAACGGGATGTGCCCCGTCGGCTGCTGCTGGCCCTGGCCGATGATGTCCTGCACCTGCTCGCGCACGGCGTCGAGCGAGATGCCCAGGGACTCGAGGGCCTTGGCTGCGACGCCTTCTCCCTCGTGAATCAGCCCGAGCAGGATGTGCTCGGTGCCGATGTAGTTGTGGTTGAGCATCTTCGCCTCTTCCTGGGCGAGCACCACCACGCGTCGAGCACGGTCCGTGAATCTCTCGAACATCTCAATTCCTCCGGCCGGGGGCCACTTCCGATGCGGGTCTCCGCGTCTTGTAACGAGGGTAACCAGGCGACGGATGCCGCATCCCCGTGTTCGCCGTCGGCATAGCGGCCCCTGCGGCGCCGTCCTCTTCCGACGCGGCGGTGCTCGAGAACGAGGTCTTGACACGGCGTCTGTATCGTTTATCGTTGTTATCGAAAGTCGTTGGTAACGATCATCGATAGGAGACTCCGATGTTCTCTGACACCCAGCTGTCCCAGAGCGACCGCCTCGGCATGTACCTCTACGCGGGGGTGGGCGCGGTGGGGATCGGCGCAGTGCTCGTCTTCGTCATCGGCCGGCTGATCGAGGTCGCACGGGGCCGCGACATCCCCGTCCTGGTCCCCTTCGTCGACGAGACGGCCGCTCTTCCCATCGGCCCGGGCGGCGCGCCCGTCGAGGTGACCGTGCACGAGGCGACCGTGACGGTCGCCGACCCCGCCGCCGCTACGCTGTTCGCACTGTGGGCGCAGCCGATCGTGATCGGACTGGCGATCATCGCCGGGATCGTGGTGGCCGCCCTCTTCTGCCTGCGGCTGGCGCGGGGGCTCGCGTTCAAGAAGGGCACGTCGCGCCTCGTCTACACGGGCATCGGCATCCTCGCGGTCGGGTGGTTCGCCGGCTCCATCCTCACCTCGATGACCGTCAACGGAGCCCTCTCCGCCGTGAGCGACCACACCTACGACGGCACGTCGTTCGAGTTCGACTTCGCCCCGGTGGTGGCCCTTCTGGCCCTCACCGTGGTGGCCACGGCGTTCCAGGTGGGCGAGCGGCTGCAGCGCGAGACCGAGGGGCTCGTATGAGCCCTGCGGAGGCCGACGACGGTCCGTCCGGCATCCACTGCCGTCTGGACGAGCTCCTCGCCGAGCGGGGCATGACGCTCACCCGCCTGAGCGAGCTGGTCGGCGTGTCGATCGTGAACCTGTCGGTCCTCAAGAACGACCGCGCGCGGGCCGTCCGCTACTCGACGCTGTCAGCGATCTGCCGGGCGCTGGACTGCAGCGTCGGCGACCTGCTGGTGCGCACCGACTGACCGCCGCGCGCCCCCTCGGCATCAGCCCGCGATCGGGATCCGGACGCCGTCGAACTTGTCGCCTTGCAGAGTGAGGTGTGCGCCGCTCTGCTCCTGGAGGCCGTCGACCGCGGTGACCAGCACGCGCGGGGCGATGTCGGCCGTGCAGACCTGATCAGCCGGCGGAGTCGCGAAGACCGCGGTCACGTCGCTCGGACCCGTCGCGGTGACCGACTCGGCCACCGGCAGGCAGGTCGAGCTGCCCCAGGTGAGGATCACCAGGGCGCCGCTGTCGAACCAGCCGGCGCTGGGCAGGTACTCGGTCGGGTCGCCGGGCACGCCGGTCAGTGCGTCGTCGCCCTCGAGGTCGGCCTCCCCCGCGTAGGTGCCGGTCACGACGATGGACAGGCCGGCCGCCGGGTCGACACCGGACGGGAGCGTGACGACGCTCGCGCGCGGCACGAGGTCCTTGGTGCAGGCCTGACCCTCGGGGTCGGCGAGCTCCACCGTGAGAACGCCGTCGGCGTACGTCGGCTCGTCGGCCATCGGCACGCAGGTCGAGCTGCCCTCGGTCACGATGCCCACGGCGCGACCGTCGTCGAGCCACGCCGCGTGCAGCTGCGCCGTCGCCGTCGGGTCATCGGACGGCAAGGCGGGCGCGGACCCCGGGCCCGAGGCGGTGGCGCACCCGGCGAGGCCGACGGCCAATGCAAGAGCGGATGCCGCGGCGACGGCGCGACGCGAGAAGAGGGGCATGACTCGATTCTGTCCGAGCCCTCCGGGGGTTCCCGGCGAATGCGGTCACGGCGCCATAACGGGTTGGCTACACCCCTGTAACGGTTCGCCCAGAGCCCATTGGGGGAACGCGATCCGCCCCGCGGTGGTCACCGCGTCACTGCAGCGCTGAGGTGAGGCGCGCGATGTTGTCGAGGATGGTGGAGCGCAGCGGCTGCTTCAGCCACTCCTCCAGCGTGAGCTCGCGGCTGATGCGCCGGTAGCGGTCCTCGACGTCGCGCATCTCCTGCACGAACTCCTCGCCGCGCACGAGGAGCGAGATCTCCATATTGAGACCGAACGAGCGCATGTCCATGTTGCTGGAGCCGATGACGGCGACCTCGTCGTCGATCGTGAAGCACTTCGTGTGCAGGATGTACGGCTTCCGGTACATCCAGATCTTCACCCCCGCGCGCAGCAGCGACTCGTAGTAGCTGCGCTGCGCGTGGTAGACCATCGCCTGGTCGCCCTCCTCCGAGACGAACAGCTCGACCTGCAGCCCGCGCTGGCACGCAGTGGTGATCGCGAGCAGCATGGCCTCGTCGGGCACGAAGTACGGGCTGACGACCGTAATGCGGCGCTGGGCCGAGTAGAGCAGGGCGGCGAACAGGCGCAGGTTGTTCTGCACCTCGAACCCGGGACCCGACGGCACGACCTGGCAGTCCAGATCTCCGGGGCCGCTCGTGACGTCGAAGAGGTCGATCTCGTCTGTGAGCACCTCGTCGGTCTCGCTGTACCAGTCGCTGAGGAAGACGGCGTTGACGGATGCCACGACCGGCCCCTCCAGGCGCACCATCAGGTCGACCCAGTGCAGCCCGCGACGGATGTTCTTGCGCAGGTTGTAGGTGGAGTCGGTCACGTTCTGCGATCCCATGAACGCGACGGTGCCGTCGACCACCAGCAGCTTGCGGTGGTTGCGCAGATCGGGACGCTGGTACTTGCCCTTGAGCGGCTGCACCGGCAGCATCAGCCGCCACTGCGCGCCCATGGCATCGAGCCGCGCGAGGGTCTTCTTGTAGAACGGCTTGCCGCGGTTGGCCCAATGGTCCAGCAGCACCCGCACGGTCACCCCGCGGGCCGCGACCTCCTCCAGCGCCTGGAAGAAGTTGTCGGTGGAGTCGTCGGTCTGCAGGATGTAGAACTCGACGTGCACGTAGCCCTGGGCGGTGCGGATGGCGGCAGCCATCGTGTCGAGGCTCTCCTGATAGTCCGCGATCAGGTGCGCCGCGTTGTCACCCGCCAGCGGCATGGCGCCCAGGCGCCGGTTCATCGTCACCAGCGACGTGAACCAGTCGGGCGCATGCGGGCGGAGCGTGCCGAAGTCGAGGTGGCTGCTGGTGTCGGTGATGTACTCGTTGATCTGCTCCTGCTTGCGCCGCCGCTTGCGCGGCAGACGCGGGTTGCCGATGAGCAGGAAGAGCAGCACCCCGACGAACGGGATGAAGTAGATCGCCAGGAGCCAGGCCATCGCGGCCGTCGGACGGCGGTTGCGGGGCACCACGATGATGGCGGCGATGCGGATGATCACATCGCTGACGAAGACGAGGATCAGCCACCATGACGCGTCGAAGGTGATGTCGACCACGGAACGTCCTCCCGGCGGGCAGTCCACCCAGCGTAGTGCGCCCCGGGACGGCTCCCTGGGAGCGGGCGCTCAGCCCTGCGCTCAGTCCGCGGCGCGGCGCTCAGCGGTGGCGCGGCTCAGCGCTCGGCTCAGCGTTCAGCGGTGGCGCGGCTCAGCGCTCGGCGGGGGCGGCCGCGGATCCGGTCGCCGGAACGGGCGGCAGACCGCGCTTGGCGCGCTCCTCCGCCTGGATGCGCGCGTAGATGCGTCGCTCCGTGCGGTCGGAGCGGATGATGCTGCGCAGCACCCAGAAGAACAGGGTGCTGACGACGATCGTCGGCACCAGCGACCAAAACGCGGCCACCCAGAATGTGCTGTCCATGGCTCCAGAATACGCGGCCCCGGAACGTCGCGGCTGAGCAGGACCCGTACGCGCCTCCTCCCCAGCTCGGCCGTCTCGGCGATCCCTCCCCCATCGCCCGCTCCTCCCCCGTTCCGTGTGACCCGCATGCATCTGCCTGGCCCGCCGCGCCCCGGTGCGCGCCCTGTGGAGACTCCGCACGGCCGGAGCCGCGGCATCCGATCCTCAGGTCATGGACACTCCGGTTGTGAAGGCCGCCGACGCGGCGCAGTTCCTCGCCCTCGTGCCGCGCATGGTGGGCTTCCTGCCGCGGCGCAGCATCGTGCTGATCCCGTTCGGGCGGGGTCGCAGCCTCGGCGGGATGCGGGTGGACCTGCCACCCAACGACCTCGCGCCCGCGCCGCTCGCGGCGACCTTCATCGGCATGGTGTGCCGGGTCTCCGCGGTCGACGCCGTCGCCGTGGTCGTCTACACCGACGACGCGTGGAGGCCGGACGGCATGCCTCATCGCGGCCTCGCCGAGGCGCTCGCCCTGCGCGCCCGCGAATGCGGGCTGCACGTGACGGACATGCTCTGCGTCGCCGCGGACGGCTGGGGCTCGTTCCTCGATCCGGACGGACCGACGACGGGCCGGCCACTCGACGAGATCGCCGCACCGGAGGGCGAGATGCCCGATCTGCCGACCGGCGATCAGCTCGCCGGCGCGGCGCTGCCCGCGGCGGGCGCGTCGGAGCGGAAGGACGTCGCGCGGGCGCTCACCGCGCTGCGCCGTGCCATCGCCCTCGTCTGCGGTCCCGATGCGGCCGCCGAGGCGACGGGCGCGGCCGGCCGTGTCGACCCGACGGCGCTGACGGCGATGTGCGCGCTCGACGATGTGCCCTCGCTGTTCGAAGACGCCCTGGGATGGGATGCCGCGGCCCTCACCCCGTTCCAGACGGCGCTCCTGATCTGGACCCTCGGCCGGCCGTCGCTGCGCGACATCGCGCTCGTGCAGTGGTGCGGCGGCGTGGACGACGGCGACGAGGCGCTCGACGCGCAGCTGCGGTGGGAAGCCGGCGAGGAGTATCCGTCGGGGCTCGCGATGCGCATGTGGGGCGAAGGGCCGGTGCCCGACCATGTCCGGCTCGCGCGGGCGCTGGAGGTCGCACGGCGCGCGGCGGGGGCCGCGCCGCCGGCACAGCGCGCCGGCGCCCTCGCGACGTGCGCCTGGCTCTCCTGGGCGCTCGGACGCTCCAGCCACGCCGAGCAGTACGCGTCGTGGGCGTGCGAGATCGAGCCCGAGCACGGCCTCGCCGAGATCGTGCGCTCGTTCGTGGTCGCCGGGCATCTGCCCGACTGGGCCTTCCGCGCCGGCGAGAGCCGGTGAACGGTGCTACTTGACCAGCGGGAAGAGGATCGTCTCGCGGATGCCCAGGCCCGTGATGGCCATCAGCAGGCGGTCGATGCCCATTCCCATTCCCCCGGTCGGCGGCATGCCGTGCTCGAGGGCGCGGAGGAACTCGTCGTCGATGCGCATGGCCTCGACGTCGCCGGAGGCGGCGAGCGCCGCCTGCTCGATGAAGCGCTCGCGCTGGATGACGGGATCGATGAGCTCCGAGTAGCCGGTCGCGAGCTCGAACCCGCGGACGTACAGATCCCACTTCTCCACGACACCGGGGATCGACCGGTGCTCGCGCACGAGCGGGCTGGTGTCGACGGGGAAGTCCATCACGAACGTCGGGCGGGTCAGGCCGCCCTTGACGAAGTGCTCCCACAGCTCCTCGACGTACTTGCCGTGCGTCGGGTGCGGCGGGGCGTCCACGCCGACCTCGGCCGCGAAGGCGACGAGCTCGTCGAGCGGCGTCTGCGGCGTGATGGACCGTCCCGCCGCCTCCGAGAGCGAGTCGTACATCGACAGACGGTCCCACTGACCCCCGAGGTCGTACTCGGTGCCGTCGGCCCATGTCACGGTGGTGGAGCCGGTCACGGCCACCGCCGCGTTCTGGATCATCTCCTGCGTGAGGTCGGCGATGCCGTTGTAGTCACTGTACGACTGGTACGCCTCGAGCATCGCGAACTCGGGGCTGTGCGTGGAGTCGGCGCCCTCGTTGCGGAAGTTGCGGTTGATCTCGTACACGCGGTCGATGCCGCCGACGACGGCGCGCTTGAGGTACAGCTCGGGCGCGATGCGCAGGAAGAGGTCGGCGTCGAAGGCGTTCGAGTGGGTCACGAACGGGCGGGCGGACGCTCCGCCGTGCTGCACCTGCAGCATCGGCGTCTCCACCTCCACGAAGCCGTGCGCGGTGAAGGTGGCGCGGAGGCTCGCGTTGACCTTCGCGCGGGCGAGGACGGTCTCGCGCGCGCGGTCGCGCACGATGAGGTCCAGGAAGCGGCTGCGGACGCGGCTCTCCTCGTTCAGCTCCGAGTACATGTTGGGCAGCGGCAGCACGGCCTTGGAGGCGATGGTCCACTCCGACACCATGATCGACAGCTCGCCGCGTCGGCTCGAGATGACCTCGCCCGAGACGAAGACGTGGTCGCCGAGGTCGACGAGCTCCTTCCAGCCCTGGAGGCTCTCGTCGCCGACGACGGCGAGGGAGACCATCGCCTGGATGCGGCTGCCGTCGCCCGACTGGAGCGTGGCGAAGCAGAGCTTCCCGGTGTTGCGGCTGAAGACGACGCGGCCGGCGACACCGGCGGTCACGCCGGTCTCCTCGCCCGCCTCGAGGGCGCCGAAGCGCTCGCGGAGTGCGGGGATGGTGTCGCTGACGGGCACCGAGACCGGATAGGCGCCACCCGCGGCATCCGTCCGCTCCGCGATGAGGCGCTCGCGCTTGGCGAGGCGCACGGCCTTCTGCTCGAAGACGTCGGCGATCTCCTCGGCGGAGATCTCCGGATCGGCGGGCGCGGGCGACGACGTGTCTGTCACGGTGGGGGCTCCTCGGAAGTCTCCGGAAGTCTACCGGCGGCGCCCGGGCGACCCCGAGCAGTGTGTTGCCCCGCGCCGGACTTCATGTCCCACTTCCTGCACAACCCCCCGGCGTGTTGTGCTAGAAGTGGGACATGCCCTGAGCCACCCGCGGGCGCGGGCGCACCCGCGTCAGTTCAGGACGATCTCGGCGTTGTCGATGAACCGGTGCCCGGCGACGGAGGCAGCGATCAGCGCGAGCGCGCGACCCGCGTGCCCCTCGTCGACGGGCAGGAAGGTGGCCGGATCGACGACGCTGAGGTACTCGAGGCGGATGCGCGGCTCGCCCATCAGCGACGACTGGGCGGCGGCGATGCAGGCGTCGACACCGCGGTCGGCATTGGATGCTGCGGCGTCCAGCGCCGCGGGGAGCTTCGCCGCCGCCGCGCGGTCGCGATCCTCGAGCATGCCGACACGTGTCGAGATCGGCAGGCCGTCATCGCCGCGCACCGTGTCGACCGTCGCGATCTCGACGTCCATGAACAGGTCGCGCACCATGCGCTCGACGAGGAACACCCGCTGCCGGTCGCGCAGCCCGTAGACGGCGACGTCGGGGCGGACGATGTTCAGCAGCTTCGCCTCGACGGTGAGGAGGCCGTCGAAGTAGAACGGGCGCGTGCGTCCCTCGTAGCGGAGGCCGAGGTCACCGGCGGTCATCTTGGTCGTGTCGAAGCCGCGGGGCAGCAGCTCCGCCTCATCGGGCGCGAACACGATGTCGACCCCGAGCGACGCGAGCAGCTCCTCGTCGTTGTCGGGCGTACGCGGATAGGCGGCGCGCTCGTCCGCGGTGCGGAAGCGGAGCGGGTTGACGAAGACCGACACCACGACGATGTCCGCGATCTCACGCGCGTGGTGGACGAGGTCGATGTGCCCGTCGTGAAGCGCGCCGATCGTCGAGATGAAGGCCACCCGCGGCGTGCCGGCAGCGGCACGGGCCTCGGTCAGCCGCGAACGCAATTCCGAGACGGTGCGGATCATCCGTCGATCGTAGCGTCGAGCGGACCGTCGTCCGTGACGCGCCGCCCGGCGTCTGCGAGGGCATGGTCGACCGTCGAGTGCACCAGGGAGGAGAGGTACGACCCCGGGTTCTCCACGCCCACGCGCGCGAGGATCGAGGCCGCCTGCCGCACGATCGAGCGGGAGAACTCCGTCGCCGTCGCGATCGCCTCGGCGTAGTCGGGGCGGTCGGCCTCGGCCACCACGACGGGCTCGCAGCCGATCTCGACGGCGAGCGCCTGCGCGATGGGGAGCACCGGTCCGGGGGCGGTCACCGCGGCGTAGCTGTGGGGCAGCTGCCGGAGGTCCATCGACGTGCCGGTGAAGGTCATCGCCGGGTGCACCGCCAGCGGGATCGCGCCGATCGCCATCGCCGGTGCGAGCACGGCCACGCCGTAGGCGGGATCGGTGTGCAGGATGAGCTGTCCGGGCTGCCACCCTCCGAGGTCGGCGAGGCCCTTCACGAGGCCGGGCAGCTGGTCGTGCGGAACGGCCAGGACCACCAGCTCGCTGCGTCGCGCCACCTCGACCGCGTCCAGCACCGGAACTCCCGGCAGCACCGCCTCGACCCGCTCGGGATCGGATCCCGCGGTGACGCCCGTGAGGGCGTGTCCGGCGCCGGCCAGCGCCGCTCCGAGCACGGGTCCGACCCGGCCCGCGCCGATGATGCCGACGCCCAGGCGTCCGTCGCGCCTCACGAGAGATCCTCCCCGCCGGCCCAGCGGTGGCTGCGATCGGTGGCGGCCGCGGCGACCGTGGCGGCCGACACGTCCGCGAACAGGGCGAGCGCAGCATCCCGATCGACGACGCCGAGGTTTCCGGTCACCCGGCCGGCGATCGTGTGCACCGTCACCGCGGCGAGGCCCAGCGCCCGGGCCAGCGGACCCTGCTCCAGCCCGAAGCTCTGTGCGCGCGCCAGGGGGAAGATGCCGAGCGTGCGCCAGATGAACCCGCGGCGCAGCAGCAGCACGCCGGGCACGAGGAGGAAGCCGTTGCGGCGCCAGGAGAGCAGACGCAGCAGACGCGCGCGTCGCGGGGTGTTCGTGTACGGGTCATCCGCGCGCGGACCCAGCACTCCGTCGTCGAAGACGACGGGCCATTCCGCCTCGGGCATCGCGGGCAGGAGGAGCTGCAGCACCTTCGCCACGTCCTCGCGCGCGCCCACCGGCAGCACGGTGGTGAAGGGGTCGGCGGCGCTCTGCGCGGCGCTCCCGCCGGAGAGGCGGTTGACCGTGATCGACCACCAGCCGAAGGGCCGCCACAGCACCGACTGGCGGATCTCGACGGCGTGGATGCGGCCGGGCGGCAGAACCTCGGTCACCGTCGTGAAGAGCCCGAACGTGATGCGCACGCCGGTGGACCTCGGCGCGATCGAGTATCGCAGCGTCTTCGTGATGCCGCGCACCCAGTACGCGCCGAAGCCCAGCACGGTGGGCAGCACGGCGAACAGGATCCACGGCGTGCCGAGGACCGCTCCGACGACGATGGCCGCGATCAGGATCACGAGGCCGATGGTCGAGCCGCTGAGGAGATGGGATGCCACGATGCGCCCGATCGGGATGTGGACGACCGATGAGGGGTCCTCCACCGGCTGCTCCGCGCCGACGATGAGTCCGGTGATTCCCTCGCTGACCGCGGACGAGGCCGCCTCGCGGCGGGTGCGCGGCTCGCCGCGGAGGGCGCGCTCGGCCAGCTGGCGCCCGGAGGCGAGCTGCAGGATGTCGGCGCGCACGGCCTCCGCGCTGGAGGTCGAGAGGTACTCGAGCTTCACGTTCGCGTCGAGCCCGGCGCCGACGACCTCGAGCTTGGCCATGCCCAGCAGCCGCGCGACCATCGGGCGCGTGAGGTTGACCCCCTGCACGCGGTCCAGCGGCGACTGGCGGTGCGAGCGGAACAGCACGCCGGAGCGCACCTCGACGTCATCGCCGGTGATACGGAAGGTGTGGAACCGCCACGAGACGTAGAACGCCCCGACGAGGAGGGCGGCGACACCCACGACGACCAGGACCGCGACGACGGCGAGGTCGTGGCTGAGGACGTAGTCGATGGGATCGGGTGGAGCGGCGCGTCCGTTGCGGCCGGCGGGCAGCGGGAAGAACAGCTCGATCAGGCGATCGCGGAAGTTCGCGATGACGATGCCGATCACGACGACGAGGAAGAGCCCGCCCCGGAAGAGCGGGGTGAGCGGATGGAGGCGATGCCACTCGCCGTCGCTGAGCGGCGATCCGACCTGTCGCGGGTCCGGAGCGGTCGGCGGCGTCTCAGGCGCGGACGGCGCCGGAGGGCCGATGTCCGTTCGGCCCGCGGCGGGGATCGGGTCGGTCACAGTCCGGTCCGGCGCGTCTCGGCGACGTCGATGAGCGTGTCGCGGAGCTTGTCGGCGGCCTGCTGGGCGAGCCCCGGGATGACGACGCCCGTGGACGCCGCGGCCGTCACGAGCTTGAGCTGCGCGATGCCGAACCCGCGGTCGAGCGGTCCGTGGGTGATGTCCACCAGCTGCATCCGCCCGTAGGGCACGGCGACCGTGCGCTGCCACAGGATGCCGCGGCGGAAGACGAGGTCGTCCTCGCGCAGCTGGTAGCCGATGGAGCGTGCCTGGCGCGGTGTGATCGCCATCGTCCACACGATGAGCAGCGAGACGGTGCCGCCGGGGATCCACGCCCACCACTGCTGCCAGACGAGGGCGACGGCGAGCATCGCGGCGACGACGACCAGGAGGAAAAGGCCGTTCGAGATGAGCTGCACCCGCACGTAGGCGGGCGAGATCTGATGCCACATGCCGTCGCCGAGCGGGAGGCGGCGCGCGCTGCGCGGCTCGCGGATGCTCGTGTACGTGCCGGCGTCGAGGACCGGGTCAGGTGTCGGGTCCGGCACCGGTGCTTCCAGGCTGTTCGTCATCGTCGTCCTTCGGGATCGTGCACATGTGCTCCGCGACGAGGGCGGCGGCGACCAGGATCGCCCCGCTGACAGCCGTCGCGATGATCGCCGTCAACGAGCCTACCGAGGGGCTGGTCGGCCGGGTCAGCAGGAAGACGGCCAGCCCGCCGGCGAAGCCCGCGACGGCGGCGCCGACGATGCTCGACGCCTTGGCGAGCACCGCCGTCCGCACGGCGCGGAACGGGTCGGTCGGCTGACCGCCCCGCACCGCTCGCCGTACGGGCACCGCAAGCAGCACGGCCAGCGCGCCGAGCAGGACGAGCAGGATCGGCAGAGTGATCGCCGGGGTGAAGGTGGCGCGGCCGGCCGCGGTGAGCGCACTGTCCACGCCGAAGTCGGCGGCGATCCCGAGGACCGCGGCGACGATCAGAATGCCGGGGCCGGTGCGCCTCACGACGCGCTCCGGAGCGCGTCGAGAAGGTCTGCGACCCGCCCCGCACCGGGCAGCTCGGCCTCGGCGTCGACGGTCAGCCACGGGCCGAGCACGAAGTCGCGCTCGGCGGCGCGGGGATGCGGCAGCCGCAGCGCCGGGTCGTCGCTGCGGACGTCGCCGTAGGAGATGAGGTCGAGGTCGAGGGTGCGGTCGCCCCAGCGCTCGCGCCGCTCGCGGCCGTGCCGCGCCTCGATCGCGTGCAGGTACGTCAGCAGCACCGACGGGGCGAGTCGGGTCGAGACGAGCGCCACGGCGTTGAGGTAGCCCGGGCGGGACGCGTCGGGACCGTCCGGCGTCACGGCGACGGACTCGATCGTCGCGGAAGCCCGCACCTCGGTCACCAGGGGGAGGCGCGCGAGATCCCGCACGGCCTCGGCGATGATGTCCTCGCGGTCGCCGAGGTTGGCGCCCAGCGCCACGACGGCGCTCACGGGCGCGCGGCCGGCGGCCGCAGCATCCCCTTGGAAGCCCTCGGCGAGACGGCGGCTCATGCGGAGCTCTCCTCTGCGGGCCTGGATGCGGCAGGGCCCGACGCCGCGGCGTGCGATGCCGCGGGCCCGGATGCTGCGGCAACGGGTGCCGACGCGCGGCGGTGGATGCGGACGGCCACATCGCCGAACGGCACCGGGATCGGCGCCGCCGGCTTGTGCACGGTGACCTGCACCCCTGCGACGGACGGACGCGCGAGCACGGCGCCGGCGATGCGGGCAGCGAGGGTCTCGAGCAGGTCGACGGGCTCCCCCGCGACAAGGCCGGCGACCTGCTCGGCCAGCTCGCCGTAGTGGACGGTGTCGGCGACGTCGTCGGAGGCCGCCGCGGCGCGCGTGTCGACGTCGAGCACGAGGTCGACGACGAACTCCTGTCCTTCGCGCCGCTCCTCGGCGTAGACGCCGTGGTACCCGAAGGCGCGGACGCCCGTCAGGATGATCTGGTCCGAGACGTCCAACGTCCCTCTCCTTCCCAGCACTGCGCGATGCGCAGCGCGTCACGGGTGGCGGCGACATCGTGCACGCGCACCGCCCACGCGCCGGCGTGCGCCGCGAGCACACTGGTGACCGCGGTCGCCAGGTCGCGACGGGCGAGGTCGACCACCGGCTGGTCGGGTTCACCCAGCGCCTCGCCGAGGAACCGCTTGCGGCTCGTGCCCACGAGCACGCGGGGCACGAGGCCGATGAGCCGCGGAAGTCCGCGCAGCACGGCCCAGTTCTGCTCGCCGCGCTTGTTGAAGCCGATGCCCGGGTCCGCCACGATTCGTGCCGGCGGGATGCCGGCCTCGGCCGCCGCCTCGACGCGTCGCGCGAGCTCCGCCACGACCTCGCGCACGGGGTCGTCGTACTGCGCCGACGCGTACATCTCGGCCGACGGTCCGCGCCAGTGCCCCAGCACGATGTCGGCCTCCGTGCCGGCGACGGCGACGAGCAGCTCGGGATCGGCGAGGCCGCCGGAGACATCGTTGACGATGCGCGCACCGGCGGCGACCGCGGCCACGGCGGTGGAGGCGTTCATGGTGTCGATGCTGACCGCGATGCCGTCGGCGCTGAGCGCCTCGATGACGGGCAGCACGCGCTCCTGCTCGACGACCGGCTCCACGCGCACCGCACCGGGGCGGGTGGACTCGCCGCCGATGTCGAGGATCGCGGCGCCCTGCGCGTGCAGCGAGCGGGCGTGCGCGATCGCCGCGTCGGCGTCGATGTAGCGTCCGCCGTCGCTGAAGGAGTCCGGGGTGACGTTGACCACCCCCATGATGAGTGCGCTCATGACCGTCCGAGGAGCGCGATGATCTCGCCGCGCGCGGCCGGCTCTGCGAGTTCGCCGCGTGCCGCGATGGTGACGGTCGAGGAGTCGGACTGCCGTCCTCCGCGCATCGTCACGCACTCGTGCACCGCGTCGAGGACGACGAGGACGCCGCGCGCGTCCAGCGATGCGGCGAGGGTGTCGGCGATCTGCTCGCCCAGCCGCTCCTGCACCTGCGGCCGAGAGGCCAGGATGTCCACGACCTTGGGCAGCGACCCGAGGCCGACCACCTGCTCGCCCGGAAGATAGGCGATGTGGGCGTGGCCGCCGAACGGCAGCAGATGATGCTCGCAGACCGAGCGGAAGCGGATGCCGCGGAGCATCACCGCTCCCGAGGGAAGCGTGTCGGGGAAGGGGCCGCGTGCGACGGAGATCGTGTGGGCGAGGGGAGCCGCAGCATCCTCCCCCACTCCGGAGAAGAACTCGGAGTAGGCATCGGCGACGCGCGTGGGCGTCTGGCGGAGCCCGGGGCGATCGGGGTCCTCACCGATCGCCACCAGGAGCTCTCGCACCAGTGCGACGACGCGTTCGCGGTCTACGGCCACGAACGGAGCCTACGCGGTCGCCGGGCGGGCCTGTCCCGAGGGCTGGCGGCGGGTGGCCTTCTCGGCGACGGGCGCCTCCGCCTCGACCGACGCGGCGAGTCCGGCCTCCTGACGGCGACGGGGAACGTCGACGGGAGGCAGATCGGAGACCGGGCGGTCGCTGCTGGACAGCCACTGCGGGCGCGGGGGCAGCCGGCGGACGTCCTTGAAGATGTCGGCGAGCTCGATGTGGTCGAGCGTCTCCTTCTCGAGGAGCTCCAGCGCCAGGCGGTCGAGGATGTCGCGGTTGGCGTTGATGACCTCGTACGCCTCGTTGTGGGCCTGCTCGATGAGCGCCCGCACCTCTGTGTCGACGCGCTCGGCCACGCGCTCGGAGTACTCGCGTCCGTGACCCATGTCGCGGCCCATGAAGACCTCACCCGAGGACTGCCCGAGCTTGACGGGTCCGACGTCCATGGTCATGCCGTACTCGGTCACCATCTTGCGGGCGATGCCGGTGGCCTTCTCGATGTCGTTGGAGGCGCCGGTGGTCGGGTCGTGGAAGACGATCTCCTCGGCGACGCGACCGCCCATGGCGTACGCGAGCTGGTCCTGGAGCTCGTTGCGGGTGACGGAGTACTTGTCATCCAGCGGCAGGACCATTGTGTAGCCGAGCGCCTTTCCGCGCGGGAGGATCGTGATCTTCGTGACCGGATCGGTGTGGTTCATCGCCGCCGCGGCGAGGGCGTGACCGCCCTCGTGGTACGCGGTGATGAGCTTCTCCTTGTCCTTCATGACGCGGGTGCGCCGCTGAGGACCGGCGATGACGCGGTCGATCGCCTCGTCGAGCGCGCGGTTGTCGATGAGCTGCGCGTTGGAGCGCGCGGTCAGCAAGGCCGCCTCGTTCAGGACGTTGGCCAGGTCGGCACCGGTGAAGCCCGGCGTCTTGCGGGCGACGACCTCGAGGTCGACGCCGTCGGCCAGCGGCTTGCCGCGACCGTGCACCTCGAGGATGCGCTTGCGGCCCTTGAGGTCGGGCGCGTCGACGCCGATCTGACGGTCGAAGCGGCCGGGACGAAGGAGGGCGGGGTCGAGGATGTCGGGGCGGTTGGTGGCCGCGATGACGATGACGTTGACCTTCGGGTCGAAGCCGTCCATCTCGACCAGCATCTGGTTGAGCGTCTGCTCGCGCTCGTCGTGACCGCCGCCCATGCCGGCACCGCGGTGGCGTCCGACGGCGTCGATCTCGTCGATGAAGATGATGGCGGGCGAGGACTCTTTGGCCTGGTTGAACAGGTCGCGGACACGACTCGCGCCGACGCCGACGAACATCTCGACGAAGTCCGAGCCGGAGATCGAGTAGAAGGGCACGCCGGCCTCGCCGGCGACGGCGCGGGCGAGGAGCGTCTTGCCCGTTCCGGGAGGGCCGTACAGCAGCACGCCCTTCGGGATGCGGGCGCCGACGGCCTGGAACTTCGAGGGGTCCTTCAGGAAGTCCTTGATCTCCTGCATCTCCTCGATGGCCTCGTCGGAGCCGGCCACGTCGGCGAAGGTCACCGTGGGCGACTCCTTGCTGACGAGCTTCGCCCGCGACTTGCCGAACTGCATGACCTTGCTGCCGCCGCCCTGGGCGCTGGACATCAGGAACCAGAAGAGCAGGCCGAGCAGCAGGATCGGGATGAGGAGCGACAGGAGGCCGTCGAACCAGCTGGCCTTCGGGACGGCGTCGTTGAACCCCTCCGACGGGTTGGCGGCCGTGACGGCCTGGACGACCTCGTCAGCGCGCGCCGAGACGTAATAGAACTGCACGTCGCTCGCGCCCTCGTAGGGCTGGGAGAGCTTCATGTCCACACGCTGGTCGCCGTCGGTGTTGACCACCTCGGTGACCGTGTCGCCCTTGAGCAGCTGCAGACCCTCCTGCGTGGAGATCTGCTTCGCACCGCCCAGGCTCGAGATGAGCGAGAACCCCACGATGAGGAAGATCCCGATGAGCAGCACGTAGATGAGCGGGTTGCGGGTGAGCTTCTTGAAGTTCATGGTGCGGGCGAGGCCCGTTCCCTTTCGTCGACGAACCGCGGCTCGGCGCGGTGGACTCAGGGTATCCCGGGCGGCCTATGGGGGGTCTGTGCATTCGCCGACGGCGAAACAGGGCCCTCCGCCGTCGGTCAGGAGTAGACGTGCGGAGCGAGGATCGCGACGTCCCGCAGGTTGCGGTACTGCTCTGCGTAGTCCAGCCCGTAGCCGACGACGAACTCCGTCGGGATGTCGAAGCCGACGTAGCGGCAGTCCACATGCACCTTGGCGGCCTCGGGCTTGCGCAGCAGGGCGAAGACCTCGACGGATGCGGCACCCCGCGAGGCGAAGTTCTCCAGCAGCCAGCTCAGCGTGAGGCCGGAGTCGATGATGTCCTCGACGATGAGCACGTGCTTGTCGTGCAGGTCGGTGTCGAGGTCCTTGCGGATCTGCACGACGCCGCTGGAGCGCGTGCCGGCCCCGTAGGACGACACGGCCATCCAGTCCATGGGCGCGAGCACCGGCAGAGCACGGGCGAAGTCGGCCATCACCATGACCGCGCCCTTGAGGACGCCGACGAGCAGAAGGTCCTTGCCTTCGTAGTCCGCCGCCACCTGGGCGGCGATCTCGCCGAGCTTCGCCGTGATCTCCTCCTCGGTGACGAGGATCCGACTGAGGTCTCCGGAGATGTCGGCCGCACGCATGCGGCAAGTCTAGGTCGCTACCCGGGGGGTGCCACGGGCGCGGTGAACTCGAGGCGTCCTCCGACGCGCCGGGCGCGGCATCCGGGCAGGTCGATCGGTCCCTGCCCCGACCAGTCGGTGACGAGCCGCGCCACCTCGAGCGTCTGCGCCCTCGAAAGGCTCTGGTGGAACTCGGATGCCACGACGAGCCGGATGATGCGGTTCCGCAGGGCGGCCGGGTTGGCGGCGAGCGCGGCGACGGAGACGGAGATGCCCGCCTCGGCGTGCTCGACGATGTCCTCGATCGTCTCGTCGATCATCTCGTCGAAGGCTTCGGCGTCTTCACGCAGCTGCGCGGCGGTGCGCGCGAGCGCCTCCGCGATGCCCGGCCCCAGCTCTGCCTCGAGCACCGGCAGCACCCTCTCGCGCACGCGGACGCGGGCGTATCGGTGCTCGCTGTTGTGCGGGTCGTCCCACGGCTCCAGCTGCAGCGCGGCGCACGCCGCCCGCGTCGTCTCCCGGCGCAGGCCGAGGAGCGGACGCAGCAGCGCGACGCCCGGAGCCAGCTCCGAAGACGCCGCCATGCCCTGCAGGCTCCCCGCGCCGGCCCCGCGCGCCAGCCCGAGCAGAACCGTCTCGGCCTGATCGTCGAGGGTGTGTCCGACGAGCACCGCCGCCGCACCGGCGTCGGTCGCGGCATCCTTCAGCACGCCGTAGCGCGCGTCGCGCGCCGCCGCCTCAGGACCGCCGGCTCCGCCGACGTCGACCGTCACCACGATCGCGTCCAGCCCGAGCGCCGCCGCCTGCGACGCTGCGCCCTCGGCGACCTCGGTCGAGCCCTCCTGCAGCCCGTGATCGACGGTGACCGAGCCGGCGCGCAGGCCCGCCTTCGGCCCCTCGAACGCCGTCGCCGCGGCGAGGGCCAGGGAGTCCGCGCCGCCGGAGAGACCGACCAGCACGGTCGCGCCCTCGGGCAGTCCGGCGAGTGCGTCGCGCACCGCTCGCCGCACGTCGGCGACGGCGGGGTCGAGGGAGGGTCGATGCGTCACCGCCCCACGCTATCTCCGCCCTCCCGCCGACGGCACGTCGAGCACAACCCAGGCGATTTCGACCCCGCGCTCTTTCGATGAGTCCTGATGGGCTCGATCACAACCGATCTGCCTGTGTTGTGCACGCGGTCGCGGGGCGCCCTCGCCCCGACCCCTCCACTCACGGCGCGAGCACCGCCCGGCTAGGCTGGTCGGCGGCATACGACCCCTTCAGAAGGAGCACCAGGCATGGCCTCACACGACGCCGTCATCGAGATCCCGCGCGGCAGCCGGGTCAAGTACGAGGTCGACCACGGCACCGGGCGCGTGTTCCTCGACCGCGTGCTGTTCACGCCGATGGGCTACCCGGCCGACTACGGGTTCTTCGAGAACACGCTCGGCGAGGACGGCGACCCGCTCGACGTGCTGGTGCTGCTCGATGTCACGCTCTTCCCGGGCGTCATGGTCAACGTGCGCCCCGTGGGCGTGCTGAAGATGAAGGACGAGGCCGGCGGAGACGACAAGCTTGTCGCGGTCCTCACGAAGGACCCCCGCTGGAGCCACATCCAGGACCTGGACGACATCCCCGAGTACACGAAGAAGGAGATCGAGCACTTCTTCGAGCACTACAAAGACCTCGAGCCCAACAAGTGGGTCAAGGTCGATGTCTGGGCCGGCAAGGACGAGGCCGAGCGCCTCCTCGCCGAGTCGATCGTCCGCTTCCAGGAGCACGAGGGTCAGACCAAGACGCAGGGTGAGGGCGAAGCCCCCCGCACGGTCTGAGAATCCCCACGAGGGCGGATGCTGCGCACGGCGCGGCATCCGCCCTCACTGTTGCGCGGCCCACCTGGCGCTTGTCGCGGCATCCCATCCCTCGACCCCGCGGCAAGCGTCAACTGATGCGCGCTACCGCCCGTTGAGCGAGCGCAGCGAGCCGAAACGCACGACCCGACCGCGAGGACCGACCGCGAGGACCGGATGCCGCGGCATCCGCTTCCTTCATCTGACGCTGGTCGCGGCATCTCGCGAGCCGTTCCCGCAACAAGCGTCACCTAATACGCGCCCCCGCCCGTTGAGCGAGCGCAGCGAGCCGAAACGCACGAACCGGCTGACGCCGGTCCCGCGCCTCAGACCGAGATGCCCCGGTCGGCCATGAACGGCACGGGGTTGGTGGTCGCGCCCCAGATGTAGACCTCGAAGTGGAGGTGGCATCCGAAGGAGTTGCCGGTGTTGCCCTCGGCCGCGATGACGTCGCCGGCGTTGACCCACTGTCCACGGCTGACGTAGATGCCGCCGTCGCGGATGTGGCCGTAGCCCGTGCCGATGCCGCCGCCGTGATCGATGCGGATGTAGTTGCCGTATCCGCCGTTGTACCCGGCATAGGTCACGGTGCCGGACGAGGCCGCGTAGATCGCGGATCCGCAGCCCTGGGCGAGGTCGACGCCCTCGTGGAAGCCGCTGGAGCAGTAGCCGTTGCCGCACTGGACGTAGCGCGGGCCGTATCCCGAGGACTCGTTGCCCCAGTTGGGCCGCACCCAACCTGAGCCGCCGCCACCGCCGCCACCGCCACCGGAGCCGCCGCCTCCTCCCCCGCCGCCACCGCCGCCACCGCCGGCAGCCGCTGCGGCCTCGAGCTCGGCCTGCCGACGCGCCTCCGCTTCGCGCGCGAGGCGCTCGGCCTCTTCGCGCTGACGGCGCTCCTCGGCTTCCTTCGCCAGGCGGGCCGCTTCGACACCGGCCTGGTAGTCGGCGATCGTCTTGGCGGTCGTGTCCTGCAGCGCCATGAGCTGCGCCTGCAGGGTGGTGAGGTTCGCCTCCTGCTCCGCGAGAGCGGCCTGCGCCGCGTCGGCCGCGTTCTGCGCGGCGACCATCGCGGCCTCCGCCTCCTTCTGGAGGCGGTCGCGCTCGTCCCGGGCGGCGGACGCCTGGTTGCTCAGGTTCTGGGCCGAGTCGCGGGCGGTGACGGCGTCGGCGTAGACGGCCTGGTTCCGCTGGATCAGCTTGTCCATCGTGCCCAGGCGCGACAGCAGGTCGTCGGCCGAGGCCGCCGAACCGGCGAAGAACAGTTCCATCGATGTGTCGTCGCCGCCGTTGCGATAGAGCTGTGCGGCGATGCGGCCGGCCTTGTTCGCAGCATCCGTCGCCGTCGCCGCCTGCTGATCCGCCTGCGCCTGCAGGTCGTCGGCACGGTGCACGGCCTCGAAGAAGGTCTGCTGCGCCTGGTAGAACACGTCGGAGGTGCGCACGGCCTCGGCCTGCGTGCGGGCGACCTCGCTGTTGAGGCTGTCGATGATGCCCTGGATGCGGGAGATCTCCGCAGCCTTGGCCGCCTCGTTGGCCTTCGCCGCCTGCACGTCATCCCAGGAGGGGTAATCCGCGGCGAACGCGGGGGAGACGGTGCCGGAGCTCAGCGCGCCGAAGGTGAGGAAGCCGAGCGCTCCGAGACCGAGCGCCGCGCGCCGGTTCACCGTCGGCCAGAGGGCGCGCTTCTCATCGGCAGTGGGGCCGCAGCCGCACTCCTCGCTGTTGACACGCGTGACGTCCAGCGGGTCCTCCGATCGCCTGACCTCGTTCACATTAGCAACATCAGTCACATTCGCAACCGTTCTGCGATCGCGGAAGGCCCAGCCCGCGGCGTCCTCATCCTCGGTCAGGCAGGCTCGATCGGCGGGCGGACGCGCCCCCGATTGGCGGATCCACAGTGGATTGCGTATGCTTGGGCGTCGGCAAGCGTGGGCCCCCGGGTTCACTCGGCCCCATCGTTTAGTGGCCTAGGACGCCGCCCTTTCACGGCGGTAGCACGGGTTCGAATCCCGTTGGGGTCACGTCGACAACACAACTAAAAACGCATGGCCCTGTAGCGCAGTTGGTTAGCGTGCCGCCCTGTCACGGCGGAGGTCGCGGGTTCAAGTCCCGTCAGGGTCGCTTCGAGCGACGGGCCCTTTCGGAGGGCCTTTCGTTTCGGGAGCGCCATTCTCGCAATGCCGCTCGGCTCTGTAGCTCAGTTGGTAGAGCGCACGACTGAAAATCGTGAGGTCACGGGATCGACGCCCGTCGGAGCCACAAGGGTGATCATTACAATCACCCCAGAAACCCTCGTGAGGCTTCTACTCACGGGGGTTTTGCCTTGCCCGGATGCCGGCGCCACTCGTTCTCGCCACGTCGGTCTTATTCGTACCGGTCGTCGGGAGCTCACCGCCCGTTTACGCCGCGGGCGCCGAGGGCAGAAGCGTTTCGACTCGCTGCGCTCGCTCAACGAACGGGGGGCACCGCGCGTTTCGACTCGCTGCGCTCGCTCAACGACCGGTCGCCGACCGCGCGAAACGGCGGCGACTCATGCGCGACGCGCGGGAGGACTATCCTGCCGATATCGTCGACGCGTCCACCCGAGAAGCGTCGCTGCGCAGTGAGAGTCCAGGTTCTATGACGGTCCATGCCGACACCGTGTTCCGCGGAGGAACGGTCTTCGACGGCACGCACGTGCTTCCCGCCGGAACGCAGGTCGCGGTCCAGGGCGGAACCATCACCGCGGTCGGCGCCGACCTCGACGGCGTGATCGGACCCGGTACGACCACCGTCGACCTCGACGGCGGGATGCTGGCACCCGGCTTCGTGGACGCGCACATCCATCCCATCGAGGGCGGACTCGAGCGCATGCGCTGCGACCTCTCGGAGGCCGCGACCCGCGAGGACTACCTCCGCCTCATCCGCGACTACGCGGCGGCCCATCCCGACGCGCCCTGGATCCTCGGCGGGGGCTGGCAGCTCGCCGCCTTCCCCGGCGGCATCGCCCTGGCATCCGATCTCGACGCCGTCGTGCCCGACCGCCCGGTCTTCCTCTCCAACCGCGACCACCACGGCGCCTGGGTGAACTCCGCGGCGCTGCGACTCGCAGGCGTCGACGCCCAGACCCCCGATCCCGACGACGGGCGCATCGAGCGCGACGTGCACGGGGCCCCGTCGGGCGTGCTGCAGGAGGGCGCACGGCTGCTCGTCTCGCGCGTCATCCCCGACGACACGGATGCCGAGAACCACGCGGCGCTCCTGACCGCGCAGCGCTATCTGCACTCTCTCGGCGTCACCGGCTGGCAGGACGCCATCGTCGGCGACTACGGCAACCACACCGACACGGGCGATGTCTACCTCGCCGCCGCGCAGAGCGGAGAGCTGACGGCGACCGTCGTCGCGGCCCTCTGGTGGGAGCGCCACCAGGGTCTCGAGCAGCTCGACGACCTCCTCGCGCGACGCGAGCGCCTGCGCCACCCCCGCTTCAGCGCCGGCAGCGTCAAGATCATGCAGGACGGCATCCCCGAGAACCAGACGGCATCGATGCTCGACGAGTACTTCGTGCCCGGGACGGATGCCGCGGGCTGCCGTTGCGCCACGTCGCTGCGAGGCGGCAGCCGCGGACACTCTTTCCTCTCCCCCGCCGAGCTCACCCGTGCGGTCACGGCTCTGGATGCGCGCGGCTTCCAGGTGCACGTGCACGCGATCGGCGACCGGGCGGTGCGCGAGGCCCTCGACGCCCTGGCCGCCGCCCGCGAGGCGAACGGCGCCAACGACAACCGTCACCACCTCGCCCACGTGCAGATCGTGCACCCCGACGACGTTCCGCGCTTCGCTCCGCTCCGCGTCGCCGCGAACCTGCAGGCGCTGTGGGCCACGTTCGAGCCGCAGATGGTGGAGCTGAACCTCCCCATCCTCGGCGAGGAGCGCGCCGCCTGGCAGTACCCGTTCGGCGACCTGGCCCGGGCGGGCACCGCCCTGTGCGCCGGATCCGACTGGCCCGTCACCACTCCCGATCCCTGGGCCGCGCTGCACGTCGCGGTCAACAGGATGCTGCCGGCGGGGCATCCGGATCACACCGACCGACCGTTCTATCCCGAGCAGGCGCTCGACCTCGCCACCGCGCTCGCGGCCTACACGAGCGGCTCCGCGGCCATCAACCACCAGGACCGCGCTGGGCGCATCGTCGCCGGCTACGACGCCGATCTGGTCGTCACCGACCGCGATCCGTTCGCCCTCGATCGTCTCGATATCGCATCGACTCGCACACGTCAGACGTATACGCGGGGCGTCCGCGTCTACGGTGACTGAGTCATCCCGTCCCCCCTCCCGATGAGAATCAAGAAGGACACCATGAAAATCGCCCGTCTGGCCCCGATCGCCCTCCTGGCGTCCGCAGCACTGCTGCTCTCCGGCTGCGTGAACAACGCCCCCGCCACTCCCGCGGGCTCCGCCGCCGCCTCCGGTGGCGCGGCCTCCGTCACGAAGGACGACGACGCCGCCGCGAAGCTCCCCGAGGAGATCGTCTCGGCCGGCAAGCTCGTCATCGGAACCGACGCGACGTACGCCCCGAACGAGTTCAAGGATGCCGCGGGCAACCCCGTCGGCTGGGAGATCGAGCTGGCCGACGCCATGGCCGCGAAGCTCGGACTCACCACCGAGTACAACATCGCCAAGTTCGACAACATCATCCCGTCGATCACCGGCGGCAAGTACGACGTCGGCCTCTCCTCCTTCTTCGACACGAAGGAGCGTCAGCAGCAGGTCGACATGATCGACTACTACACCGCCGGCATCCAGTGGGCGGCCCTCGCGGGCAAGACCATCGACCCCGACGACGCCTGCGGCATCAAGCTCGCCGTGCAGAACGGCACGACCGAGGCGCTCGACGACGGTCCCGCCAAGAGCGACGCGTGCGTCGCCGCCGGCAAGGAGCCGATCCAGCTGCTCGGCTACGACACGCAGGACGACGCGACGGCCGCCGTGACCCTCGGTCGCGCAGACGCGATGTCGGCCGACTCCCCCGTCACGCAGTACGCCGTGGCGCAGTCGGGCGGCAAGCTCGAGACGCAGGGTGACGTCTACTCCGTCTTCCTCTACGGCATGCCGATCGCGAAGGACCGCGGCACGCTCGGCGAGGCGCTGCAGGCCGCGCTCCAGTCGCTGATGGACGACGGCACCTACACCTCGATCCTCGAGAAGTGGGGCGTCGAGCAGGGCGCCATCGACGCGATCGACATCAACGGCGCCACGGAGTAACACCCGTGGCCACCCCCTCCGGCTCGGCGTCGCGCTCCGGCGCGGCGCCGGGCGCGGGCCCGGACTCGGGCCCCGAGCGCATCAAGGCGATCCCGCTGCGCCACCCCGTGCGCAACATCATCGCGGTCATCATCGTGCTGATCGTGCTGGCGTTCCTCTGGGACGCGGCGTTCAACCGTCCCGCCTACGACTGGCCCGCGGTCGGCAAGTACATTTTCGACGTGCGCGTCTCCCAGGCGGCGCTCGTGACGCTGCAGCTGACCGTGCTCGCGATGGTGGGCGCGATCGTGCTGGGCACGCTCCTGGCCGTCATGCGCCTGTCGCCGAACCCGGTGCTGAAGAGCGTCGCGTGGGTGTACCTGTGGATCTTCCGAGGCACCCCCGTCTACGTGCAGCTGGTGTTCTGGGGACTCCTCGCCACCATCTACAAGACGATCAGCGTCGGCATCCCGTTCACGCAGGTCTTCACGGAGTTCACCACCCAGGACGCCATCAACGTCTTCTGGCTCGCGGTCATCGGCCTCGCGCTGAACGAGGCGGCCTACATGGCCGAGATCGTGCGCGCCGGCATGCTGTCGGTCGACCCGGGGCAGTCCGAGGCCTCCACGGCGCTGGGCATGTCGTGGTCGCAGACGATGCGGCGCATCATCATCCCGCAGTCGATGCGGGTCATCATCCCGCCGACCGGCAACGAGGTCATCTCGATGCTGAAGACGACGTCGCTGGTGACGGCCGTGCCGCTCTCGACCGACCTCTACACGCGCACGCGCGACATCTCGGCCGAGACGTTCAACCCGATCCCGCTGCTGATCGTGGCGTCGATCTGGTACCTGTTCTTCACGTCGCTGCTGATGATCGGCCAGTACTTCCTCGAGCGCCGCTTCGCCCGCGGCACCCGGCACGTCGACCTCGGCGGTGCGCACCAGGGCGACGCCATGGTGGTCGAGACGCCCGCGACCGGAACGATCACGGCACCACCGGACGGGTCTCGACGGCCGCCGCACGACGAGGGGACGAGATCATGACGCTCGGCGATGCGACGGCACCGGATGCTGCGGCCACGACCGGTCTGAACGCGAACGGTGCCGGCGGCACCGACACGATGGTGGTCGCCGACCGGATCGTGAAGTCATTCGGCTCGAACGTGGTGCTGAAGGACATCTCGCTCAGCGTGAAGCGCGGCGAGGTCGTGTGCGTGATCGGCCCCAGCGGGTCGGGCAAGTCCACGTTCCTGCGGTGCATCAACCACCTCGAGAAGATCGACGGCGGCCGCCTCACGGTCGACGGCGAGCTCATCGGCTACCGCCAGCGCGGCGACAAGATCTACGAGCTGCGCCCGAAGGAGGCCGCCGAGCAGCGCAAGGACATCGGCATGGTGTTCCAGCGCTTCAACCTGTTCCCGCACCTCACCGTGCTGGAGAACGTCATCGAGGCGCCCACCCAGGTGAAGCGGCAGTCGAAGGCGAAGGCGTCGGCGCGGGCGATGGAGCTCCTCGAGCGCGTCGGCCTCGCCGAGAAGGCCAAGGCCTACCCGGCCTCGCTGTCGGGCGGTCAGCAGCAGCGCGTCGCGATCGCGCGCGCCCTGGCGATGGACCCGAAGCTGATGCTGTTCGACGAGCCGACCTCGGCCCTCGACCCCGAGCTCGTCGGCGAGGTGCTCGAGGTGATGAAGCAGCTGGCGAAGTCGGGCATGACGATGATCGTCGTCACGCACGAGATGGGCTTCGCCCGCGAGGTGGCCGACTCGCTCGTCTTCATGGACGGCGGCGTGGTCGTCGAGACCGGTGATCCCCGCGAGGTGCTGAGCAATCCGCAGCACGAGCGCACGAAGGCCTTCCTGGCCCGCGTGCTCTGACGCTAAGGCAGAACGCCCCGGCCGTGTCGGCCGGGGCGTTCTGTCATGTCGCGGCGGGACTAGTGCGCGACGACCGGCTCCGCGGCGCGGGCGTCGGCGGGCGGGTGCGCGAGCGACAGCCCCTGTCCCTGTCGCCGGAAGAGCGTCGCGGAGACGATCGCGCCGACGAGGAAGAATCCGGCGCCCCACGCGTACGCCGTGGAGTAGCTGGCCAGCGCCGCATCCACCCCGATGCCGGGGGTGACGGGCGTGTGGCCCGCGAGGTAGTCGGCCATCGCGGTCGCTGCCAGCGTGTTCAGCAGCGCCGTGCCGATCGAGCCGCCGACCTGCTGACTGGTGTTGACCATCGCCGAGGCGACGCCGGCGAACTGCCGGTCCACCCCCAGTGTGGCGGTCTGCATCGAGGCCGGCATGATCGTGCCCATCGCGAAGCCCATGAGCATCAGCGGGGGCATGACATTCGCCACGTACACGCTCGAGGCGTCGAGGAACGTGAGCCAGATCATCGCCGTCACGCCCAGAAGCATGCCGATCGGCACAAGCACCTTCGGACCGAACCGGGGCACGAGCAGGTTGGTGCCGAGCTGGGCGGCGAGCACCAGCATCCCGATCATGGGCAGGAAGGCGAGCCCCGTCTGGATGGGCGAGTACCCGAGCGTCAGCTGCAGGTAGTACGTGACGAACAGGAAGATGCCGAACATCCCCGCGCCGGCGATGAGCACCGAGAGGTATGCGGCGCTGCGGTTGCGGTCGAGCACGATCGACAGCGGAAGGAGCGGATGCGACGCACGGCGCTGCCACAGCACGAAGGCGACGAGCAGGATGGCCGCGGCGGCCAGCATCCCCCACGTCACGGGAGCGTCCCAGCCCTCGGTCTCGGCGTTCGAGAACCCGTAGACGAGGCCGAACAGCGCACCGGAGACGAGGATCGTGCCCGGCACGTCCAGGCGGGGGCGCGGACCGGTGCGGGTGATCGACGGGACGAACAGGAAGGCACCGATGATCGCGATGACGGCGATGAAGACGTTGATGTAGAGGTTCCAGCGCCAGTTCAGCGCCTCGGTCAGCACGCCGCCGAGGAGGAGTCCGATCGCTCCACCGGCGCCGGCGATCGCGCCGAAGACGCCGAAGGCGCGCGCACGCTCCTTCGGGATGGTGAAGGTCGTGGTGAGCACCGCGAGCGCGGTCGGGGCGAGCAGCGCACCGAAGACGCCCTGCAGAGCACGGGCTCCCACGAGGAGTTCGAAGGAGCCGGCGGCGCCTCCGAGGGCGGAGGCGACGGCGAAGCCGACGAGGCCGATGACGAAGGTGCGCTTGCGGCCGATGAGGTCGGAGAGGCGGCCGCCGAGGAGGAGGAGGCTCGCGAAGGCGAGCGAGTAGGCCGTGATGATCCACTGGCGCTGGCCGTCGGAGAAGCCGAGGTCGGCCTGCGCGGACGGGAGGGCGATGTTCACGACGGTGCCGTCGAGCACGACCATCAGCTGGGCGAGGCCGACCACGACGAGGGTGATCCAGTGCCGACGACTGGTCGCCGGCGGGGTGAGTTCGGAAGACATGGCGATCACTATACGGTAATCTTGAGTTCCGGAAATACTTCGTACAGGAATTCATCGGCTGGTAATCTCGTCGTGACACGGAAGGGGCGCTGATGGCCCAGGTCGACGACGTTGAGGTCAAGCCGCGCCTTGGACGCAAGCGCGACGAGTCCCGCGATCCCGAGATCCTGGATGCCGCGCTCGACGTCCTAGCCGAAACGGGTTACGACGGCATGACCATCGACATGGTCGCCGCGCGGGCCAAAGCGGGCAAGGCCACGCTCTACCGTCGCTGGTCGTCGAAGGAAGAGCTCGTCATCGACGCGGTCGCACGGATGAAGTCGGGCGACCTGAACCTGTCGTCGCCGCCCGACACCGGCACGCTGCGGGGCGACCTCGTCGCGATGGTGAAGTCGCCGACGCTGAAGAACGCCGAGCACAGACTCAAGGTCATGGCCGGGATCATGTCGATGATAGCGCGCAATCCCGAGCTGGCCGCGGCCGCTCAGGCCGCACTGATCGAGCCGCGGGCCGCAGCCAACCGGCTCATCTTCCAGCGGGCGATCGACCGGGGCGAGATCCCCGCTGACGCCGACCTCGAGATGCTCTCCACCCTCGGTGCGGCGATCGTGAACTTCCGCTCGCTGATGCTTCAGCAGCCGGTCGACCGCGACTTCATGATCCGCACGATCGACCAGGTCGTGCTGCCCGCGGCCGGTCTTCGGCTGACCGCCTGACGCTCCGAGCGCGCACCTCAGACCTCGAGGGCGACGTCGACCTGGATGTCGGTGGCCAGCTCCTCTACGGCCGACCGCACGGCGTCGACGTCGACGGATGCCGCGACCGCCGCCACGATGGTGGCCTCGAACAGGCGGCCCCCGGCCATGGCCGCGTCGCGCGTCTCGGTCGTCATGCGCTCGATGCTCAGTGCCTGCGCGGCGACCGTGGAGGAGACGTCCTTGACGATGCCCGGCCGGTCGTTGCCGAGGACGCGGATGGTGAAGCGCCGCTCCCCCGCCGATGCGACGGTCGGGTTCCCCGCGTGCACCGTGACCGACAGCATCCCTTCGAGTCGCTGGAGGGCGGCGCGCAACTCGGCCTCGCGGGCATCGGGGACGGAGATCTCGACGATCCCGGCGAACGCGCCGGCGAGCTCGGCCAGCTCGCTGTTCTCCCAGTTGCCGCCGTGCTCCCCGACGATGTCGGCGACGGCGGCGACGAGTCCGTGGCGGTCGTCGCCGACCACGGTCAGCACGAGAGTTGTCATGCGGCTCAGCGTAGCGACGGGGCCGGGTCGCAGCATCCGCTCATCTGTCGACCACCGTCCCCGCACCCGGGAATGCGGAAGGGCGGGCGCGCCGCGCGCACCCGCCCCTCAGTCGGAGCTCAGACCGTGCGGGCCAGCGGGTCGAAGTCGGCCGGCACCGAGCCGACGCCGGCGACGGTGCTCTCGACCGGCACGAAGGCGCCGCGCTCGACGGACTCCTCGATCGACAGCAGCGTGTCGAGCACGTGGTAGCCGAGCTCGCCGCTCGCGACGTGCGGGCGGCCCTCGCGGATCGCTCGCGCCATGTCGAGCAGCCCGAGACCGCGGCCGACGAGCACGCCCTCCTGCTCGACCTCGTCGACCTGCTGCACCGTCGGGGCCGGCGGCACGACGACCTCGGTCATCGGGCGCGTGATGTAGATGCGTCCGCCGAACGTGTTCGGGTCGGGGATGACGAGGGTGCCCTCGGTGCCGTTGATCTCCACGACGCCGTGACGCTTGAGCGCCGAGTCGGTGCTGTACAGGCTCTGCGCCTGGCCGCCCTGCTCGAACTGCGTCAGCACGCTGACGGTGGTGGGGATCTCGATCGGGAAGTCCGTGCCCGCGAGCTCGCCGACCTGCACCTGACGCGTCGCGGAGCTGCGCAGACCGAGAGCCGCCACGGCGGCGACCGGACCGAACAGGTGCACGAGGGCCGAGACGTAGTACGGGCCCATGTCCAGCAGCGGACCGCCGCCGCGCGCGTACAGGAAACCGGGGTTCGGGTGGAAGATCTCCGGCCCCTGCCACTGGAACGACGTCTGCGCGAACAGCGGGCGCCCGATGTCGCCGCGGGCGATGGCCCGCTTGGCCGACTGCAGGCCGGGGCCGAGCACCGTGTCCGGGGCGATGCCGACACGCAGGCCCGCGGCATCCGCCTGCTCGATGAGCGCCTTCGCGCTCTCGCGGTCGACGCCGATCGGCTTCTCGCTCCACACGTTCTTGCCCGCGGCGATCGCCGCCGACGAGATCTCGACGTGAGACGCCGGGATCGTGAGGTTGACGACGATCTCGACGTCGGGGTGGCTCAGCACCGCGTCGACGCCGCCCGAGGCCGCCACGCCGTACTTCTCGGCCTGCGCCTTCGCGCGGTCTTCGAGGATGTCGCCGACCACGTGGACCGTCACGTCGGGGAAGCTCGAGAGGTTCTCGAGGTAGGTGTCGCTGATGTTGCCGGCGCCGATGATGCCGACGCCGACCGTCCCGCCGGTCATCGGCCGGCCCGCTCGTCCAGGAACACGCGGCTCGTGCGGACGGCCTCGAAGATGTCGCCGTCGTACGCGTCGAACTCGACGACCGCGTATTCGAGGGCGGATGCTGCGTCCAGCGCCTCCGCGAGGGGCACGGTGCCCTCGCCGGCCGGCACCTGGTCGGCGGGCGGGTAGGCGTCGAGCAGCTCGGGGGCGAGGGTGCCGTCCTTCACGTGCACGGCCTTGACCCGGTCGCCGAGGCGCTGGAGCAGTGCGGGCACGTCGACGCCGGCGCGGGCGGCCCAGTACAGGTCGACCTCGAGGGCGACCTCGGGGTCGAGCAGCGAGGCGAGCACCTCAAGCCCGGTCTCGCCGTCGATCTGCGCCTCGAGCTCGTGCGCGTGGTTGTGGTAGCCGACGCGGAGGCCGTGCGGGGCGGCGGCCGCGGCGGCGGCGTTCAGGCGGCGGGCGGTGTCCTCGATCTGCTCGCGCGTCTCCCAGCGGGCCGGGACCGTGTAGGGATCGATGACGATCGTCATGCCGAGGGTCTTCGCCGCGGCGAACACCTCGTCGTGGGTCGGCACCTCGACCGTGGTGCCCGTGCCGTCCGGGCGCACGAAGGAGTCGGACGCGAGGAACGCGTGACCCGTGGGTGCGAAGAGCCCGTGCACGCGGAAGGCATCGGCGAGCGCGTCGGCGCGGCGCACGAAGTCATAGGGCTCGACCGAGGTGAAGCCGGCCTCGGCGATCTTCGAGAGCGTGCCCTCGAGGTCGGCATCGAGGGCCGTGTTGACGGTGAAGAGCTGAACGGAAGTGGTCGGAGGCATGGTCTCTCTCGCTGGGATCGCCGTTGACAGGCCGCCGCGACCGGCGACCACGCTCAGGCTAGCGTCGAAAACCTCCGAATGGAAGTATTCGCCGGATACACTTCGACCATGTCCGATGACGCACCCGAGGCATCCAAGCGACGCGGCTCCTACGCCAAGGGGCTCGCGCGCCGCCAGCAGATCCTCGACCGCGCCATCGAGGTGTTCGCCGAGCGCGGCGCGGAGCGCACGTCGCTGCGCTCCATCGCCGATGCGATCGGGGTCTCGCACGCCGCCCTCACGCACTACTTCACCTCGCGCGAGCAGCTCCTCGTCGAGGTGTACCGGGCCTCCGAGCGGCGCGCGGACGAGACCGAGCCGCACCCGCAGGACACGTCCGCCGTCGGCGTCATGATGGAGTCCGCACGCCGCAACCGCACCGTGCCGGGACTCGTGCAGCTCTACAGCACGCTCGTCGCGACGGCCCTGGAAGAGGGTCACCCCGACGCCCGTGACTTCGCCACGCAACGCTTCTCCCGCATCCGCACCGGGCTCGCCGACGACATCCGCGCGCAGCAGCGCGCGGGTCGTCTGCGCGCGGACGTGGATGCGGAACTGACCGCCTCACTCGTGATCGCGGCATCCGACGGTCTTCAGACGCAGTGGCTGCTCGATGACGACGTCGACCTGGAAGGCGCGCTCGGACTGCTCGATCGACTCCTGTCTCCCGCCGAAAATCCCTGATCCCGCGGCCTCCAGCCCCTATCATCGGTGGTGCCGCCGGTCTCGCCGCCCGGCACCGAAGGGGACCTCGCCATGGACACCACCCGACGACGCCGTCGCGCCTCACGCCAGATCAGGCGCCGCCGCACCTTCGCCGCGGTCGGCGCCATCGCGGTGATCGCGGCCATCGTCACGGCGATCGTCGTCGTGCCGAAACTGGTCGCGCCTGCCACCGGCGAGGCCGTCGCCGACGGGCAGCCCGCGCCCGGCGCACCGAGCGACAGCCCGACGCCGACTCCCACCGTCGCCCTGACCGCGGCGCAGCAGCTTCTCGCGGGTTCGACCGATCCCGCCGCGTGCGCCGTCACGTTCACCGGCGACGGCATCAGCGACCAGCCCGTGCTGCAGACGGAGGGCGGCCTGTACTCCGACCTCCCCCTGCCCTCCGCCGACGGCCGCGTGTTCGCCGGCTGGTACACGACGTCTCAGGATGCTGCGGCCTTCACCACCGCGCAGCGCGTCAACGAGTCGCGCACCGTCTCCTGCACCGATCGCGAGACCACCCTCTTCGCGTCGTGGAAGACGCCGGAGGAGAACATCGCCGAGAACGCGCGCATCCCGATCCTCATGTACCACCAGTTCACGACCAACCCGGCAGGCGAGGAGGGGTGGCTGCGCGGCAACTACGCCTACATCGGCGACTTCGACGCGCACATGGCCTACATCGCGTCGGACGGCTTCTACCTGCCCACGTGGCGGGAGCTGGGCGCGTTCATCGACGGCAAGGTCTTCCTGCCGAATCACTCGGTGATCGTCACCGACGACGACGCGGACCAGACCTGGTTCGACCTCGCCGCCCCCGTCGTGGAGAAGTACAAGGTCATGACGACGTCGTTCATGATCACCGCGTGGCGACAGGATGCTGCGCCCAACCCCTACGTGCTGCGCCGGTCGCACACCCACGACATGCACCGCGCAGGCGACAACGGCCAGGGCCGAATGGTCAACCTCAGCGCCGACGAGATCGCCGCCGACCTGGAGACGTCGGCGTCCGTGCTCGGGGTCAAGGAGGTCGTGGCCTATCCGTTCGGCCACTACAACGACATCACCAAGCAGGGCGTGGCGCAGGCCGGCTTCGAGATGGGCCGCACGATCGAGCCCGGTTACGTCTCCATCGGCTCGGACAAGCTCGCCCTGCCCGTGCAGCGCGTGAACTACGGGATGGGGCTCGACGCGCTCGTCGGCATGATCGGCTGACGGCCGCGAGCGGCTTCGTGCCCGCCGTCTGCGAAGGCGCTTCCTATGGGTGCGCGGGGAAGATGAACGTTCTCCTCCCGTTGAGTGGACAGCGGGCGACGCGCAGGCCTAGTATGAAAGAACTCTCATGCGGCGCCGTCTTCGACGGCGCCACGGAGGGCGACGCGGGTGAGGCAGTGGGATGCCTCATATGCCGGGCTGGGGCCCGACAGATCGCGTGAACTGGGGAATCAGACGACTTCGGTCGTCTCATCGTTTACTGGGGAAAACGATATGTCTGGGGACGCCATTTCCGGCGTGCAGCTCTCTGCTGCGCGTTCGTGACGACCGTCGAGTCGACGGTCACCGAGACGACGGCCACGCCGACGGCGCAGTTCACGCCGATCGCGGCCGTCGCTGCTCCGACGCGCAGTACGCTGCGCCGCGTCGAGGCGTCGCGCGTGTCGACGACCGCGCACATCGTGCGCACCGGGCCCACTGTCATGCCGCGCATGCAGCCCTCGCTGGAGCGGCGACGCACATGGGAGCGCCGTTACGTTCGGCGCCTGCGCATCACCGATGGCGTGATCGTTCTGATCGTCACCGCGCTCGCCGCCGGTATCGACACCATCGGTCTGCGCTTCACATCGCCGGAGGTGGGTGTCGTGATGCGCGTCGCGGCCATCACCCTCGCCGCGTGGGTTCTGCTCCTGTGGCTCCTTCAGACCCGCTCGCCGAAGGTGCTGGGCACCGGGGCGACCGAGTACAAGCGGGTCGCCCACGCGACGGCTGCCGCGTTCGGCCTGCTCGCCATGCTGTTCGTCGTGTTCCAGTGGAGCGGCATCCGCATGATCCTGCTCGTCGCCCTGCCGGTCGGTCTGCTGTCCTTGATCGCGGCGCGCTGGGGCTGGCGTCGATGGCTCGCGCGCCAGCGCGAGTTCGGCCACTACGCGTCCCGCGTGATCGTCGCCGGTAACGAGCACGACATCGACTATGTCGTCCGGAATCTCGCAGCCAATCCGGGGCTCGGCTTCCAGGTGGTCGGAGTCACGACGCCCGACGCCGACCACGACACGCTCGTCGTGAACGGTCGCGCCTACCCCGTCCTCGGACGCATGGGCATGGTGTCGATGCACGCCCGCGCCGTCGAGGCCGACACGATCATCGTCGCCAGCACGCCGCCCGACGATCCCGACTTCATCAAGCGGCTGAGCTGGGACCTCGAGGGCACTGCTGCCGAGCTCATCCTCTCCGGTCGCCTGGCGGATGTGGCCGGCCCGCGCATCTCTCTCAAGCCGATCGACGGTCTGCCTCTCATCCACGTCGAGATCCCGCGTTTCGAAGGCGGCGCTCATTCCATGAAGCGCGCCATGGACATCGTCCTGTCCGCGATCGCCCTGATCCCGATCGCCGTCATCAGCGTTCTCATCGCCCTCGCCATCAAGATGGACGACGGCGGCCCCGTCTTCTTCCGGCAGACCCGCATCGGTCGCGACGGCCGCGAGTTCGGCATCCTGAAGTTCCGCACGATGCGCACCACCGCCGAGACCGAACTCGTCGCCCTCCGCGCGGCCAACGAGGGGTCAGGCCTCCTCTTCAAGATGAAGAACGACCCGCGCATCACGCGCGTCGGAGCCGTCCTGCGCAAGTACTCGCTCGACGAGCTGCCGCAGTTCTTCAACGTCCTCATCGGCGACATGAGCATCGTCGGCCCCCGTCCGCCGCTTCCCAGCGAGGTCGTCGGCTACGACGGTCGCGTGTACCGCCGCCTCTACATCAAGCCCGGCATCACGGGCCTCTGGCAGGTCAGCGGTCGCAGCGACCTCTCATGGGACGAGAGCGTCCGCCTCGACCTCCGCTACGTCGAGAACTGGTCGGTCACCAACGACCTCATGATCATGGTCCGCACCGCGCGCGTCATGATCCGCCCGAAGGGCGCGTACTGACATGCACGCCGCCACACAGATTTCCCGAACCGGATCCACGGCCACCATCCCCGGTGTGTCCCCCACATGTCGGCCGCGATACGTGCGCGTTCTTCGCGCCGACCGCGGTGGCCGTGGGTCCTCCCCCTCCCCTGTCACCTGCTCGAGCACGAACCTGCCAGGAAGAAGCTGACAATGGTCATCGCAAACGATCGCACCGACATGATCACCGCGACGGAGACGCAGTCCGCTCCCGTCGTCACCACCCGCGCGCGTCGGCGCACCGCCCAGCTGTCGATCGCCATGGTCGGCACGCGCGGCGTCCCCGCCGCCTACGGAGGCTTCGAGACCGCGGTCGAGGAGGTCGGCAAGCGGCTCGTCGAGCGCGGCCACCGCGTGCGCGTCTACACCCGCGGCTCCGAGTCGCGTGAGAAGAGCTACCTCGGCATGGAGGTCGTGCATCTGCCGGCCGTCGCGCAGAAGCAGCTCGAGACGCTCAGCCACACGGGCCTGTCGACGCTGCACGCGCTCGCGCACCGGCGCCCGGACGCGGCTTTCGTCTTCAACGCCGCGAACTCCCCGTTCCTGCCGATGCTGCGTGCCCGCGGCATCCCGACCGCCCTCCACATGGACGGTCTGGAGTGGCGCCGGTCGAAGTGGGGTGCGCGCGGCAAGGCCTACTACCGCGGCGCCGAGCTGTTCGGAGTCCGCACGGCCGACGCGCTGATCGCGGACGCCCCCGGCATCGCCGCGTACTACGCGCACCAGTTCCGCGTTCCGACCGAGCTGCTCCGCTACGGCGCGCCCATCATCAACGACGTCCCGACCGACGGCATCGAGGGTCTGGGCCTGCGTCCGAACGGCTACCACCTGGTGGTCGCCCGCTTCGAGCCCGAGAACCATGTGCTCGAGATCGTCGAGGGCTACCAGCGCAGCAGCGCACGGATGCCGCTGGTCGTCGTCGGCTCGGCGCCCTACAGCGCCGGCTACACCGAGTCGATCCGCAAGGCGGCGGGTGACGATCCGCGCATCATCTTCCTCGGCGGCGTCTTCGACCAGGACCTGCTCGACGCGCTCTACGCGCACGCCTACACGTACGTGCACGGCCATTCGGTGGGCGGTACCAATCCGTCGCTGCTGCGTGCCATGGGCGCCCGCACCGCCGTCATCGGCTACGACGTGCAGTTCAACCGAGAGGTGCTCGACGACCAGGCCTGGTTCTTCGTCGACTCGACCGACCTCGTGACGCACTTCTCCACGCTCGAGAACGAGCCGGAGGCCGTCGACCGTCTCGCCGCGGGCAATCAGCGTCGCGCCGAGGTAGCGTTCCGGTGGGACGACGTCGCCGACGGCTACGAAGACCTGGCGCAGCGGCTCGCCGCGGGCGAGTCGATGCACAAGCTCGGTCGTCGCGCGAAGCGCACCGCTGAGGAGTGGGACTTCTCCTGAACCGCGGCTGAGACCGCACCTGTCGCCGTCGACGCGAATCGCATCATCACGAGAAGTCGTAATCTGGCGGGTGGGGTCTTCGTGCGATGCCCGCGATCGGGAGCATCAGCCTTCCGATTCCATCGGCGGGTGATCGACGACATCAACATCACGGAACTCCCTGGGAGTCCGCAGAACTTCGAAACTTGGGGGACAAGTTGCGCGTACTTCTCGGTTGGACCGATGACATCTCACCGAATCTCGGTGTCCGGGCGCTCGGACGGGGGTCGCAGGACTTCCTGCGTCGGATCTGGCCCGAGGCCGAGTTCGAGTACATGAACTACGGCACCCGGCCCGCGTCCGTGAGCTGGTCTACCCGAGGGCTGGCGCGGGAGTGGGTGACGAACAAGCGCGGCATGAAGGACTGGCTGCGCAGCTTCGACCTGTACTGGGACACCCGTTCCGGTGACAGCTTCGCCGACATCTACGGGATGCCGCGCCACACGACGATGTCGCTCATCCACGAGCTCGCTGTGCGGTCCGGAGTTCCTGCGGTGATGGCACCGCAGACGATCGGCCCGTTCGGATCTCGACGCGCACGCGTGCTCGCCCGACGGAATCTGCGCCGATCACGGATCGTGCTCGCACGCGATCCGATCAGCGCTCAGGCCAGCGCCGCGCTCGGACGTCCGGTGGACCTCACGACCACCGACATGGTGTTCGGCATCACGCAGCCGGAGCCGGCATCCGGGTACGACGTCCTGCTCAACGTCTCCGGACTCCTCTGGAACTCCACAGCCCACGGCAGCAACATCGCCTACCGCGAGCAGGTTCATCACATCATCGCCGGGCTCACGCAGCGCGGACGATCCGTCACGCTTCTGCCGCACGTCCTCGACTCGGCAGATCCCGACAACGACGTTCCCGTCTCTCGCCAGATCCAGCAGGATCTGGGCGGTGCGGTCCACCTCGCCGTGCCCACGGATCTGGAAGACGCTCGGCGGATGATCGCGGGCGCGAATCTCGTAATCGGCGCGCGGATGCACGCCTGCCTGAACGCCCTCTCCACGGGTACTCCTACCGTCGCGATGGCCTACTCGAGGAAATTCGCACCGCTCATGGCCGCACTCGAATGGCCGCACGTCGTGTCACTCGCGGGCGACGAAGCCGTGTCCACCCGCGTCCTCGATTCCGTCGATGACCCGAACCTCGTGGACCGCGCGCTCGAGTCGCAGGGGGCAGGACAACGACTGCTCGGCAATGCGGTGCCCCTGCTCGAGGCGCTGCGTTGATCGAGGTGGCCCCCGGCCGGACACTGGCGGGGTCCGCGGCAAAGGGCGCGCTGTTCATGCTGATCGCTCAGGCCGCCCGCATCGTCCTGCAGCTCGCCTCCGTCGTCGTACTCTCGCGTCTGCTCTCCCCTCACGACTACGGCCTGATCGCCATCGTGCTCGTGGTGATCGGCGTCGGCGAGATCTTCCGGGACTTCGGGCTGACCTCGGCGTCCGTGCAGGCCCCGGAACTCAGCCGCGGCCAGCGCGACAACCTGTTCTGGATCAACACGGGCATCGGGGTGACGCTGGGCCTGCTGGCCTTCGCTTTGGCATGGCCTCTGCAGCTGATCAGCGGCGAGTCGGAGCTGCTCGGAATCCTCCAGGTCCTCTCGAGCGTCTTCCTCATCAACGGGCTCACCACTCAGTACCGAGCGCAGCTCATGCGTGGTCTGCGCTTTCGAGCGATGGCGATCATCGACGTCGTGTCGGCGGCATCCGCACTCGGGATCGCAGTCATCCTGGCGTTCGCGGGCGCCGGCTACTGGGCACTGGTGGTCCAGCAGCTGGCCAACGCCGCGATCGCCCTGATCGCCACCGTCGCCGTCGGCCGGTGGCTTCCACGCTGGTACTCCCGGGCCTATCCGATCGGGTCGTTCGTGCGCTTCGGATGGAACCTCGTCGTCGCCAACCTGCTGTCCTACGGGGCCAATCAGATCGACACGGTCCTGGTCGCGGCCCGCTTCGGCACAGCGCCGCTCGGTCTCTACAACCGCGCCTATCAGCTGGTGATGACGCCGCTCGGCCAGGTGCGCACGCCCTTGTCGAGCGTCGCGATTCCGGTCCTCTCCCGCGCGCAGAACGATCCGGTCAGATACGAGTCGTTCGTCGTGTCGGGGCAGCTCATGCTCGGTTACACGCTCGGCCTGCCGCTCCTCATGGTCGCGGGACTCTCCGAACCGATCGTGCAGATCATGCTCGGGCCGCAATGGGCCTCAGCCGCGCCCATCCTGCGCTTCTTCGCGATCGCCGCACTCCTGACCACGTTGCCGTTCGTCGGTTACTGGGTCTATGTGTCCCGAGGCCTCAGCCGCCAGCTGATGTGGTGGACCTGGGTGTCGACGGGGATCCGCGCCGTCTGCATCGTCTCGGGGTCCTTCTTCGGCATCCTCGGCGTCGCCGCGGGGGTGGCGCTCGCGCCGGCCATCGCATGGCCGCTCTCCCTGTGGTGGCTCTCGAGAATCACCACCCTGCCCGTTCGCCGCCTCTACGGCGGCGCCATCAGGATCGTCTGCGTCGTGGCAACCGCCGGGCTCGCGAGCTGGGCCACGTCTCAACTGTTCATCTTCAACTCCTGGCTCGCTGTGGCGATGGGCGCCGTCGCGGGCATCGCCGCCGCAGCGCTCTTCCTGTCCTTGCGCATCTATCGTGTGGACCTCGCACTGCTGGTGAGATTCGCCCGTCTCATGTTGAAGCGCGAGAAGGAGCTGGTGTGACGGACAAGCTCACCTTCGTCAGCGTCGTCTTCGACGCCGAGGTCACCCTCCTGGAACTGCAAGCACGCTCCATGCGCATGTTTCTCGCTCCGGATGCCGTCGACAAGATCATCGTGCTCGACAACTGCCTGCTCGGCCTCGGTTCTCGTCGCCGGGCGCGCCTGCTCGATGCGTATGGTGTGCACGCGCCGAAGGTCTCCTTCGTGCCTACGCGCGACCTCTTCGATCCGGGGGCGACGTCGGGCTGGCGGAGTCAGCAGGCCGCGAAGCTCCTCATCAGCTCCCGGGTGCGCACGCCAGATTACATCGCTCTAGACGCCAAGAATCACTTCACCCGCCCGGTGACCAGTGCGGATTTCGTCGGAGACGATGGGCGGGCCCGTGGTCGCTCTCACCCCTACGACCAGCATCCCCTTCGATCATCGTTGGTCCACACGATCGAATACCTCGGCGGCGACAAGGCCATGGTGGAAGGCGCTGTGCGCGCATTTCCGCCGACGGCCACGCCCTTCGTGCTGCGCACCTCCGTCGTGCAAGAGCTCATCCGCGACATCGAGGAGTCGTCCGGTCGTCCGTTCGCCGTCGAGTTCGAGGACCGACGGCTGCTCGAGTTCTTCCTCTACTCCGGATGGGCCACCGTGCGCGGACCGGGACTGCCCGCTCTCCGCAATGAGTCGCCCCTGACCTCTCCGACCGTCTGGCCGAAGGCCGCTCACTTGCAGGGAGTCGAGGACACGATCGCCGAAGCGCGCGACTCCGGCGCCTTCGTCTTCGCCGTCCATCGCCAGGCTCTCGCGCACGCAGATCGTGCGACGCTCGACCGTGTCGCCCGCCACTGGGTGGGTATCGGGTTGTTCCGCGACGTTAAGGAGGTCAAGCGCTTCCTCGGCAGGTTCAAGCGGTCCTATACCCCGGCGCTGGCGTTGACCCGGTCCGCTGAACGCATTCAGCGCCTCACGCGGAAGATTCCATTCACTTCGCGACGCGCACACGCCTGACCGGCGGCGCCTTGTCATAGGACATGAATCGACGCGATGGCGGCCGGCGGCTGCGTTGCGGTCTCGAATCAGGGGACTGACGCGACGACGGCAGGGTCTGCGGGAGCACGCTTTCCCTTAAGCCGGAGCGCGGGGCGTTCCACAAGGAACCACGAAAGAGTGGCAAGAGGCACCGTTGCGACGGTCGCTATCAGGAAGAACGCGAACCACCCCAACTGCCACAGTCCCCACGTCGCGAGGACCTGCTGAACGAGGAACGCGTAAATGTACACACCGTAGGAGATGTCGTTCTTGAAGCGGAGCTTCGGCGAGGTGAGGAGAGCCCCCAGGACGAGCACCACGTAAGCAACGGGCAAGGCGCCGAGTAACCGGTAGTTCGGAAGAAGAGTCGACAGTGCGATGACCGCCACACTGCCTAAGATCCATCCTGTGCGCACCGGCAGCACTTTCTGAAATCTCCACAGCATCGCGCCCGCGAGGAACATGAGACCGAATCGCGAGCCGTTCACGATCCATCCGTTGCTCGTGAGACCGGCGGCCGCCGCCACCGACGCTGCCAGCGCGACGCCGAAAGCGAGCGGAATCGTCCACCGCCAGCGAAAGAGGCGGAGCACCCCGAGAGCGAGCACACCCAGGTAGCAGAGGAACTCCCAGAACAGAGTCCAGAGAGAGCCGTTCCATGCACCCGGGTACGGGACGCCGTCAGGTGTGCCTGCGATGTCGTACTGGGTGATGAAGAGTGTCGCGTTGGCGAAAATGTAGCGGACGTTGTCAGACCCGAGCACCCCCGTAACGACCGGCACGATGACAAACGCCGTGACGAGCAAGCACACCCAGAATGCCGGGTAAATCCTCAACAACCGGGCCCGCAGGAACGCCCACACTCTCGGCCGATTGACCCAGGACGACACGATCAGGTACCCGCTGATCGCGAAGAACGCGTCCACCCACACCTGGCCGATCAACCTCTTGACGGGGTCGAAGGGGATGGGCGTGCCTGTCAGGGGAAAGGAGTGATACAGGATGACGAGTATGGCCAGCAGCAAGCGAACGAAGTTAAGTCCGTTAGCCCGTGGGTCGAAGACCTCCGCAAATGATCGGCCTCTAGCCACCCCAGATCCTTCCCCGTCTGGCAACGCTATCACCTCGAAGGCCAGCACACCCGGAGGTGCACTGGCCTTCGAGCACTAGCTCGTCACGCTCCGATTACTGACGTCAGGGGAAGATGGCGCCGAGTGGGCGCGACCCGGCCGAGATGCCGCTGACAGCAGAGATGGCTGACGGCACGGTGACGGTGATACTCGTCTGCAGCGGCGCCATCGAAGACGTCAATCTGTAGGTCGAATCCAGCACCGCGGAGCCCTCCACCAATTTGGACTGCGAGTCACGACCCGTCGAGCGCGCGAAGTCCGCGAGGTTCGAGAAGACCTGGGATCCGCCCGCACTCCCCTGGGACCAGTACGCGAACACCTTGGGGGCGATTGCGCTCGTCCGCTGGTAGAGGTTCCCCTCACTTCGCGTGACCATCTGAGCACCGGTGAGGTTCTTGGAGAAGTCGTCGACGCATACGACGCAATCGCCCTTGGCCGAGGAGAGCACGTTGTTCACCACCGAGATGTTCCTTGTCACCCACGGCGTCGTCGTATTGGTGGACCGTCGCGTGTTCATGCTCACGTTGACGTTCCGATAGTTGCCGGAGAAGGTGTTGTTCCAGATAGAGACGTTGCCGGAGTTGGCGATGAGGACTCCGTCGATGCCGTTGGATGCGAAGAGGTTGTTGGCCAGCGTGGCGGTTTCCGACAACTCGAAGACGAAGCCACTTCCGGTGTTTCGGAGGCTGTCATTTCCGGTGAAGGTGACGTTCGTGTTCGATTCATCGAACCACGGGCCCTGTCCGAGGTTGTCGGCGAACACACTGTTAGTCACCACAACGCCGTTGGAACTGTGGATCTTCATGGCGCCAGAAACAGGCGCTCGGTTGAATCGCTCGCTGTTGTTGCCCGTGGACAGCAGTCCGGTGATACGAAGCCCGTCAGCGTGCGCTGCACCCATGCCCAGGAGTCCGTTGTCCACCAAGGAGACGTTCGTGAGTTTGGTGTTCTTCGACCACGTGTAGAGGCCGGTCGTCGAGTTGTTCCTGACGGTCACGTCCGACAATGAGACATCATCAGCCGCGATGATGACACTGCCCATGGCAGGAACGCTCGTCGCGTAACGACGAACGCCGATGCCCTGCACCACAGAGCCGGCAGAGCGGACGGACAGCGCCGACGTCAGAGTGCTCACCTCCACGCTCCCCGAGTTCGGGTCCGAGCCGATGACGAGCTGGTCAGCGCCCTCGTCCACGAAGAAGGTCCCGGACTTGACCGCGGCGCGTGATCCGACCTGCGCCAGCTGCTTCCCTGCGACCCAGACCTGATCGGGGTGTGATGCCATCGGGTAAGCCGGATTGACGAACTGCCACCCGGGGGCTGTCCCGTCAGCCGCTCCCTTGGTGAAGGTCGGGCTCGAGTCGAGTGACTGAGTCCACCCGTCGCGGATCCACACACCGTTGGACGACCGCCAGTTCCCCACCTTCTCCGCCCCATCCATCCAAACGGCCTCGGACCGATACGGCTGCAGCGTCACCTTCTTCTGCGGAGGAACGATGATGTCCTCGTGGTAGGCCCCGCCCCGCAGAACGATGGTGCCGCCGTTCGCAACTTTTGCGATGCCAGCCTTGATCGTTTTGAGCGGCGACGCCACGGTGCCAGCGCCGGAGTCCGATCCGCCCGGAGCGACGATCACTGCTCCCGAGGGCACAGCGAAGTCCTTGCTACCGGGCGTCGCAGCTCCGGCAGCACGACGAGCTCCCGAAACGCTCGCGGTACTGCCCGATGGGACAGACGTCGCCGGCGGGGTAGTGGCGGGCGGGGCGGTCGGCGTAGGCGTAGTCACTGGTGCAGCGGCACTCTGAGTGGTGCTGGTGAGCGAGAGGTCGTCGATCGCCACCGGAGCGACTTTTGTGTCGGGACCCGTGTACACGGAGTACTCGATGCCGCCGGCCTTCTGCAGACGTGCCTGATCGGAATCGGAGTATGACATCGTAGGCGAGCCGGGCTCGCTCTGCTGAGCTAGCCAGACCTTGCCTTGAAGGAGCACTGGACTCGTTCCCGACACCTTGAGCAAGACCTTCAGCGTCCCTCCGGCGGCGATTGCCTGCGTGAGGCGCACGCGCTGAAAGGTAGTCGTCTGGAAGCCGACTCGCTTTTCCAAGGTGGTCTCCACGGCTCCTCCCGGCAGAACGCGGACTCCGATGACATATGAGGAGTCGGACGACAGCCGCGCACCGTAGGAGGAGAAGATCCCTTGGCCGCCGGTCGGTAGCGTGGGCACGGTCAACGAGAACACCGAGACCGAGTCGCCTGCTGTTATGGGCAGCGAGACCCTCGAGGTGCGGCCCGGCGCGGGGCTTTGGATCCAGCCCTTCCCTCCGCTCACGGATGAGATGGTGCTCGACAAAGCGGACCAGCTGCCGCCCGAATCAGCGTTGCCCCATCCCGCCGTCACAGTCCGCTCCATGGAATCCCGGGCGACTACTGTCTGTTCGGCCGCGCTGGCCGGCGAGGATGCAGCGAGAAGTGAGAGGACGACTGTCGCCACCGCTCCGATGGAGACCAGCGTTCGCCGTCGCGCAAGTGGAGCTCTGTGTATGGTTTTCAATTCGTACCCTCGCAGCAGTCTTTCCCGGAGAGCCCGGCCCCATCATCGGGACGGGCGGATCCCAAGACCGTACCAGCGTGTTACCGGCGCGCTCGACGGAATGAGAGTACCCTCATCGCCCTTTGATCGGGCCAGAAAGCTCATCCGGTGCGACCCGGGTCGAGCCAATCACGCGCAGATCCAATCGGCGAGCCGGGCTCCGGGGGCGGTCTTCTAGTAAGCCGAGAGCAGCGGGCGGAGCGTCGCCGCTCGCTTCATGAGCGCTTTCTAACCGCCATCCTTCATCGCCTGGGCAGCCTGCTCGTAGTAGCCGTCGCTTTGACGGCGCCGTTTCACCTTGTTGAGGACCACGCCCACGATTCTGCCGCCAGCATTCTGATACCCGGCCATCGCCGTCAGCAAGGGGTGACGGCGGGTCTTCCGGGAGTCGATGACGAAGACAGCGCCATCGACAAGGGGGGCCATCAGGTTCGCATCCGCCACGCTCTGCACAGGCGGCGAGTCGATGATGACGTAGTCGTACTGGCGGCTGACCTCGTTGAGGAAGTCGTTCATGGCCCTTGATGTCAGCAGCTCAGCAGGATTCGGCGGCAGGCCGCCGGAAGGCAGGATGTCCAGCCGACTCCGGGCGCGACTGATACGGGCTTCTTCGAAGGAGACGTCGCCAAGGAGCACTGTCGTCAATCCCACGGCGCCCTCCAAACCGAAGTACTCGGCGACTTTCGGACGCCTCAGGTCACCGTCGATAAGGAGGACGCGGCTCTGCAGTCCGGCCAAGGTGAGGCTGAAATTGGCGGAGAAGGAAGACTTTCCTTCGCCCTGGAATGTCGAGGTCACCAGGATGCGTTGCACCTTGTCGGCAACGCCCGCGTACGACAGGGCCGAGCGTATGCGGCGGAACTCCTCCGATGTCGGGCCGAGAGGATCGTCGCCCACCGCCAAACCCAGCCCGCCCTTCCCCGCCGTCGACACCGTGCCGAGGACCGGCACATCCGTGATGCTTTCCAGAACGCCGGCGGACTGCACCCTCGTATCCAGAAGCGCGCGCGTGATCGCCACCGCGACCCCGAGCAGGAACCCGACGGCAGCCGCCAGGGCCGTGTCCTGAGGCTTATTCGGGGCGGACTGCGACTCCGGCACCACCGCCTCGTCGACGAGGGAAGCAGTGATCGTCGGCGCGCCACCGCTGGCCGTCGGCGACACCCCGCCGACGACATCAGCGAATGATCGCGCGACCGCATTCGCAATCGCCGCCGACCTCTCTGCCGCCGACGATGAGGCTGATATACGCAGGATCACGGTGTCGGTCGGATTCGTCACCGACAGACTTCTCGCGAGGCTTCGGGGTGTCGTCTCCAGCTTCAGAGATTCGATCACGGGCTCGAGAACGCGCGAAGACCCCACCAACTGCGCGAAGGACTGCATCTGATTCTGCGCGTATGTCGTCCCCTGATTGAGGTCAGCTCCACTCGACCCTTGGCTGATCGACACGTACAAGGTGGCCGTGGATTGATAGGTCGGCGGCGTGGCCGCGGCGAGACCAAAACCGACGAGTCCACCGGCAATCAGCCCGACGAGGATGAAGGCCCACCCCTTCTTGAGCGCGTTCCACACAGCGCCCAAGGTCCACACAGATTCGACTCTCAAGTCAACCTTCCCCACCCGAAGACCGCTCACTAGCGAGTCTTCGAAAGCGTATCAGCGGACCCGTGGGCGCGAAGTCAGCTGTCCTCATCACCGCTTCCCCCAGGGTCGCCGCGTTCGAGGCCCTCTCAGCCTGTCGTCTGGCCACCTCACCCGCGACAGCGAGCCCGACGACGAACCAGAAAACTGTCGCGTACTGGGTGATGAAGGCCACCGCAAAAAGTCCCGGCACCTGCCCGGCCACGGCGATGCTCGCCGCATTCGTCGAGCGCTGCCGAAAGGCTGGGACGATCGCGAGCACGATGATGAGGATGAGGATGACAGCAGGTACGAGTCCTGCCCGCAAAGCCGCCACGAGGACTGCGTTGTCGACGGATGTCGCGAAGTTGCCGAAGTATTGACCGTCAACGGTCAGCCCAGAGAAGTCGGCCGCCGAACCGAACCACGGGATCAACGGGAACAGTGCGAATAGGTCCCAGCGATAGTCGGCGCTGCCGCCGGCTTCGCGTCCCGCGCTCAAGAAGATATCAGACAGGAGTGGGACGACGAGCACTGCTGCTATCAGTCCGGCCAATAGGATGAACCACTTCGCCCGTCGCGACAGCGTAGGGAGCACGATCAAAGACAGCGCGATCGTGATCACCAATGTCACGAGGCCTATGCGGCTCAGAGTGAGCGTGACGGCGGCAACGATGATGACCAAGCTCGCCAGCTTCGCCCATAGCCTCCATCTGCAGGCGAGCACGAACGCCGACATCATCGCCAAGGTCGCACCCAGCGCAATCGAGTGGCCGAAGGCTCCCTCAGCGCGAATTGAGCCGCCTCGCTCCTGCAACGTCCCCCACTGCGCGTGCAAAGTGGGGGACCCGACGGAGATACCTACGAACGGGTTCTCCCCGGTGAGCCCCTCGATGACCGCGAGGGTACCCGCAATGGTGGCGGCAGCAGCGAGCACCACCGCGAGGAAGCCGGAATGTACGCGGGTGAGGATCAACCGCCCCCAGATGAAGGGAAGCACCCAGTCGGTCATGGCGACGAACATCGATGGAAGCGACGTCAGCTTCAGCGCATATTGACCTATGAGGAGGAACACCAAAACTGCCATCAGCGCGTCGGCGGCCGTGAGTTCGATGCTTCTCGATGTCGTCGCCATCGCCAAGAGCGTCACGATGGTCACCGCCGAGAGGAACGGCCCCACGGCGACGCCTACCCAGATCGGTACGAAGAAGAGCACCGCAACCCAGAGTAGGACCGTCGTTCGTGGAGCCGCTCGAAGGACCATGTAGACCACCAGGCCGCCCAATACTCCGAGCGCGACAATCCCTGGTGACACGAACGACCCTTCAGTCACACATCGAGAGTGGGATCAACCCAGCTGGTTGACCACCAATTTGTCGAAGGCTACCACCGCGGTGCTCGTCGAAGAGGACGGGCGACTCGCCCTGATACCGACCGCGCCAGGCCCTTGAAGATCTGCAGCCGAGTCGCTGGCCTGAAGCTGCCAGGTCGAAGGGGCATCGGCCCCTGCCTTCCAGAGCTTGGCCTTCAGAGCTGTGGTCCCTGAACCGCTCACTTCGACCGCGAGATTGAAGATGTCGCCGGCGGCGTAGGTCATCCCACTGACCACTGCGGTCTGGACGACCGTCGTCCCACGCTGGGCGACCAACCAGACGGTCCCGTCCTGTCGGAGCCAGGCATTGACGAGGTAGTAGTTGCCGCTGGTGGTGTACCTGGCGACCACACCCATGTAGCCGCCGCCTGAGCCCGGCGCGACGTTGGACGTGAACTGGACGGTGCTGCTCGCGTCTCGGACAGCCGTCTGAGACAACACCGCGAACCGTGTGCCACCAGCGGCCAACGAGAGCTGCCCGGTTCCGTTCGCCACCGAGGCTGCGGCAACCGAGCCGCCGCTGATCGCCCACGGGCCGCCGACGTCCGCCTGGCCCCAACCGCCCGTCGCGGCGCGCTCGAACTGATCGCTCGCCACGGCGACATTGGCCGGGGCGGTGACCGTGACGCTCTTGGTGATGGACGTCGCGGCACCCGCGTTGTCCACGACCGTCAGCTGCACGTTGTAGCTACCCGCCGCACCGTACGTGTGCGACGCCGTCGCACCCGTCGAGTCCGCAGACCCGTCGCCCCACTTCCAGGTGTACGACGCGATCGTGCCGTCCGAGTCCGACGAAGTCGACCCATCCACCGACGCGACCAGACCAGCCGCCGACGACGTGAACGCCGCCACCGGAGGAACATTCGCCGCAGGAGCGGTGACCGTGACGCTCTTGGTGATGGACGTCGCGGCACCCGCGTTGTCCACGACCGTCAGCTGCACGTTGTAGCTACCCGCCGCACCGTACGTGTGCGACGCCGTCGCACCCGTCGAGTCCGCAGACCCGTCGCCCCACTTCCAGGTGTACGACGCGATCGTGCCGTCCGAGTCCGACGAAGTCGACCCATCCACCGACGCGACCAGACCAGCCGCCGACGACGTGAACGCCGCCACCGGAGGAACATTCGCCGCAGGAGCGGTGACCGTGACGCTCTTGGTGATGGACGTCGCGGCACCCGCGTTGTCCACAACGGTGAGCTGGACGTTGTAACTGCCCGCAGCACCATACGTGTGCGACGCCGTCGCACCCGTCGAGTCCGCCGAACCATCACCCCACTTCCAGGTGTACGACGCGATCGTGCCGTCAGAGTCCGACGAGGTCGAACCATCCACCGACGCCACCAGACCCGCCGCCGCCGACGTGAACGCCGCCACCGGAGGAACATTCGCCGCCGGAGCGGCCAGGTCACGGACGGTGAGGTCGTCGAACCGGACCACACCGGCGGCTGTCGCCGACCCTCCCACTGCGTAGTGGAGCAGCGGGGCGCCGGCGCTCTGCAGCGCTGCGGTCGAGTCCGTCGTCTCCAGCTGCCACGCGGTGGGCTCCGGGGAGCCGACCTTCCAGATCTTTGCCCTGATGGTCGTGGGGTTCGTGCCAACGACCTCAGTCTTCATCTGGAACGTGTCGCCTGCGGCACCGGTCAGACCGTTGATGGTCCGCGAGGTGATGACGGTCGAACCGCTTTGAGCGACGAGCCACACAGAGCCGTTGTCGCGGTGCCAGGCACGGACGACGTAGTAGGTCGACCCGATGCGACGCGACCCGAGACCGACATACGTGGCTCCTGTCGAGGGCGCGTTCGGCAGCGTGTAGGTGACGCTGCTCTGCGAGTCGCGCACCGTGGAGCTGAGCGCCAGATTCCGCGTCTGTCCTGCGGGGAGTGTGAGGACACCCTTCCCACCCTGAACCGATGCGACCGACGTGGTGCCGCCGAGGAAGCTCCACGCCCCTCCGATGTCAGCCGTTCCCCAGCCGTTCGACGTTGTGCGCCCGAACGAGTCCGCTGCCACGAAGGTCGGCGCCGTCGCATCCGCCACGGTGACATCCTGCGCAGTCGTGGCCGAGGCACCAAGGCTGTCCGTGACCTTGAGGGTCACACGGAAGGTGCCCGACGCGGCATAGCTGTGGTCGGAAGTCGCGCCCTGCGTCACCGCCGAGCCGTCGCCCCAGTTCCACTCGTACGCGAGCGTCGCGCCGTCCGACGCCGTGGAGGCACTGGCGTCCACGGACACCTTCAGCTTGTCGACCGCCTTGGTGAACGATGCGACCGGGTTGGCGTGGTTGACGGTCACATTCTGCGTCATCTGACTGGTCGCCCCGAGGGAGTCGGTCAGCGTCAGCGTGACGGCGAAGGTTCCGCCGTTCGCATAGGTGTGGTCCGATGTCGCACCCTGCGTCGCCGCGGAGCCGTCACCCCAGCTCCATGCGTACGTGAGCGTCGCGCCATCAGAGGCCGTCGAAGCGCTCGCATCCACCGACACCTTGAGCTTGTCCACCGTCTTCGTGAATGACGGGATCGGGCTGGCGTGAGTCACGGTGACGTTCTGGGTGGTCACGGCGACCGCCCCGAGGGAATCCGTCGCGGTCAGCGTGACCGTGAAGGTCCCACCGTTCGCGTACGTGTGGTCGGAAGTCGCACCCTGCGTCACCGCGGAGCCGTCACCCCAATTCCACGCGTACGTGAGCGTCGCGCCATCGGACGCCGTCGAAGCACTGGCATCCACCGAGACCTTCAGGTTGTCGACGGTCTTCGTGAACGTCGCCGCCGGGCTGGCGTGCACGACCGTGACGTCCTTCACCAGGTCCGTGGAGGCCCCCCGAGCATCCGTGACCGTCAGCTTGACGGAATAGGTGCCGGCCGCCGCGAAGGCGTGAGTGGTTTCGCTACCCTCTGCCGTCGTCGAGTCGCCGAAGTTCCAGGCGTAAGAAAGCGCGTCTCCCTCGGCGTCGGATGCAGTCGCCGAGAAGGCCACCGAGAGTCCCGTCGCCGGCGAGCTGAAGTCGAGGTCCTTAGGCGCCGTGTTCGGCGCCTGCTGTCCCGAACCGAGCCGGTAGTGCGAGAGGACGTCCGCTGCGGAGACCACCGTGTTGTACACCGCGGTCTCGTCGATGGAACCGGTCCAGTAGGTAGAGCCCTCCCAGCCCGAGTCGCCCCCGATGCGCCAGTAGCCCGCGTAGTCCTGCGCGCTCGTCTGACCGTTGGTGCCGACGAGCTGGCCGTCGAGATAGAGCGCCATACCCGCCGAACCCTGTGTCGCCACGACGTGGTGCCACCGTCCGTCGTTATACCCGGTGTTGCTCTCGATGATGTTGCTGAATCCGGTCCAGACGCCGTACTTCACACGTCCGTCGCCGGACATGTACACGTGACGGTCGTAGTTGCCGCTCTCACCGACATTGCGGTCGCCGAACCCGATGATCTTGCCGCCGTCGGTCGACGATGTCTTGAACCAGGTCTCCAGCGAGTACGTGGTCGGGTTCACCACGAGCTTGTCGCTGGTGACGCCTGCCTGCCAATTGGGCGTCGTGCGGACGGAGGTTCCGATGCCGCCGTTGAGCGCGCCGGCCTCCCCCTGGACATTGCCGCCTCGATAGGTTCCGGTGCTGCGGGCGATTCCGGGACCGGAGTCCTTCGCGACCGAGCCGGAGGTCTCGTCGAGTCTCCAGTAGAACGCAGGATCCAGGCCGTAGACAGCCTTGCCGTAGGCGTCCGCCGGCGCTGCCGGAGGTGCTTCGCCGTGGCCGCTCACCAGGAAGCGCGAGGCGACCTGCTTCGCCGTGAGCGGAGTCGGGTACACCGCGACGTCGGCGATCGTCGCCGCAGCATACGCGCTGCTACCGCCGTCGGGCCACCCGCCGGTGTTGTCGCCGCCCACACGCCAGTAGCCGGAGTAGTCCTGACCCGACGTGATGTTCGACTTCGTGCCGATGAGCTGGCCGTCGACGTAGAACGCCATGCCGTTGCCGGAGAGCGTCCCGACGACCTGGTGCCATTTACCGTCGTTGTAGCCGTCGCCGGACTGGATGACCTGAACCGAATTCGGGTAGACGCCGAACGTCAGTCGACCGCTGTTGCTCAGGTAGATGTGACGGTCGTAGCTCCCGGACGTTCCGGTGGAGTTGCCGCCGAACCCGACGATCTTGCCGCCGGACGTGCTGGTGGTGTTGAACCAAGCCTCGACCGAGAATGTGTTCGGGGCCACCTCTTGCGAGGTTGTCGCCGCGTACGAGCCGTCGTTGCCGGCGAAGCCGGTGGCGGTCGAAGGCGTCGTCTGGTCCTGACCGGTGAGACCGCGGGTCGCTCCGTTCACGTTCAGATCGGTCGCCCCGGCCCAGTCGGCAGCGGTCGTGCCACTCGCCTCGCCGAGCGGCCAGTAGTGAGTTGCGCCGTCATCCAGCACCGACTTGGCATAAGCCGAGACCGGCGTCGAGGACGCGGTGATCGTGATAGGAGAGCTCGTGACCGAGTTGTTGTTCACGTCTTTGGCCACCACTCGGTAGGTGTAACTCTGACCGGGCGTGACCGTTGAATCCTTGAAGAGGAGCGCGGGCTGGTTCCACCAGGTGGATGCTCCGTTCACGGTTGCGACAGGAGCGGTGCTGCCGTCGCGGCGGAGCTCGTACGTCAGGTTCAGGTCATCGCGGTCCCAGTTGGACGGGATCTTGACCCGGACCTCTCCTGCGTTGGTCGACGTCGCCGTCGGAGTCCAATTCGCCGTTGCGATGCGAGGCCCCTGCTTGGCGCCGGTGGACGGCTTCGTCGAGAAGCGCACCAGGCCCTGGAAGCGACCGTTGTTCACGCTGCCGAACTCACCCGCGACCGAGATGTAATCGCCGGTTCCGGTGATGGAGAGTCCGGCCTGGCCGAGTCCGCTCGCGTTGCCGACGGTGAAGTCGGGGTACCACGCGTAGGCCGACGGGGACGGCGTACCGGCCCAGTTCTTGTAGATGTTGCTCTCGCTCGGGGTCCTGCTGAGCGTGCCACGGGCATCGGCCGTGTAAGCCTCCATGTACCGGTACTGACGGACCGGCTGCTCGGGCCACAGGTTCACCGTGTCGCACTGGTGCGTGTGGCTGGTCGAGTAGACGACCTTGCCGGTCGAGAAGACACCGTAGTGATCACCGTGGCAGTCGGCGAGCCACCGCAGATTGCCTGCGCCCGCATCGACCGCGAACGTACCCTCAATGTTGCCCGCCTGCACGTCGGCGAAGGTCCACCCTGTGCCGTACACGCCCGTGGCGTCCGTCGCGAGAGTGAAGATACCGGTCTTTCCCGCGTTGCTGCCTTGGTTCCAGCCGTTCTTGATGATGCCGGTCACGGCCCATGGCACCGTCGCGCCCGTGGCGGGGTCGAGGGCGGCGATACCGCGTTGCTCGCCAGCGACTCCGTTCACCGTGTAGAAGCGGCCTCCGAGGATGACCTTCTGGTTGCCGGGCTCCATCACCATCGCATCGACCTGGAGGTCGGTGGTGGGAGCCCACGGCAGCAGCGCCCCATTGGTGGTGGCGAAGGCTGCAAGATTCTTGCGCGCCACGCCGTTCGCCTGCGTGAATGAGCCGCCGACGTACACCGTCGAACCCACAGTCGTGATGGCGTAGACGCCGGTGCCGCCGACGGTCGGCGCAAATCCTGCGACGAGGGCGCCGGTGGTCGCGTCCAGGGCGGCGAAGTTGTACCGGGTCGAGCCGTTCACTTGCGTGAAGGTTCCCCCGATGTAGATCCGCGTGCCGTCGGGCGACGCCGCCACGGATTTGATGACGCCGTTCACCTGCGGGGCCCAGGAGAGCAGGTTTCCGTTGGTGATGTCATAGGAGAGGGCGTTGGTACGGGGCGTGAGGCTCGTGCCCGGCGCCGCGCCTGCGGCGCGGGCGTTGCTGAACGAGCCCACCGCGTAGACGCGGTTCCCGATCATCGTCTGCGCCCAGACGTACCCGGAGTCGATCTGGACGGTCGGAAGCGCATCCGCCGTGGCGACATCCGGCGTCCGCTGCAGCAGCGGAGCCGTCGTCGTGGGCACGTCAGCGGTAGCCGCCGGCGCCGTGGCCAAAACGCCACCCAAGGCGACCACGCCGACGGCGAGGATGGCGATGAGGCGCTTGATCGACTTCTTCGTCCGGCGCTCGCGATATTCGGTCATGAGGAGATCTCTCCGGTGAATTCGGCGACGGGCTGTCCGGCCGAGTAGTTGACGGTGACGTTGATGGTGCGGCCGGCCGGTGAGCCGAGCATGAAGGTGTAGGTGGCGTCGACGGACTGTCCTCGTCCGATCACGCCGCCGAGCGGAGAGTTGTCGCCGGCGGTCGTGCCGATGCCGACCTCTCCGTCGACGGCGGCGAGCATCACCACGGCTGAATCGAGGTCGACGTCTTCCTGAGAGTCGTTGACGGCTCGAATCTTGACGACGACGGCAGGGCCGCTGACTTCGCCCGGTGTCTCCGCCTCGACCGCGGTGGCCGTCGCGCTGACGACCTCGACGGTGACCCCGTTAGCGAAGGTCACCGCCTGGTCGAGCGCAGCAGCCTCCGTCGGGAGTCCCGGCGCGTCGGTCGGCGCATCGGGCGATGCGGTCGGCTCCGTCGTCGCGCCGCTGTCGACGACCGGCGCCGTCGAGATCGAGGGCGTCGACTCGCTCGTCGGTTGAGTCGCAGCACCGCATCCGGCGAGCGCGAGTGCGCCCACGGTCAGTGCCGTCATGATCGAAAGTGCGCGCCTATGGCGCGCCGCAAAATGCGTCCCCACGCTGATTCCCCAGTTTCCCCCGGCTCTCGTTCCCCAACGAGAGCAGATGCCTATACAGGCAAGATCTACCCTAGGGCCAATCCGTTCGTGAGAGCAAATTAATCTTAGCGGACGTCCTGTGTACCTCGTCCGGGCGTGAAGAAGCGCGCCAGTAGGATCGGTCGGAGCCGAAGGCCGGGGGGGGGGCAATGAAGGTACTGTTCGACGCGTTCTGGTGGGAACGCGGACCCGGAGCTAACCGCACGGTGCAGAAGGAGCTCATCGCGGCATGGCGACGCCTGTTCCCCGATGACGAGCTCGTTCTGGCCCTGCGCCGAGGCGCCGACGCTCCCGACACGACCGACATCGGCCTCATCGTCAATACACGACTGTGGCCCCATGCTGCCGCCAACCGATGGGACCTGCCCCGGATCGCGCGGCAGGTCGGAGCAGACGTGATCGTCGCGCACAATTACGCACCACGCAGCGGCGCATCCGTCGTCTTCATCCACGACGCCATGTTCGTCGACCACCCCGAATGGTTCTCGCTATCCGAGAAGGCGTACTTCTCCCTGATGATCCCGTGGGCCCGCGCCGCCGACGCCATCGCAACGTCCACCCTTACCGAGGCGCATCGCATCGACCGTCTGATGAAGCGACGAGTCGGCTCGACGTCCGTCACGGGCCTCGGCGTGCCGAGTGGTCTGACGTCCGAGGCACCCCGACGCCCGACGCAGGTCGCCGCGGATACGTCCTTCGCGCTCACCGTCGGACGACTGAACATCAGGAAGAACCTCCTCGCGGTCATGCGTGGCGCCGGCGTTGCCGACAGCATCAGTCCGACGAGCCCGCTCATCGTGGTGGGCGGCACCGCGCACTCGGGACGCGCGACCGACTTCCCCGACGATGTCTCGGAAGCCATCCGGGACGGGCGCGTCATCCTCCTGGGATCGGCGACGGACAGCGAGGTGGCGTGGCTCTACGCTCACGCATCCCTGGTCATCAGCCTGAGCCTGGATGAGGGTTTCGGCCTGCCCGCGCTGGAGGCAGCGGCGTTCGGGGCACCGCTCCTGGTGAGCGACATCGCCGTCTTCCGGGAGACGGTCGGCGACTATGCCGCGTTCGTGTCACCCACCGCGCCGACGGAAGAGGTGGCGAGGGCGATCGATGGTGAGTGGGGCCACCGGCCTGCCGCTGAGACCCGGTCCTCCGTCGTCAGCAGATACAGCTGGGATGGCGCGGCCGCGGCATTGCGGGTCGCCGCGAGCTCGCTGGCGCCCCGTTGATCCGGAGGCGAAGCGAACCTCAGACTTCCTCAGCTCGCTCGGCCTCGAGCGCGAACTGCCGACCATCTCGCAGCCCCCGCCAGAGCGCCCGCCAGGGTTTCAGCGATGTCAGGAGCTGCCCCTTGCCGCCCTGGAGAAGGATCTCCATCGAGACGCGAGGAGAGCTCCTCATCCACTGCCTGATTCCTGCCTGCTCCAGATGCTTCGCGGCGTACAGCAGGCGGTTCCGGATGTTGTAGTAGTAGTACGTCTCCGACTTCCGACGGTCGTGCTTCGATGCATCCGCGTGCGTCTGACCTTCGTCGTGGACGACGACGGCATCGATGCTCAGCAGACGCCCGCCCACGTCCAGGACTCGGCGTGAAAGATCAACGTCCTCCCAGTAGAGGAAGTAGTCGGGATCGAATCCACCCACGCTCGCCCATAGTTCGCGCGACAGCGCGAAACAGGCCCCAGTGGCCCACGGGTGCCGTGGGCGACCGGCACGCTCTTCGCGGCGGCGCGAGGAGGCGATTGTGCCGTCGTCGAGATACAGATCGGATCCGGCGAACCACGGGCTACCGTCGCCCGAGATGATACGAGGCGAGACGAGCGCGTCAGGATGCGCGGCGGCCGATGCGACGAGATCCTGGATGGCCTCGGTTGAAAGGTGCGCATCCGGATTGAGCGCGATGACCACGTCCGCCCCGTCTCGCAGCGCAGCGTCGACCCCGGCGTTGGTGCCGCCGCCGAAGCCGGCGTTCTCGTTGAGTAGGACAGGCTCCCACCCATGCTCGAGGGAGATTCTCGCAACACGATCACGCTCGTCAGCTGTGCTGTAACAGTCGACCACGATCATGCGCACCTCGTCGGGCAGTGAGATCTTCGCCGCGTTCGAGGCGAGAAGCGACGCCGAACCGAAGTTCACGACGACGATCGCCGCCGACGTCACGTCGCGGCGTCCAGTGCGCGCATCTCGCGGAACCAACGCACTGCGGCCAGCGCCAGGAAGGCCGTATTGGCCGCCATAAGCAGTCCGTATGCCACCAGGAATACGGTGGGCGCCCCCCACAGGACGAACACGAGGCAGACGAGGCCGAAGTCGGTCGGAACGAGGATGAGCGACCGGAGCGCGGTTCCTCCCCCCGTCCGTGCGTCGACGGAACCCCGCGCTTGCCCTTCAGCAGATCATTCAGGAGCATGCCGAAGAAGGTCGTGACACCGACAGCCGAGAAGACCAGCGGCACGACCAGCCACCCGGTGTCACGGAACGGCGTGTGCAGCCACAGCCCGACCAGCACGCACAGATGCAGCGACGAGATCTTCAACGCGTCGATGAAGTGATCCAGCCACTCTCCCGCCAGGCTCCCCCCGCCGCGAAGCCGGGCAAGCTGTCCGTCGGATGAATCCCACGCATACCCCAGCACGAGAAGCAGCGCGATCAGGACCCCGGCCCAGACTGTGGCGGGCGCGAGCACGATCAGGGCCAGAGCGGTGAAGGTGTGAAGGGCGCTCACGACCGTCGCGGTGTTCGGAGTCATGCCGATGGAGTGGCCCCACGCGGCCAGCACTCGACCGATCCGGCGGTTGACGTACACCGAATACGCCGGCGCACCACGGGCATGACCCTTCTGCGCCGCCGCCAGGCGTCGATAGGCGTCCTTGAATGTCCCCGGCATTGCCATCCCCCGAACTGTGCGCAAACCTGTGACGAGCATAGGGCGCGTGTTCAGTGCTGACAGACTGAGGCCATGGTCAAGCACGCTACGAGGCTTCGAGTGATGCAGTCGTTCGGACCGCCCCGGCCGACATCGAACCCCTACATCCACATGCTCGACGAAGCGTTGGACGCCGATCCGGAACTCGATCACAGGCGATTCGACCGCCGTCACGCCCTGGTCGGTCGGTATGACGCCATCCACTTCCATTGGCCGGAGACGCTGCTGGGCGGCTCGACGGCGGCCAAGCGCCTCGCGAGACGCCTGTACGCGACGGCGCTGCTGGCGCGGCTGACCATCACCCGAACGACGATCGTCCGCACGGCGCACAACCTGGATCTGCCGTCGGACCTCTCGCGGTGGGATCGGTGGTTCCTCACGAGCGTCGATCGACGGACAGACTTCTACATCCGACTGAACGAGGAGACACCGACCAGGGCCGGTGTCCCCGATACCGTCATCCCGCATGGTCACTACCGGGATTGGTTCGCCTCCGTATCGAAGCTGCCCGCCGATCAGAAGTCCATCGGCTTCGTCGGATTGATCCGGCGGTACAAGGGCGTTGAGACTCTGATCGAAGCATTCCGTTCGACCGGTAGGGCGTTGCCGGGGTGGCGCCTGCGCATCTCGGGCAATCCGAGTCCGGGATTGGCACCGGAGGTGGAGGCGCTCGCCGCACCGGACGAGCGGATCTCGCTCGACCTCGGCTATCTATCGGAGGAGAAGTTCGCCCAGGCCATCATGCGATCCGGCGGAATCGTGCTCCCCTACCGAGCCATGCACAACTCGGGAACGGCATTGGCGGCTCTCTCCCTGGATCGAGCGGTTCTCGTGCCCCGGAACACCGTGAACGAGGCGCTCAGCGAGGAGGTCGGTGCCGGGTGGGTGCACATGTTCGACGAGACGCTGAGCGCCGCGGACCTAACGCGCTTCGCAGAGGAACTCGAGCGCAAAGCTCCCGTCGGCTCACCATTTCTCGACGGACGCGGGTGGGCCGTGACGGGCTCCCGGCACCGCCAGGCCTTCGAGAAGGCCGTCGCTACGAAGAGGGGGCGACACCGGTGACTGAGGGCGAACGCAAAGTCCTCGTGACGATCCCCTCGTACCGACGACCCGACCGTCTTGCGGTACTGCTGAGTGTCATCAACGAGCAGCGCGCCTCAAAGGCCGGTGCGATCGTGAACGTCCTCGTCATCGACAACGATCCGGAGGGATCAGCTCGACCTGCTGCGGAGGCCGCCGCCACCTCCTATGTCCTCGAGCCGGCCCGAGGACTGGCTGCTGTCAGGAATCGCGCGATCGAAGAAGCGATGGCCGCGGGCGCGGACGCGCTCATCTTCGTCGACGACGACGAGATCCCGACGGACGGATGGCTGTCCGAGCTCATCGCCCCGTGGATCGCAGGCTCCGCGGAGCTGGTCTCGGGTCGGGTCGTCTCCACCTTCGAGCCCGCACCGGACCCATGGATAGACGCGGGTGGTTTCTTCCGGCGCAAGGAGTTCGCCAGAGGCGAGCTCATGAAGGCCGCGCCCACCAACAATCTGCTCGTGGATGTGGCTCTCCTCGCCCGGACGGGCCGACGTTTCGAGGAAGCATTCGGGACGACGGGTGGCGAGGACATCCACTTCACGGGCGCACTCGCTCGCGCGGGTGCGCGCATCGTGTCCGCTCCGCAGGCGACCGTTCTGGATCCCGTACCGCGTGACCGCGCCACGCGGTCGTGGGTCATGCGCCGTGCGTATCGGGTCGGAACCACCACGGTGGCGGGCGATCTGGCCTGGCAGCATTCATCCGCCGCTCGGCTGCCGCGGCGCGTCCGCTGGGCGGCGCACGGAATCGCTCGAGTGGTCGGCGGTGCGGCGCGTTGGGCTCTCGGTCTGGTGACACGTTCGCTCGTGCATCAGGCTCGCGGGGCACGCTTGCTCTCGCGTGGGCTGGGAATGATGGCCGGTTCCGTCGGTATCCGCTACAACGAGTACCGTGCGACTCCACAGGCGGACGGGTGACGACGTCCAGCGTGTTCCGCTAAGCTGACCTCACTGGGGCGCATTCTGGGGAGTCTGCGCATCTGATCTCTGGGGGATCTTCTGATGACGCTTCGCGTTGGCTATGCCGCTGGTGCTTTCGACCTTTTCCACGTCGGACACCTCAACATCCTTCGTCATGCCAAGGAGAACTGCGATGTGCTCATCGCGGGCGTGGTGAGCGACGAGATGCTCCGCGAGGTGAAGGGCGTCGAGGCGATGATCCCGACCCACGAGCGCGCGGAGATCGTGCGACACATCTCCTTCGTGGATGCCGTGCACATCGAGACGGTGCCGGACAAGCTCGACACGTGGCGACAGGTCGGCTTCACCCACTTCTTCAAGGGCGACGACTGGCGGGGAACCGAGAAGGGCCTGCGCCTGGAGCGTGAGTTCGCCGAGGTGGGGGTGGAGGTCGTCTACTTCCCCTACACCGCGCACACGTCCAGCACTCAGCTGCGCACGGCGATCGACATCCTCAACCGGCCCCGCGTCGCGGAGCAGCTCGCCTGAACAGAGTGGAGCGGGCGGTGTCCGAAGACACCGCCCGCTTCGTCGTCCGCGGTCTCAGCGGATGAAGGTCAGGCCCGAGAGGGTGTTCACATCCCAGGTCGATCCGTCCAACGGCCCGTACACCTTCGTCGAGATGGTGCCCGCGTTCACGTCGAATTGCGACAAGCGGACAGGGTTCGTGGACTTCGAGTGGATGGCCTGCAGAAGAAACGCCACCTTGTTGCCTGCGGACGTCGTGACGACCTTCGACACGGCGTCTCCCACGTGCCCGCTCATGACGACTTTGACGTTGCCGTACGGAGCCACGAGCCGGTCATAGACATACTGCGGCGACGAGTCTCCGTACTGCCAGTGAGTCTTCGACTGGCCCGCCCCATCGATGTTGCCGTTGCCATCGAGGAATGAGTGCGTCTGGATGAGGACGTTGGAGTCGGGATGCGACGAGATCACGCTCTCCGCCCAGTCGACGACCGACACGCGCGGCCAGAGCTCGAGGTTCAGCACGAGCCACGACGCACCCTCCGCCTCGAACATCGAGTAGGTGTTGTCGACCTTGCCCTGCTCGAACGAACCGGCAAGGGCCTGGTAATCAGACGGACGGAAATACTGGTTGAACGTGGTGGTCGTGCGCTGCAGCTGGGCCGTCCGCTGCGGATCGCGCGCCGTTCCGCCGGGTCCGGTCGCGAGCGTGTCGTGGTTGCCGATGCTCAGCTGGTACGGGATGCCTGCTGCCTCAAGGGGCTCCATCGCCTCCTGAGCCTCTGCGAACTGGCTGTGCGTGTCGGTGTCCCAGTTCACGACATCACCCGTGTGCGCGACGAAGCGGAGGTCAAGAGCACTCTTCTGGCCGACCAGCCACTGCGATCGCGCTCGGAACCGATCGTCTGCTGCTCCGAAGACCTCCTGCTGCGTGTCGGGATAGGTCGCGACGGTGAACTTACCGTCGCCGTCTCCGGTGGCAGGCGGAGCAGGGTCCACCGGCGGTGCCGGGTCCGGTGCGGGCGCGGTCGTGGGGGCAGGAGTCGGAGCCGTCGTCGGCTCCGTCGTCGGCTCCGGCGAGGGCGGAGTAGGCTCGGTCGGCTGACCCTCAGGGGCAGCGGCCGCGTACCAGCTGTACTCGACTCGGTAACCGGAAGATGCGACCTCCGACTTCTCGCTCTCCCCGATCGCGACCGTGTGCACAGCGCCGCGCACAGCGCGCGACATAAGCACCGTTTCACAGCCGTCCATCGGCCGCGTCGAGACGTAGCCGACGGGACCGCGACCCTCCCAGCCCCGATTGACGGCGCCGTTGTATTCGCGGTCCCAGATCATCCAGGCGTAGTCGTCGTTGCTGGCGCGGTACGCCTCGTACAGCGGAACGAGACCCTTCGCCGGCTGGCTCGCCACCGCGAACGCGTCGCCGGTGGCGGTGAACCCGGCGGCCGCGGCATCCGCTTCCTGTGCCTCGTCCGTCGTGAACATGACGACGCCGCGGGAGTCCTCCCAGCGCTCGACCGTCGTATCGGCCGCGAAGCAGCCGGTCGCCGCGTTCGCCGCCGTCGTGCCCGCGACCACGGCGCCGGTGGCCGCCAGGCTCACCGTCGCCACGATCGCCGTCATGGTCCGTCGACGTCGTCGCATCGACGCACGCCGCAATTCCGCTCTCGTCATCATGAACTTCGCTCCCCAGCGCGTAAGCCTGCCGACGACCCCAGGTCGTGGCGAACACGGTGGACGTCGGCCGATTCGGGTGGGCCGATCATTCCCGCAAGGGCCACCCTAAGGTGCTATGCGCGAGCTGGGACAGCGGGTGAGAGCATTCTCACGGACATACCGTACGCGCCGAGTCCCTGATGGGACCGGCGAACGCGTGTCGCGTCGTGTCAGAGCTCGCCCGGAGCCATCGCCTGCTCGTCGAGCTCGCGGAGCACCTGGCGCGTGCGGCTGACGGGTGCGGCTTTCGAGCGCTTCGGTGCGTAGACCACCAGCGAGTGGAAGACGAAACGCACGAAGAACGCGACGACGAGCGTGATGGCGGTGGCGAGCACGGCCGAGATGTGACCGGTGCCGACCATGAGGGCCATGACCGGGATGCGGATGATCAGCTCGACGTTGTTGAACGTGAACGACTTCGCGAAGCGCGACCAGACGCCCGATGCCTCGCTGCGCATGTCCTGGAAGACGAAGCGCTCGATCAGCAGGAAGTTGGCGACGATGGTCAGCTCGGCCGCGATCACGGCGGCGACGATGTAGTCCATGCCGAGGTGCGTCAGCGCCCACACGATCAGCACATTCGCGACGGCGCCCAGGCCGCCGATGATCGCGAAGAGCGACATCTTGCCGAAGCGGAGCGCGGCGAGCTGCACGAGGAAGTGCAGGCCCTGGCGGAACGAGGCCTTGGAGTCGCCGGCGTGACGGTCGGCGAAGGAGAACGGCACCTCGGCGACGCGCATGGTCTTGCGGGCGAGGATCTCGAGCAGGATCTTGAAACCGCGCGGCTGCAGGTCGTCGATGTCGATCGAGCGGCGGTCGACGGCGAAGAAGCCGGTCATCGGGTCGCTGACGTCCTTGAGACGCCGCGGGAACATCGCCTTGGTCAGCGCGGTCGACGAGCGCGACACCATCACGCGGCTCTTGTCGGCCAGGCCGTGGGCCTCTCCGCCGGCGACGTACCGCGAGGCGACGACGAGGTCGACGTCGCCGACGTCGAGCCGGTGGGCGATGAGCGGGATGTCCTCGGGCGGATGCTGCAGGTCGCCGTCCATCACGAGGCAGGCGTCGTAGGTCGCGGCCTGGATGCCGGTCACCACGGCACCGCCGAGGCCGCCGACGTGGTCCTGTCGGTGGATCAGGCGGACGGGGATGGATGCCGCATCCGCGACTTCGCGGATCGTCTCGGGCGTGGCATCCGTGCTGTCATCGACGAAGATGACCTCGACGTCCATGTCCGCGGTCGCCTCGGATACCCGTCGGACGAGCTCCGCGATGTTAGGAGCCTCGTTGAAGGTGGGTACCACGATGGAAAGCTGCATTATGATCCGATTTTCGCATGGACGCGCCGGTCGAAAAGACCGTTGACAGAAGTCCATAGCGTAAACACAGCGTCGCCCGTCGCATTCCCGGCCCGGATCGGCCCCGCGCCCGACGCCTCCTGACGCGTCTACGCTGGATGGATGACCGATCTTCCCTCGTCCCTCACGGTGTTCGGCGCCGACTGGTGCCGCGACTGCATCCGCACCAAGAAGCAGCTCGACGAGCTCGGTGTCGAGTACACCTACGTCGACCTCGTCGCCGAGCCGGCCGCGGCCGACGTCGCGAAGGAGATCTCCGGCCGCACCCAGATCCCGGTCGTCGTCTACCCCGACTCGTCGCACCACGTCGAGCCGTCCAACGCCGACGTCGAGGGCAAGCTGCGCGAGCTCTCGCTCATCTGACCCCGCCGCGCACCGAGCCCGGCGCCGCTCCGAGCCCTCCGCTCGACACCGAGCGGGTGGATAGGCTCGGCGCGTGAGCGACGGCGTCCAGGACAACACCCGCACGATCGAGAAGACGGTCGTCACCGACTTCGCCGACCGCATGAGCTACGGCGGCTATCTCGACCTCGGCACGCTGCTGTCGGCGCAGCGCCCTCTCAGCGACCCCGAGCACCACGACGAGCTGCTGTTCATCATCCAGCACCAGACGACGGAGCTCTGGCTCAAGCTCGTGCTGCACGAGCTCGCCGCGGCGTGCCGTCTCCTGCGTGAAGACCGCCTGGCTCCGGCCCTCAAGTGCGTGGCGCGCGTCAAGCACATCCAGAAGACGCTCACCGAGCAGTGGTCGGTGCTCGCGACCCTCACTCCCGCGGAGTACGCGCAGTTCCGCGGCGTGCTCGGCAACGCGAGCGGCTTCCAGTCCGCGCAGTACCGCGCCGTCGAGTTCACGCTCGGGAACAAGAACGCCGGCATGCTGCGGGTCTTCGCCGACGACGCTCCGGCCCTGGCGCTGGTCACCGCAGCATTGGAGGCGCCCAGCCTCTACGACGAGTTCCTCCGCCTGCTCGCACGTTCGGGCTACGCGGTGCCCGCCGGCATCCTCGAGCGCGACGTCACCACCGCGTGGACCTTCGTCCCCGAGCTGGTGCCGCTCTTCGCGTCGATCTACGAGGACCCGGAGAAGCACTGGACGGCCTACGAGGCGTGCGAGGAACTCGTCGACCTCGAGGACAACTTCCAGCTCTGGCGGTTCCGCCATCTCAAGACCATCGAGCGCATCATCGGCTTCAAGACCGGCACCGGCGGGTCGAGCGGCGTGCCGTTCCTGCAGCGCGCCCTGCAGCTGACGTTCTTCCCCGAGCTCTTCGCCGTGCGCACCGAGATCGGCTGAGTCGGATGCTGCACCCCGACCCGTTCGCCCTGCGCGCGCTCCTCGGCGACGAGGCCGCCGTCGCACGCCGGGCCATCTCGGGAGAGATCGGCGTGGCCCTCCCGCCCCTGGCCGACCACCACGTGCACGGGCACCTCGTCGACCTCGCCAAGGTCTTCCTCGGCGGCATCGCGGCGGTGGTCGACCTCGGCGGCGACCCCGCGGCGCTGTTCCGCGCGGACCGCGCCGTGCCGCACGTCGACTACGCCGGCGCCTTCCTCACGGCGCCGGGCGGGTACCCCGTCGGACGGGGCTGGGCGCCGCCGGCGATCGTCCGCGAGGTCGTCGGATCCGCGGGCGAGGGGGCGAGCGGCGGCGCGCAGACCGCCGTCGACGAGCAGGCCGACTTCGGGGCATCCGTCGTCAAGGTGGCGCTCAACGCCGACGCCGGTCCGGTCTTCGACGCGGACACCCTCTCCGCCGTCGTCGCGCGGGCTCGCACGCGCGGGCTGCCGGTGGTGGCGCACGTGCAGGGTGCGGGGATGACCCGGCTCGCCGTCGAGGCGGGCGTCGACGCCCTTGCTCACACCCCGTTCACCGAGACCGTCGACGACGCCCTCCTGCGCACCGCGGTGGAGCGCGGACAGGTGTGGATCTCGACCCTCGCGATCCACGACGGTCCCGCGCTGCCCTGCGCCGTCGACAACCTGCGCCGCTTCGTCGCGGCCGGAGGCCGCGTGCTCTACGGCACCGACCTCGGCAACGGGCCCCTGCCGCTCGGGGTGAATGCGGCCGAGGTGCGAGTCCTACTCGCCGCCGACCTCGACGGTGCGGCGGTCATCGCCGCGCTCGCCGACCCCTGGCCGCGCGAGGGCGCGCTGCACGGCGTCTCCACCTTCGTCCCCGGCGCCCCGCCGGCCTCGCTCGCCGAGGTGCCCGACTGGCTCGCCGGCGCGCGGGTTGTCCCCACAGAGGAGCTCGTGCCCGATGACCAGTGAACCGACGACCGCCCAGCCGATGACCACGCAGTCGACCACCACCGCGTCGTCGACGACGGAGCCGATGAATGCCCTGCACGCGAGGGAGCTGGATGCCGCGGCATCCGCCCTCGACGCCTCCGACCCGCTGCGCGGATTCCGCGACCGCTTCGTCGGGGCGGAGAGTCCGCTCGTGTACTTCGACGGCAACTCGCTGGGGCGACCGCCGAAGGCGACGGCGGAGCGACTCGCGTCGTTCGTCGAGCAGGAGTGGGGCGCACGGCTCATCCGCGGCTGGGACGAGTCGTGGATGGAGCTGCCCTTCGCGATCGGAGACGAGATCGGGCGCGTCGCGATCGGCGCGGCCGCAGGCCAGACCGTGATCGCCGATTCGACGACGGTGCTGCTGTACAAGACGCTGCGGGCGGCCTTCGACGCGCAGCGCGCCGCCGACCCCGCGCGCGTGGAGATCGTCGTGGACCGCGACAACTTCCCGACCGACCGGTACCTCGTCGAGGGCATCGCCCGCGAGACCGGCGGCACGGTGCGGTGGATCGAGGTCCCGCGTGACGGCGGCGTCGAGCCGGAGACGCTGCGCGCGGCGGTCGGTCCCGCGACGGCGGTCGTGCTGCTGAGCCACGTGGCGTATCGCTCCGGCCATCTCGCGGACGCCGAGGCTCTCACCCGCATCGCCCGCGACGCGGGCGCCCTCACCGTGTGGGACCTCTGCCACTCGGCCGGATCGGTGCCCGTGCTCGCCGACGAGTGGGGGTTCGACCTCGCCGTCGGCTGCACCTACAAGTACCTGAACGGCGGGCCGGGCTCGCCGGCGTTCGTGTACGTCGCCGAGCGCCACCAGGCCGCGCTGACGCAGCCGGTGCAGGGCTGGATGGGGGCGGCGGACGTGTTCTCGATGGGTCCGCAGTACGCCCCGGCCGCCGGGATGCGCCGCTTCCTGTCGGGCACGCCGCCGATCGTCGGGATGCTGGCGATGCAGGACACGCTCGGGATGCTGGCGGAGGCGGGCATCGCGGCGGTGCGCGAGAAGTCGCTCGCTCTCACGTCGTTCGTTGAGCAGGTGTCGGACGCGCTCCTCGCGCCGCTCGGCGTGACCGTCGCCTCGCCCCGCGATCCGCAGCGGCGGGGCGGACACGTGACGCTCTCGCATCCGGCGATGCGACAGGTCACGGCCGATCTGTGGGAGCAGGACGTGATCCCCGACTACCGCGACCCGGACGGGCTGCGGATCGGCCTCTCGCCGCTGTCGACGAGCTTCGCGGAGACGCTCGCCGGAATGCGCGCCGTCGAGGAGTCGGTGCGGCGGCACGCGGCCTGATCCCCGCTCTCTCGTCGACTCGGCGAGCGCCTCCCGAAGCGCGGACGTAAGCTGAGGGCCACCCGCACGAAGGAGAGCGACGTGTCGATCAGCGCGCCCACGACATCCGATTCCGCGTCGCTGGACGCCGACCTCGCGGCCCTGCGCACGGGCGTCGGCGTGTGGGCGCATCTCACCCTCGGTCAGCGCGAGCGGCTGTTCGAGCGGCTGCACGGCACCGTCTCGGCCGTGGCGGAGGAGTGGGCCGACGTCGCCGCCACGTCGAAGGGCCTCTCGAAGCGCCACCCGCTGCGCGGCGAGGAGTGGCTGTCGGGTCCGTATGCGGTGCTGACCGCGCTCGAGGCGTACCGCACGACAATCGCTGCCCTGGCCTCGTCCCGCAGCCCGCTGGGCGACGTGCTGCTGGACGCCGCCCCCGGCGACCGTCTGCGCGCCTACACGTTTCCGCTCACCGCCACCGACGCGCTGCTGCTCTCGGGCTACACCGGCGAGGTGTGGTTCGAGCCGGGCGTGACCGAGTCGCAGGCGCGTGTCAGCGCCGGACTCGGCCAGCTGCACCCGACCGACAAGGCCGGCGTCGGCCTCGTGCTCGGGGCCGGCAACATCACCTCCATCCCCGTGCTGGACGTGCTCTACGAGCTGCTCGCCCACAACCGCGTGGTGATCCTCAAGGTGAACCCGACGCAGGATGCGCTCGTCCCCGTCTACGAGCGCGCGCTCGCCCCGCTCATCGAGCCGGGATTCCTCCGCATCGTGACCGGCGACGGCGCGGTGGGTGCCGCGCTCGTGACCCACCCCGACATCGCGCATGTGCACATCACGGGGTCGGCGGCGACGTTCGACCTCATCGTCCGCGACGGCGGGTCGGAGCCGGTACTGGACAAGCCCATCACGGCCGAGCTCGGCGGCGTCTCGCCCATCATCATCGTGCCCGGCGAGTGGACGCCGGCCGACCTGCGCTTCCACGCCGAGCACGTCGCGACGATGCGGCTGCAGAACGCCGGCCACAACTGCATCGCCGGGCAGGTCGTCATCCTCAGCGAGGACTGGCCGCAGCGCGCGGCCTTCCTCGGCGCCCTGCGCGCGGCGTACGCCGCCGCTCCCGATCGACCCGTCTGGTACCCGAAGAGCTCCGAGAAGCTGGAGGCCGCGGCATCCGCTCATCCCGGCGCACGCTGGAGCGCGGGACGGCGACGCGCGATCGTCGAGGTGCCGCCGGGCACGGACGCCGGCGACCTCGAAACGGTCGAATACTTCTCGCCCGTGCTCGGGGTGGTGTCGCTGCCCGGGTCGGGACAGGAGTTCCTGGATGCTGCGGTGACCCACGCCAACGAGAAGCTGGTGGGCACGCTCGGCGCCAACGTGCTCATCGATCCGGTGACGCGCGACGCCCTCGGCGACGGCTTCGAGCGCTCGATCGCCGACCTCCGCTACGGCGACATCGCGATCAACGCCTGGACGGCGTTCGCCTTCCTCACCCCGACCCTCACGTGGGGCGCCTTCCCCGGCGCCACGGTCGCCGACGTGCAGAGCGGCATCGGCGTCGTGCACAACGCGCTGCTCCTCGACCGGGTCGAGCGTTCGGTCGTTCGCGGTCCGTTCCGTCCGTTCCCGCGCTCCGCGGCCGCCTTGTTCGGCCCCGGGCGGTTCAGCCTGCTTCCCAAGCCGCCGTGGTTCGTCACCGCGCGCACCGGCGCAGCGGTGAGCGAGGGCTTCACGCGCTTCCGGATGGACCGCAACTGGGCGCGCATGGCCGGGACGCTCGCGAAGGCGTTCCGCGCGTGAGCTCCTCCCGGCGCCTCGCCCGCGACGGGCGGATGCGCCGTGGTCGCGCCCGGAGCGCCGATCTGACCGCCGACTACATCGTGGTCGGCGCGGGATCGTCCGGGGCGGCGGTCGCCGCGCGACTCAGCGAGGATCCGCGGGTGCAGGTGCTGCTCCTGGAGGCGGGCGGGCCCGACACGGCGCTCGAGCTGCACGTGCCGGCCGCGTTCTCGAAGCTCTTCCGCGGCGCGTACGACTGGGGCTACGACACCGTGCCTCAGCCTGCTCTCGAGAACCGCACCGTGTTCTGGCCGCGCGGGAAGACGCTGGGCGGATCGTCGTCGCTCAACGCGATGATGTGGGTGCGCGGCTTCGCCGCCGACTACGACGAGTGGGCCGAGACGGCCGGCGCGCGCTGGTCGTGGGACGCCCTGGCGCCCTACTTCGTGCGCGTCGAGCGGACCGAGACGCCGGCGCACGCGACCCAGGGGGCGGCGGGACCGCAGTCGGTCGAGCATCAGCGCGACCCGCGGCCGCACACCGCAGCCTTCCTGGCCGCCGCGCGGGAGGTCGGGCATCCGGTCACCCCGGCGAACCTCCCCGAGGGGCAGGGCTTCAGCCAGACGATGGTGTCGCAGCGGCGCGGCGCACGCGCGTCGACGGCCGATGCCTACCTGAAGCCCGCGCGCGGTCGTCCCAACCTCCGCGTGCTGACGAACGCCCTCGTGCGCCGGGTCACCTTCGCGCCCGACGACGGAGCGACACCGCGGGTCACCGGCGTCTACGTCGAGATCGCCGGCATCCCCCGGCACGCCCTCGCGCGGCGCGAGGTCATCCTCTCCGGCGGCGCGATCAACACCCCCCAGTTGCTGATGCTGAGCGGCATCGGACCCGAAGCCCACCTCGCCGAGCACGGCATCCGCGTGCGCGTGGACTCCCCCGGCGTCGGCTCCAACCTGCAAGACCATCTGGTGGCCGGGCTCGCGCCGACGGCCGCGGGCGGCACGCTCTTCGGCGCGGAGAAGCCGCTCCAGCTCGCGGTCTACCTCGCGCGGCGGCGCGGGATGCTGACCTCGAATGTCGCGGAGGCGTACGGGTTCATCCGCACGGAGGTGGCCGACCGCGTCGCTCGGGCGGACGGAGCTGAACGTGCCGCCGCGGCATCCGCTCTTCCGGACGTCGAGGTGATCTTCGCCTCGGCGCCCTACGTCGGGGAGGGACTCGTGCCATTGCCGGCCGAGGGCCTCACGGTGGGGGCGATCCTGCTGCGGCCGCGCAGCCGGGGCACGATCCGGCTCGCGTCGGCGGACCCGGCTGCCAAACCGCTCATCGATCCGCGGTACCTGTCCGACCCCGAGGGCCTGGACGAGGCGACCATGCTCGCGGGCCTCGCGGCGTGCGAGGAGCTCGTCGCGACGAGGGCGCTGTCGGCGCTGACCACCGGGACATGGGTGCAGCCGGTCGGCGGCGAGTCGATGACGCCGGCCGAGCGCGACCGCCTGAGCCTCACCCGCTACTCCCACACGCTGTACCACCCGGTGGGCACCGCGCGGATGGGGACGGATGCCGCATCCGTCGTCGACCCGGAGCTGCGGGTGCGCGGGGTGTCCGGACTGCGGGTGGCCGATGCATCCGTCATGCCGACGCTCATCCGCGGCCACACCAACGCACCCGCCATCGTGATCGGCGAGGTCGCGGCCGACCTCATCCGCGGGATCTGAGCCCGCTCACTCCGCGGCGAAGCGGTCCGTCGCCGCGACGAGGGCCCGAGCGATGCCCGGCTCGGTCGCGGAGTGCCCGGCGTCGTCCACCACGACCAGCTCGGCCTCCGGCCACGCGCGGTGGAGGTCCCACGCGGTCATGATCGGCGTGCAGATGTCGTAGCGGCCCTGCACGATGACCGCCGGGATGTCGCGGAGCACGCCCGCGTTCGCGATGAGCTGCCCCTCCTCGAACCAGCCGCCGTTCATGAAGTAGTGGTTCTCGATGCGGGCGAAGGCGACGGCCTTGTCGGTGTCGGTCATCGACTCCACGAGACCCGCGTCGGGCTTCAGGGTGAGGGTGGAGGCCTCCCACGTCGTCCACGCGAGCGCCGCGGGCACGTGCACCGCCGGGTCAGGGTCGGTCAGCCGCCGGTGGTACGCCTCGATGAGGTGGAACCGCTCCAGCACGGGGATCGGGGCGATGTAGTCCTCCCACAGGTCGGGGAAGATCGCCGACGCCCCGCCCTCGTAGAACCACTCGAGCTCGTGCCGGCGCAGGGTGAAGACGCCGCGGAGCACGATCTCGCTGACGGCCTCGGGGTGCGTCTGCGCGTAGGCGAGGGCGAGGGCGCTCCCCCACGACCCCCCGAAGACCTGCCATTTCGCGATGCCGAGGTTTCGTCGCAGCAGCTCGATGTCGGCCACCAGGTGCCACGTGGTGTTGTGGCTGAGGTCGGCCTCGGGCTCGCTCACGTGCGGCGTGCTGCGACCGCAGCCGCGCTGGTCGAACAGCACGATGCGGTACTTCTCCGGATCGAACAGCTGCCGCTGCCACGGCGACGTGCCGCCGCCGGGACCGCCGTGCAGGAACACGACCGGCTTGCCCTCCGGGTTGCCGCTCTGCTCCCAGTAGACGCGCTGACCCTCGCCGGCCAGCAGCATCCCGGTCTCGTACGGCTCGATCGGCGGGTAGAGCGCGTCGGAGGCGTCCGTGGCGATCACAGACTTCCCCCCGAGACGGCGAACGTGTCGCAGGCGCCGACCCCGCCCTCGCGGCCGGCCTCGAACCACCGCTGACGCTGCTCGCTGGAACCGTGGGTCCAGCTCTCGGGGTTCACGCCCTGACCGGATTCCTGCTGGATGTGGTCGTCGCCGACGGATGCCGCGGCGTTCAGCGCATCGGCGATCTGCTGCTGCGTCGGCTGCTGCAGGTAGGGCGTGCCGTCCTCATCGAGCTGATCGCCCGCGGCGGCCACCCACGCTCCGGCGAAGCAGTCGGCCTGCAGCTCGGTGCGGACGCCGTTGCTGTCGGGGCCGGTGCCGTTGTTCGGGTACCGCTCCATGAGCCCGGTGATGTTCTGCACGTGGTGGCCGTACTCGTGCGCCAGCACGTAGAGCTGTGCCAGGGGGCCGGCGGTGGCGTCGAAGCGCTCGCGGAGCAGCGCGAAGAAGGTCGGATCGACGTAGACCGTCTCCTCCGGCGGGCAGTAGAACGGGCCGGTCGCGTTGGACGCCGTCCCGCACTGCGTCGACGTCGAGCCGTCGACGATGATCAGCTGCGGCTTGCGGTAGCCCTCGACGGTCGCCGCCCAGAACTGGTCGATGTTGACGGATGCGGCAGCCAGCCGGCAGTCGTCGTTCGCGTTCGCGTCGGCACCGGTCTGGCAGTTCGCGATCGCCTCGCCTCCACCGCTGCCCGGCTGGGCGGGGATGCCGCCTCCGCCGAGGAGGCCCGACAGGTCGGTGCCGGTGAAGAGGGAGAAGAGCAGCACCGCGAGGGCTCCGATGCCTGCGATGCCGCCGCCGGCGACGGCGACGCCCCCGCCGCGCCGCTTGGCGGTGTTGCCCCCGACGCGGGCGTTGTCGTTGAACGTCATGTGGTCACGGTACCGGGCGGGCCGCGGTCCCACCGCCCCCCGGGCCGCGGCATCCGTTCTGCCGGTCGCTCTGCGCGGGCTGACGGGCGCGCTGCGGGGGCGATCCGTCGGGCGGCGACCGCCGGGAATATGCTCGCCTCATGCCGGAGGAGAGCTCACCGCCCGCGGTCGGAGCGGGCCGGTGACCGATCAGCTCGTCATCGCGCTGACGTTCGTCATCGTCATCGCGCTGACGACGGCCGTCGCGCCGCGGCTGGGCATCGCGGGGCCGCTGGCGCTCGTCGCCATCGGCGCTGGGGTCAGCCTGCTGCCGTTCATGCACATCGACCCCATCGACCCCGAGATCATCCTCGTCGGCGTGCTGCCTCCCCTGCTGTACTCGGCGGCGGTGTCGCTGCCCGCGATCGAATTCCGGCGCGACTTCCGCCCCATCGCGGGGCTCTCGGTGCTGCTCGTGCTCGTCAGCGCGCTCGCGCTCGGCCTGTTCTTCTTCTGGGCGATCCCCGATCTCGGCCTCGCCCTGTCGATCGGCCTCGGCGCCATCCTGAGTCCGACGGATGCCGTCGCCACCACGATCGCGAAGCGGCTGGGCATCTCGCCGCGCGTGATCACGATCGTCGAGGGCGAGAGCCTGCTCAACGACGCCACGGCGCTCGTGCTGCTGCGGACCGCGGTGGCCGCCTTCGCCGCCGGCGCCGTCTCGTGGGGCGCGGCCGTCGGCAGCTTCGCGTGGGGGGTGTTCCTCGCCCTCATCATCGGCGGACTCGTCGGCTACCTGAACCTCCTGGTGCGCGAGCGGGTCTCGCATTCGGCGGCCAACACCGCCATCAGCTTCGTCGTGCCGTTCATCGCCTACCTGCCGACCGAGCACCTCGGCGGCTCGGGGCTCGTCGCCGCCGTCGTCGCGGGCATCGTGACCGGCCAGGGCGCCGCGCGCCGCTTCACCCCCGAGCAGCGGCTGTCTGACGAACTCAACTGGCGCACGATCGAGCTGATGCTCGAGGGAGCGGTGTTCCTGCTCATGGGGCTGGAGCTGAAGGAGATCGTCGCCGCCAACATCTCCGCCGAGCGCGGCCTCGGCCACGGACTCGCGCTCGCGGGCATCGCCTTCCTGATCCTCATCGCCGTGCGCGGGCTGTACGTCACCGTGCTGATCGCGCTGCAGAGCCGTTCGAGCAGACGGGCGGAGGCGCAGGGCCGCGAGCGCCTCGACCACTTCGCGGAGCGGGTCGAGCACGCGGCGACGCGATCCGCCGACGAACCCGTGTCGGCCCTCGGCCGGCGGCTGCCCAGCGATCCGGAGCGCCGGGAGAAGATGGTCGGCATCGCGCGCCGTCGGATCTCCCGTGCAATCGCCGATCTCGACTACTACCGGGCCTCGCCCCTCGGCTGGCGGCACGGCTCCATCATCGTGTGGTCCGGGATGCGGGGCGTCGTCACCCTGGCGGCCGCTCAGACCCTGCCCGCCGATGCGCCGCACCGCCACCTGCTCGTGCTCATCGCCTTCCTCGTGGCGGCGGGCAGTCTCCTCCTGCAGGGCACGACGCTGCCCCGCGTCGCCCGCATGCTCAAGCTCACCAGTGAGGCACCCGCCGGGCCCTCGGCGGCCGAGGAGCGGGCGATCGACGACGAACTGCGGGCCGCGGCATCCCGCGAGCTGGTCGCGGACACGGCGGCGATCGTGCGTCGCGACGGGTCACGGTTCCCTGAGGGCCTCGTCGAACGCGTCGGCGCGCGCTTCACGACACCGCCGGACGACGACACCAGCACGCTCGGGCGCGACCTGATCGAGCTGCGGCTGGCGATGATCGGCATCATGCGCCGGCGTCTCCTGGAGCTCTCGTCGGAGGGCACGTACAGCACGGTCGCTCTGCGGCACGCCCTGGCCGAGCTCGACGCCGACGAGATCAGCATCCAGCTCCGCCTGGGCGACCGCGCCTGACGAACCCGCTTCCCGGCAGCACGGCGCCGCGCCGCAGTGCACAATGGAGGCGAGGGGGTGGCACCGGGATGAGCGAGACGACGAGGACGTCGGACGGGACAGCGGATGCCGCGGCCACCGCGCCCCTGCACCTCCCCCACGTCGCGGCGGACTGCCCCAAGTGCTTCACCGAGCTCCAGAGCGACCACAACTGGTGGCGCGCACGACCCGCCGGCTCCCGCCTGGTCGGGCTGGTGATCTCCCGCGAGGACATGCCGTCGGTCGTCGCCCAGCGCGACGAGCTGACGCGGTTCGGTGTGCCGATCGAGGGATTCCGGCATCCGGCTCCGGAGACGATGGAGAGTTGGGAGCAGCGCCTCGTTCGCCTCTTCGGCACACTCGGCGCGGGTGACGTGCTCGTCGTCGCCACGGTGCACGCCCTGGGCCGCGACATCGACGAGGAGACCCGCACCGTCGCCGAGCTGCACCGCCGCGGTGTCGTGGTGAAGGTGCTGGGCGCCGGCGGCCGCCACCTGTACGACGCCGGGCGCTGACACCCGACGCCCTGACCGGGAACACGCGGCTCGCGGGCTACGACGAGCGACCCCGGCCGACGGCTCGCGGGCTACGACAAGCGGCTCCGGCCGGCGGCTCGTGACCGGAAGCGGGCTCCTCTCAGCCGGCGACGTAGGCGGCGAGGTGGGTCGCCGTGAGTGTCCCGCCCGCGGCGACCAGCTCCGCAGGGGTGCCCTCGAAGACGACCCTTCCGCCGTCGTGCCCCGCACCCGGACCGAGATCGATGATCCAGTCCGCGTGCGCCATGACGGCCTGATGGTGCTCGATCACGATCACGCTGTTGCCCGCCTCGACGAGTCGGTCCAGCATCCCGAGCATGTTGTCGATGTCGGCGAGGTGCAGGCCCGTGGTCGGCTCGTCCAGGACGTAGATCGCCCCTTTCTTGGCCATCGAGATCGCGAGCTTCAGGCGCTGCCGCTCGCCGCCCGACAGGGTGTTCAGCGCCTGTCCGAGGGTGATGTAGCCGATGCCCACGTCGACCATGCGGGCGAGTGTCAGCGCCGCCGGGCCTTTCGGGAAGAACTCGAGGGCCTCCGACGCGGACAGCGCGAGCACCTCGGCGATGTTCTTGCCGTCGAGTGTGTACTCGAGCACCTCGTCGCTGAATCCGGTCCCCTGGCACAGCTCGCACAGCGTCTCGACGGTCTGCGTGAAGCCCAGGGTGGTGATGATCACCCCGAGCCCGCGGCACGCGGGGCACGCGCCGGCGGAGTTCGCGCTGAAGAGGGCGGGCTTCACGCCGTTCGCCTTCGCGAACGCGGCGCGGATGGTGTCGAGCAAGCCGGTGTAGGTGGCGGGGCTGCTGCGGCGGGAGCCCTTGATGGGCGTCTGGTCGACGACGACCACGTCGTCGAAGGCGGGGACGTTGCCGTGGATGAGCGAGGATTTGCCCGACCCCGCGACGCCGGTGACGACCGTGAGGATGCCCAGCGGGATGTCGACGTCGACGGCCTTCAGGTTATGCTGGGTGGCGCCCCGGATCGGCAGCGACCCCGTGGCGGTGCGGGTGGACGGCTTCAGCCGCGCGCGGTCGTCGAGGTGGCGTCCGGTGATGGTGTCGGAGCGTCGCAGACCCGCCACGTCGCCCGTGTAGCGGACCTCGCCGCCCTGCCGTCCGGCTCCGGGCCCGAGGTCGATGATGTGATCGGCGATCTCGATCACCTCGGGCTTGTGCTCCACCACGAGCACGGTGTTGCCCTTGTCGCGCAGCTGCTGCAGCAGCGCGTTCATGCGCTGGATGTCATGCGGGTGGAGACCTGCGGTGGGCTCGTCGAACACGTAGGTGATGTCGGTGAGGGGCGAGCCGACGTGCCGGATCATCTTGATGCGCTGCGACTCCCCGCCGGAGAGGCTGCCGGAGGCGCGGTCGAGCGAGAGGTAGCCGAGTCCGATGTCGAGGAACGAGCCGACGGTGTCGCGCAGGCCGGCCATGAGCGGAGCGACCTCCGGATCGTCGACGGTGGCGAGCCAGGCCGCGAGGTCGCTGATCTGCATCGCCGCGGCATCCGCGATGTTCACATCGCCGATGCGCGACGACCGCGCGCCCTCGTTGAGACGCGTGCCGCCGCAGGCGGGGCAGGGTGTGAAGGTCACCGCCGCGTCGACGAACGCGCGGACGTGCGGCTGCAGGCCGTCGCGGTCTTTCTGGAGCATGCTCTTCGTGATCTTGGGGACGAGACCCTCGTAGGTCATGTTGATGCTCTGGATGCGGACCTTCGTCGGCTCCTTGTAGAGGAAGTCGGCGCGCTCCTGCTCGGTGTAGTCCTGAATCGGCTTGTCGGGGTCGAGGAAACCCGACTCGGTGTAGGCGCGCACCATCCATCCGTCGACCGTGTACCCGGGCACGAGGATCGCCCCCTGTGCCAGCGACTTGGTCTTGTCGACGAGGGCGTCCAGGTCGAGGTCGGACGCGGTGCCCAGCCCCTCGCAGTTCGGGCACATCCCGCCGGTGATCTCGAACGAGCGGCGCTCCTTGCGGCCGGCGCCGGAGCCGGTGGCGATCGTGACGGCGCCCGCGCCCGAGACGGAGGGCACGTTGAACGAGAAGGCCTGCGGCGAGCCGACGTGCGGCTGCCCGAGGCGGCTGAAGAGGATGCGGAGCATCGCGTGCACGTCGGTCGCGGTGCCGACGGTGGAGCGCGCGTTGGCGCCCATCCGCTCCTGGTCGACGACGATGGCGGGGCTGATGTTCTCGAGCGCGTCGACCTCGGGGCGGCTGAGCTGCCCCATGAACTGCTGCACGAAGGTCGGATACGTCTCGTTGATCAGCCGCTGCGACTCGTTCGCGATCGTCGCGAACACGAGCGACGACTTGCCCGAGCCCGACACGCCCGTGAACACCGTGAGGCGCCTCTTCGGGATGTCGACGGAAACGTTCTTGAGGTTGTTCTCGCGGGCACCGATCACCCTCAGCACGTCATGGCTGTCGGGCAAGGGAGCGGATGCTGCGGCCGCGCGCGCGTCGTCGGTCATGGGCCCTCCTCAGGAAGCGTGGCACCAGTGTGGCGCACCCGGCGGACATCGCGCTTCCTCGATCCTGCGCGAAGCCGAGCCTCCCCGAGCCTTCCCGAGCCTTCCCGAGCCTTCCCGCGAGACTGCACCCGGCCGGCGAGACGCAGGGCATTCCCCTACGTCTCGCGCTCCCGATGCAGTCTCGCGGGAAAGGGCGGCCGGGCGCGGGGGCGGGCGGGCGGGTCAGGAGGCGCGCCAGCAGTCCGCGACGTGGTCGTCGACCATCCCGCCGGACTGCATGAGCGCGTACATGGTGGTCGGGCCGACGAAGCGGAAGCCGCGACGGCGGAGCTCTGCGCTCATCGCCGCGGACTCGGGCGTCGTCGCAGGCACGTCGGCGAAGGTGGCCGGGGCCGGGCGCGGCGGCGGGGCGAAAGACCACAGCAGCGCGTCGAGCTCACCGTCTGCCATGTCGCGCACGAGGCGCGCGTTGCCGATCGTGGCGAGGATCTTCGCGCGATTGCGGATGATCCCGGCATCCGCCATCAATCTCTCGACGTCCGCCTCGTCGAAGGCGGCGACCGTCTCCGGATCGAAGCCGGCGAACACCTCGCGGAAGCGCGGCCGCTTGCGCAGGATGGTGATCCAGGACAGGCCTGCCTGGAACCCCTCGAGGCTCATCTTCTCGAAGAGTTTCCGGTCGCCGTGCAACGGTCGCCCCCACTCCTCGTCGTGGTAGCGGCGGTACTCGTCGTCGTCGCCGACCCACGCGCAGCGCGCGCGGCCGTCGGGTCCGAGGAGGACGTCGGTGCTCACGCAGCGACTCTAGCGAGCCGCCCCCACCGGACCCGGAGCCGGACGGCCTACTTCTTCTTCAGCGACTTCTCGGAGACCGGCGCCTCACCCGACTCGCGCAGGCGGCGGTAGTGCTCGCGGGCCTCATCCTGGCGGCGCTGCTCGGCGCCGGAGGCGATGGGCGCGCGCACGTGCTCGGGAGCGAAGCCGTAGGCGTCGACGAGGTCCTGCACATGGGGGCGCAGACGCGAGGTCAGGCGATCAATGTAGCGGCTGACCGCGGAGGCCCGCTGCGCCGAGAGACGCCCGTTGATGAGGTACCAGGCCAGGTGCTTCTCGATGAGGTGCAGGCCGAAGAGGTCGCGGAGCCAGGTGAGCACCCGGCGGGTGCCCTCGTCGTCGATGCGCGCGACGCCGTCGCTGAACGCCTCCCACTGGAGCAGCTCGGCGTGGGCGCGACCGGCCTCGATGAGCTCGCTCTGGTGGCGGTTGAACAGCGCGGCGGCCTCATCGCGGGGAAGCTTGGACGCCGGTCGCAGCGCACCCGCGACATCCGCGACCATCTGCTGCACCCGCCCCGCGAGGAGCTCGTGCTGCTGCTCGACACGCAGTCCCAGCTCCACCGAGCGGGCGGTCGAGCCGAAGTCGGCGACGGCCTGGCCGAGCTGGCGAAGGCCCGCGCCGTGGAACACGCGACCGGCGGTCTGGCCGACGGCGAACTTCGCGAGTGCGGCGGTGTCGGCGCCCTTGAACTGTGCGGCGTAGTCGGCGAGCAGGCGCTTGCCGACGAGCTGCAACAGCACGTTGTTGTCGCCCTCGAAGGTGACGAACACGTCGAGGTCGTGGTGCAGGTCGACCATGCGGTTCTCGGCGAGGAAGCCCGAGCCGCCGCAGGCCTCGCGGGACTCCTGGATCGTGTCCAGGGCGTTCCAGGTCGAGAGGGGCTTCAGCGCGGCGGCGAGCGTCTCGAGGTCCTCGCGCTCCTCGGAGGTGTCGGTGCGCCCCGAGAAGACGCCGTCGAACTTCTTCAGCAGCTCGTCGTGAGCGAAGAACTGCGCGTAGTTCTGGGCGAGCAGTGGGATGAGGCGGCGCTGGTGCTTGCCGTAGTCGAGCAGCGTGACCTCGTCGGTGCCCGCGCCGGAGTCGAACTGCCGGCGCTGGCCCGCGTAGGTGAGCGAGATGTACAGCGCGAGGGCGGTCGCGGTCGTGGCGGAGCCGTCGAGCGACACGCGGCCCTGGACGAGGGCGCCCAGCATCGTGAAGAAGCGGCGGCCGGGGCTGGCGATCTCGCTCGTGTACGTGCCGTCGGCGGCGACCTGGCCGTAGCGGTCGAGCAGGTTGAAGCGCGGGATACGCACCTGGTCGAAGTGCAGGCGGCCGTTGTCGATGCCGTTGAGGCCGCCCTTGACGCCGTCGTCCTCCCCGCCGATGCCGGGAAGGAAGTTGCCCTCGTCGTCGCGCAGGGGCACGAAGAAGCAGTGAACGCCATAGTCGACGCCGCCGGTGATGAGCTGGGCGAAGACGGTCGCGGCCTTGCCGTGCAGCGCGGCGTTGCCGAGGTAGTCCTTCCAGGCGCCGCGGAACGGCGTGTGGATGACGAACTCCTCGGTCGCGGGGTCGTACGTCGCCGTCGTGCCCAGCGCCGCGACATCCGAGCCGTGTCCGGTCTCCGTCATCGCGAAGGCACCGGGGATCGACAGGTCGATGATGCCCGGCAGCCACGCGTCGTGGTGTTTCTTGGTGCCGAGCTGGTGCACTGCGGAGCCGAACAGGCCCCACTGCACGCCCGACTTGATCTGCAGGCTGGGGTCGGCCAGCACGAGCTCCTGGAAGCCGGCGATGTTGGCGCCGTTGTTGTCGAGGCCGCCGTACTCCTTCGGGAACGCGCGGCGCGAGCCGCCCGCCTCGACGAGGAGGTGCAGCTGGGTGAGCACGCGCTCGCGGTGCTGGTCCACCGGCATGCCGGCGACCTGCCAGAACGCGGGGTCCTTGATCATCTCGCGCGCCTCGCGGCGCGTCTCACCCCAGGTGCCGAGCAGCAGGTCGGTCACTGCGGAGACGTCGATGCGCGCCTCCGCGGCCTCCTCGGGGGTGTGCGGAGCGCGGGGAGCGCCTCCGGCGGGCGTGCGCCTGCTCGTGGCGGGGCGGTGGGGGCGAACAGCGGCGTCGGCCATGTCGGTACCTTTCGGCGAAGCGTGAAGACGTGTCCACGGTAGGACTCCTCCAACGACCTCCCAAACAGGTTGGGTGATACCTCCAACCGGGACGAGGGACGTCGCGACGGCGCGTTGTGCTCCCCCCACAGCCGACCCTGCGACGATGCCGCGCTGGGCGGACCGCCGCAGCCACTGGAGCCATCAGCCCCGCGGTCTACTCGGCGAGCGCGGCGACCTCGGCCATCACCCGCGGGTGGGCGAGGATGCGGAAGTGGCCGCCGGTCTCGAGCTCGACGTTCTTCGCACCGGCCAGTTCGCTGCCCTCCGGGATGTGCGGGTCGAAGCGTCCGTAGATCGAGACGATGTGCGCATTGACGTCGGTGGAGCGAGACAGGGCGAGGATCGTCGCGTTCGCCGGCGAGAAGCTGCGCAGGGTGCGGCCGACCATGAACCGCGCGTAGAGCGATCCGCCGAAGGGCGTGGCGATGGCGACCATGCCGCGCACGCGCGCCGCCCCCTCGCCGCCCGTCATGACCTGCTTGCCGACGAGGCCGCCCTTGCTGTGCGCCACGAGCACGACGTCGGTGAGCCCTCGCGCGACGAGGTACTCCTCGACCTGCCGCGCGATGTCGGCGACCGGGCGCTGGTTGCGCCGTGCGGGCGCGACCACGTGCACGGAATGTCCGCGACCGTGCAGCGCGGTGATGAGCGGCTGCAGGAACTGCCACGTCTCGTAGACGCCGGGGAGGATGACGAGGGGAACACCGGGGCCGGTCCCGAAGCTCTCGGGCGTCGTGCGGTCGAAGGCCGCCCGCACCTGCCAGACGGCGGCATACGTGTAGTCCTGCACCCACCAGACCAGGTTGCGCAGCAGGGTCATCACAGCGTCGCCATGGCGCTCTGCGCCGCCACGAATGCCTCGATCGCCCCGGCGACCGCGCGGGGCGCGGAGTGCTGCGCGTTGTGCGCGTGACCCGGGACGCCGACCAGGGCTCCTCGACGGGCGCGGTCCCGCAGCCGCCGCGACCACTCGACACCGGCGATCGGGTCGCGGCCGCCGCGCAGCACGAGCACCGGCGCCTCGATCCGCGCCACCGTCTCCTCCAGACGGTAGGTCAGCATGTGGCGGAGTTGCACCAGGTACCACGGGATGCCGCACCGCAGGTAGTCGGTGAAGACGAGCATGTTTGCGCCGGGCGACTCGCGCAGCGTGTCGACGGTGAGGGCGATCGCCTGGCCCGTGAAGGAGCGGTGCCGCTCGTCGGACACCGGACCGATGAGCACGACGGTGGCGGCCAGGTCGGGGCGACGGGCGGCGAGCTCGGCAGCCCACTGGGTGCCCATCGAGTGGCCGACCAGCACGGCGGCGCGGACCTCGAGCCGGTCGAGCACCGTGCCGAGGGCGTCCGCCATGCCTCCGGCATCGACGTCGCGGTCGGGCTTGGGCAGCCCGCCGAACCCGGGCAGATCCACCGTGTGGACGGTGGCGCCGGATGCCGCCAGCTCGCCGTGGAGGCGCATCAGGTAGCGGTGCGACATCCCGATCCCGTGGATCAGCACGTACGTCCGCGCGCTGCCGGCAGTTCCGCTCGACGTGCGCGTGCGGAGCTGGAGGTCGTCGACGAACCACGACCGCAGCAGCGGGCGGGCGGTCACGGGAGAGCGAGGCATCCGCTCACGATAACGGCGAGCGTCTTTCGTCCTTGCGGGGTTGTGCCCGCGTGTGCAGAGGGTTAGCCGGACGCGTCAGCGTGCCGGCAGGTCGAGTCCGTGGCCGAAGCGGAACAGCGGATCGGCGGTGTCGAACGGGACGTCGGGACGGGATGCCTCGACCGCCGCCATGCTGCGCGGCACATCGAACGGCAGCCGGCCCTTCGGCTCCGCCGCGCCCGTGAGCACGTCGAGGAGGGCGGCCGCGCTGACCCCCCAGTTGGCGGTGAGGGCGGCCGCGGCATCCACCAGCGGCTCGAGGATCGCCGGACGATCCAGGAGCACGTCGACGACGGTGGGCACGGCGGCGGCCACGTCGCGGACGTGCGCGATGACCTCGGCGGGGAAGTCGAGCGACCCCGCGTGGAAGAAGTTCTCGAACGCGGTCGCGCGCGTCTCGAACGGCGCGTGGAGGCGCAGGATCGCGACGTCGGCGTCGGCCGGGTCGTCGACGACGGTGCCGTAGGCGGCGGCCGCCTGCGGGTCGATCCCCTCGACGTAGAGCCGCGTGCCGGTGGCGAGCGGGAGGATGCCCGTGTCGGTCAAAAGGGTCACCGACGCGCGCTGGGCGGCCTCGCCCTCTGCGCGGAAGTCGGCGCGACCCACGATGCGGTCGGCCTCGTCCTCGTCGACGAACGGGTCGTCGAAGAGTCCGAGCGCGAACTTCTCGCGGAGCAGGCGGCGGACGGACATGTCGAGGCGGTCCACGGTGAGTCCGCCGTCGGCGAGGAGCTCGAGGACGAGCTCGGGGCACGCCTCGCCGCCAAACTGGTCGGCTCCGGCATCCAGGACCTTCTTCGCCCGCTCCTTCGGCGACAGGTGCTCCACGCCCCACGCGCGCGCCGGGTGCGTGTCGCCGAGGATCACCGAGTCGGTCAGCAGCCGCCAGTCGGTGCAGACGACGCCGTCGAAGCCGAAGCGCCCGCGCAGGAGTCCGGTGATGACCGACTTGTTAAAGCCGAACCCGACCTCCTCGTGCTCGGTGCCGACGGGCATGCCGTAGTACGGCATGATCTGGCGGGTGCCGGCCTCGAAGGCCGCCTCGAACGGCTTCAGGTGCAGCTCGAACTGGCCGCCGGGATAGACCTGCTCGCGGCCGTAGGCGAAGTGCGGATCCTCGCCGTCCTTCTGCGGCCCGCCGCCCGGGAAGTGCTTGGTCATGGTCGAGACCGACCCCGCCCCGAAGGCGGATCCCTGGAAGCCGCGGATGTACGCCGCGCCCAGGCGCGACGTGAGGTCGGCATCCTCGCCGAAGGTCGCCGAGCCGCGCGCCCAGCGGGGCTCGGTGGCGAGGTCGACCTGCGGGTGCAGCGCGACCCGCATGCCGACGGCGATGTACTCCTGGCGCGCGATGTCGCCGAAGCGCTCGACGAGGTCGGCGTCGCCGATGGCGGCCAGGCCCATCGTCTCGGGCCACTGCGAGAACGGCCCGGAGTTGATCGCCGCGCCGGGGTTGTCGCTGAACGAGTGCCGCGGATCGGTCGACAGGGTCACGGGGATGCCGAGACGAGTGGATGCTGCGAGCCGCTGCAGCGCGTTGTGCCAGGCTGCGAACTCCCGGCCGCTGGGAGCCGCGCCGAGGACGTTGAAGTGCGTCATGTGCAGCTCGGTCACGTACGCGCGGCCGGACGGCAGGTCGAACGCCCGATTGTCCTGCTCGAGGTCGCCCACGCCGAGCATCGTGTGGAAGAGCAGGCCGGCCTTCTCCTCCGGCGTCATCTCCGCGATGAGGAGGTCGACGCGCTCCTCGATCGGCAGCGCCGGGTCGAGCCAGGGGCGGTCGTCGAGGGTCGGGGCGTCGTTGCTCATGGGTCGAGCATAAACCGAACGACGATAGGTTTTGTGGTTGGGCTCGGATCAGTGCTGCGCGATCACCGCGACGACCGCCTCACCGTAGGCCTCGCGCTTCTTGGCGCCGATGCCGGTGATGCCGTCGAGCGCACCGAGCGACATGGGACGCTGCTCGGCGAGCGCACGGAGGGTGGCGTCGCCGAACACGATGTAGGCGGGCACGCCCTGCTCGCGCGCCTGCTCCGCCCGCCACGCGCGCAGAGCCTCGAACAGCGGCTGATCGGCTCCGCCGAGACTCGCCGACGCCGTCGCGCGCCGCGATCGCGACCCGCCGCCTCCACCGCCGCCCCGCCCGAGCACGTCGCGGCGGAGCGGCACGTCGGCCTCGCCGCGCAGGACGGGAGCGGCTGCATCGCTCAGGCCGAGAGTGCCGTACTCCCCCTGCGCGACGAGCACGCCGCGCGCGAGGAGCTGGCGGATGACGCTGCGCCAGTCCTGCTCGGACAGATCGGAACCCAGGCCGAAGGTCGACAGCCGGTCGTGGCCCTGCTGGCGCATGCGCTCGGTGTCGGAGCCGCGCAGGATGTCGATGAGGTGACCCGCTCCGAACGACTGGTTCCGCTCGCGCTGGAGGCGGACGATCGTGGACAGCAGCTTCTGCGCCGGGATGAGGCCGTCCCACGTCTCGGGAGCGGTCAGGCACGTGTCGCAGTTGCCGCACGGGGCCGACTCCTGGCCGAAGTAGCCGAGGAGGTTCTGCCTGCGGCATCCGATCGTCTCGCAGAGCGCCAGCATCGCGTCGAGATGCTGGCCCAGCCGCATCTTGTAGGAGCGGTCGCCGGGGCTCTGGTCGATCATGCGGCGCTGCTGCACGACGTCGCCGAGTCCGTAGATCATCCACGCGACGGACGGCTCGCCGTCGCGGCCGGCACGGCCGGTCTCCTGGTAGTAGCCCTCGACCGACTTCGGGAGGTCGATGTGCGCGACGAAGCGCACGTCGGGCTTGTCGATGCCCATGCCGAACGCGATGGTCGCGACCATGACGACGCCCTCGTCGCGCAGGAAGCGCGACTGGTGCCGGGCCCGCACGCCGGCGTCGAGACCGGCGTGATAGGGCAGGGCGTCGACGCCCTGGGCGCGGAGATGCTCGGCCGTGGCCTCCACCGACTTGCGGCTCAGCGCGTAGACGATGCCGGCCTCGCCCGCGTGCTCCTTGACGAAGGAGACGAGCTGGCGGCGCGGGTCGACCTTCGGCTCGATGCGGTACTGGATGTTCGGCCTGTCGAAGCTCGCGACGAAGTGCCGCGCGTCGGGCAGGCGCAGACGCTCGGTGATCTCGCGGTGCGTCGCGGCGGTCGCCGTGGCGGTGAGCGCCATGCGCGGCACACCGGGGAAGAGGTCGGCGAGGCCGCCGAGCGCGAGGTAGTCCGGGCGGAAGTCGTGGCCCCACTGCGACACGCAGTGGGCCTCGTCGACGGCGATGACGCTGAGGGTGCCGCGCTGGAGCAGGGAGGCCGTGGCCGGGGAGGACAGGCGCTCCGGGGCGACGTAGATGAGGTCGAGCTCGCCGGCGATGTAGGCGCGCTCCACGTCGGCCCGCTCGGCGGGGCTCTGCGTCGAGTTGAGGTACGCCGCGCGGACCCCGTTGACCGTGAGCGCGTCGACCTGGTCGTGCATGAGGGCGATGAGCGGGCTGACGACGAGTCCGGTGCCCTCCCGCACGAGGGCGGGCACCTGGTAGGTGACGCTCTTGCCGCCGCCGGTGGGCATGAGCACGACGGCGTCCCCGCCGCCGATGACGTGCTCGACGATGTCGGCCTGGTCGCCGCGGAACGCGTCGTAGCCGTAGACGTCATGCAGCGCCGCCGCGGCGGTCGGGTAGCGCGCGGCGCGCACCCCGCGGACGGGGGCGATGGTGCTCGCCGCCCGGCCGGGGGTGCTGCGCGTGCCGGCCACGCGGGGACCGGCCGCCCGGTCGTCGAAGCCGCCGGGGAGGTACTCGTCGGGCGGCGGCGCGAATTCGTCGTCGGGCGGTGCGAGCTCGTCGGGATCCCACACGAGATCGGCGTACGGGTCGCCGGGCGCGGCAGGAGGGGTCACCTCTCCAGGGTATCCGCGGCCGCCGACGAAGCTGCCGGAGGGCCGTGTTCTCGTGGGATCCGCGCGCGACGGCGACATCGTGAGGAGTGGATGCCGCGGCATCCGGAATCTTCGTGTGCCCTCCCCGACGCGGGACGGACCCCGATCAGAGCCGCAGGACCTCGGTCACCCGGACGACGGCGGTGCCCTCCTCCTGGGAGGCGGCGAGGTCGACCTCCGCGCGGATGCGCCAGTCGTGGTCGCCCTCCGGATCGTCCAGCGTCTGCTCCACGCGCCAGACGCCCGGCTCGGACTCGTCGATCGTGACGAGCGCCGGCGAGCGCGCGGCGCCGCCCGTGAGCAGCACGTCGTGGTCGTCGTAGTAGCCGTCGAGCGCAGCGGACCAGTCGACGTCGGGGTCGAGCTCGTTGAGGGCGTCGTCCTGCTGCAGGGCGGCGAGCTGCACGCGGCGGAAGAGCTCGTTGCGCACGAGCACGACGAACGCGCGGCGGTTGGTGAGCACCGACGGGGGCGCGGGCGGCACCACCGGCGCGGTCGGATCGGCGACCGGGTTGATGAGGCTCTCCCATTCGTCGACGAGGCTCGAGTCGACCTGACGGACGAGCTCGCCCAGCCACGCGATGACGTCGAGCAGGTCTTCGGTCTGCGCCTCGGCGGGCACCGTCTGGCGGATCGCGCGGTACGCGTCGCTGAGGTAGCGCAGCATGAGCCCCTCGCTTCGGGCGAGCTGGTAGACGGAGATGAACTCCGCGAACGACAGTGCGCGCTCGAACATGTCGCGGACGACCGACTTGGGCGACAGCTCGAAGTCGCGCACCCACGGCTGGCTCGACGCGAAGACCTCGAAGGACTGCGCGAGCAGCTCGGCGAGGGGCTTCGGGTAGGTGACCTCCTCGAGAGCCTCCATCCGCTCCTCGTATTCGATGCCCGCGCGCTTCATCGCCGCGACGGCCTCGCCGCGCGCCTGGAACTGCTGCTGCGAGAGCACCGGCCGCGGGTCGTCGAGTGTCGCCTCGATGACGCTCACGACGTCGAGCGCGTAGTGGCCGGTGCCGGCGGTCGTGGCGGTGGGCGCCGCCTGCTCGGCGTCATTCGGAACTCGGAGTTCGTCGCGGACGTCGGAGGAATCCGATGCTTCGGTCCGAAGTTCGCTCGATTCTCCGAAGTTCTCGCGGGTGGAGGTGTTGGGGGTGGAGGTGTCGGAAGTGGAGGTGGCGGCTGAGGCGGCGGGGGTGACGGTGGAGGGTACCGGCCTCGTCGGTCGGGCGGATGCCGCGCCGACTGCGTCGTCGGGATCGAGCAGCTCGATGGCGGCGAGCGCGAAAGGCGACAGCGGCTGGTTGAGCGCGAAGTTCGGCTGAAGGTCGACGGTGAGGCGGATGGCGGCGAGTGGTGCGGCGTGCTCGACGGGCGAGGGCTCGCGGACGACCTCGACGACGCCGGCCTGCACGAGGGTGCGGAAGATCGCCAGGGCGCGGCGGGCGAGCTCGTACTGGCGGGCGCGGGGCTCGTGGTTGTCGAAGACGAGCGAGCGGACGTTGGCGAACACGTCCCCGCCGCGCGCGATGACGTTGATGAGCATGGCCGCCGTGAGCTTCAGCTGCGGCTCGAGAGGCTCCGGCTCCGCCGCGACGAGGCGCTCGTAGGAGGCCTCGCCCCAGTTCACGAACCCCTGCGGCGCCTTCTTGCGCACGACCTTACGCTGCTTCTTCGGGTCGTCGCCGGCCTTCGCGACGGCGACGGCGTTCTCGATCTCGTGCTCGGGCGCCATGACGACGACCGTTCCCGCGGTGTCGTAGCCCGCTCGACCGGCACGGCCGGCGATCTGGTGGAATTCGCGGGCGGTGAGCTGGCGCATCCGCTGTCCGTCGTACTTCGTGAGCGCGGTGATGAGCACCGTGCGGATCGGCACGTTGATGCCGACGCCGAGTGTGTCGGTGCCGCAGATGACGCGCAGGAGCCCGCGCTGGGCGAGCGTCTCGACGAGGCGGCGGTAGCGCGGGAGCATGCCGGCGTGGTGCACGCCGATGCCGGCCCGCACGTAGCGCGAGAGCGTGCGGCCGAAGGCCGTGGTGAAGCGGAACCCGCCGATCGCCTCGGCGATCTCGTCGCGCTGCTCGCGGGAGACGATCCGCACCGACGACAGCGCCTGGGCGCGCTCCATCGCCGCCGCCTGCGAGAAGTGCACGACGTAGACCGGCGCGCGGTTCGTCTGCAGCAGCTCCTCGACGGTCTCGTGGATGGGTGTGCGGGCATACGAGAAGTGCAGCGGCACGGGCCGCTCCACGCCGGTGACGAGCGCGGTGGGTCGCCCGGTGCGCCGCGTCAGATCCGACGCGATGGCGCTCACGTCGCCGAGCGTGGCCGACATCAGGATGAACTGCGCGCGCCGGAGCAGCAGCAGCGGGATCTGCCACGCGCCGCCACGATCCGGGTCGCCGTAGTAGTGGAACTCGTCCATCACGACCTGGTCGACGTCCGACTCGGCGCCATGGCGCAGCGCGAGGTTGGCGAGGATCTCCGCCGTGCAGCAGATGATCGCGGCATCCGGGTTCACCGACGAGTCGCCCGTGACCATGCCGACGTTCGACGCGCCGAAGATCTCGACGAGGGCGAAGAACTTCTCGCTCACCAGCGCCTTGATCGGAGCGGTGTAGTAGCTGCGCCCGCCGCGGGAGAGGGAGGCGGCGTGCGCCGCGACCGCGACGAGCGACTTGCCCGTGCCGGTCGGGGTGGACAGCACGACGTTCGCGCCGGAGACGATCTCGATGACGGCTTCGTCCTGGGCGGGGTACAGCTCGAGTCCGCGGCCGTTGGCCCACGTCACGAAGGCGTCGTAGACCGCGTCGGGGTCGCGGCTGTCGCCGATCAGCTCGAGCAGGGTCATTCCCCGAGTCTGCCCGATGCCTGCTGCGCCCCCGCCCTCGACCGCGAGCTCGCCTTGACCGCGCCTCGCCCTTGACCGCGAGACTGCAGCGGTGCGGCGAGACAATGGGCAGTCCCCTAGGTCTCGTCGCGCGAGTGCAGTCTCGCGGTCGGCGGCTCAGCGCTCGGGGAGGTGCAGACGTGCGAGGTAGCGCTCGGTGCGGCGTGCGGGCCCGCGGGCTGTCGTGCGGCGAACGGTCAGATCAGCGCGACGAACGGTCGACGCGCATGGCGGACCACCGCCGCGGCGACCTACGTTGGACGCAGCGAAGAGAGGACTTCCCGTGACCCAGCCCAGCGCACCCGTGACCGTCACCCGCAACGAGGAGGCCGGCCGCTACGAGATCCACGTCGGCGACGAGCTCGGCGGGTTCTCCGAGGTCGAGACCGACGACGAGGGCCGGTGGGTCTTCCCCCACACCGAGGTCGACCCGGCGTTCGCGGGACACGGTCTCGGCGGCACGCTCGTGGGCGAGGCGATGGCGGATGCTGCGGCCCACGACGCCACGGTGGTGCCGCTGTGCTCGTTCGTGGCCAAGTACCTCCGCGGGCATGAGGTCGAGGGTCTGCGCATCGACTGGGCTGCGGCCGGTCGCGACGAAGCGGGCCATCGCCCGAGCGCGGACGACGGTGCGGCCGGCGCCAGCAAATCGGGCGGCTCGGGCGTATGACCCGGCTCGACGTCGACGCGGAGTCCGTGGCGGAGCCCGCGCCGGAGGGCCTCGGCCCGCGGACCATCCTGCTCGAGAGCCGCGAGGTTCCGCTGGGCGGTGTGCGCGGGATGTCGGTGCATCGCGCGCTGCCGCAGCGCGACCTGCCCATGGTCGGCGCGTGGTGCTTCCTCGACCGGTTCGGACCGCAGGAGACCCGCATGCGGGTCGAGCCGCACCCGCACATCGGCCTGCAGACGGTGACGTGGCCGTTCGTCGGCGAGGTGCGCCACCGCGACACCGTCGGCAGCGATGTGGTCGTGGCCCGCGGCGCCCTGAACCTCATGACGAGCGGCGCCGGCATCGCCCACTCGGAGTATTCGGTCGGCGACGGGCCGGTGCCCCTGGACGCGCTGCAGCTCTGGGTCGCCCTCCCCGAGAGCCGGCGCCACGGCGGACCGGCGTTCGAGCGGCACGAGGCGCTCCCCGAGATCGCGCTGCCGGCCGTGCACGGTGCCGACGGCGTCGCGACGGTCGTGCTCGGGGAGCTCGGCGGAGCGGTGTCGCCCGCCTCCGCCTTCACCCCGATCGTCGGCGCCGAGCTGCACGTCCCGGCAGGGTCGCGGGTGCGCATCCCGCTGCACCCGGAGTGGGAGTATGCGCTCGCGGGCGTCTTCGGCGAGGGGATCGCCGCGGTCGACGCCGACGAGTCGCTGCCGGTGGATGCCGCGCATCTGCTCTATCTCGGCACCGGTCGCACGGTCATCGAGGTCTCCGCCGAGGCGGACACGACGCTGTTCCTGCTCGGCGGCGAGCCGTTCGAGGACGACATCGTCATGTGGTGGAACTTCGTCGGCCGCTCGCACGAGGACATCGTGGAGGCGCGCGACGCGTGGGAGGCGGACGCATCGCGCTTCGGGCACGTCGTGGACCACGGGGCCGAGCGGATCCCGGCGCCGCCGCTCCCGGGCGTGCGCCTCACGCAGCGCCGCCGGCGGCTCTGAGCGACGCGTCATCCACGGATGTCGCGGCTCTGACCGATCGAGCTCGACGGATGCCGCGGCGCGCGCCGCAGCATCCGCTCACGCAGAAGCGCCCGGGCCTGAGCCCGGGCGCTTCTCGGTGGATCAGCGCAGGACGAGGAACCCGGTGAGGCCCCACGACGACTGCACGGTCTCACTGCCGGCGTAGGTCGCGACCACCACGTGGATGCCGCGCGACTGCTTCGGCAGGTTGAACGTCACAGCACCGTCGGCCAGCGTGCCGGTGTAGGTCTGCGAGCCGACCCAGATCGTGACGCTGCCGGTGGCCGCCTCCCCGCCCGACGGGGTCACCTTGACGGTGACCGCGTAGGGCTGCGAGGACGAGCCGATGTACCGGTTCATGCTCACCGTCGTGCGCGAGGTGTACTTCACGAACACCTCGTTGCTGACGGCCGTGCCCGCGTTGGGGTTGCCGGCCGCGGTCGCGGTGACCTGCACCGACAGCTTCGTCCCGACGTCGCCCTGCGTGACGCGGTAGCGGGCCGACGTCGCGCCGTCGATCGGCTCGCCGTTGCGGAGCCACTGGTAGGCGACCGTCACGTCGGCCGGATCCCAGGTGCCCGGGGTGGCCGTGAAAGTCTTGCCGACCTGCGCCGTCCCGGTCACCGCGGGAGCGACCGTGGCGACGGGTGCCGCCGGACCGCTGTCGACCGAGAGGATGGTGCGCACCGCGGAGTCGCCGTAGCCGACCACGCCGAGGTAGCGCGTGTCGGCCTGCAGGCCGCTCCACGACAGGGTGTACTTAGCCTGCTCGCCGCGGACGACGGGCAGCGGGTTCGGCGTCGCGGTGAGCGATCCCTCGCCACCGGGGGTGACGATCGCCGTGGTCATGTCCCACGTCATCGGCACCGGCGTGGCGTACATGTCGACCTCGATGAGGTAGTACCCCGCGGTCGGGTCGTTCAGCGTGACCCGCTCGTCCGCCGACGCGGTGGCCGACGAGAACTTCTCGTAGTAGCGCGTGTCGGTGGGGCTGACGATGCGGTACACGCTGAGGTCGAGGTCGGTCCCCTCCGTGTCGTCCGAGGAGTCGAGATCGAACTGGGCGAGGGTCGCACCCTCGGGCACCTCGGTGATCCAGGTCACGAGGCCGTTCTCATCGCCCGAGTCCTGGTCGCCGGAGTGGCCCTCGACCGGGTGGGTCGGGTCGGTGAGCAGCGTCACCGGCGCGAGACCCGACAGGTTGAGCGCGAGGTCGCCCGTCAGGCCGGCGTCGATGGTGACGTCGGTGCTGCCGGTGATGCCCGTGCCCTGCACCTCGGCGGGGGCGTCGGCCGTGACCGGACGCACCGCGATCGGCGAGCGGACGTTCGTCGTCCCGTCGGTCCAGGTGAGCGAGCCGGTGGCCCACTCCTCGACCGGCGCGGTGGCGTTGGAGAACGTCACCTCGAAGGTGTGCGACTCGCCCGCGGCGCCGAACGTCAGCGACGAGGGGCTCACCGTCACGTCGACGCCCGGGACCTCGGCCGACACAGTGTAGGTGCCGGGAGCGGTCGCGGTGAGGGTGCGCGTGAGCGTCTGCTCCTTGGACAGCGTGCCGATCGCGAGCGACGGCAGGTTGAGGTCGCTCGGGTCGATCGGGTCGACGCCGAAGTCCGCCAGGCCGAGGCCCTGCAGGTAGGCGCGCCAGTCGCCCACGCCGTTCAGGTACAGCAGTCCCGGGTCGAGGAACTTCTTCGCGTCGACCTCACCCGCGCCCTGTGCGAACGGATCGGTGTTGGTCGATCCGTCGCCGTTGAGCGTGTCGTAGGCCGTCGTCATCATGGCCGACTTGATCTCCGCCGGCGGCGCCAGCGGGTGGGCCGTCAGGTAGAGGGCGGCGAGGCCGGCGATGTGCGGGGCGGCCATCGAGGTGCCCGACAGGAAGTTGTACGTCGTCGGGGAGCCCAGCGGGTTGTTGGTCGCGGCGAGGATCGCCACGCCCGGTGCGGCGATGTCCGGCTTGAGGACGTCGCTGCCGTCGGCGAGCATCGGTCCGCGGCTGGAGAAGCCCGCGACGACCGGCGTGGGCGTGGTGACGCCCGTGGTGTTCTCGCCGACGAGGGTGGCGGTGGCATCCGCGGTGTTACGCACGTAGTCCAGCAGCGGCGTGCGGTACTGCGCGTCGATGTGGACGGTGGGCACCGCGTGGAAGTCGTTGTCCACCGAGCTCGGCGTGACGTTGACGAGGATCATGCCGATGCCGCCGGCCGCCTTGACGACGTCCGACTTCTCGGTGCGCGCGTTGGTGCCGCGATCGCAGACGACGATCTTGCCGGCGACCTTCGCCGGGTCGAGGGTGTCGGGGAAGCAGAGCGCGGCGTTCGCGCCCGCGTCACCCGCCGCGGCGACGTCGCCCGCGTAGACCACCGGTCCGGTGACGGGCTGGCCGGCCGGCACGGAGACCGAGGCGCCGGCGGCCTGGAAGCCGTTCGGCAGCTGGACGGTGCCCTCATAGGTCGGGATCGTGGATGCCGCGACCGTCGTGTACCAGGGGGACGCGTGGTCGGCCGTGGACGCTCCGGGGCCGGAGTTGCCCGCGCTGACCGAGACGAAAACGCCCGCGACGGCGGCGTTGTAGAAGGAGATGTCATCGGGCTGCAGGACGCTCGTGGCCGAGCCTCCGCCGATGGAGTAGTTGATGACGTCGACGCCGTCGGCGACGGCCGTGTCGATCGCGGCCAGCAGGTCGCTCAGCGCGCAGATGTCGTCGGTGTTGTCGGCCGGGTCGGGGCCGTCGTAGCAGGCCTTGTACGCCGCGACCTTGGCGGCCGGCGCGACGCCCGAGATGAGGCCGAAGTCGACGCCGTTCACGGATGCCGGCACGTCGTGGTTGCCCGCGGCCGTGCTGGCCGTGTGCGAGCCGTGCCCCGCGCCGTCACGCGGCGAGAGGATGTCGTATTGGAAGTCGAACCCGGCCGCTGCTGCGCCCGTGGTGAAGTACTTCGCGCCGACGATCTTCGTCGAGTAGTCGTCGGCGCTCCACTGCGCGCCTTCGACGCGCTCGCTGCGGAACTCGTTGCCGTCGCTCTTCTGGAACACGACGTCGTTGCCGTCGAGGTAGGGCTCGTCGCCCGGGGTCGTGCCGAGCGGGTCGCCGGCGAACGAGGCGTTCTCGGGGGCGATGCCGGTGTCGACGACACCGACCACCACGCCCTTGCCCGCACCCTCCGTGCCGCCGAGGCGGCTCCACACGCCGTTGTCGCCCTCCAGACCCAGGAACTCGGTCGAGGGGACGGCGTCGGGGTGACGGATCTCGTCGGGGAAGACGCCCTTCACGCCGGAGATGCCGCTGACCTTCGCCGCCTGCTCCGGAGACATCGTGGCGCTGAAGCCGTTGAGCGTGGTCTGGTACGTCTCGAGGGGGTCGACACCGCTGGCCGCGGCGACGTCCTCCTGCCGCTGCTCGAGGAACGCCTGGTACTCCTTGACGTCGACCGACTGGCTGTCGAGTCGCCGCCCCTCGTCGGGACGGGTCGGCGCGAGGCCGGCCTCACCGCCCGTGTACGTGGCGACCGGGTCCTCGTCCAGCAGCACGATGTAGTTGCCGGTGGGCGACTCGATCGGTGCGGGCGGCGGCGCGTCCGGGGCGGGGGTGGCGGCGAATCCGGCCGAGGCGGCCGATCCGGTGAACAGTGCGGCGAGTGTGACGACCGCTGCTGCTCGCACGGTGTTGCGAACCATAGTCATGCGCTCCTAGAGATGGGGAGGAAGCGAAACCGCACGACGACGTACGGCTCCCGCAAACCTAACTCACGGTTTTCACTCAGGGAACGGGATCGGGTGAGAAGGTGATGAGAGGTCGCGGATAGGCTGAGCAGGTGGCCCAGCGAACCCGCATCTCGACGAGCGTTCTGCTCATCTGCGCGGCGATCGGGGTCGCGACGGGCGTGCTCGGCGGCGTCGCCGGCTGGGTGACGGTGCCTCTGCTGGCCGCGCTGCCGGTCGTCTACGGCTTCCTCCTCGGCGTGCACGTGCTGCCCGGGATCATCGCCCAGGAGCTGCTCCGGATGCCGTGGGTGGCCCTCACCGCGCACGCCCTGGCTGCGCTGGTCTCCAGCGCGATCGCGCCGATCTACGCCGCGCAGTTCCTCGGCACGGCGCTGCTCTTCGGGGCGATCCAGGAGCTCGTCGCGGCAGCCGTCCGCTACCGGTCGTGGGCCGCGTGGCGCTTCTTCGTCTCGGCGCTCGTCATCGGCGTCGTCGTGGCCGCCGCCGTCTATTTCGCCGCCCATCTGTCGACCCTCCCCGGGTGGGCGCAGATCCTGTACCTGGTGTTGTCCGTGCTCGGGCCCGTCGCCTGGACAGCCGTCGGCCTCGCAATCGGCGCCGGGCTCCGGCGCGCGGGCGTCGGTCGCTCCGGGGGCGGTCGTCCCGGCGCTCGTGGGCGTCCAGCGACCGGTGGCTCGGGGATCGATCCTTCCGGCGCAGGGCGGACCGGCGCCGGCCCCCGCCGCTGACCGTGGCCGCGGCATCCGCTCGTCCGCCGCTGCTCAGCGTGCGCAACCTCGCGATCACGCACGACGGGGAGTCGACGGCGACGCCGGCCTCGGCATCGTTCCAGGTCGCTCGCGGCGAGGTGGTGCTGCTGCTCGGCCCCAGCGGTTCGGGCAAGTCCACGCTCGCCCTGGCGCTCAACGGACTGATCCCGCACGACGTCCCCGCCACGCTGGAGGGGACGGTCGAGGTCGACGGACTGTCGACGATCGAGACCTCGGTGGCCGTGCTCAGCACCCGGGTCGGCATGGTGTTCCAGGACCCCGACGCGCAGCTGGTCACGGGCACGGTGCTCGACGAGGTGGCGTTCGGACCCGAGAATCTGCGGATGCCGGTGGCCGAGGTGCTGCAGAGGTCGGAGGCCGCGCTCCGGCGCGTGGGGCTGTGGGAGCGGCGGGCGGAGAACCCCGACCGCCTGTCGGGCGGCGGACGGCAGCGCCTCGCGATCGCCTGTGCGCTGGCGATGGGATCGCCGCTGCTGGTGCTGGACGAGCCGACCGCCAACCTCGACCCGCGCGGGGTCGACGAGGTCTACCGCGCCCTCGCCGAGGTCGTGGCCGACGGCGAGCACGCCGTCGTGCTGATCGAGCACAACCTCGACGCGGCGATGCACCTCGTCGATCGCGCCGTGGTCCTCGACCAGGAGGGCCGGGTCATCGCGGACGGTCCGGCGCGGGCCGTGCTGCAGGAGCGCGCCGTCGAGCTGCACGCGCACGGCGTCTGGCTGCCCGCGGCGGCGCTGGCGGCGCTGCGCCTGCGGCGGGCGGGGTGGATCCTCGACCCGCTGCCGCTCGACCCGCCGGAGCTGCGCACGGCGCTCGAGGGCGAGGCGGGGCCGGTCTCCGGCGGTTCCGGCGCGACTGTTCCCGGCGCGAGTGCTGCCGCCTCCGGCGTGCGCCTGGATCCACCGGCCGTCCGGGTGCGCGGGCTGTCGCTGAAGCGCGGTCGCGCGGAGGTGCTGCGCGACATCGACCTCGACGTCGCGCGCGGCTCGTTCACCGCGGTGGTCGGCGCGAACGGTGCGGGCAAGACGTCGCTCGTCCAGGCGATCGCCGGCGTCGTCCGGCCGCCCCGCGGCACCGTGGCGGTGGGCGATCTCGACGTCGGCGGGGCCGGCATCCGCGAGCTGAACACCGCGATCGGCTTCGTCTTCCAGAACCCCGAGCACCAGTTCGTCGCCCACACCGTCCGCGATGAGCTGGCATACGGCCTCCGTCGGCTCCGCCTGTCCGGCGACGACATCGACGCGCGCGTATCGCGGATGCTCGACCGCTTCGGACTCGCCGCGAAGGCCGACGCGCACCCGTTCCGACTGTCGGGCGGGCAGAAGCGGAGGCTCTCGGTCGGCACCGCGCTCATCGCCGGCGCCCCGGTGCTGGCGCTCGACGAGCCGACGTTCGGTCAGGACCGCGCCCGCGCCGACGAGCTCCTGTCGATGCTGGCCGATCTGCGTGCCGAGGGCACGACGGTCCTCATCGTCACGCACGACATGCAGCTCGTCAGCGAGTACGCCGACCACGTGGTCGCGCTCGCCGACGGCGAGGTGGTGGCCGCAGCATCCACGTGCTCCGTCTTCGCGAGCGACGCGCTCATCGAGGCGGCGGGGCTCGCGCAGCCGCCGCTCCGACGTGCGTTCGCGGGGCTGACGCGGCATCCGTCGCTCGCCGGTGTCACGCGGCTCGCCGACCTCCCCGGGGGTGACCGGTGACCTCCGCCGTCGAGACGCCCCCCGCGACGCGCGGCGTGCGGTTCCTGCACGGCCTCAATCCGCTCGCCGCGCTGGCGGCCCCGCTGCCGGCGATGGTCGCGCTCGTCCTCGTCCGGGATGCCGCGACCCCGGCCGCGTTCCTCGTGCTGGCCGTCGTGGTGCTCCTCGTGGGGGTCCGGCCGAGTCGGCGGCTGCTCGGCGCGCTCCTCGTGCTTCCGGTGGTCGTCGTCGTGCTGGGCCTCGGCTTCTCGCTGTGGACGGATCCGGCCGCGGTCGCCCGGACGCCGGTGGTGTGGGAGGCGGGCGCGTGGCAGCTGCGCGCCGGCGCACTGGAGATCGGCCTGTCGACGGGGCTGCGGCTCGCGGCGATCGTCGCGCTCAGTCTGATTCCCGGGCTGTCGATCGACGGCACCGACCTCATCCGTGCGAGTGTGCAGCAGCTGCGGGTGCCGTACCGGATCGGCTACACCGCCCTGGCCGCGCTGCGGTTCGTGCCGCGGTTCGGCCACGAGCTGGAGGTGATCCGGCAGGCGCATCGCGTGCGCGGCGCCCACGCCGGGCGTGGACCGTTCGCGGCGATCGGCCGGTGGTGGGGGTACATGATCCCGCTGCTGGCCGGCGCGATCCGGCACGCGGAGCGGGTCGCCCTCGCGATGGACGCGCGCGCCTTCGGCGCCCATCCCGATCGCACCGAGCGGCATCTCGTGCCGTTCCGCACGAGGGACGTCGTGTTCGTGGTGCTGTTCTGGGCGGTGACGGCGGGGCTGTTCGTGGTGGTGTGAGGTCGGCGGGCTCAGGCCCGCGGGCCGGACGCCGTTGCGCCGAGACGATCGACCATCGCATCGATGGCGCGCGAGGTCCGTTCCATCTCCTTCTCGCCGCCGTGTCCCTCGTCCTCGACGATGATCAGCTCGCTGCCCGGCCACGCGCGATGGAGCAGCCACGGGGTGATGGCCGGTCCGCTGATGTCGTACCGGCCGTGGATGAGGACGGCGGGGATGCCGGCGAGTTCGGCGATGCGATCGCGGATGCGGTCGGAACCGGTCAGGAAGCAGTCGTGCGCCCAGTAATGGGTGACGAGCGTCGCGAAGTTGAGGCGTTGCCGAGCGTCGTCGAACAGCGGCCCGGGGGTCCAGTTCGGGTCGAGGGACACGGTGGTGGACTCCCATTCGTCCCAGGCCGACGCCGCGTCGGCGCGCACCGCCGGGTCGGGATCGCGGACCAGACGCGCGTACGCCTCGACCACCCGCTCGCCGTCCGGCGCGCGCGACGCGAAGCGCTCCCAGGCCTCGGGGAACACCATGCCGACGCCCTCCGTGATCCAGTCGATCTCCTCCCGGCTGCCGGACGTGACCGCGGTGAGCACCAGCCCGCCCACGCGTGAGGGGTGCTGCAGCGCGTAGGCGAGGGCCAGGGTGCTGCCCCAGGAGACGCCGTGCAGCAGCCAGCGCTCGATTCCCAGGTGCTCGCGAAGCGCCTCGATGTCGGCGATGAGCGTCGGCGTGGTGTTCGCGTCCAAGGTGTCGAGGCTGTCGCACGCCCACGGCGTGCTCCGTCCGCATCCCCGCTGATCCAGGCCGACCATGCGGTACACGGACGGGTCGAAGCGGCGCCGATAGCCTCCACGCCCGAGGCCGCTCCCCGGTCCGCCGTGCAGATAGAGCGCAGCATGCCCGTCGGGGTTGCCCGACGCCTCCCAGTACAGCTGCGAACCGCCGGGACGCGCCAGCGACCCGTGCTCGTACGGCTCGATCGGATCATGCACGTTCGAATGATAGGTGGGGGCGGGGCTCCCTCGGCCGCCGATTCGGGGATCGTCCGGCCCTGCGGCGAGCGCGGGTCTGACGACGGGGCCGATGTCGGAACCCCTGGTCAGAATGGGTTCATGACCGATCGCTGGGCCGCCGACTCCCTTCCCACGGAGGAGGAATCCGTCATGCTGTCCGAGCTGGTCGCCACCCTCCAGCAGGCCCATCGCACGATCGGCACCCTGCAGGCGCTGGAGGCGCAGCTGCTGTCCGCGGCGGTCGCGCTCGCCGAGGAGCAGGCATCCCGCGGACCGGCGGGCACCGTGGAGTCCGACCTGCCGTTGCGGTCCATCGCGGCCGAGCTTGCTGCCGCCCTCCGGGTGAGCGATCGCACGGTGCAGCGACGACTGTCCGACGCGCACGTCGCCGTCGACCGGTTCCCTGCGGCGGTCACCGCCCTCGCCGAGGGGCGCATCAGCCGCGCGCACCTGTCGGTGATCGTCGACGCGGGCATCGGCATCGACGATGCGGGCGCGCGTGCGACGTACGAGGCTCGCGCGATCGACAAGGCCGCGCATGAGACGCCCGGCAGACTGCGAGCGATCGCACGTGCGCTGGCGGAGGAGGCGCGGTCGACGTCGATCGACGAGCGGTACGCGGAGGCGCGCCGGCTGCGGCGCGTCGTCGTCACCGACCTCGACGACGGCATGGCGGAACTGCTCGCCGTGCTCCCCGCGGCTCTTGCGCACGGCATCCACGACCGCCTGACCCGAATGGCGCACGCGACCACGCGACAGGGCGCGTCCGTGGAGCGATCGAATGCCGACGGCGGCCGCGAAGCGATGTCCGGCGGTGAGGCGGGCGATGCTTCACCGGCCGTCGCGGTGACCGACGACCCGCGCTGCATCGACGAGCGCCGAGCCGATCTGCTGTGCGATCTGGCGCTGACGGGCCTGGCTCACGGCCACGGCGACGGGCTGGAGGCGATCGCCGCGAGCGTGCAGGTGACGGTCCCGGTGACCACGCTCGCTCTCGGTGAGGGGCGGCCGGCCGTGCTCGGTGGCCACGGGCCGATCGACCGCGACACCGCGGCACGCCTCAGCGCCGCCGCGCCGGCGTGGGATCGCGTGCTCACGGACGCCTCGAGCGGCGCGGTCGTGGCCGTCGACCGGTACCGCCCCTCAGAAGACCTGCGGCGGTTCCTCCGCGCACGCGACGAGCGATGTCGATTCCCCGGATGCGGGGTGTCCGCGCGGCGGTCGGATCTCGATCACACGAAGGATGCTGCATGGGGCGGTCCAACGGAGGTCGAGAACCTCGCCCATCTCTGCCGTCGACATCACGTGCTGAAGCATCAGTCGGCGTGGAGCGTCGAGCAGGCCGGCGGCGGGGTGCTGCGGTGGACGAGTCCGACCAGGCGCGTGTACCTCGACGCCCCCGCGCCGATGGTGCGCTTCGTCGCCGACGACCCACCGCCGTTCTGATCGCTCCCAGAGCCGGGACCCAGATTCGCGCCAGGATCCGGACGAGCGCCGAGGTCGGGATGGGGATCGAGATCGAGATCGGGATCGGGATCGGGATCGGGATCGGGATCGGGATCGGGATCGCGTCAGCTTGCCGACCCGCCCCAGTGCGGCGCGCATACCCCTCGCTAGCCTGGACCCATGCGGCAGGTGACGAGGACGTGGACCATCGCCGGCAGCGGACTCATCCTCTGCGGGGTGCTGGGCATGATGCGCTTCACCATGTACGGCGGCCCCGGCACGGCCGTCCTCACCGCCGTCGCAGACGTCGTGTGGGCGGTCGCCGTCCTGCTCTTCGCGATCGGGCTCTCGCGAGAGGCGAGCGTCGTCGCCCGCCGCCCCCTCGGCCTCACGGCGCTGGCGATCGTAGCACTCTGGCCGCTCGCGGCGACCGCGCTGGGGGCGGCCCTCTCGCAGACCGATCCGACGGGCGCGGGCGCGGGCTGGCAGGTGCTGGGCTACGCCTCGCTCCTCATTCCCGCGGCGGCAGGCCTCATCGGCGGCGTGCAGCTCGGGCGCGCGGGGGTGATCCCGGCGCCGTGGCGGTGGGCTCCGCTGTGGGTGCTGGCCGCGCAGGCCGCGGCATGGGCCCTGCCGCAGATCCTCTTCGTCGCACTCGGACCGGACGACGTCCAGCCCGTCGCGGCAGCACTCGCCGCCATCGGCACCCTTCCCTTCCTGGCCGCCACCGTCGGACTCGGCGTCCTCGCGCTCGTGCTCGCCGCTCGACAGCGTCCCGCGAGCGTCGACGTGTTCCGCTCCGCCTGAGCCGACGACCGAGAGACGCACCCGTGACCGATCCCCTCCTGCCCGAGGGCACCCGCATCGACCGACTCGCAACCGGCGGGATCTGGACCGAGGGACCCCTCTGGATCCCCGCCTCCCGCACGGTGAGGTGGAGCGACATCCCGAACGACCGCATCCTTCAGTGGAGCGCCGCCACGGGCGAGACCTCCGTCCACCGGCAGGGCGTCGAGTTCACGAACGGACGCGCACTCGACACCGACGGCAGCGTCATCCAGTGCTCGCACGGCCGCCGCCGCCTCGAGCGCGAGCGGCCTGACGGTACCGTCGAGGCGATCGCGTCCCACTGGAACGATGCGCGCCTCAACTCCCCCAACGACATCGCGATCGCCCCCGACGGGTCGTACTGGTTCACCGATCCCGACTACGGCATCGTCCAGCCGAACGAGGGCCATCCCGGCGAGCGCGAATACGGCGCGCGCTTCGTCTTCCGCTGGTCTCCCGCCGACGGACTGACCCCGGTCATCACCGACATCGTCCAGCCCAACGGCATCGCCTTCTCGCCCGACGGTCGCACGGTCTACGTGACCGACACCGCCGCGGGCCTCGACGACGGACCCGGCCACTGGATCCGCGCCTACGACGTCACCGGCTCCACCGAGCACCCGTGCATCGGCGCCGCGCGCGGCCACACCTTCGCCGTCATCGACGTCGGCCTGCCCGACGGGATCGCCGTCGACGAGCGCGGACGCATGTGGTCGTCGGCGGGCGACGGCGTGCACGTGTTCGAGCCCGACGGCACCGAGATCCGCTTCATCCCGGTGCCCGAGGTCGTCTCCAACCTGTGCTTCGGCGGCGACGATGGAACCGACCTCTTCATCACCGCCACGACGAGCCTGTACCGGCTCCGCACATCCACGCGCGCAGCGGCACGGCCGACGGGCGCAGCGGACTGAGGGCGACGGATGCCGCGGCGCGAGCCGCGGCATCCGTCCCTCACTTCCGGCCGGTCACCCGCCGGGCGACGATCTCGCGCATGATCTCGTTCGTGCCGCCGTAGATGCGGTGCACGCGCGCGTCGAGGAACGCGCGGGCGATCGGATACTCCGTGATGTAGCCGTAGCCGCCGAACAGCTGCACGCAGGTGTCGAGGATCTCCCACTCGCGCTCCGTCGACCAGAACTTGACCTTGGCGGCCTCATCCGGCGACAGCTTGCCCTCGGAGTACAGCATCATCGCGCGGTCGATGTAGGCCCACAGCACGTCGACCGTGGTGGCGACGTCCGCGATCTTGAACCGCGTGTTCTGGAAGTCGATCACCGGCTGGCGGAACGCCTCCCGGCTACCCGTGTACTCGAGAGTCCAGGCGAGCGCAGCCTCCGAGGCCGCCGCCGCCGCGACGCCGATCGACAGGCGTTCCAGCGGCAGGTTCATCATCAGCTGGACGAAGCCCTTGCCCTCCTCGCCGCCGATCAGGTTCTCGTCGGGCACGAAGACGTCGCTGAAGCTGAGCTCGGCGGTGTCGTGACCGGCGAAGCCCATCTTGTGGAGCTTCTTGCCGTGATCGAACCCGTCCATCCCGTTCTCGAGGATGAGGAGGCTGAACGCGTCGGGACGGTTGCCCTCGCCGGTCTTCACGAACGTGACCACGATGTCGGCGGTCTTGCCGGAGGAGATGAACGTCTTGGCGCCGTTGACGAGGTACCCGCCGTCGACCTTCTTCGCCGTCGTCGAGATGCCGCGCAGGTCGGAGCCCGCCCCCGGCTCGCTCATCGCCAGCGCGCCGAGCACGTCGCCCGTCGCCATCCCCGGCAGCCACTTCTCCTTCTGCGCCTGCGTGCCCATGTGCACGAGGTACGGCACGGCCAGATCGTCCTGGATGCCGAAGGCGCCGGCGAGCGAGCCCGCACCGGCCTTGATGATCTCCTCGTTGACGACGGCGCGGAAGCGGTAGTCCTGCAGCATCCCGGCGCCGCCGAACTCCTCGGGGACGGACAGGCCGATGATGCCCGACTCGCCGGCGGCCTTCATCGTCGCGCGGTCGATCTCGCCCGCGGCGTCCCACTGCTCGCGCTTCTCGTTCGTCACGAAGCGCTTGACGAACTCCTTGACGACCTCGCGGAACGCCTCGTGGTCCTCGTCGTAGATCTCGCGGTCCATGCCCGGTCCTTCCCTCTCCGCCGCGCGGAGACATCTCGGTGGCGAAGGCCGGAACGGCCGCGGCGCCTGCGGCGATTCTATGTCTCCGAATCGATGAACGAGCCGGGGATGTGGGATCGCATCCCACTCGACGTGGAACTGGGTGTCGCGTTCCGATGCTCAGTACGTCGGCGCCGCGGGCAGCCCGAAGAACTCCTCCAGGCTCAGCCAGCCACCGTCGTGATACGCCTGCGCCAGCTCGGTGCCGACGAAGCGCAGATGCCAGGGCTCGGGGATGTACCCGGTCACGTCGGTGCGCCCCGCCTCGTAGCGGACGATCCACCCGAACCGCCAGGCGTTGGCCGCCGTCCACGCGCCCTGCGGCGTCGCGGCGAGGTCGTCCAGCGTGCCGCACCCCCCGCCGTCGCAGGCCACCACGTCGGCCGCGAGGCCCGACTGGTGTTCGCTGTATCCCGGACGGGCGACGGATGCCTCGACCTCCGGTCCGCCCGAGCCGAAGTTGTTCTGCTGCGTGACGTAGGAGCGGTAGCCGCTCTCGAGGGCGATCTCACCGGCGCCCTCCGCCGCGGCGGCGGCGACGAGCGCGGACAGGGCGGCCGCGGCATCCGATCGCAGCGTCCCGCCCTCGATGCTGCGCACGCCGGCGGGCAGCTCGCGCGGCGACGGCTCGTAGTCGACGGGCTGGAACGGGCGATTCTTGTTGACGACCGTCCAGACGTGCCCCGGATCGGACAGCGACACGCACGCCAGGGTTCCGGCGGCGACGCCCTGGCGCAGCCCGTCGGGTCCACCGGCGGCGGCGATGACCGCGGCATCGTCGCCGGCGGCCAGCGCGGCGGTGACCGTCGCGTCCGCGCACAGGTCGACGGCTGCGACGGAACTGCCCACGATCGTCGGCGCGGGGAGGGCGTCGGCCTGCGCTGGGGCGGGCGAGGCGGCGAGGGCCGCCGGCGTCGCGGAGGATGCGGATGCCTCGGCCACCGGCCCGGCGTTCAGCACCGCCGACACGGCGACGGTCGTGCCGACGACGAGGGCGACGGCCATCGCCAGCGCGAAGACGAGCCGCACGCGGGCGGCCCGGCGTCGGCGGCGGCACGCTCGACGTCACGCGCGGGAGGGTGCGCGCGACGGGAGGTGCCGACGTGCGGTTCGGGTGCCGTCACGCTTCCATTGTGAACGCCGGGGCTGGGTCGCGCGATCGGGGTGGTGCGAGCTTCGATCGATGTCGCGCTGTGCTTGACACACATTCGTACATCTGTTCGTATGGTGTCATGCGTTGGCAGGGACAGGAGCTCGGGGTGCCGGATGCCGCCGCCCTGCCAGGACTCGAGCGCATCGACGGTCTCGTGCGATCGGTCACGACGCCGGAGTTCGCCGGCATGACCTTCCACGAGGTGATGGCCAAGAGCGCCCTGAACAACGTCCCCGGATCATCGGGCATGCCGTTCGACTGGACCGTTAACCCCTACCGCGGCTGCAGCCACTCCTGCGTCTACTGCTTCGCGCGCGGCACCCATGAGTACCTCGACCTCGACGCGGGACGCGACTTCGACTCCCAGGTCGTCGTGAAGGTCAACGTGGCGGAGGTGCTGACGAAGGAGCTGCGGCGCCCGTCGTGGCAGCACGAGCCCGTCATGCTCGGCACCAACACCGACCCGTACCAGCGCGCCGAGGGCCGCTACGCCCTCATGCCGGGGATCGTGTCCGCGCTCGCGGAGTCGGGCACCCCGTTCTCGATCCTCACCAAGGGCACGCTGCTGCGGCGCGACCTGCCGCTGATCACCGAGGCCGCGGCATCCGTCCATGTCGGACTCGCCATGTCGATCGCGATCTTCGACGACGTGCTCCAACACGCGATCGAACCCGGCACTCCCTCGGCGAAGGCGCGACTCGACACGGTGCGGGCGGCGACGGAGGCCGGCTTCCGCGTGACGGTGTTCCTCATGCCCGTCCTGCCCCACCTCACCGACTCGGTCGCCGCTCTCGACCACGCGCTCGAGCTCATCGCCGCCGCCGGAGCGTCACGCGTCGTCTTCGGCGCGCTGCACCTGCGACCGGGCGCGAAGCAGTGGTTCATGACCTGGCTCGAGCGGGAGCATCCCGACCTCGTGCCGGCGTACCTGGGGCTGTACCCGGGTGTGGCGTCGTATGCGCCGAAGGGCTACCGGTCGTGGCTGACGCAGCGGGTCAGACCCCTGCTGCGCCGGCACCGGCTCGACGGCTGGGCCGAGGAGGAGGGCGTGCGGCGAGCGCCGTCGCCGGGGCTCGCCGCACGCACAGCGGCGGCCCGCGTGGTCACGACCACAAGAGGTCGTGCCGCGCAGACCGCCGCTCCGATGCTGTTCTGAGGGCGTCGCTCAGCGGGTGAGCTCGGCGTCGGTCGGCAGGGTGCCGGCCAGCTCGTCGATCACGTCGTCGCCGGCGCGGGCCTCTTCGAAGGGCGCGTCGATCTCGGCGCGCTCGAGCATCTCGGTCATGCGACGGCGGCGCTGACGCGGGATCAGCGTGACCACGCGCCCGACGGCGCCCGCGCGACCGGTGCGGCCGGAGCGGTGCAGGTACGTCTTGTACTCGTCGGGGGCGTCGGCCTGCACCACCAGGTCGATGTCGTCGACGTGGATGCCGCGGGCCGCGACATCCGTGGCGACGAGCACGCGCACGCGGCCCGAGGTCAGGCGCTCGAGGTTGCGGGTGCGCTTGGCCTGGTTGAGGTCGCCGTGCAGGGCGACCGCGGGGATGCCGGCGTCGGCGAGGTCGTCGGCGAGCATCTCGGCGTAGGCGCGGGTGCGCGCGAACACGAGGGTCTTGCCGTCGCGGTCGACGAGGCGGCGGAGGATCTCGCCCTTCTCGCGGTGGTCGATCACGAGCACGCGGTGGTCGATCGTGCCGGTCTCCTGCGTCTCGCCCGCGACCTCGTAGACGGCCGGGTTCTCGAGGAACTCGTCGACGACGGCGGCGACCTCGCGGTCGAGCGTGGCCGAGAACAGCAGCTTCTGGCTGCCGCCGGGCGTGTGGCGCAGGATGCGCTGCAGCGGCTCGAGGAAACCCAGCTCGCTCATGTGGTCGGCCTCGTCGATGACGACGACGCGGATGTCGGACAGGTCGAGCTTGCGCTGATCGATGAGGTCCTCGATGCGCCCGGGCGTGCCGATGACGATGTCGACGCCCTTGCGGAGCGCCCCGATCTGGCGGCCCTGGGGCACGCCGCCGTAGATCTGCGTCGTGAACAGCCCCACGCTGCGGGCGATGGGCTGCACGGTGCCGTCGATCTGCAGCGCGAGCTCGCGCGTCGGCGCGAGGATGAGCGCGCGCGGCCGCCGGCCGTATTCGCGTCGTCCGCCGCCCTGCGCGCGCAGCACGCGCTCGACGAGCGGTGCGCCGAAGGCGATGGTCTTGCCGGAGCCGGTGCGGCCGCGGGCCAGGATGTCGCGACCGGCGAGCACCTCGGGGATGGTCGCCGCCTGGATCGGGAACGGGGTCGGAGCGCCCAGCTCGACGAGGACGCCGGCGATGTTCTGGCCGAGTCCGAGGTCGGACCAGCCGATCTCGGTCGTCTCCTCGGCCTGGATCGCCTGCGCCTGCAGGCGCTCGTGGACCACGTCGACCGCGTCGCGGTGCGTGCCGGCCGTGCGGGCCTTGTCGTCCCACGAACGCGCGGGGCGGTCGTCTCGGCGGGCCGGGCGGCCATCGTGCCGCGCGGGGCGGTCACCGGCGGAGCGAGCCGGGCGGTCGTTGAACGGGCGGGCCGGGCGGTCGGTGAACGGGCGGGCCGGACGGTCGGTGAACGGGCGGGCCGGACGGTCGTCACGGCGCGCGGGACGCTCGTCACGGCGGGCGGGGCGCTCGTCGAACGAGCGGGCCGGGCGGTCATCGCGACGCGCGGGACGCTCATCGAACGAACGAGCCGGACGGTCATCGCGACGCGCGGGACGCTCATCGAACGAACGAGCCGGACGGTCATCGCGACGCGCGGGACGCTCATCGAACGAACGAGCCGGACGGTCATCGCGACGCGGACGGTCGTCGAAGCTGCGCGCGCCCGAGCCGGCGGGGCGGGACGCGTGGTCGCGGATGCCCCGCGCCTCGTCGCGCCCGGCGCGCTGGGTGGAGGTCCAGCGGGCCTTGGGGGCCGCGCCCTCCTCCTCGGCGCGGTAGCCGCGGTGGCCGGCGCTGCGGCTGCCGGCCTTCGCCGCGCCACCCTTCGCCGACGCGGGCTTCGCCCAGCCCGCCTTCGAGCCGCCCGAACGGACGGGTGCACCCGAGCGTGCGGAGCCGCCCGCCTCGCCGCCGGCGGTGGGGGCGCCGTTGAAGCGCTTGCGGTCCTGGTACGACGACTTCTTCTCGCCGTAGCGCGGCTCGAAGTTCGGTCGTCCGGTAGAGGTCTTCTTCTTGGGGTTGGCCATTGTTCTTCCTGTTCTCACAAAGCAGGAACAGCACTCCGAAACTCCGCATGAGGAGGGGATGCGCGCGCGGACGCGAGCGGCTTCTTGAGGCAGAAGCAGAGGAGCAGGCCGGACGCTGCTGGCCGGCGGGGCCGTTCACTGGATGGTCGTCGGGGCGGATGCGCCCCCACCATCGGCCCGCTGGGACTCACAAAAGCATCCGCGGTTGGCCCGCGGTGTCCGGAGCCGACCCCTCATGGTAGCGGACGCCCCTCACCGAACCCTGAGAACCCGTGCGCCGACGACGGACCGGGATCGGATGGAATGGACGCATGACAGATGCCCCCATCACCGTCGCCATCGAACGGCGCATCGATCCGGAGCAGGCGTCGGTCGCGACGACCTGGATGCAGGCGGGAACCGACCTCGCGGCCGCGTTCGACGGCTTCCTCGGCTCGGGGTGGGTGCGCGCGGGCGAGGGCAGCGACCTCTGGTACATGCTCTACCGCTTCCGCGACATCCCCACGCTCGAGGCGTGGGAGCAGTCCTCGCAGCGCACCTGGTGGCTCAACTCAGGCCGCCCCTTCGCCCGCGAGGTGCGCATCGAGCGGCGCAGCGGCATCGAGGGCTGGTTCGACGCCCCGTTCGCGACCCACGTCGAGTCGCGGACGCCCGGCTCCCCTCTCGATGCTGCGACCACCGGCCCGATCGTGCAGCCCATCCCCGCGGCGCCGCCGCGCTGGAAGCAGGCGGTGACCATCTGGCTCGGATTCTTCCCCGTGAACCTCCTCGCCTCGTGGCTGCTGGGCTTCGTGCCGGGGTTCGGAGCCTGGCCGCTGGTCGTGCGCGTGCTGCTGACGACGGTCCTGCTCACTCCCGTCATGACCTACCTCGTCCTACCCTGGGTGACACGGCTGCTCCGGCCGTGGCTGCAGAGGTGATCATGACGACATCCATCCCCGCCGATCCGACCGGCCGGCGCTTCCGCCTCGTCTCACCCGATGGGCGGGTGGCCGCCCAGGTGGCCCAGGTCGGAGCATCCCTCCGCTCCCTCGAGGTCGGCGGACGAGCACTCATCCCCCCGTACCCCGACGACGTGCCCACGCCGTCGGCCTCCGGCATCACGCTCGTGCCGTGGCCGAACCGCATCCGCGACGGCAGATGGACGCAGCGCGGCGAGACGCGGCAGCTCCCCATCACCGAGCCGAAGACCGGCAGCGCCTCGCACGGACTTCTGCGGTTCATGCCCTACCAGCCGACGGATGCTGCGGCCGACATGTCCGCGGTGACGGGCGGCCCCGCAGCGGCAGCCGAGTCCGCGGCGGCATCCTCCATCACCCTCGCGGCGACGGTCTTCCCGCAGACCGGGTATCCGTTCCACCTCGAGACGAGCGTGCAGTACACCGCCACGTCGGACGGCATCGCCGCGACGCACCGGCTCACCAACGTCGGACGCGAGGATGCACCGGTCGCCCTCGGCATCCACCCGTACTTCTGCCTCGGCGGCGTCGACACGGCCGACCTCGCGCTGACGGTCCCCGCCGCATCGTTCTTCGAGCTCGACGAGCGCCTGCTCCCGGTCGCCGAGCGTCCCGTCGATGCGGGCAACGACCTCCGCTCCCCCCGCCGCGTCGGCGACCTCGACCTCAACGTGGCGTACGGCGAGCTCACCCGCGACGCCGACGATCGCGTGCGCTGCGTCCTCGAGGCGCCCGACGGGCAGCGGGTGACCCTGTGGCTGGGCGCCGGATTCGATCACGTGCAGGTGTTCACGATGAACACCTACCCCGGCCAGGATCTCGCGCTGGCGCTCGAGCCGATGACCGCGCCTCCCGACGCGTTCAACTCCGGTCAGCACCTCCGCTGGCTGACGCCCGGCGAGACCTGGGAGCTGAACTGGGGGGTGGAGCATACCCCCTCGACCGATCACGTGTAGGGAATGCACACCGGTCTCGAGCAATCGCTAGCGGAATATTCAGGAGAATCCGGTATTGTCTGGCGTAAGAGTCGCACTGGGGACGACTAACGATCGATCAGTGGCCCCGACCACGGATTCGGCGAGAGGCGTCGAGGGGAATCCTTGATCGGAGCACTGTTGGCGAAGTGGTGCACGAATGACTCTGGTTCTCTCTCCGACGGCCCCCGGCCATCCCCCGCATCCGGCGACCGCTGAGATCGCCCCGATGCCGGCGGTGGCGCAGCCGCTGCCGGCCACCGCCGTCGGCCTGCACCCTCGGGCCGATCCCGAGCGCACCCCGGCCGTGCAGCTCTTCGTCGGTATCTCCGTGCTCCTGGTCGCCGGCATCGGAACGGCGATCATCACCGCTCCCGACCACCAGTGGTGGTACCTCTACTTCAGCCAGCTCGGCACCGTCGCGGTGTTCTCGGGCTTCTCCTTCAACACCACGCTGCTGGCCGCCGGCGTGCTGATCTTCCTCCTCTCCCGCCGCGTGCGCGAGGAGATGCACGAGCACGCCGTGCGCCGCCGCACCCACCGCCGCGGACCCGCGCTCGTCTCCGGCCTCATCGCCTCCCTCGGACTCCACCTCGCCGTGGTCGGTCTCGTCCCGATCAACACCGTCAAGCCCGTGCACGACCTCGCCGCGCTCGGCATCACGTTCTCGTTCCTCGTGCTGCTGATCGTCACGCCGATCTACGTGCCCGGCCTGCGCCGTCGCCTCGTGCTCAAGAACGTCCCGACCGGCATCCTCCTGGTCGGCGGATTCGTCGTCATGACGTGCGGTGTCATCAACCTCACGCTCTTCGAGTTCATCGCGTTCGCCTCGATGTTCCTCTGGCTCTGGCTGTTCTTCGGCCACATGGCACCGGCACGCACCACAGAGCGGGCCGCCCGCCGCCGTGTGCGCCGCGGCCTGTCCATCGTCGCCGCGGCGCCCGCCGCCGCGCACGACGTCGCGCGCACGTTCGTGTGGTCGTCCGTCGGGGCTCCCGCCCCGACCTCCGCGACCTACGCCCTGTCGACCCCGTCGGTGTCGGGATCGGTTCCGCTCCGCGGCTCCCGCGTCTCGTCGACGGCGCCGCGCGTCGTCGTCTCGGAGGCGTCCTCCACCGCGCTGTCCGCGCCGGTCCCGGCTCCGCCCGCGGTGCTGAAGTCCATCCCCGAGCCGGTCGCCGCCGTTTCGGCGCCGGTCGCCGCCGTATCGGCCCCGGTCCCGGTCGTCGGTGCCGCGGCATCCGTCATTCCCTCGTCGTGCTCCAGCACCGCGACCGACGACAGCGGGCGCGTGCGGTCGTCGGCCTCGAGGATGCGCCGCTCGCGGCGCGTTGCGGGCACGGCGGCGTCGACGCGTCCGTCGTCGAGGCCGTCTAGGTCGATGCCGCCGGCGGCATCGCGGTCACCGCGCCTGCGGGCGGTCCTGCGTTCGCGCGCACCCTCGACGAGGTTGTAGAGCGTCGGCAGCACCACCAGGGTCAGGACGGTCGAGGAGATCAGTCCGCCGATCACGACGATCGCCAGTGGCTGGGAGATGAACCCGCCGTGCCCGGTGATGCCGAGGGCCATCGGCGTCAGGGCGAAGATCGTCGCCAGCGCCGTCATGAGGATGGGCCGGAGCCTGCGCGAGCCGCCCGCGATCGTGGCGTCGTGCGCCGACAAGCCGCGCGAGCGGTACTGGTTGACGAGGTCGACGAGCACGATCGCATTCGTCACGACGATGCCAATCAGCATCAGCACGCCGATCAGCGAGGCGACGCCCAGCGGCACGCCGGTCGCGATCTGCAGGAGGATCGCGCCGGTGGCGGCAAACGGCACCGACACCAGGAGAAGCAGCGGCTGACGGAGCGACTTGAATGTCGCGACCATGACGATGTAGACGATGAGGATCGCCGCGAGCAGCGCAAGCCCGAGCTGCGAGAAGGCGTCCTGCTGCTGCGAGAGCACGCCGCCGACCTCCGCCCACGCGCCCGTCGGCAGCTCCGTGTCGGCGAGCGCGGTGCGCACCGTGGCGGAGGCGGCGTTGAGGTCGTCACCCGAAGGCGTGGCGGTGATCGTCGCGGTGCGCTGGCCGCGCTGCGTGGTCACCGACGTCGGACCCTCGCTCTGCTGCACCGTCGCCACGTCGCCCAGCGTCAGCACACCGGACGCCGACGGGATGCTGAGCGCGCGCAGCTCGTCGATCGTCAGCGGGGTCTGGGCGGCGGCGAGGTACACGGTGAGTCCGGTGCCGTCGATCTCGACGGTCCCGATCCGCTGCGGCTGCATGGCGCCCGACACGATGCCGCCGACGGCGACCTCCGACAGCCCGAGACCCGCCGCCTTCGCCCGGTCGACCTGCACGGCGATGTACGGGAGGGAGGCGGCCAGGTTGCTCGTCACCTGGCCGATGCCGGGCTGCCCGCTGACGGCGGACACCACGGCGTCCGTCGCGTCCTGGAGCGTCTGCTGATCGGGTGCGGAGACGTCGATGGCGATGTCGCTGGAGCCGAAACCGCCGCCGGAGCCGGCCACGGTGAAGGTGCCGGCATCCGGGATCGCCGACACCTCCTCCTGCACCCGCTCGCGCAGCGCGACCTGGTCGACACCGGAGTCGGTCGTGATCGAGTAGGTGATGCCGGAGGAGCCGCCGCTGAAGGCGTCGCGCAGGGCCGAGCCGCTCGAGCCGATCGACACCTGCACGTTCTCGACGCCGCCGATGGCGCGCAGCTTCTCCTCGACGCCCTCCGATGCGGCGTCCTCGGCGTCGAGGCTCGGTGCCGGTCCGACGTCCTGGGTCATGGTGAAGGTGTTCTGACCCGAGTCGCCGAGGAAGTTGGTCTTCATGAGAGGCGCCACGACGATGGTGCCGCCGAGCACGACGACGGCGGCGATCAGGGTGATGGCCGAGTGGCGCAGCGTCCAGCGGAGGATCGGCAGGTAGGCCTCCTGCAGGCGCGTGAGCGCGGCATCCGGGGACTCGGGGTCGATGGGAGCGCCCTGGGCATCCCGCGCGGCCTTGCCCGGCCGCAGCAGCCAGAAGGCCAGCACCGGCACGATCGTCAGGGCGACGAAGAGCGAGGCGACCATGGCGATGGTCACGGTCAGCGCGAACGGCCGGAACAGCTCGCCCGTGACGTCGCCGACGAAGGCGATCGGGAGGAAGACCGCGACCGTCGTGATGGTCGATGCGGTGATGGCGGCCGCCACCTCGCGCACGGCGAGCTTGATCGAGGCGAGCTTGTCGGCGTCGCCGACATAGTGCCGCTTGATGTTCTCGATGACGACGATGGAGTCGTCCACCACGCGTCCGATGGCGATCGTGAGCGCGCCGAGCGTGAGGATGTTGAGCGAATAGCCGAACGCCTGGATGCCGATGAAGGTGATCAGCACGCTGGTCGGGATCGAGATCGCCGTGACCAGGGTGGAGCGCACCGAGAGCAGGAAGAGCAGGATCACCAACACCGCGAAGACGAGGCCGAGGAGCCCCTCCTGGGCGAGCGAGTCGATGGACTGCTGGATGTAGGGCGCCTGGTCGAATACGACGGTGAAGGTCGCGCCGCCGAGCGACTGCTCGAGGTCGGGGATGGCGGCCAACACGCCGCGCGACACGTCGACGGTGTTGGCGGCGGGGAGCTTGGTCACGGCGATCGTCAGGGCGGGCTCGCCGTTGACCCTCGAGATGGAGGTGACCGGGTCGGTGTCCTGCGTGACGGAGGCCACCTGGCCGAGCGTGAGGGCTCCGGCCTGGAACTGCTGCGCATCGGTGGGCACCAGCGGGAGGGCGGAAAGCTCGTCGATCGTCGTGATCTTCAGACCGGTCTGGACGGTCAGCGTCTGGTCGCCCTCGGTGATCGTCCCGCCCGGGAAGAGCACGCCGTTCTGGTCGAGCACGTCGCGGATCGCCTGGGTGGAGTAGCCGGCCGCGGCGAGCGCGGTCTGGTCGGGTGTGATCGTGATGCGCGAGCCCTGACCGCCGACGATCTGCGCCGCGTTGACGCCGGCGACGTCCTCCAGCTCGGGCAGAACCGACGCCTCGAGCTGCTGCTGGATCGTCTTCTCGTCGCTGTAGCCGGTGACCGCGAGCTGGATGACGGGGAAGTCGTCGAAGCTCGCCGAGATCACGTTCGGCTCGACGCCGCCGGGGAGAGTGCTCTGGATGCGGTTGATCGCCTGGAGGATCTTCTGCTCCGCGGTCGCCAGGTCGGTGCCGTAGGTGAACGACGCTGACACGATCGAGGCGTTGGTCGTGCTGGTCGCGCTGCTGGACTCGAGTCCGGGAACACCTTGGATCGCCGTCTCGATCGGCGTCGACACGTCGTTCTCGACCACCTCGGGCGAGGCCCCGGGGTAGTTCGAGACGATCGCCAGCTGCGGGAACTCGATCGACGGGATGAGCTCCTGCTTGAGGCTCGTCAGCGCGATGCCCCCGAAGATCGCCGCGACGATCGTGATGAGGGCGATGAGCGCGCGGTTCCGCAGGCTCAGGAGGGCGAGATTCGACACGGTCGACCTTCGATGATGTGCGGCAGGGCGGCGGCGAGCCGCCGATCCGATACGCGGATGTATCGGGAGGGCCAGTATCCCACGGGCTCCCTGGGCGTCGGCCGCCGTCTCAGGCCGCGAGCGCCTGCCCGACGAGCACGCCGAGCCCGGCCGCCGCGACGCACGCGAGGGCCGTCCCGACGAGGTTCCCCCAGGCCTGGCCCGCCCTGCGCTCCTCGCCGAGCAGCCACGACTCGACCGCGACCGCGGAGAACGTCGTGTAGCCGCCAAGGAGCCCGGTGCCGATGATCGCGCTGAGCTCCGCCGACAGGACCGCCCCCGTCGCGGCGCCGAGCGCGAACGAGCCGGAGATGTTCACCAGCAGGATCCCCCACGGGAAGCGCCGTGGGACGAGCCGGCGCACGCCGGTGTCGACGAGATACCGCAGCCCCGCCCCCGCTCCGCCGGCGACGCCGATCGCGATCAGCAGCAGGGGGCTCATTCCGCCTCCTCCGGCGCGTCGACCTCGTCGCGACGGGCGCCGAGGCGGCGTCCGCACCGCACGCCGACGCCGGCCAGCGCGAAGCCGATGGCGACGCTCACCAGCGCGAGCCCGACCGACAGCCACGTTGACCACGACGACACCGTGACGGTCTGCACGGCGAACGCCGAGTAGGTCGTGAAGCCGCCCAGCACGCCGGTGCCGAGGAAGGCGCGGGCGGAGGGATGCCGCGGCCCCAGCACCCCGACGACGAGCCCGAGCGCGAAGGCGCCGACGAGGTTGATCACGAGCGTCACGAGCGGGACGGCGAGGGTCGCATCGTCGGTCCCGGTCTGCCAGGGGAACACGAGAGCCGCCCGCGCCGCGGTGCCGAGCGCACCGCCGAGCACCACCCAGCCGAGGATGCGCGAGTCCACGCGCGGGGCGGGTGGGGCGGTCGTCACCGCTTCACGGTACTCCGCCGCCGCCGCCGGCCCCGCGCGCCGTCGGCCGTCACGGGACGGTCGGCGGCGTCGCCGAGGATGAGGGTGCGGATGGCCGCATCGCGCGATCCCTCCAGCGACATCAGGTGACCCTTCCGGTACTCGGTGAACACGCGCGGGTCGATGTAGCTGGCGCGGGCGACGCTCGGGGTGTTGCCGAGCGCGTCCGCGGTGGCACGGACGGCCAGCTTCTCTGCGCGCGCGAGGTCCTTCTTCGTGTCGACCGTGCCGATGCGGGCGAGGGCGTCGGCGGCGCTCACCGTCCCGCGCAGCGTGCGGAAGTCCTTCGCGGTGAAGGGTCCGCCCGTCAGCGCACGCAGGTGCGCGTTGACGTCACCGGCGCTGAGCGCGACGCGCGACCGCTTGCGGCGGTAGGCGAGGAGCGGCGCGGTGGGCCGCCCGGCCTTCAGCTCGGTGATCGCCTCCGCCAGCAGGGGGTCGTCGATGCGCAGCAGAGCCCGCTTGCCGCTCTTGGCGGGGAACGAGAGGGTCACGATCGACCCGTCGACCTCCGCATCCCGGCGCTGGAGCGTGGTGAGCCCGCGGCTGCCGTTGGCCTTCAGGTAGGCGGTCGATCCGACGCGGGGCGCCGCCTGATCGAGCAGGCGGAAGGCGACGCCGAGCACGCGCTCGCGGGACAGCCCCTCGGTGCGCAGCGCCTGCGTGACACGGGCGCGGGCACGGGGAAGGGATGCTGCGAGGTCCAGTGCGCGGGCGAACTTGCCCTTGTCGCGGTCCTCGCTCCAGGTCGGGTGGTACATGTACTGCTTGCGGCCGGCCGCATCGGTTCCGACGACCTGGATGTGGCCGTCCGGGCGCGCGCTGATCCAGACATCCGTCCAGGCCGGCGGGATGACGAGCGCGCGGATGCGCACGTCGTCCTTGGCGCCCACCCGTTTGCCGCGGGCGTTGACGAATTGGTGTCCCTCGCCGACGCGGATGCGGGTGTATCCGGGGTCGACGAACGGCACGACCCGACGCAGCTTCGCCATGCGTCAGTGCTCGCGCAGCATGGAGATGAGTTCGGCCTTGCGCTTGCCCGAGTAGCCCGAGATGCCGAGCTCCTTGGCCCGCGCGCGCAGATGCGCGACGGTCCAGTCCTCGTAGTCGCCCGAGGACCCTCCGCGCCGGCCGACGCTCTTGCGCCCGTCCCGGGCCGCGGCGTTCGCGATGCGCGCGGCCTTCTCCTTCGAGTCCCCCTGCGCGCGCAGCGCCTCGTACAGCTCGAGGTCCTTCACACTGTTCGATCCACGACCGTCCGGCATCGCGTCCTCCCTCTCCGACGGGCCGCGCGCAGCGCGACCCTCGCGTCCCGACGATAGGGCGCGCCGCCCGTGTCGCGGTCAGGGCTTGACACCATCCCGGGGAGGGATCGGGTTCGCGGCATTCAGGTTTCTCCCAGGTACCACCGAAGAGGTCCGCTCGCAAGGCCCTCGTCCGCACGGTCGACGCGTGCGAGCGTGATGATGTGCCCCGTGCGGCACCGTGTGCAGACACCCCCCTGCACCGAACGACGGAGAAGGAGCCTCCTATGAACCTCGCCCTCATCATCATCATCGTGATCGCGGTCGTCCTTGCGATCTTCGGTGGCCTCAACAGCGCGCTCTCGTGGCTGCTGTGGGTGGCGCTCATCGTGGGAGTGATCGCTCTGATCGTCTTCCTCTTCCGCGTCATCACGGGAGGACGCAACCGCGTCTGACCCGGACACCCGGCCGAACCCCCTACCCTTCGGGTGGGGGGTTTCGTCATGTCGGGTGCCGGTTCGCGGAAGACGTCGAAGACGGGGGACGGCGCTCGGCTTCTCCCGGAGCACCGCTGGCCGCCGGCCGTCGCCGTCCTGGTCGTGCTGCTGCTGTGGGCGCTGCTGCCCAGCGCGTTCTACACCTGGCTGCGGTTCGGCGCGGTCGGGCTGGCCCTCGCGGCGCTCGTGCCGCTCATCATCTTCAACCCGCACCGCCTGAACCGCGAGGAGCGATGGTCACGTGCCCTGTCGCTCGCGCTCTCGCTGTCGTTGCTCATGATCAATCAGGTGCTGCTGGTGCAGCTCATCTACGAGCTCATCGCGAGCCCACCCAGTGGCGGCGGTCTCATCCTGCTCGCCGCCCTGCAGGTGTGGGCCACCAACGCGATCGTGTTCGCGCTGGTGTTCTGGGAGATCGACCGCGGTGGCCCCGTGGCCCGCGGCATCCGTTCGAGAGCGGACCTCACGCCCGCCGACTTCCGCTTCCCGCAGGACGAGGACCACGACGCGGTCACCGAGGTCGCCGCGCGCTCCTCGCAGATCGCGGGCTGGCGGCCGCGGTTCTTCGACTACCTCTATTCCTCGATGACGGACGGCATCGCGTTCTCCGCCGCCGATGCGATGCCGCTCACGCACCGCGCCAAGCTCTTGATGGCCATCCAGGCGCTGTCGGCCTACATCCTCGGCCTGCTGGTCGTCGCGCGAGCCGTCGCCGCGATCGGCTGAACCGGTGTCGTCGGGCCTGCGGCCATGAGACGTCCGCGGGCCGCGCGCAACCCCTGTGCCCGACCGGGTAGCGGCAGGAAGAGTGGATGTTCCCCATCGTCCCCGGAAGGACACCCATGAAGCGACGCAACATCGGCACCCACGAGGTCAGTGCGATCGGACTCGGCGGCATGCCGATGTCGATCGAGGGCCGACCCGACGAGGGACGCTCGATCGCCACCATCCACGCCGCGCTCGACGCCGGCGTCACCCTCATCGACACCGCCGACGCGTACCACCTCCACGCCGACGAGGTCGGCCACAACGAGGAGCTCATCGCCAAGGCGCTGCGTTCGTACGGCTCGGGCGCCGCCGACGTGCTCGTCGCGACGAAGGGCGGGCACCTGCGTCCCGGCGACGGGTCGTGGACGGTCGACGGTCACCCCGACTACCTGAAGGAAGCGGCGAAGGCCTCGGCCCGCCGGCTGGGCGTGGACGCCATCGGGCTGTACCAGTTCCACCGTCCGGACCCCTCGGTGCCGTACGCCGAGTCGGTGGGCGCGATCCGCGACCTGCTCGACGACGGCGTCATCCGAATGGCCGGGATCTCGAACGCCGACGTCGCACAGATCGACGAGGCCAACGAGGTGCTGGGCGGTCGGCTCGTCTCGGTGCAGAACCAGTTCTCTCCGGCCTTCCGCTCGAGCCTCGGCGAACTCGAGCACTGCGCCTCGCTCGGCATCGCCTTCCTCCCGTGGTCGCCTCTCGGGGGGATCTCCAAGGCCGGTGAGCTCGGGGAGAACCACGCCGCCTTCGCCCGCGTGGCCGAGGCGCGCGGCGTGAGCCCGCAGCAGGTCACCCTGGCGTGGGAGCTGGCTCTGGCGGCGATCGTGGTGCCCATTCCGGGGGCCTCCCGGCCGGAGAGCATCCGCGACTCCGCACAGGCACCCGACCTGGAACTCACCGACGACGAGCTGCGCGAGCTCATGGCCGACTGACGGCCGGCACGACGGCCCCCGAGCACCGCTGCGCCGTGGCGCCGATGCTCGGAGGCCGTCGTGCCTGTGCGACCCGCTAGAGGTTCGCCTCGGCGTGGAGCCGCAGCGCGTCGCGCACGAGTCGTGCGCCCGTCAGATCGCCCTCCGCCACGGCATACCGCGCGCTGAACCGCGGATCGACGACGTACATCTCGCCGAGGCCGACGACGTAGGCCCGGCCGTCGCCGTCCGGGTCGGCCAGCGGCGTCCCCGGCACCGACCGCAGCCAGGCGACGTGCCGCGCGGCGAGCGCCTGGGCGACCTCGCCCTCGGGCGCCTCCCCGGACGCCGCCGCGGCGATCCAGTCGGCCTCCATCGCGCGCAGCCGCGCCTGGAAGTCCCGACGGTCGTGGGGTCCCATCCCCGTCCACCAGGCGTCGCCGACGGCGACCGCCCGCTCACCCCAGCGCTCGCGCACCTCGTCCGCGTACCGGGTGTGGTCGAATCCGTCGAACATGTCCTCCGCCATGAGCGGTGCTCCTCTCCTTCTCGTGTCGATCGTCGTGCGCACCGACGCGATCAGCCGCGCGGTGCGCTCCTGCTCCTGCTCCAGCCAGTCGAGGTGCGCGCGCAGGGCGTCCTCCTCCGAGACCTCCCGCCCCAGCACCTCCGCGATATGCGGCAGGCCGAGTCCCAGCTCGCGCAGCAGCAGGATGCGCTGCAGCCGGACGAGGGCGTCCTCGTCGTAGCGCCGGTAGCCGTTCGCCCCCACACTCGACGGCGGGAGCAGCCCGACGGCGTCGTAGTGCCGCAGGGTGCGGCTCGTCGTGCCCGTCAGCCGGGCCACATCTTGAATGGTCCACTCCATAGCGCCTCCTCTCGATGGGGACGACGTTAGAGCTTGACGCTGCGTCAAGGTCAAGCGATTGATCTGAGAGAACTCCGAACAGATGTTGACGAGACGCGATATATCGTGTCTACTGGTCCTACTCGCGATATATCTCGAGTCTGACACGAAGGAGCACCCCATGACCCTCGAGAAGTGGCTCATCCACCCCGGCGAGACCCGCGTCATCGACATCGACGGCATCCGCGCCCTCAAGGTGGGTCTCGTCGGCGGCCAGATCGACGTGGTCGCCCACGACGAGTCCGGCGTCCGCATCGAGGTCCACGGCGTCACCGTCAAGGACCTCCGCATCGAGGCCACCGGCGATCAGCTGGAGATCGACCACCCGCAGCTGCGCTGGGACAACTTCCTCGAGGTCTTCCGCAACTTCGGCGCCGGCGGGCCCAAAGCCGAGATCAGCGTCGCGGTGCCGCGCGACATCGCCCTCACCCTGGGCGTGGTCAGCGCGAGCGCGCTCGTCTCCGGCATCCGCCACGACGCCAAGCTCAACACCGTCTCCGGCGACATCATCGTCGACGGCCTCACCGGCGACCTCACGGTCAACGCCGTCTCGGGCGACGTCTCCGCCCGGCACGTCGTCGGCTCCCTGAACGCGAACAGCGTGTCGGGAGACGTCGCGATCACCGGCACCGTCCGCAAGGCGACCATCGACACCGTGTCCGGAGGCATGCTCGTCGACTCGGACGGCGACATCCAGGTCGTCGGCCTCAACACCGTCAGCGGTGACGCCACCGTCCGCCTGTCCGAGGGCGTTCCCGCCAACTACGTCGTGCGCAGCGTCAGCGGACGCGTGCAGATCGACGGCGTCGTGCAGTCCGGCAGAGGCACGGGACCGACCACCAACTTCGCCGGCTCCGTCGGCGAGCTCAGCGGATCCTTCGCCGACATGCGCATCAACTCCGTCTCGGGCGACATCACCGTGCTGCGTCAGCCCGCGGAAGTGGATGCCGCGGCATCCGTCCCCGTGGAGGCGGCGACCGAAGAGCAGCGCCGACCGGTCGAGAGCCCCGTGAGCGCCGTCGACGACGGGCAGGCGTGGTGATGAGTCCCGTCTTCTCCCACGGCGACCTGCGCCTCTACCTGCTGAGCCTCCTCGACGAGGCTCCCCGCCACGGCTACGACATCATGCAGGCCCTGGCCGACCGCACCGGCGGCACTTACACCCCCAGCGCGGGCACGATCTATCCGCGACTGTCGAAGCTCGAGGACGACGGCCTGGTCACCAAGACCGTCGACGGACGGAAGACCGTCTACGAGATCACCGACGCGGGCCACGCGGAGGTCGCCTCGCGCTCCGGCGACCTCGAGGGCATCCAGGCGGGGCTCGCCGACTCGGTCCGCCTGATCGCCGACGAGGTGCGCGGGAGCGTCCGCGAGGCCATGAAGAGCCTGCGCGCCGACCTCGCCTCCGCGCGGGATCAGCAGCAGGAACCGCCGGCACCCGCGCGCGCCGACGACCCGCGCTTCGCCGGACGCGAGCAGCTCCACCGCGCCGACGTCGCGATCAACGCCTTCCGCGCGCGCGTGCGCAGCGACCTCCGGCTGTTCACCGCCGGCGGCGGCGTGATCGAGGCCGAGGTGGTCGACCGGCTCACCGCCGCACTCGACGAGGCCGGCCGCGAGGTCACGCGCGCATTGCAGCGCTGACGGACCCGTCTGGGGGAGCTCCGCCGGGGGCTCCCCTCAGACGGCTTCTCACGAGGGCCTGATCAGACCGCGTCGGGCCAGATGTCCTGATCATCGGCGACCGGATCGCCCAGCGGCACGACGAGCACCGGCCGCTGCTGACGGTGCGCGAGCCGCGCCGCGACCGCGCCGGTGAAGAATTCCCGGATCGACTCGCCGAGCCCGCGCCGCCGGGTGCCCACGACGATGAGCCGCGCGTCCACGTTCTCTGCCAGATGCTTGATGGCCAGCGCGGGATCGCCGATGAGCTGGCGCACCGACCACTCGACGGCCCGGCCGTCCAGCGCGGTCCGCGCGAGCTCGGTGACGGCGGCGAGCTCCGCAGAGCCGACTCCGCCCTCCGCGTCCAGCGGTGCCGAGTGCACGTAGCCGTCCGGGTCCTCGTACGTCACGAAGCGCGTGACGTCGACGTGCACCACTAGCAGGTGCACCCCCAGCAGAGCCGCGTAGCGCCCCGCCTCGCGGACGACCCGCGACGACTGACCGGGCACGACGCCCGCGATGACCGCGCCGCGCAGAGCGGCGTCGTCGACACCGGGCGCGGGGACGGCAGATGCCTCTTCCGACATGTGTTCCGCCTCACCTTCGGGGAGTGGCCGTGGCCGCAGGGGACCGGGGTCTCCGTGATATCCTGGATGCTACTCTTACCGGCTTCGGACCGGATTCGTGAATGCGGCGGGACTGCGAAACATCCCGCGTCTGTAGAAGATGAGGGGTCTCGCATGGGTCGTGGCCGTCAGAAGGCGAAGCACACAAAGATCGCCCGTGAGCTCAAGTCGTTCAGCCCGAGTGTGAACTACTCCGCTCTGGAGCGTGAGCTGCACCCCGAAGGTGAAGACCTCTACGTCGACAAGTGGGCCGACGACTACGAAGAGGACGAAGACGAGACGACTCCGGTCTCCTCGTCCTCCCAGGTCTGATCCCCAGCCGCATCAGCGCGTGAGCGCGGCTGACCGGCGTTCGTCGTGCCCGCGGGTCGAGACAGCGGGCACGCTCACCAGGCACCGTGGCGTCTGCTCCACTCCTCCTCGATGGTGATCGTCCGCGACGCCACGACGCCGACCGGGATCGCGCAGGCGATGACGCCGCCCATCACCAGCAGCGGCACGGTCCACCCCGCCGTCGCGTCGTGCAGCAGGCCGACGCCGAGAGGGAACACCGCGGCGATGCCGTAGCCCACGCTCTGCACGAACCCGCTGAGCGCCACCGCGCCTTCGTGCGTGCGCGAGCGGAGTCCGACGAGCACGAGCATCATCGGGAACAGCAGCGGCGCGAGACCCAGCAGGGCGGTCCAGAGCCACGGCGCGGCCGCGGGCGCGAGGAGGAATCCGGCGATGCCGGAAAGCCCGGTCGCGGCGGCGACCCCGAACAGGATGCGCGTCGCACCGCGCCGCGTGACCAGCAGCGGCACGGCGATCGATGCGGGGACGCCCATGCCGGCGAAGAGCGAGAGCAGCACCCCGGCCTCTGCGGGCGTCACTCCCGAGATGTCGACGAGGATCGAGGGCAGCCACGCGAAGGACGTGTAGGCGATCGTGCTCGAGACGGCGAACCCGATCGTGATGGCCCACGCCAGCGGCAGGCGCCACATGCGGCGGAACACCCCGGGCATGACCTCGGTCGGGTCGGCCCGCTCGGCGTCGCGGCGCCGCAGGGTCATGCCGATCCAGGGGACCGTCGCCACGAGCGCGAAGACGGCCCACATGCCCAGCGACAGCCGCCAGTCGGCGGCGTCCGCCACCGGCACGGCGACCAGCGGCGGCAGCAGGGTGGCCAGGGTCATCGTCGTGGTGAAGATCGTGGTGAGCACCCCGATCCGGTCGGGGAAGTACCGCCGCACGAGCGGCGGCAGCAGGATGTTGCCCGTGCCCACCGCGGCGAACATGGCCGCCGTGCCGGCCAGCAGCAGGCCGGCGTCGGGGGCGAGACTGCGCGCGACGAGACCGACCGTGACGACCGCCATGGCCGCGGTCGCGAGCGCCTCGAGCCCGAACTTCCGCTCGAGCGCGGGCGTGGCGAATCCGAAGATCGCGTAGCAGACCGGTGGCACCGTGCCGATGAGGCCCGCGATCGCCGCGGGCACGGGGAAGTCGTCCTGGATGTGGCCGATCAGCGGCGACAGCGAGGCGACGGCGGAACGGAGGGAGAACGCGAAGAGCACGATGCCGACGAGGGCGAGTGCCCTTCCCCGCCAGAAGGGACGGGGAGGAGCAGAGATCACTCCCCCCACACTATGGGGCCGGGCGCACCGCCGGCGCCGCGCGGCTCGACCATGGCGCCGGGCGCACCGCCGGCGCCGCGCGGCTCAGCTCTCCTGCGAGTTCTCCACCCAGTCGAGGTACTCGGCGCTCACCGTGCCGGTGACGTAGCGGCCGTCGAAGCAGCTCATGTCGAGGTCGTCGAGGTCGGAGCCCTCCAGGATGGCGGCCTTGAGGTCCTCCACCTCCTGATAGACGAGGTAGTCGGCACCCAGCTCCTCGGCGATCTCGGGGATCGTGCGACCGTGTGCCACCAGTTCTTGGCGCGACGGCATGTTGATGCCGTAGACGTGGGGGAAGCGCACGGGCGGGGCGGCGGAGGCGAACGTGACGGACTTCGCTCCGGCATCCCTCGCCATCTGGATGATCTCCTTGCTCGTGGTGCCGCGCACGATCGAGTCGTCGATGAGCAGCACGTTCTTGCCCTTGAACTCGCTCGACATCGCGTTGAGCTTCTGGCGCACGCTCTTCTTGCGCACCGCCTGCCCGGGCATGATGAACGTGCGGCCGATGTAGCGGTTCTTGTAGAACCCCTCGCGGTACTCGAGCCCGAGCTTGCGCGCCACCTGCATGGCCGCGGGGCGCGACGAGTCGGGGATCGGCATGACGACGTCGATGGAGCCCGACGGCGTGTACTTCGCGATGGTGTCGGCGAGGCGCTCACCCATCCGCAGGCGCGCCTCGTAGACCGAGACGCCGTTCATCTCCGAGTCGGGCCGCGCGAGGTAGACGTACTCGAACGAGCACGGCGCCAGCGTCGGCGACGGCGCGCACTGCTTCGTGTGCAGGCGTCCGGCGAGGTCGATGAAGATGGCCTCGCCCGGCAGGACGTCGCGGACGACGTCGAAGCCGGCGTTCTCCAGGACGAGCGACTCGGATGCCACGACCCACTCGTAGCCGCCGGCATCCGAGTGCCGCGTGCCGAGGATGAGCGGGCGGATGCCGAACGGATCGCGGAAGGCGAGGAGCCCGTAGCCCGCGATCAGCGCGATCGCGGCGTAGGACCCCTCGACGCGCTCGTGCACGCGGGAGACCGCGGCGAAGACCTGCTCGGGGTCGAGCTCGAGACCCGCCATCTCGGTCTGCAGCTCGCTGCCCAGCACGTTCACGAGCAGCTCGGTGTCGGAGCTCGTGTTGAGATGCCGGCGATCCTTGTGGAACAGCTCGTCGGTGAGCTCACGGGTGTTGGTGAGGTTGCCGTTGTGCACGAGGACGATGCCGTACGGCGCGTTCACGTAGAACGGCTGCGCCTCCTCCTCATTGCTCGCGGTGCCCTTCGTGGCGTAGCGGACGTGTCCGAGTCCGATTTCGCCCAGCAGCGTGCGCATGTCGCGCGTGCGGAAGGCCTCGCGCACCATGCCCTTCTGCTTGTTGATGTGGAAGACGCCGCTGGCCTCGGCCGTGGCGATGCCCGTGGAGTCCTGCCCGCGATGCTGCAGGAGGAGGAGCGCATCGTAGATCTCCTGGTTGATCGGCCCCTGGCCGACCATTCCGACGATTCCGCACACGGTCCGACTCAGCTCCCGTCCGCGAATGCGCCCACCAGGCGCACCGCTCCGCCGTCGACGCCCTTGGCGCCCTGCGTGTAGTCCCCCGCCGGCCGCGCTTGCGACTGGACGCTGCCCACCTGCCACGTCGCGATCCCGTCGGCCGAGAGAGCGGATGCCGCGGCCTCCGCCTGCTCGGCGGCGACGACCGCGAGGAAGCCGATGCCGAGGTTCCAGGTGCCCTCGGTGGCCGACAGATCGAGTCCGCCGAGGTCGGCGAGCACCCGGAAGACCGGGGACGGCGACCACGTGGACCGGTCGACGTCGACCCACGTGCCCTGCGGCAGCACCCGCGCGAGGTTCGCGGCGATGCCGCCGCCCGTGACGTGGCTGAGCGCGTGCACGCCGCCGCCGAGGGTCGAGACGAGACGGAGGAGCGGTGCGGTGTAGAGCCGCGTGGGCTCCAGCAGCGCTTCTCCCCACGTCGTGCCGTCTGCGCCGAGATCTGCGGCGCGGTCGCCGTAGGAGATGCCCGCGCCCGTGACGATGTGGCGCACCAGCGAGTAGCCGTTGGCGTGCAGGCCGCTGGAGGCGAGCGCCAGCACCACGTCGCCGGGGCGCACGCGCTCCGCTCCGAGGATGCCGGACTCCTCGACGACGCCCGTGGCGGCTCCCGCCACGTCGTAGTCCTGAGGGCCGAGCAGGCCGGGGTGCTCCGCGGTCTCACCGCCGACCAGGGCGGTGCCGGTCTCGTGGGCGCCGCGCGCGATGCCGGCGACGATGTCGGCGATGCGCTGGGGCACGACCTTGCCGCACGCGATGTAGTCGGTCATGAAGAGGGGCTTCGCGCCCACCACGACGATGTCGTCGACGACCATGCCGACGAGATCGATGCCGATCGTGTCGTGCTTGTCGATCGCCTGGGCGATCGCGACCTTGGTGCCGACGCCGTCGGTGCTGGTCGCGAGGATCGGCCGCTCGTAGGCGCGCAGCGCGCTCGCGTCGAAGAGGCCGGCGAAGCCGCCGACGCCGCCGCGGACCTCGGGTCCGTGCGTGCGCTTGACGGCCGACTTCATCAGCTCGACGGCGAGGTCACCCGCCTCGGTGTCGACGCCCGCGGCGCTGTACGGATCGCGCGGCGCGGAGTCGCCGGAGGATGAGGAGGGGGTGGGGGGTTCGGTGGAAGCAGAGGCCACCGGGACAGCCTACCGGCGGTGGCCGCGGCCCGAGGTGCGAGCCCACCGGTACCATGGGCGCATGGTCGGCGCCGGCGCACCGGAGTGGGTGATCCGCGAGGACGCGGGACAGCCCGTGCTCCTCGCGCTGTATCTGCGCCAGGTGATGTCCCTCCGCTCCCCCGAGGAGCTCCCCCAGCTGCGCGGCCTCCCCGCAGCGCGGGTGGACCGGCTCGAGTCGGACCAGGCGGCGCTCGAACGCCAGTGGCGCGAGTACTGGGCCATGACCGTGGAGCCGCAGGCGCATCCGTCCCCCGTCCCCCTCGAACTCGTCGACGGCTTCGAGACGCTCATCGCCCTGCCGTCGGCGGGCTTCGACGAGCTGCGCGCGGCGATGGCACCGCACGCCGACGCCGCGCTCGCGTTCTCGCGGGCGGCGCACTCCCGCTACCGGCGGGAGGCCACCGCCAAGCCCGGCGTCTCCTACCGCGCGTACGCCAGCGCCATCGCCGAGCACGAGCGCCGGGTCGGCCGCCGCGCGCACTCGTTCGAGCTCAACGTGCAGGTGCTGCCGCTGGCCCAGCGTGGCGTCTGGTGGATCGGATCCCTGACGATCGCGGTCACCGACGGCCTCCGCGGAGACGTCGCCGCCTTCGACTCGGCGATCCACCCGATCATCGCCGAGCTCGCCTGAACCGCGGCTCGCCTGAACCGCCGGGGCGGATCAGTCGAGGTAGCGGGCGCGCTCCCGGTCGGCCGTGACCTCGCGGGTGCGGCTCCCGATGGTGCGGTCGAGCACGAGGGCCACGAGTCCGCCGAGCAGGATGCCGACGGAGACGCAGATGAGGCCGACGAAGCCGAAGACCTGCATCGGCGAGTAGACGACGCCCGTGTTCGGGCTGAGCTCGTCGACGCCGCTGAACGAGAACGTCAGGATCGCCGCGACGATGACGCCGATGATGCCGCCCGCGACGAGGAACACCGCGTACTTCGGCGCGCGACGGACGGTCACGGTGACGATCTGCTCGTCGATCACCGGACGGGGCTCGTCGGCGGAGGATGCGGGGTCCTGCGGAAGGGACATGCGTCCATTCTCTCACCGGCCGGACGCCGTGGCCTCGCGACGGCGGTCAGGGACGGAGGGGCAGCACGGCGGTGAGATCGGCGCGCACGCCGGAGGCGAGGATGCGACCGGATGCCGCGGCATCCGCCCACTTCTCGGTGCCGGTCGCAAGCGCGATCCACGTCAGGGCGTCGGTCTCGACCACGTTCGGCGGGGTGCCGCGCGTGTGACGCGGACCCTCGATCACCTGCACGGCGCCGAACGGCGGCACGCGCACCTCCACCGCGTGACCGGGCGCCTTCTCGGCGAGCAGCTGGAGCAGGTAGCGGACGGCGGTGGCCAGCTCGGTGCGGCCGGGCTTCGCCTCGGCGGCCACGGCATCGGCGACTGCGGTCAGCGCGGCGCGCCCTGCGACGGTGTCGATCTTGCGCGGCATCCGTCCACGCTACGCGTTCGCGGCTCGCTCAGCGCGGGGTCGCGTCGGGCTGATCGCGGTTCGGCGGCCGCCAGATGCGTCCGGGCTTCTTCACACGCGCGAGGTCCTCCGCCTCGTGCACCCACCGCGGGATGTCGTCGTTGCCCGGCGTGAAGGGATCGCGGTTCAGCGCGGTGTCGTGCTCCGCGCTGTGCCGCTGCGCGCGCCCCGCCCAGATGCGGGCGAGGGTCATCGACAGCACGGACGCGATCAGCAGCCCGGCGCCGACGAAGATGGCGGCGTACACGGCGAACACCACCAGCAGACCCGACAGTCCGGTCGACATCGGGCCCCCGGGCTCCTCCGTCATGCCGGCGACGCCGGTCATGATGATCGCCAGGGTGAGACCGCCGAGCAGTCCGAACAGGAGGAAGCGCTCGTAGCGCGGGGCCGCGTGCACGTGCACGGGAAGGACTTCGCGGTCGACGATGCGCTCGTGCTCGAAGCCGGAGTCGTCCCCATCACTGCGGCGAGCTGCCATGGCTCCATTGTCGCACCGCGGGGCGGAGTCGGCACCGACTTTCCGGCCGGTCCGCCCGTGCGCCCCTCGCTAGGCTGACGGGGTGAGAATCCTGGTCCTCGGCTCGGGCGCGCGCGAGCACGCCATCCTCCAGTCGCTGCGCTCGGAGGAGGTCGCCCACGACCTCTTCGCGGCCCCCGGCAACGCCGGCATCGCCGAGATCGCCGAGATCGTCGACGTCGATCCCGTCAGCCCTCAGGCCGTGACGGAGTACGCCAACGACGCCGACATCGACCTCGTGGTGATCGGCCCCGAGGCCCCGCTCGTCGCGGGCGTCGCCGACGCGCTGCGCGAGCGCGGTATCCCCGTGTTCGGCCCCGGGCGCGCAGCCGCGCAGCTGGAGGGCTCCAAAACCTTCGCCAAGAGGGTGATGGATGCCGCGGGTGTGCCCACCGGCCGGGCCGTGCGTGCGCACACGACCGCGGAGGTCGCCGCCGCGCTCGACGACCTGGGCGCACCGTACGTCGTGAAGGCCGACGGCCTCGCCGCCGGCAAGGGCGTCATCGTCACCGAGGACCGCGACGCCGCCGTCGCCCACGCCGAGTCCTACCTTCCGGCCGGAGCGGTGCTCATCGAGGAGTTCCTGTCGGGACCGGAGATCTCGCTGTTCTTCCTCAGCGACGGCGATCACGTGCTGCCACTCAGCCCGGCACAGGACTTCAAGCGTCTCCGTGACGGCGACGAAGGCCCCAACACCGGCGGGATGGGCGCCTACTCGCCCCTCCCCTGGCTGCTGGAGCGGTTCGACGGCGAGGCGGAGTTCGTCGCGCACATCACGCGCACGGTCGCCGAGCCGGTCATCCGCCGTCTCGACGCCGAGGGCACGCCCTTCATCGGGCTGCTCTACGCCGGCCTCATCGTCACCGACGACGGCGTCAAGGTCATCGAGTTCAACGCCCGCTTCGGCGACCCCGAGACGCAGGTCGTGCTGCCGCGGCTGCTCGATCCCCTCTCCGAGCTGCTGCTGGCCGCGGCATCCGGCACCCTCGAGGACCGCCCCGCACCGGCCTTCGCCGACGCGGCGGCCGTGACCGTGGTGCTCGCGAGCGAGGGCTATCCCGAGAAGCCGGTGACCGGCCGGATCCTCGAGGGAGTGGATGCCGCGGCCGCCCGCGACGGCGTGCACATCGCGCACGCGGCCACCGCCCGCACGGCCGACGGCCTGGTCGCGACCGGCGGCCGCGTCCTCAGCGTCGTCGCGCTCGGCACGACGTTCGCCGAGGCCCGGGAGCGCGCGTACGCCGCCCTGGGCGACATCCAGCTGGAGGGCGGTCAGGCGCGCTCCGACATCGCGGCGGGCATCAGCGAGCGCTGAGACCCTCGGCTCAGGTCGGGCCGGCCAGCAGCCGGATCCAGCCGGAGGAGATCGCGTCGGCGTCCGTGAAGCTGAGCTGCACGACGCCGCGGTGGTCGCCGATCGAGACCGACTCGGAGAACGGCTCGTCGCAGGCCATCCACCCGCGGGCGAGCTCCGTGCGGGGCCCATCTGTCGAGGCGGTGAACAGCGCGTAGGAGACGCGGTCTCCGGTGCACGCCCCCTCCAGCCGCAGCGGGGTGTCGCCGATCGCGCCGGAGACGACGTTCGCGCCGGAGGGGACGCCGCTCGGTCCCGCGTCGACGAACTCCGCCCTGGCCAGTTCGTCCGCCGTCGTCGGCGGCGGCGTCACCTCGGCGACCGCGGTCGGTGACGCCGTCGGGACGGCGGTCGGCGCGACCTCCGCCTCTCCGGGGGCGGAGCATGCCCCCATCACGAGAGCGAGAGGAAGGGCCACCAGGGCCCCACCGGTCACGCGGGCACGGGTGCGCTGCAGTCCGGTCATCACTCCACGCTGGCACGGCGTGGGCGCCGGCGGACGGCATTCCCACGCCTTTGCCAGGCTGGTGGAGATCAGTCGCGCGTCGAGGCGGGAGCCGCCTCCGGCTGCTGCGCGGCGTGCCACTGCGCGGTGCTCGAGGCCTTCGGGCGACGGAGGAACAGCACCGCCACGACGCCGACGAGGATCGCCCCGGCGGGGAGCAGGATCGACTGCGCCATCGCCGTGGAGAACCCTCCGACGACCATGTCGGGCAGCTGACCCGTGCCGAATCCGGCCGACTCCGAGGCGCCGGGCAGGTTCGCCTCCAGGCGCGCCTGCATGAACGCGGCGATGGCCGCCGAACCGAGCACCGAGCCGATGACGCGCGTCGTGTTGTAGATGCCGGCGCCCGCGCCGGCCTGATGCATCGGCAGGTTGCGGGTGGCCGTGGTGGCCAGCGGCCCCCACATGCCCGCGTTGCCGAAGCCCATGAGCAGCGACGGGATGAGGAACAGCCAGATCGGGGTGTCGGGGGTCATCAGCGCGGCGTAGACGACCAGCGCCGCCGCGACGAGCAGCAGCCCGGGCACGAGGAGGAAGCGCGGGTCGATGCGGTCGAGCAGGCGCCCGGCGAACGGCGAGAGCACCCCGGCGGCGATCGCCATGGGCACGAGCAGCAGCGCGGCCTCGGTCGGGGTCAGCCCTCGGGCGAGCTGGTAGTAGAACATCATCGGCAGCGACATGCTGGTCACCGTGAATCCGACCGCGGCGATGCCGAGGTTGGCGACGCCGAAGTTGCGGTCGCGGAACAGCCCGAGCGGCACGAGGGCCTCGCTCCTGGTCTTGGCCTGCTGCCAGAGGAAGATTCCCAGCACGACCACGCCGGCGATGATCATGGACCACACCGAGATCGGGCCCCAGATGACGCCCCAGTCGTAGGTCTCGCCCTCCTGCAGGCCGAAGACGAGGAGGAAGAGCGCGACGGCGCTCAGCACGACGCCGAGCACGTCGAAGCGGTGCGGGTTGGTCTCGAGCTTCGGCACGAGGATCCACGCGAGCACGAAGCCGATGATGCCCACCGGGATGTTGATGAAGAAGATCCACTCCCAGCCGAGGCCGTCCACCAGGAGGCCGCCGGCCAGCGGGCCGACGAGCATGGCGACACCGGAGGTCGCGCCCCACAGGCCCATCGCCGCGCCGCGGCGGTTCGGCGGGAAGGTGCGCGTGATGATCGCCATCGTCTGCGGCGTCAGCAGCGCGGCGCCGATGCCCTGCACCGCGCGCATGGCGACGAGCATGCCGAGCGAGCCCGACAGTCCGCACCCGAGCGAGGCGAGCGTGAAGACCACGAGTCCGATGAGATAAATGTTCTTCGGCCCGAAGCGGTCGCCCAGGCGTCCCGTGATCAGCAGCGGCACGGCGTAGGCGAGGAGGTAGGCCGACGTCACCCACACCACGTTGTCGAGGTTGTTGGTGTCCGAGTCGAGCGCCGCCTTGATGGCGGGGTTCGCCACCGAGACGATCGTCGTGTCGACCAGGATCATGAAGAAACCGATGACCAGGGCCCAGAGGGCGGGCCATGGATTGCGCTCGGTGACGGAGGCGGGGGCTGAGGGCCCGGATCGTGCGGAGCTGGATCCTGCGCGGTCGGATGCCGCGGCTCGGGTGTTCTGCTCGGTCATAGCCGTGCGGCCTTTCGTTCGGAGAGATAGGTGTCGGTGGAGGGGCCGAGCTCGTCGGCTCCCCACGGGAAGCTCTGGTCGTCGAGCCGGTCGAGGAGCCCGTCGAGCCAGCGCAGCTCGGTCTCGAGCAGCACGGCCTCGCGCTCGACCTCGAGGAGGTAGACCTCGGGCACGGCCCGCTCGAGCGCGTCCTCGCGCCCGTCGCGGTGCAGGGCGTACTGGCCCTCGAGGCCCGCGCGACGGGCACGCAGCAGGTCGACGACCTCGGCGCGGTCGAGGTTGTGCGCCTCCGCCAGCGCGATGCGGAACTCGGCGGGGTGATCGGTGCGCGGGAGCTCACGGCGCACCCATTCCCTGACCGCCTCCGCGCCCTCGTCGGTCAGGGTGTACGTGGTGCGCTCGGGGCGGTTGCCGTCACGGTCGACGCGCACCTGCGCCACGAGACCCGCCCGCTCGAGGCGCCCGACCGTGTGGTACAGCGTGCCGTTGGTGATGGACACCAGGCGATCCTCGCGACGGCCGCGCATCAGCCGCATCATCTCGTACGGGTGCATGTCGCCCTCGACGAGCAGCGCGAGCACCATGGTGCCCAGCGGGGTCAGACGGTCGACGGCGCTCTTCACGATGTCCTCACTCCAGACGGATTAGCCCACATGGACTATACCGCGGTCATCCGCCAGCCGGGGCGACCGGCTCCGCGATAATGGCGGGGTGAGCGCATCCCTCGACATCCCCGGCTGGCGGCACGTCTACTCGGGAAAGGTCCGGGACCTCTACCTCCCCGTGGAGGCGGAGACGGATGCCGCAGCCGACCGTCTGCTCGTGGTGGCGAGCGACCGCGTCAGCGCGTTCGATCACGTGCTCGAGCCGGGCATCCCGGACAAGGGCGAGCTGCTGACGACCCTCAGCCTGTGGTGGTTCGACCAGCTCTCCGGCGGCGACGGTGGCCGCAGCATCCCGAATCACCTCGTCGCCGACCACGTCCTGGGCGACGATGACGAGCCGGTCGAGCTCATCCCGGCCGCCGTGCGCGGTCGTGCGATGCTCGTCCGCGCGCTGGACATGCACCCCGTCGAGTGCGTCGTGCGCGGCTATCTCACCGGCAGCGGCTGGGCGGAGTACCGCGCGGAGGGGACGGTGTGCGGCATCCCGCTCCCCGAGGGTCTCTCCGACGGCGACCGCCTGCCGGAGCCCCTCTTCACACCCGCCTACAAGGCGCCGATGGGCGAGCACGACGAGAACATCTCGTTCGAGCGCACGGTCGAGCTGGTCGGAGCCGAGGTCGCCGCGGCGCTGCGCGACACCTCGCTGGAGATCTACCGCCGCGCCGCCGCCGTCGCCGAGGCGCGCGGGCTGATCCTCGCCGACACGAAGTTCGAATTCGGCACCGACGCGCACGGCGTGCTGACGCTGGCCGACGAGGTGCTGACCAGCGATTCGTCGCGGTACTGGGATGCCGCGGCCTGGCGCTCCGGCACGACGCCGGCCGAGCGGATGGCGAGCTTCGACAAGCAGATCGTCCGCGACTGGCTGGCCGCGCACTGGGACAAGACGGGCACGCCGCCCGAGCTCCCCGCCGAGATCATCGAGCGCACGGCCGACCGCTACCGGGAGCTGCTGGAGCGCCTCACCGGCGACTGACCCGCTGCACGTCAGGCGTTCTTCATCGCCTTGAGCCGTGACAGCAGCACCGGTCCGTTGCGGTCCAGGGCGCGCCCGCCGAGCCGGATCCCGACGATCACCAGGATCACGCCCATCACCACGCCGACGAGGCCGCCGATCACGCTGAGCACCGCGTTCCCGGTGAAGAACGCGATGAGGCCGATCACGATCGTCGGCGTCGACAGCCCGATGGCGATCAGCCAGATGAGCATGGCCGCCATCCCCTGCAGGAAGGTCGTCCCCGGCACGCGCGTGAAGGGACTGTCCCCGGAGGAGGCGACGGGAACCACGAACTGCGCGGAGGTCACGGCGCAGACGCCGTAGGACGTCAGGAGGATGCCCAGTGCCATTCCGAGGATGCCGGGGAACTGCCCCCACAGGCCCGAGAAGACGAACGGCACGATGGCCGCGATGAGGATGATCGGCACCGCGATAGCGGCGGCGGCGAGCGTGCGGCCGGCGCGGTCCGCGCGTCCCGGCGCTCCGGTGGCGAGCTCCGTCCCGTAGGCGGTGCCGTCGAAGGAGATGTCGGCGTACAGCGCGATCCCCACGATGACGGCGATGAGCGGGGCGGCGAAGCTGAGACCGGCGGCCACGTCGCCGTCGCGCAGGTAGAACCACAGCAGCACGGGCACGAGCGGCACGCCGATCAGCTGACGCAGGTAGCGCGGATCGCGCAGCCAGTACGTGAGCGACCGGGCGAACACGGCACCGGTCGCGGTGGCCGGCACGCGTCCGAACCAGCCGATCCTGCCGGGGCGCACGGCCTCGGCCGACGACTGCCCGGGGTGTGCGAGGGTGTTGCGCAGCGACCAGCCCCACAGCAGCCACAGGAGCACGAGGGTGGCCGCGGCGATGACCAGCTTGAGGGCGGCCGCGATCCAGTCGCCGGCGGCGGCATCCGCCGGCACCGCCCACGCGGCCCCCAGCGGCGTCCACCCGAGCACGCGGACGACGACGGCGAGCGTGTCGATGTTGAGGGCGAACCCCGTCGCGACCCCCGCGATGATCGGGCCCGCGAGGATCAGCGGGATCATCACGAAGATGCCCGACGCCTCGCGGAACCTCCGCCGGCCTCCGAGCCCCGACGTCAGCGACGACACGGCGCGTGAGGCGACGACGGCGGTGAGGATCGCGAGCGGGAGCGAGAGCACGGATGCCGCGACCGCCGCCGGCCAGTGCACCCAGGTGGCGATCGTGCCGAGCGCCGCGACGGACGTGACGATGCCGGGGATGCCGACCACGCCCGCGAGCGTGAGGGCGACCATCATCCGCCGGAGCGACATCGGGAAGACGACGAGCCGCTGCGGATCGAGCGTGTTGTCGGCGCCGAACACCAGGAGGGGGCCGAGGATCCAGCCGACCGTCACCAGCGTGCCCACGCCGACGATGACGTTCGCCGCCACCTCCTGCGGCGCGAAGCCGAGGAAGACGAGCCCGACGATCGCGCCGCCGAGCACCCCGAGTCCGTAGAGGGCGCCGAAGATGAAGCCGACGAGCTGCCAGGGGCTCCGCGACAGCTGGTTGGCCAGCACGCGGAACCGCAGCTTCAGGAGCGTCGCAACCATTCCGGCCCCTCCGTGTGACGGCGGCCGCCGACGAGGTCGACGAAGCGGTCCTGCAGCGACTGGCCGGCGCGCACCTCGTCGACGGTGCCGGCGACCAGCAGCCGTCCTGCCGCGATGACGGCGACGTGGTCGCAGAGACGCTGCACGAGGTCCATGGAGTGACTCGACACGATCACGGTGCCGCCGCCGCGGACGTAGCCGGTCAGGATGTCCTGGATGTTGGCCGCCGAGACCGGATCGACGGACTCGAAGGGCTCGTCGAGCACGAGCACGCGGGGCGCGTGGACCAGGGCGCACGCGAGGGCGATCTTCTTCGTCATGCCCGCGGAGTAGTCCACGACGAGGGTGCCGCCGGCATCCGTCATGTCCATGAGCGCCAGCAGGTCGGCGGTGCGCCGCGCGATCTCGTCCTGCGGGATGCCGAACAGCAGGCCGTTGTAGGTGACGAGCTGCTCTCCGGTGAGGCGGTCGAACAGCTTCACGCCGTCGGCGAGGTTGCCCAGCATCCCCTTCGCCATCACGGGCTCGCGCCACACGTCGACGCCGTGGATGAACGCCTGCCCCGCATCGGGGACGAGGAGGCCGGTCGCCATCGACAGGCTGGTGGTCTTGCCCGCGCCGTTCGGGCCGACGAGGCCGTAGAACGAGCCGGTCGGCACGGTGAGGGTCACGCCGTCGACGGCGACCTTCTCGCCGAACCGCTTGACGAGCCCGACGAGCTCGACGGCGGCGTCGCCGGCCGGACCGGACGTGGCGGGGGCGAGGAGCTGGTCCTGCGGCGGGATATCGGTCACGGCACCACCCTCTCGGACGCGGCCGCCGACGCGCAAATGCGTCGCGGCATCCTGCGCCGGATCGTTTCGATCGGTCGCTATCGTGAGCGAGGCGGCCCGACCTCCGCCCGGGAGAGAAGGATCCGCGATGCCCATCTGGAAGCTGCACGGGAACGGCCGGACGGTCGAGCCGGGGGCCGTCGTCCGCCCCGACGAGCGCCTGAACTGGCCCGCGACGATCGCCGTCGGTGTCCAGCACGTGATCGCCATGTTCGGCGCGACGTTCCTCGTGCCGGTGCTGACCGGATTCCCGGTCTCGACGACGTTGCTGTTCTCCGGCATCGGGACGCTGCTGTTCCTGCTCATCACGCGCAACAAGCTGCCGAGCTACCTCGGGTCGTCGTTCGCGTTCATCGCTCCGGTCACCGCGGCGACCGCCTCGCAGGGGATGGGCTCGGCGCTGGCGGGCATCGTGGCCGTCGGCCTCCTGCTCGCCGCCGTGGGCGCGATCGTGCAGATCGCCGGACTCGGGTGGGTGGACCGCCTCATGCCCCCGGTCGTCGCGGGCGCGATCGTCGCGCTGATCGGCTTCAACCTCGCCCCCGTGGCCTGGTCGAACTTCAAGCTGCAGCCGCTGCCCGGCACCATCACCCTCGTCGCCGTCATCCTGTTCAGCGTGCTGTTCCGTGGCTTCCTCGGCCGGGTCTCGATCTTCCTGGGCGTCATCGTCGGCTACCTCGCGACAGTGCTCATCCAGCTGAGCACCGGCGAGCAGCTGATCGACTTCGGCGCGGTGGCGGATGCCGCATGGATCGGCCTGCCCACCTTCCAGATCGCCGACTTCGGCAACCCGGGCACATGGTCGGTCATCGCGATGTTCCTCCCGGTGGTGCTGGTGCTGATCGCCGAGAACGTCGGGCACGTGCGCGGCGTCGCGACCATGACCGGGGCGGAGGTCAACAAGCAGACCGGCCGCGCCCTCATCGCCGACGGCGCGGCGACGACCGTGGCCGGATTCTTCGGCGGCTCGGGAACGACCACCTACGGCGAGAACATCGGCGTCATGGCCGCGACCCGCGTCTACTCCACCGCCGCGTACTGGGTGGCCGGCACGGCTGCGATCGTGCTGAGCCTCTCCCCCAAGGTCGGCGCCGTCTTCAACACGATCCCCGCCGGCGTGCTCGGCGGCGTGACCACCGCGCTCTACGGCCTGATCGGCATCATCGGTATCAAGATCTGGGTCGACAACCGCGTGGACTTCTCCCGCCCCGTCAACCAGTACACGGGAGCCGTCGCCCTGGTCATCGCCATCGCCGGCTTCACGATGCAGTGGGGCGACTTCCAGCTCGGCGCGATCGTGATCGGCGCCGCCGCCGCGCTCCTCATCTACCACCTGGGCAACGCGATCGCCCGCTGGCGCCGCACGGGCGCCGACGACGGCGGCCCGATCCCCGCGGTCGGTCAGCTCGGCGGCGATCCGCAGTAGGTCGGCTGCGCGGCGGCTCGGCTGCTCTGCCGCGCGGCTGCTCTGCTTTCGGCTGCTCTGCTGCGACCGCCTGGCCGCTCTCCCCGGGTCACCAGCTCGCGGCACATTCTCCAGAAGCCGTTGAACTTCACGCTCACACAGACCGGTGGCGCGGTGTTTCCTCGCTCGCTCGCACGCATCACCTGCCCCCCATCCGACCGTCCGTCTGTCCGTCTGTCCGTCCGTCCGTCCGTGGAGCCTCATGGCTGTGTGAGCGTGAAGTGCAACGGCCGTGCGAGAACATGCGGCGCCGCGGGCGCAGCGCTGATCGTGAGGAGATGTGGGGAACGGGAGGAGGATGCCGCGGCATCCGTCCTCCGGATCGACACGTCTCCTCCTGTTGCGCATGCGCGAAGCGAAAGGGCAAGAACAGAAGGGGGCGGGTGCGAAACAGCAGGGGGTCGGGCTGCGAGATCAGACCGAGTCGCGCACGACCAGCTCGGTCTCGAGGATCGTCACGCGCTCGGGCTCGCGACCGGCGAGGATGTCCAGCAGCACGCTCGCCATGTGCTCGCCCTGCTCGCGCGAGGGCTGGCGCATGGTCGTGAGCGCGGGGGTCACCGACGTCGCGACGGGCGAATCGTCGAATCCCATCACCGCCATGTCGGACGGCACGCCCACGCCCTCGGCGGCCAGGACGGCCAGCACTCCGCGGGCCATCAGGTCGCTCGCGACGAAGACCGCGTCGGGGCGGTCGCCGGGGAGTTCGAGGATGCGGCGCATCGCGTGCGCTCCCCCGTCGGCGGTGAAGTTGCCGTCCTCGATCGGACCCTCGGGCAGGTTCGCGGCCGCGAGCGCATCGCGCCACCCCTGGAGGCGGTCGACGCCGGCGGGCATGTCGGCGGGTCCGGTGATCGTCGCGATGCGACGGCGCCCGTTCGCGATCAGGAACTCGGTCGCCTCCCGGCCGCCCTGCACGTTGTCGACGTCGACGTAGAACGCGTCGGCGCGCTCACGGACGGGGCGTCCGCCGTAGACGACCGGCACGGAAGAGGCGATCCGGTCGATGAACGTGTCGCTCGTGTGGTGCGACACGATGATCGCCCCGTCGATGCTGCCGCTGCGGACGTAGGCGGTGGTCTTGTCGCCCGGGTCGTCGCTGGCGATGAAGAGGTTGAGCACGTAGTCGGAGCGACTCAGGCGCGCGTTGATGCCGGCCACCACCGACGCGAAGAACGGGTCGCCGAAGAACCGCGTGATGTCCTCGGGCACCACGAGGGCGATCGCGTGCGTCTGACGACTCGCGAGCGACCTCGCCGCGCGGTTCGGCACGTAGTTGAGCTCGGCGATCGCCCGCCGCACCGACTCGAGCGCAGAGGGACTCACGGCGGTCGAGCCGTTCACGACCCGCGACACGGTCGAGCGGGACACGCCGGCGGTGGCGGCCACCTCTTCGATCGTCACCGACCCCTTGATCGCGGTGGTGCTCATCCTGCCCTCCCCGGCTACGGCGCCGGGTGGGCGTCCAACGTCCGTGCGGCGATGATCCGACCGTACTCGCGTCCGCTGTCCTTCACGGCACGTTCCTGGGTGTCGTAGTCGACCCGGACGATCCCGAAGCGCTTCTCGTAGCCCCAGGCCCACTCGAAGTTGTCCAGCAGCGACCAGTAGAAGTAGCCGCGCACGTCGACGCCGTCCTCGACGGCGTCGAGCACCGCGCCGAGGTGCGCGCGCACGAAGTCGACGCGCTCCGCGTCGTGCACGCGCACGTCACCGTCCTCGGTCGTCGGCTCGTCGTCGTAGGCGGCGCCGTTCTCGGTGACGTAGAGCACGGTGCCGGCGGGCTGGGCGTACTCGTCCCACACCCGGTTCAGCAGGCGGGTGAGCCCCTCGGGCTGCACGTCCCAGAACATCGACGTCTGCGGGAGGCCGCGGTCGTGCCAGTAGACGCCGTCCGCCGCGGGGAACGGGGAGGCGACCTCCCGGTCGGTCGGGGCGTCGCCGCTGCGGGCGGGCTGGGCCGGAGGCTGCGCGCCGACGAGTTCGCCGTGGTAGTAGTTCACGCCGAGGGCGTCCAGCCGCGTCGAGATCACGTCGAGGTCGCCGGGCTGCACGGCCGCGTCGAACGCGTCGGCCGCGGCGGGGTCGGCGGCGCGGATGTCGGCCATTACGTCCGCGGGGTAGAAGCCGCGAAACACCGGATCCAGGAACCACCGGTTGAAGCGGCCGTCGATCTTGGCGGCGGCCGCAGCATCCGCCTCGTCCGTCGGATCCACCGCGTCGGCGACCGTGAGATTGAGCGTGATGCCCAGCTCGAGGGAGGAGTCGCGCGCCCGCAGCTCGCGCACGGCCTGACCGTGGCCGAGCAGCAGGTGATGGGACGCGAGCATGCCCTCCGCGACGCTGGTGTGCCCGGGAGCGTGGATGCCGGCGGTGTAGCTGAGGAACGACGAGCACCACGGCTCGTTCAGCGTCGTCCACACCTTCACGCGGTCGCCGAGCGCCTCGTGCATGTCGAGGGCGTACTCGGTGAAGCGCTCCGCGGTGTCGCGGACGGTCCAGCCGCCCCCGTCCTGCAGGGCCTGCGGGAGGTCCCAGTGGTAGAGCGTGAGCCAGGGCAGGATGCCGGCGCCGAGCAGTTCGTCGACCAGGCGGGAGTAGTAGTCCACGCCCGCGGGGTTGATCGCACCGCCGTCGGGGCGCACGCGCGACCACGACGTCGAGAAGCGGTACGTCTGGAGGCCCATCCGCTTCATGAGGGCGACGTCGTCGCGATACAGGTGGTACTGGTCGCAAGCCACCTCGCCGTCGTCGCCGTTGATCACGGCACCGGGGACGCGGCAGAAGGCATCCCAGATCGAGTCGCGACGACCGTCCTCGTGAGCGGCCCCCTCGACCTGGAAGGCGGCGGTCGCGGCTCCGAAGAGGAACGACTCGGGGAACGGGCGTGCGAGGGAGGGCATCGGGACCGTGGTCCTTTCAGGAGAGCGACGTGCGACGAGCGTATCGAGGGAAATCGTCATCCCTTCACCGCCCCCGCCATGATGCCGCTCACCAGCTGCTTGCCGGCGAACACGAAGAGGATCAGCAGCGGGATCGTCGACAGCAGCACGCCCGCCAGCACGATCGAATAGTCCACGAAGTAGTTGCCCTGGAGGAGCGACAGCGCCACCGGGAGGGTGGGGCTCTGCCGATCGAGCACGATGAACGGCCAGAAGAACTGATTCCACGCGCCGACGAAGGTGAACAGGAACAGCATGGCCGCGGCCGGTCGGGCGGCGACCGCGCCGACCGTCCAGAAGGTGCGGATCATGGATGCCCCGTCCACGCGTGCCGCCTCGATGAGCTCGTCGGGCACCGTCTGGCTGAGGTACTGCGTCATCCAGAAGACCCCGAAGGCGCTGGTCAGCGCCGGCACGATGATCGCGCCGATCTGCCCGGTCCAGCCGAGGTCGGAGAACAGGATGTACAGCGGCACCACGCCCAGCTGCATCGGCACGGCCATGGTGGCCACCACGAACGCGAGCAGCCACTTGCCGCCCCTGAACCGCAGCTTCGCGAACGCCCAGCCGGCGAGCGTCGAGAAGATCACCACGGAGGCCGCGATGAGGGTGGAGCTGAAGATCGAGTTCCACAGCGCGAGCCAGAAGTTCACAGCCGGGTCGTTGACCACCGACAGGGCGTTCGAGATGAAGTTGCCGCCCGGCAGCCACGACATGTTCGGGTCGTTGATCGTCGACGGCGTCCCCGAGCCGATCAGGAACGACCAGTAGTAGGGGAAGACGGCCGACAGGACGACCACGCCCAGACCGATGTACACGGTCTTGCCCGCGCGGATCCCGCGGATGCGGGTGGTGCGCTCGGCGCGACGCCGGCCCGCGTTGGGCAGGTTCTCCTCGATGACCGCCAGAGGCGGGGTGCTGACGGCACTCACGACCGGACTCCCTTCCGACGCCGGGGGCGCACGACGCCCCGGCCGCCGTCATCGCGGACGAGCCGTCGCGTGATGACCAGATTGATGAGGCCGATGGCCAGGATGATGATGAAGAGGATCCACGCCAGGGCGGCGGCGCGGCCGAAGTTGAACTGTCCCCAGCCGATGTTGTAGAGGTACAGGGTGATCGTCAGCCACTGCTGAGCCGCCCCACCCTCCCCCGTGTTGTCGAACATGCGGGGCTCGTCGAAGATCTGCAGTCCGCCGATGGTCGAGGTGATGACGACGAAGATCAGCGTCGGTCGCAGCGAGGGCAGCGTGATGCTCACGAACTGGCGGAGCGCGTTGGCACCGTCCACGGTCGCCGCCTCGTAGTACTCGCGCGGCACCGCCTGCATCGCGGCCAGGAGGATGAGCGCGTTGTAGCCGGTCCAGCGGAAGTTCACCATCGTGGAGATGGCGATGTGACTCCAGAACGGGTCGGTGTGCCAGGGGATCGCCGTCATGCCCAGGTCGGTGAGGACGTCGTTCACGAGACCGTGGTTGTCGCCGAACATGTTGCTGAAGATCAGGGCGACGGCGACCGGCGCCATGACGTAGGGCAGCAGCACGCTCATGCGCCAGAACGTCTTGGCGCGGATGTTGCGGTCCAGCATCGCCGCGATCACGATCGCGAGGACGAGCTGGGGGATCGTGGACAGCAGGAAGATGCTGAAGGTGTTGCGCAGGGCCGTCCAGAACTTGGGGTCGTTGAGGATCCACTGGTACTGCTCGAAGCCGACGAAGGTGCCCGAATTGCGCACCAGATCCCACTCCTGGAACGAGATGACGGCGGTGAAGACGATCGGGAAGAGCCCGATGATGGCGAAGAGGATGAAGAACGGGGCGATGTAGACGTAGGGCGAGTAGCGGAAGTCCCACCGGCTGAGCCGGTTGCGGAACGTGAGGACGCTCTTGGTCTGGGGTTCCCGCTGAGCGGGTGTGCGCGGCTCCGGTGCCGTCCTCGCGCGGGTTTCGGTCACGGTCACGTGGGTCTCCCTGTCGTGTGTCTCTGGCGGTCTGCGAGCACCCCCGGAGGGGCGGATGCTGCGGGCCGCGCCGTGCGGCGCGACCCGCAGCATCGATTCGTCAGAAGGCCTCGACCTCGGCGACGTAGGTGTTCCACGACGTGGTCTTGTCCTCCGTGCCGTCGAACACGCGGTTGATCGCGTTCTGCAGGGCGTCGTGGTACTTGTAGTAGTTCGCGCTCTTGTAGGGGCGCACGGTCACGGCCTTGGCCCGGTCGGCGCCGATCTCACCGGTCTTGGCGTCGCCGAAGTAGGGGTTGGTGTAGCCCGTGAGCTTGTCGATCGAGTAGGCCTCGGTCTGGCTCGGGAAGGCGCCGACGTTGACGAACGCCTCGACCTGCTGCTCGGGGGCGGACAGCCAGGCGGCCAGCTCCTGTGCTGCAGCGACGTTCTTGCCGTTCGCCGGGATGGTCAGGTAAGAACCGCCCCAGTTGCCGCCGCCGTTGGGGAACGTGTTCGCGATCTTCCAGTCGGAGACCTCGGGGGCGTAGCCGGCGATGATGCCCTGCATCCAGCCGGGGCACAGCACGGTGGCGAACTCGTCCTCCTGGAAGGCTGCGATCCAGTCGTCGCCCCACTGCTTGGAGTAGGCCGCGTTGGGGACGGCGCGGTCGATGACGGTCTCGTACGTGTCCTCGATCTCGGGGTTCGTCGTGGCGATCACCTCGCCGTCCGGCTTGTCGTAGGTGTACTCCATCTGGTTGACGATGCCCTGCAGCACCGAGTTGGCCGAGTCGATCATGGCCTTGCCGGTGGCCGCCTTGTACTGGTCGGCGACGTCGAAGTAGGTGTTCCAGTCGCCGTCGAACAGCGCCTCGACGTCGGCGGGCTCCGTCGGCAGACCCGCGGCGGCGAACAGGTCGGAGCGATAGCAGATCGCCTGCGGCCCGATGTCGGTGCCGTACCCGATGAGGTTGCCCTCGGGGTCGGTCGCGGCGGCTTCCTTCCAGTCCAGCCAGCGACCCTTGAGGTCGTCGGGGACCGGCGCCAGCAGGTCGGAGTACTGCATGGCCTCGGAGAGCCAGTCGACCTCCACGGCCTCGATGTCGGCGAGCCCCTCCTTGCCGAGCTTCTGGAAGTAGTTCTTGCGGGCGTCGCCGGACTCGGCGGCCTTGTTGTGCACGATCGTCACGTTCGGGTGCTCGTCCGTGTACTTCTTGAGGAACTCGTCGGTGTAGCCGAAGTTGTTGAACGTCGCGATCGTCAGCGTGATCTTCTCATCGCCGGATCCGCCGGACGCGCCGGGCGTCGAGCCCGCCGAGCAGCCGGCCAGGACGAGGGCGGTGGTGGATGCGGCGGCCAGCGCGAGGGCCGTCCTCCGGAAGGCAGAGGTGTTCACTGTCACTCCTTTGTGTTGTCAGGTGGGTCTTGCTCACGGTGCCCGCGATCCCGTCATGGGAGCGCTCTCACGATGTGAGGCCTCACGCTATGGGATCGCTCCCACGCGGGTCAAGAGAGCGCTCCCATGATCAGGTCACAGTTGTGTCACGGTGGGGCGGGCTCGGTGGTGGGGTCCGTCGCGCGCGCGTTTCCTCGCCGGGCGCGTCACGCCCGTAGACTGGCGGCGACCCCTTCCCGCGACATCCGGAGCTGGCCCATGCCCACCATCGTCGTCGACGTCATGCCCAAGGCCGAGCTTCTGGACCCCCAGGGGAAGGCCGTCTCCGGGGCGCTCAGCCGCCTCGGGATGGACGAGTTCGCGGGCGTCCGCATCGGCAAGCGCTTCGAGCTGACCGTCGAGGGCGAGGTCGGCGAGGACGTCCTGGCCAAGGCCCGCCGGATCGCCGAGGACATCCTGTCGAACTCCGTCATCGAGGACGTCGTGGGCATCGAGGTCGTGGAGTGACCGTCCGCGTCGGGGTCATCACCTTCCCCGGCTCGCTGGACGACCGCGACGCCCAGCGCGCCGTGCGCCTCGCGGGCGCCGAGGCGGTCGCGCTGTGGCACGGGTCGCACGACCTCGACGGCGTCGACGCCCTGGTGCTGCCGGGTGGCTTCAGCTACGGCGACTACCTGCGCGCGGGGGCGATCGCCGCGCTCGCGCCGATCATGAGCGAGGTGAAGGACGCCGCGGGTCGCGGCATGCCCATCCTCGGCATCTGCAACGGCTTCCAGATGCTCGTCGAGGCGCGTCTGCTGCCGGGCGCACTGATCCGCAACGCGAACCAGCAGTTCATCCGCCGCGACCAGCGGCTGCGCGTGGAGAACGCGGACACCGCGTGGACCAGCGGGTTCGAGGCCGGACAGGAGATCGTCATCCCGCTGAAGAACGCCGACGGCGGTTACATCGCCGACGCGGAGACGCTCGCCCGCGTCGAAGGCGAAGGACTCGTCGCGTTCCGCTACCTCGGCGTGAACCCCAACGGCTCGCTCGACGACATCGCCGGCCTCACCAACGAGCGCGGCAACGTCGTGGGACTCATGCCGCACCCCGAGCACGCCGTCGAGGCCGGGTTCGGTCCCGACACCCGCTCGGCCATGCGCTCCGGCGAAGACGGCCGCACGTTCTTCGAGTCGGCGATCTCCGCCGTCGTCACCGCCGCCGCCTGACCCTCACCCTCCGCCCCGCCGGCGTCACCGCTGTCGGGGCGGACATCGCTCCTGACGCTAAGGTGATCGCGGAAGGGGGTTGACACGTGGTTCCGAGCGCGGATGATGACGCCCTTCGCGAGCGATCAACGGATGCCACGGGCACCCCTTTCGTCGAGCAGACTCCGCGGGCCGCGGCATACGGTTCCACGTCCACCGGATCGCCGCTCGTCGACACGACGGGCCGCGGTGCCACCTCCACCTCGGCGCCGACCTCGGCGCCGACCTGGGCGCCGACCTCGCCTCCGATGCCGGCGCCGCCCCGGGAGCCGGCGACACGCGCCGCCCAGCGCGCCGCAGGTCGCGCGCTGAACGCCGAGCCGTCGACGGCGGAGCTGAGCCCGCAGGTGCTGTGGGCTCCTCCCCCGAAGCGACGCCGACGGCGCGGCCTCATCTGGGGCATCGTCATCGCCGCGGTGCTGCTGGTGGCCGCCGGGGTCGTGGCGTTCCTGCTGTACCAGAACGCCCGCGCCGCAGCGGAGGCGAGCGGAGCGGCGGCCGCAGCATCCGTTGAGGACTACTTCACCGCCATCGCCTCAGGCGACGCCGCCACCGCGCTCACTTTCGTCGACGGCGCGCCCACCGGCGGACTGCTCACCGACGACGCGCTCGCGGCGTCGGCGGCCCTCGCCCCGCTCACCGGGATCAGCGCGACGTCCGACCCCATCTGGGGCGACAGCGGTCAGGTCCGCGTCAGCTACGTGCTCGGCGGCAGGCCGGTCACGGCCGCGTACGACGTGACCGACATCGACGGAGACGCCGTGTGGACGATCGCCGACGTTCCCGAGGTGCAGCTCGGCTCGCGGCTCGCGGGGCTGCCCGTGCTGCTGGCCGGCGTCCCGTTCACGAACGGGACCATCGACGCGTTCCCGGGCACATATCCGGCAACCATGGGCGGCGACGTCTACACGGTCGCGGCGGATGCCACCGTGACGGTGACCGGTCCGCAGGAGGCCACCGTCGGGCCGGACGTCGTCCCCTCGCTGACGGATGCCGGCGTGCAGGCGTACCGGACCGCGGTGGCGTCCGCGGTGAACACCTGCCTGGCGTCCCGGGCGCTCGCCTCCGGGTGCGGGCTCGACCTCCCGCCCACCCTCTCGGACGGCACGACGCTGTACGACGGCACCGTGTTCCGCACGCTGACCCCCGAAGCGCAGGCGGGACTGGCCGCCGTCGTGCCGGAGCTCGACCCGACGCAGTCCGCCCTCGCTGAGAGCGGGATGATCGGCGCGGTCGCGGCGGCGGCGAACTGCACGCAAGGTCAGGCGAACGGCGAGTGCGACATCGTCGACGCTCCCGCGCTCACCGGCGCGACGGTCGACCTGACGCAGTCGACGCCGGCCGTGACCTGGCGGTAGCACCGGCGGCTAGCGTGGACGGATGACCCCCGGCATCCGCTCCCTGTCCGTGTCCGTGCCGTCCGACGAGCTCGCGGGCGATCTGCGGCCGCTTCCCGACGGCGTCGAGCTGATCGTCTGGCCGATGACGCAGCCCGCCCCGCGCGACCGCATCGATCTGGTCGTGGCGCCGTACATGTCGATGCAGAACGTGCTCTCGGCGCTCGACGGCGTGACCACCGAACTCGTCCAGGGCCAGTCGATCGGCTACGAGGGCGTCGAGGACCTGTTGCCCGACGGCTACGTCTTCGCCAATGCCTCGAGCGTCCACGAGACCTCGACCGCGGAGCTCGCGCTCGCCCTGACGCTGGCCGCGCAGCGGCACATCCCGGAGTTCGTCCGTGCCCAGCCCGAGGGCCGGTGGGCGCAGGAGACCACCGCGAGCCTGGCCGATCGCCGGGTGCTCCTGCTCGGCTACGGCGGCGTCGGTAAGGCCATCGCGGCACGGCTCGCGCCGTTCGAGGTCGAGGTCGTCGCCGTCGCCCGCACCCCCCGCGACGAGGACGGCGTCGCGGTGCACGCGATGGACGAGCTGCCGGAGCTGCTCGCCACCGCCGACATCCTCATCGCCAGCCTCCCCGGCGGCGAGGAGACCCGCCATCTCGTCGACGACGCCGCGCTCTCCGCCCTCCCCGACGGTGCGCTCGTGGTCAACGTCGGCCGCGGACCGCTCATCGACACCGATGCGCTCGTCGCGCACGTCGGCCGCGGACGCATCCGCGCCGCGCTGGATGTCACCGACCCCGAACCGCTGCCGCAGGACCACCCGCTGTGGACGCTGCCGGGCGTCCTCATCGCGCCGCACGTCGGCGGTGCGTCCAGCGCGATGCGCCCCCGGATCGCGCGACTCGTGAAGCGCCAGATCGAGCGCATGGCCGCGGGCGAGGAGCCGCTCAACGTCGTCATCGACAAGCGCTGAGCCGCGGGCGGGCGTCGGCTTCGGACCGACGTCTCGCGCTGTCCGGTTGAGCGTCTCCGGGTCAGGCGGTGAACACCGTGTGCACGTCGCCGACGATCGCTCGGCCGCCGAGAGCCTCGAGCTCCATCAGCACCGCCGTGCCCACGACCTCTCCCCCGACGGCGGCGACCAGCTCGTGCGCGGCGCAGAGCGTTCCGCCCGTCGCCAGCACGTCGTCGACCAGCAGCACGCGCGTGCCCGGGGCGATGTCGTCGTGGATCTCGATGACCGCCTCGCCGTATTCGAGCGAGAAGGCGACGGATGCCGCGGGCCGGGGCAGCTTCCCCGCCTTGCGGATCGGCACCAGACCCACGCCTGCGGCGATCGCCACCGCGCCCGCCAGGATGAACCCCCGCGCCTCGATGCCGGCGACGACGTCGAACCGTCCGTCGAACGGCTCCGTCAGTGCGGCGATCACGTCGGCCAGGGCTCGCGGATCGGCGAGCAGCGGCGTGATGTCGCGAAAGAGCACGCCCTCCCGCGGATAGTCGGGGATCGACGTGATCAGGGCTTCGGCGCGGTCGAGGGCTTCGGTGGTCGGCACCGCGCCAGCCTACGCGCGCGACCCGTTTCCGCCGATCCGGGCCGCGATGGCCTGCGTGTGCAAGCGCTTCCACTAGCGTGGGGGGATGAGCACGCCCGAGCTGACCGTCGCCGCGCCCTCCCAGGATGAGACCCCCGGATCGGAGTGGTGGCGCACCGCCGTCATCTACCAGATCTACCCGCGGTCCTTCGCCGACACGAACGGCGACGGCATCGGCGACCTCGCCGGCGTGACCGCGCACCTCGACGACCTCCAGGAGCTCGGCGTCGACGCGATCTGGCTGAGCCCCTTCCAGCGGTCGCCGCAGAAGGACGCGGGCTACGACGTGTCGGACTACTGCGACGTCGACCCGCTCTTCGGCACGCTCGCCGACTTCGACGCGATGCTCGCGGCCAGTCATGCCCGCGGCATCCGCATCATCGTCGACCTCGTCCCGAACCACTCCTCCGACCAGCACGAGTGGTTCCAGGAGGCGCTGGCCGCCGCGCCGGGGAGCCGCGAGCGCGCGCGCTACATGTTCCGCGACGGCACCGGCGCGAACGGCGAGCTCCCGCCGAACAACTGGGAATCGGTGTTCGGCGGTCCCGCGTGGACGCGGACGACCGACCCCGACGGCACGCCCGGTCAGTGGTACCTGCACCTGTTCGACACGTCGCAGCCCGACTTCGACTGGTCGAACGAGGAGGTCCGCGAGGAGTTCCGCCGCGTGCTGCGCTTCTGGCTGGACCGCGGCGCCGACGGCTTCCGCGTCGACGTCGCCCACGGCCTCGTCAAGGAGGCGGGCCTGCCCGACTATACGCCGAATCCCGACGCCGGCTCCATGGGTGGCGACGAGGCGTCGGTGCCCTACTGGGGTCAGCCGGGCGTGCACGAGATCTACCGCGACTGGCACGAGGTGCTGGCCGAGTACGACGGCGACCGCGCGCTCTGCGCCGAGGCGTGGCTGCCCACCATCGCCAAGACCGCGCTGTGGGTGCGCCGCGACGAGATGCACCAGGCCTTCAACTTCGAGTACCTCGAGACCGCATGGGATGCCGCGGCCCTCCGCGCCGTCGTGACCGAGTCGCTGCGCGCCTACCCCGCCGTCGGCGCCCCCAGCACCTGGGTGCTGTCGAACCACGACGTCGTGCGGCACGCCTCCCGGCTCGCCTTGACGGCCGAGAACCCGCAGGGTGCCGGTATCGGACCGAAGTCGGAGGGCCAGCCGATCCCCGAGGTCGGACTGCGCCGTGCTCGCGCGGCGACGTCGGTCATGCTCGCCCTCCCGGGCTCCGCCTACCTCTACCAGGGCGAGGAGCTCGGTCTCCCGGAGGTCATCGACCTGCCGGACGAGGCGCGTCAGGACCCCACCTGGTTCCGCACGAAGGGCGAGCGCTACGGGCGCGACGGCTGCCGCGTACCGATCCCGTGGACGGCCGCGGCCCCCGCGTACGGCTTCAGCCCCGATGGCGAGAGCTGGCTGCCGCAGCCCGCCGAGTGGGCGTCGCTCGCACGCGACGTGCAGCAGGACCAGCCCGACTCGACGCTGTCGCTCTACCGCGACCTGCTCGCCGAACGCCGCGCGCGCTCCCTCGGCGCGGGTGCGCTCACCTGGATCGACGACCTCGGTCCCGAGGTGCTCGCGTTCACCAACAGCGGCGTCACGGTCATCGCCAACCTCGGCGACGCGGCCGTGCCGCTTCCGGAGGGACGCGTCATCCTGTCGAGCGGGCCGCTCGGGGCGGGGTCGATCCCCACCGACACCACCGTGTGGCTCGAGCAGAGCTAGGCGGTCGGGCGCGGCATCCGGGGCATATGCCATGGTGAGCATAGACGACGTCGCCCGTGCCGCCGGGGTGTCGACGGCGACCGTCTCCCGGGCGCTGAGCGGCCGGGGGCACGTCTCGCCCGTCACCCGCGCGCGGGTGCGGGCGGCGGCCGAGGTGCTCGGCTACGTCGTCTCGGCGTCGGCGTCGAGTCTCGCGTCGGGACGCGCGCGCAACATCGGCGTGCTGCTGCCGTACGTCGACCGCTGGTTCTTCAGCACCGTGCTGTCGGGAATCGCCGCGGAGCTCATGCGCGGCGGGTACGACATCACGCTGTACAGCGTGACGGACGACCCGGACGAGCGGCGGCGCGTCTTCGAGACGTTCGTGCGCCGCCAGCGCGTGGACGGCGTCATCTGCGTGTCGATCGCCCTGGAGGAGGAGGAGACGCGGCGGCTCGCCGAGCTCGGCCTGCCCCTCGTCGCCCTCGGCGGCCCGCACTCCGGCATGACGACGCTGATGGTCGACGACGTCGCCATCGGACGTCTCGCCGCCGAGCACCTGCTCTCGCTCGGTCACCGGCGCATCGCGCACATCGGCGCCCGACCGGAGTTCGACCTCGACTTCCACGTGCCCGCGCAGCGGCGGCGCGGCTTCGAGCAGGCGCTGCAGGATGCGGGTGTCCCGGCCCGCGCGGATCTGTTCGAGCCCGCCGACTTCACCGTCGCCGGCGGACACCGCGCGGCGACGCGGCTGCTGGGGGCGGTCGGGACGGGACGGCTGTCGGAGGCCGGGCGGCTGTCGGGGCGGAGCGGGACGCGCGGCGATGCCGGATCGGGGGCGCCGACCGCGATTCTGGCGGCATCCGACGAGATGGCGATCGGTGCGCTGCTGGCCGCGCGAGACCTGGGACTGCGCGTGCCGGAGGACGTGTCGATCCTCGGCGTGGACGGCCACGAGCTCGGCGAGTTCTTCGGCCTGACCACGATCGACCAGGGTCCGCGGCAGCAGGGCGAGCGCGCGGCGAGCGCGATGCTGGGCCTCCTCGACCCGCGGCGCCCTGCAGCTGGCGGCGACGCCCGTGCCGACGTCACCCGACGTCGACGCGGCACGGGCACGCTCGCGCCGGCGCCCCTGCCCTTCCGGCTCGTGGAGCGCGGATCGACGGGACCGGCGCCGCGCTGAGCAGGTCGCCGTCGTTGCGGGCGAGCTGCAGCATCCGCGTGTCCTCTGCGCTCTTCGGCCCTCTGTAGCCGACGCTTCCCGGTTTCGCAAGGCGGCCCTGCGGCGGATGAGCGTGTCGGAGAGTGGATGCATGCGTTGCGTGACATATGCCGGTGAGACCGTGATGACCACTGACGATGTCGCCGAGGCTCTGGTCACACTGACCGCTGCGGTCGCGCAGACAGGGGCCGCCGAAGCGGTGCGGATACCGATCGTGGTCGAAGGCTCGGGTGCCCTCGGGGAGGCGGATCTCGTGATCGGCGTCGGCAATGACGTGCTGTCCGCGCCCGCGACGTGGGAGGGCGAGGCGCCGGACTTCTCCGATGCCGCGGACCGCCTCAAGTCCCACCACCTCTACCCCCACGGTGGCCGCAAGAGCGACGACGACGCCGGTGACGACACCGTGCAGGACCTCGCCCAGGCTCCGGACTTCGACTACGACGGGTACATCGACGCCCTCTGAGCGTTCCGTCCGCCGAGACGGCCGGCCGGGGCACACTGGAGGCATGTCTAACGCCCGGGTCACCGCCGTCAGCCGTGACGAGCGCCACCGGTTCAGCAAGCCGTCCCGCGAGGAGATCACGCTGGTCGAAGGGCTCGGAGTCGAAGGCGACGCGCACTTCGGCGCGACCGTGCAGCATCTCTTCGACAAGCGGCGAGGGCCGCACCGGCCCAACCTGCGGCAGGTTCACCTGATCCACGAGGAGCTCTTCGAGGAGGTCACGGCCGACATCGCCCCCGGCGATCTGGGCGAGAACGTCACGACGTCCGGCGTAGATCTGCTCGGCCTGCCGCGCGGCGCCCGTCTCCGGCTCGGCGATGACGCGGTCGTCGAGGTCACCGGTCTGCGCAACCCGTGCACGAAGATCGACCGTCTCGAGGCCGGCTTGATGAAGCAGCTCATATTCCGGGATGCCGCGGGCACCCTCATTCAGAAGACCGGCGTCATGGCGATCGTGCTGACAGGCGGAGTCGTCCGGCCCGGGGACTCCATCCAGATCGAGCTGCCGGCGGAGCCGCGGGAGGCCCTGCGCGCGGTGTGAGGGCGGGGGCTCCGGCGGCGACCCGGGCACTGGGTTGCGCCGCGGGTCAGCGGACGAAGCGGTGCGTCACGCCGATGGGGCCGAAGGACGACTTTGTGCCGTCGTACTCGAATCCGTTGCGTCGGTAGAACGCCTGCGCGCGCGGGTTGTCGGCCGCGACCCAGAGGTACGCCGGGCGGTCGGCGAGCACCGCCTCGAGAAGAGCCTGACCCGCTCCCGTGCCGTGCGCCCGCGCGAGGACGTAGAGCATGGTCAGCTCCTCCGGCCGCACCGCATCCGAGTCGGGAGCCGGCCGCGCTGACCCGAAACCCACGATGTCACCCTCATCGATGGCCACGTGTGAGGTGAAGGCGCCGACGGCGAAGTTCGTGCGCCACATGTCCGTGCGGCGGCCGAGATCGAACCACGGACCGGCATCCTCGTCATCGACCATGTACCCGTATGTCTCGCGCCATGAGGTCGTGTGCACGGCGGCGATGCCGTCCGCGTCGGCCGGGGATGCCGGACGAACGCGCATGGGCCCCCTGTTCCCGATCGCATGCATCCTCGGAGCGTAGCGCTGGTCCCAACGTCGCCGACTCGATGTCGGAGGTCCTTCGTATATTTGTTCTATGGAGGACGTCGTCGCAATTGTTGCTCGCATGGCGAGCGCGATGGCGCGGGTGAACCACACTGTCGAAGGCGGACCGCTGGACGCGCTCGACGACCAGACGACCGTCTCGCTGATCGCCGACGCCGCAGAAGTGCGGAAGAGCGTCGATCTCGTGCTGGCGGCCGCCGCGGCGGTGGTCGATCAGCGGTCCGACCGCGATCGCGGCGTGGCCGGGCTCGCCCGGCAGAACGGGCATCGATCCGCGACGTCGCTGCTGCAGAGCATGACCGGGCAGTCGCGATCCGATGTCACGCGCGCGCTCCGCACAGGGCGTGACCTGCTCGGGCACGCGGAAGAGGGCCGGCTCTCTGCCGTCGGCGCAGAGGATCAGGGCTTGGCGATCGGCGTGAATGGGTCGTCCGGCGATGCGACTCCTCTCTGGCGCACCCTTCTTCGGGCGGCTCTGACCGAGGGACGCATCACGACGGCCCAGCACGAGGCGATTCGCGTCGGGATGGGCGATCCGCCCCTCGATCGCTCTCCCGACTCGGATCCGGCTGCCCTGACGGCGGCATGGGCACGATCCACCGAGACGCTTCTCGAGGAGGCCGGCGAGCTCTCCGTCGAAGACCTGCGCCACGCGGCGCGCATCGCGCGCGACCGCCTCGACCCGCTCGGGGTGGCACGGCGCTTCGCTGAGCGGTTCGCCGCGCGGTCCTTCCGCAGATGGGCGGACGCCGCCGGACAGCAGCACGCCCACCTCGTGCTCGACGACGAGAGCGCGGCCTGGATCGATGCGATCGGCAACGCGGCTCTGCGCCCGCGGCGAGGTCCCCGATTCGTCGACGCCGGTGGCTCCATGGCGAGTTCGGGCTCCCCAGACCCGGCGGCTTCGGCGGTTCACGATCCGCGAACCAACGAGCAGCTGCAGTACGACCTGGTCATGGCCGTGCTGCGTGCGGGCGCAGCCGTCGACCCGAATCAGGCGTTCGGCGACCGTCAGCCGGGGGTGCGCGTCATCGTCGAGTCCCCGGTGGTGGCGAGCGATGGCGAGGGCGTCGCTCATCTCGAAGACGGCGGGGATGCGCTTCCCCGTCAGATCGCGGAGAAGTACCTCTGCGACGCCGGAGCCCGCATCATCACGACCGACGTTCACGGCAGGCCGCTGGACGTCGGTCGAGAGCACCGCACCTTCACCCCGAAGCAGCGCGTCGCGATCAGCGTGCGGGACGGCGGATGCGTCGGCCGCGGATGCTCCGCCCCGCCCTCCTGGTGCGAGATGCATCACATCGACCATTGGTACGAACACCACGGACGCACCGACGTCGACGACGGCGTCCCCCTGTGCCGCTTCCATCACCTCGACCTGCACAACCGCGGCGCGCGCATCGTGCGACGACGTGATCCGGAGAGCGGCGACGACACCTACTGGTGGCAGGAGCCCGCGGACCCCGCCACGGGCGTCATCCCCGCGCCCGAGCGCCTCCGCTCCCGCTCGCCGCGGAGATTCGAGGCGGCGTGATTGAACAGGTGGTGGAGTCTAAGAGTGCCGCGGCGGGATGACGTGCGGCCAGGGATTGCCGTCACACGCGGGGTTCAGGAGCGGGAGCCGAGGGCCTTGGAGTAGATCGCTAGGCTCGGCGGATGGTCCGCATCGCCCCGATCGAAGCCCGAGACCGCGACGAGTGGCTGCTGCTGTGGAAGGGGTACCTCGACTTCTACGAAAGCACGATCGACGAGGAGACGACCGACTCCACGTTCGCGCGGATCGTCGACAAGCGCGGCAACCTGCACGGAGCGATCGCCCGTGACGATGACGGACGCGCGATCGGTATCGTGCACTGGCTCACCCACGCCGCCACGTGGACCAGAACGGACTACTGCTACCTGGAAGACCTCTTCGTCTCGCCGGACGCCCGCGGCGGCGGAACGGGCGCGGCACTCATCGAGCACGTGAGGGCGTGGGCGAAGCAGCACGGATCGGCCAAGGTTTACTGGCTCACCGCAGAGGACAACGCCACCGCCCGCGCACTGTACGACCGAGTCGCGCGACGCAGCGGCATGATCCACTACCAGATCGCCCTCGACTGACGAGAGTGTCCGCCGGCGCCCAGCACCGCACGGCACGGCATGGACGAGAACCCACAGTCCCACGGCGTCGGCCGGCGCGACGGCGACCCTGAGTAGGCTCGACCGCATGGCTCTGGACCTCGAAGCGATCTACGTCGACCTGCACCGGCACCCCGAACTCTCGTTCCAGGAGACGCGCACGGCGGGCGTGATCGCGCAGCGGCTGGGAGAGCTCGGCATCGAGTTCGAAGAGGGCGTGGGCCGCACCGGCATCGCTGCGATCATCCGCAACGGCGACGGGCCGGTCGTCTGGCTGCGCGCCGATATGGACGCGCTGCCGGTGCCCGAGCAGACGGGACTCGACTACGCGAGCACCGCGCGCGGCACGGATCCGGCAGGCAACGAGGTCCCCGTGATGCACGCGTGCGGCCACGACATGCACGTCACCGCGATGCTGGGCGCCCTCGAGCGCCTCGTCGCGACGAAGGACGAGTGGGCCGGCACGATCGTGACCATGTTCCAGCCCGCCGAGGAGTACGGCGCGGGCGCGCAGGCGATGATCGCCGACGGCGTGCTCGACCGCTTCCCGAAGCCCGACGTCGTGCTCGGGCAGCACGTGACGCCGCTCCCCTCCGGAACGGTGGGCGTCCGTCCGGGCACGCAGATGGCCGCATCCGACGGCCTCACCGTCACCCTCTTCGGCCGCGGCGGCCACGGCTCACGACCGCACTCGACGATCGACCCCATCGTCATGGCCGCCGCCACGATCATGCGCCTCCAGACCGTCGTCTCCCGCGAGGTCGACCCGCGCGACGTGGCCGTCGTCACCGTCGGCTCCATCCACGCCGGGCTCAAGAACAACATCATCCCGGCCGAGGCCAAGCTCGAACTCAGCCTGCGCTATCCCGACGAGACGGCCCGCGAGCGCGTGCTCGAGAAGGTCGAACGGATCGTGCGAGCGGAGGCCGCAGCATCCGGCGCCGTCGAGCAGCCCACGATCGTGACCGACCACACCCTCCCGCCCACGATCAACGACGTCGACGCGACGGTCCGCATCACCGCGGCCTTCCGCCGCGAGTTCGGCGAGGGCGCGGTCGTCGACCCCGGCATGTTCACGGGCAGCGAAGACGTCTCCTGGTTCGCACGCGAATCCGGTGCACCTCTCGTGTACTGGTTCTGGGGCGGCGTCGACCCGCAGAAGTACGCGGATGCCGCGGCCGCCGGCACCATCGAGCGCGACATCCCGACGAACCACTCGCCGTTCTTCGCCCCCGTGCTGCAGCCCACTCTGAACCGCGGCGTCGAGAACCTCGTCGTCGCCGCGCGCGAGTTCCTGGCGGACGCCTCGGCCTGATCGGCAGCTGCGGACGGCGGCTCCCCAGCCCGCTGTCGCGGAGGCCGGCCCGCCGGTGACGTCCCCCCGAACGTTCACCGGCACGGCCACAGCGGACGGTCTCCCCAGACACCGCCGCATACCCCGATCATCCCGAACGGCGACCCCCCGGTCACCGCCGATCTGCGGGCGACCCCCCGGTCACCCGTTCTCCGTGCTCCCACCGGCGTCATCCCCCAGAGACGACGCCGGTGAGGACGGAGTTCTTCAGCCGGTCCCCCGAGCAGCTCCCGACCCCCCACAGGTCGGTGATCTTCCGATCTCGCCGCTCTCCCGTCTGCCTGTACACAAGTATGCGGCCATGTGCGCCCTGACGACGACACCCGCGGCCAGTCCTGTGGATTCGTTCAGGAGAACTCCAGCCGACGCCGTGGAAGTGTTGCGCCGCGGAGGCCGGCTCAGTCCTCCGGCGGCAGCTGGAATCCCGCGGCGGAGCGCACCGCGGCCCGTGACGCCGCCAGGTCGCGCCGCCGGAGGGCGTCGATGAGGTCGTGCTGCGCCTTCTCGAGCACGTCCGCGTCGATCCATCGCGGCAGCGACTGTCCGCCGAGCCGGACGATGTAGACGATCGACGCGATCGTGCGGATGAGCGGCGGGTTGCCCGAGCGCCCGACCACGACGGCGTAGAGGTCGAAGTTCGCCTGGGCCGCTTCGGAGACGTTGCCCTGGTCGGCGGCGATCCGGAACACCCGTGTCGCCTCCTCCATCGCGGCGAGGTCCTCGTCGTCGATGATCGGCACGACCTCCTCGAGGACAGCCGCGAAAAGCGCGTCCCACACGACGAGCGTCTGCCGCAGCCGCGTCTCGGTGATGGTCGCCACCCGAGACGACCGGCCCACCGAGGTCTCCACGATCCCGAGTTCGCGCAGGCGCTGCACCGCCTCGCGCGCCGGCGTGCGTGAGACGCCCGCGCGGCGGGCGACGTCGTTCTCGCTCACCGCCGAGCCGGGCGGCAGCGTGCCGTCGAAGATCAGCCCGAGCAGCTCCGTGAACACGTGGACGGCCGAGCTGTTCGCGAATCCGTCGAAGAGCTCCGGGGAGATGGGCGTCACGCGCGCCGCCATGCTCACACGGTACTCCTGAGCGGAACCCTGCACAGGGGGCTTTTCCGGTGCGAACGCTGGGAGATCACGCGTCCACCGGCACGGGATCCCGCTCCTCCGCGGCGCGGGAGTCCACGAGCCGCTGACCCGACACGAGACCGGGAAGCCCGCGGTGGGTGCGGGTCGGGAAGACGAGGATGAACGACACCAGCGCGAAGAGCGGAACGAGCCAGCTGCCGTACTCGCCCGGCAGCAGGTTCAGCAGCTGGAATCCGCCGATGCCGCCGAGGTACCGCACGATGCGCGCGAGCCCCGCCGGGAGCCGCGATCCGGTGTACCGCAGCTGCACGGCGGCGTTGCCGGGGGTGCGTCCGGTGACGAGGGTCCACGTCAGGGTGACCGCGATCAGCACGAGGTTCGCCACGAGCTCCGCCGTCGGGTCGTCGTCGGCTGCGGCCTCACTCCCCCGCAGCAGCACATCGACGATCTGCCACGGGAGCAGGATGGCGATGCTGCCGAGCCCCACGACGAGCAGGTCGCACAGCATCCCGATCAACCGGCGCAGCGACGTCACCGGCCGCGGGCGATCGGCATCGATCCGCTCGCCGTCGCGCACGCGCATCGCGCGCGGGAGCAGGAGGGCGAGCGTGACACCCAGCACCGCGCCCAGGGTGTTCGTCATCAGGTCGACGACGTCGAAGACCCGGTAGGCGCAGGGGTAGAGCCCCCAGACGCCCGTCAGCTGCGTGCACTCGATGAACAGCGAGAGCCCGAAGCCGCAGAGGAGGGCGACCAGGATGCCGCGGCGGAACAGCACACGCACGAAGAAGCCCAGCGGCAGGAAGAGCATGACGTTGAGCACGAGCTGCAGGAGCGCCGGGTCGGTCAGCGGGCTGCCGCGCGAGATCGCGCCCCGGATGTCGCCGACGAAGTCGAGCGGATCGAGGTTCACCCCGGCGCAGCGGATCGACTCCGGCGAGGGGAGCGGCAGGAGCGTGTAGGTCCAGATGGCGAGGAAGTACACCAGGAGCGAGAACCAGAGCGCGAATCGTCCGAACGTCAGCCCCCCGCGGCGCCGGTACGACACGGCGACGAACGGCACGAACAGCACGATGCCGACCAGGACGCCGGCGACGATGGCGAGTGCCCCGAGCGCGACCTGATCCCTCATGGACCGAGTCTAGGGATGCCGCGCAGACGTCCCGCGGCGCCCGCGGGATCGGGCGAACCTTACCCCCGCCCGCTATGGAAGTGACGAATGGGTGACGAGCCGCCCGTCGGATTGCCATTCGCGCGCGCGGGGGCGTAATGTCCCGCCGTGACCAACGAGAGCCGCGACGCGGCCATGGAGACGCCGATAGCGAAGCGGATCCTCATCGGCGAGCCCCTCACGAGCGAGAAACTCGACGAGCAGCTCCTCCCCAAGAAGATGGCGCTGCCCATCTTCGCCTCCGACGCACTCTCCTCCGTGGCCTACGCGCCGCAGGAGCTGCTGATGATCCTGCTGATCGGCGGGCTGAGCTTCCTGGCCTTCAGCCCGTGGGTCGCGGCGGCCGTCGTCGTGCTCCTCATCGTGGTCGTCATCAGCTACCGCCAGCTCATCAAGGCCTACCCCTCGGGCGGCGGCGACTACGAGGTCGCGTCGAAGAACCTCGGCGAGGTGCCCGGCGTGGTCGTGGCATCCGCTCTCCTGGTCGACTACGTGCTCACGGTCGCGGTGTCGGTGGCCTCCGGCGTGGACAACATCATCTCGGCGCTGCCGTTCCTCAACTCCTTCCGCGTCGAGCTCGCCGTGCTGTTCGTGATCGTGATCATCGTGGTGAACCTCCGCGGCGTCCGCGAGGCCTCGCTCGTGTTCGCGATCCCCACCTACGTCTTCATCGGCTCGGTCTTCCTGATGATCGTCGTGGGCATCGGGCGGATGCTCCTCGGCGACGCCCCCGTCGCCTCCAGCGCGGGGTACACCGTGCAGGCCGAGAGTCTCAGTCAGGCCGCCATCGTCCTGCTGATCCTGAGGGCCTTCTCGAGCGGATGCTCCGCCCTCACCGGTGTGGAGGCGGTCAGCAACGGCGTCCCGGCCTTCCGGAAGCCGAAGATCCGCAACGCGCAGATGACGCTGACCCTGATGGGCACGATCGCCATCATCCTGTTCGCCGGACTGACGCTGCTCGCCCTCGTGGCCGGCGTGCACTACGCCGAGAACCCCTGCCATCTCATCGGCTTCGACTGCACCCAGCCGCAGCCGAGCCTCATGGCGCAGGTCGCGTCCGCGACTTTCGGGATGGGGTCGATCCCGTTCTACGTCATCCAGGCGGCGACGGCCCTGGTGCTCCTCCTCGCCGCCAACACGGCCTTCAATGGCTTCCCGCTGCTCGGAGCGGTGCTCGCCCGCGACGGCTACGCCCCGAAGGCGCTCAACACCCGCGGCGACCGTCTGGTCTACTCCAACGGCATGATCATCCTCGGGCTGGCCGCCGTACTGGTGCTCGTCGTCTACCAGGCGAACCTCACGACGCTGATCCAGCTCTACATCATCGGCGTGTTCGTGTCGTTCTCGCTCGGCCAGATCGGCATGGTGCGGCACTGGCGCCGCGTCATGCGCGAACTGAAGGCGCTGAGCCCGGAGGCTGCCGCTCAGGAGAGCGCCGCCTACACGCGCCGCAGCGCCCGGTCGGGACTCATCATCAACTCCGCCGGCGCCGCCCTCACCGTCTTCGTGCTGCTGATCGTCACGATCACGAAGTTCACCCACGGCGCCTACCTCGTCTTCATCGCCATCCCGATCCTCGCGACGCTGATGATCGGCGTGAACCGGTACTACCGCGACGTCGAGCACGAGATCGCCGTCGACGACTCGACCCACTTCGGCTCGTCGGGCGACGTCGCCATGATCCTCGTCAACCGGCTGCAGAAGCCGGTCATCAAGGCCATCGACTACGCCCTCGCGGCCAAGCACGAGAAGACCTTCGCGGTGCACGTCTCCACCTCGAAGGAGGAGACCGACGAGCTGCAGCGGCAATGGCAGGAGCACCGGATCCCCGTGCAGCTGCTGGTCATCGACTCGCCGTACCGGATGTTCGCGAGCCCCGTCGCCACCTTCATCGACAAGTACCGCGAGAAGAACGGCAGCGCGGTGGTCACCGTCTACCTGCCGCAGTACATCGTCGGGCACTGGTGGGAGTCGATCCTGCACAACCGCCGCTCGCGCCGCATCGCCAACCAGCTCATGCTGGTGCACGGCGTCTCGATCACGCTCGTGCCCTGGCTGCTGGACTCGTCGGAGCTGATCTACGGCCGCCGCTCACGACCGCTCCCCGGCCAGGAGCGCGGGGGACGTCCGAGCCAGGTGCCGCAGCAGACGCACCTCCGCGCCTCGCGTCCGGCCGGGCCGCCGGACACCGCCAACGCTCTCAGCGACAGCGGATCGTCCGCGCACGGCGGAGGCGACGCGGCGAACCGCCCGTAGAGCCGCCGCGGTCAGCCCGCAGGGTCGGCCTGCCCGTCGGTCCGGGGAGGTCAGTCCGCGCTTCGAGGCGGTCAGCTCGTTCCGTCGGTCGAGAAGGTCAGCCTGCGGGCGGATGCTGCACCGCGGCGATCGCGGCGGCCTCCACCTCGAGCGGGGTGCCGTCGACGTCGATGCGCGCGCCGGCCTCGTCGGACTGCAGCGGCTCGAGCAGGGCGAGCTGCGAATCGAGCAGCTCCGGCGGCATGAAGTGACCGGTCCGAGCGGCGATGCGCGCGTGCAGCACGGCCGCATCGGCGTCGAGGAGGACGAAGAACGCATCGGGCGCAGCATCCCGGATCCGATCGCGGTAGACCCGGCGCAGCGCCGAGCACGCCACGACGATGCGGTCCGCGTCGGCCAGCGCTCGACCGACCGCCGCCAGCCACGGCCAGCGGTCTTCGTCGGTGAGCGGCGTGCCCCCGGCCATCTTCGCGAGGTTGGCCGCCGGGTGGAGGTCGTCCGCGTCGGTGAACGCGCAGCCGAGGTCCGCGGCGAGCGCCAGCCCGACGGTGCTCTTGCCCGCCGCCGAGACGCCCATCACGACGATCCGCTGCGGTGTGGTGCTCATCGCCCCATCCTCCCCCACGCGACGGCCACGGCGATGGGGAGGCCGCACCCGACGTCGCCGCGGGCGGCTCACGGAACGAGGCGGTAGCCCATCCCCTGCTCGGTGAGGAGGTGCACGGGACGGGCCGGATCCGGCTCGAGCTTCTTCCGCAGCTGCGACATGTACAGCCGCAGGTAGCCGGAATCAGCGACCTGCTCGCTGCCCCAGATCTCCTTCAGCAGCGTCTGGCGCGTGACGAGCACGCCCGGGTTGCGGGCGAGGAACTCCAGCATCCGCCACTCGGTCGGCGTCAGGTGCACGCGCACATCGGCCCGCATCACCGCCTTCGCGGCGAGGTCCACCACGACGTCGCCGAAGCGGACGACGGGCTCGGAGGGGGTGGATGCCGCGGCGCTCCGTCGCCCGAGGGCGCGCAGCCGCGCGAGCAGCTCGTCGATCTGGAACGGCTTGGTGACGTAGTCGTCGGCCCCGGCGTCGAGCGCCTCGACCTTGTCGGCGGAGCCGGTGCGTCCTGACACGACGAGGATCGGGGCCTCGCTCCAGCCGCGCAGCGCCTCGATCACGCGCACGCCGTCGAGCTTCGGCATGCCGAGGTCCAGCAGCACCACGTCGGGATGGTGCTGGGCGGCGAGCGTCACCGCCGCCTCGCCGTCTGCGGCCGCCACGACCTCGTAGCCGTGGGCCGACAGGGTGATGCGGAGCGCCCGCACGAGCTGCGGGTCGTCGTCCGCGATGAGGATCTTCATCGCAGGCCTCCGCTCGTCACGGCGCCCTCCGGCGCGGTCGCCGCCGGCAGGCCGATGACCATCGTGAGGCCACCGCCCGGCGTCCCCTCGGGTGTGAGCGTGCCGCCCATCCCCTCGGCGAAGCCCTTCGACAGGGCGAGCCCGAGGCCGAGGCCGGTGGTGTTGTCGGTGTCGCCGTGTCGCTGGAACGGCGAGAACATCTCGCCGCGGCGATCGGGCTCCACCCCCGGTCCATGGTCGACCACACGGATCTCGGCGCGCGAGCCGAGGCGGCTGGTCGTCACGCGGACCCGGGTGCCATCGGGCGCGAAGCGGTGGGCGTTCGCGAGGACGTTGACGACCACGCGCTGCAGCAGAACCGGATCGGCGGTGAGAGCCGGCAGGTCGGGGTCCAGCGCCAGTTCGACGTCGTCGGGTCCGAGGTGCAGCTCATCCACCGCTCCGAGGATGACCGCGGCGGGATCGGTCGGCTGCACCGAGACGCCCAGCACACCCGCCTCGATGCGGCTCACGTCGAGCAGGTCGGTGACGAGGGTGGTCAGGGTGGCGAGGCTCTCGTCCGCGGTCGCCAGCAGCTCGCGGCGATCCTCGTCGGAGAGGTGCCCGTCGGCGGCGCGCAGACCGCCGAGCGCCGCGACCGCCGCCGCGAGGGGCCGGCGCAGGTCGTGACTCACCGCGGAGAGGAGCGCCGAGCGCACCTGGTCGGTCTCGGCGAGCGCACTCGCCTCCCGCGCGGTGCGGGTGAGGGTGGAGCGCTCGAGCGCGGACGCGAGCTGCGCGACGATGACGTCGAGCAGACGCCGTTCCGAAGCATCCAGCACGCGTCCGTGCAGCTCGAGGATCGCGGTGGGCCCGGATCCGGAGGTCACGGGGAGGCGCACCGCCGTCGCCCCGTCGACGTCGCCGCGCACGGGCTCGCCGTCGGTCGCGATGACGGCGCCCTCGGCGTCCAGCAAGCGCACCCCGGCGAGCCCGAAGGCCTCGCGGGTGCGGCTGACGAGGGCGGGCACCGCGCTCTCGCCGCGGAGGATGCTGCCGGCGATCGTGGCCAGCAGCTCGGATTCGGCGAGCGCGCGGCGGGCGGCTCGGGCCCGGCGCGCCGCCTGGTCGACGACCAGGCTCACCAGCAGGGCGATCACGACGTAAAGCACCAGCGCGAGGGCGTGCTCGGGGTCGGCGATGGTGACGGTGTAGATCGGCGCGATGAAGAGGAAGTCGAGGGTGATGCCCGACAGCACCGCGGCGAACACGGCGGGCCACAGCCCGCCCACCAGCGCGACGATGACCACGAGCAGCTGATAGGCCAGGACATCGGTGGTGATCGAGTCCTCGGCGCCGATGGCCAGCAGCAGCCATGAGAGCAGGGGTCCGCCGGCCAGCGCGACCACGAAGCCCAGGATGCGGCGGCGCACGCTGAGGGCGGCTCCGCTCAGGCGCGGGAGCGATGCGCGACCGCCGGCGGCCGCGTGGGTCACCATGTGCACGTCGATGTCGCCCGACTCGCGGATCACGGTGGCGCCGATGCCGGGTCCGGTCAGCGCCGCGGAGAAGCGGCCGCGCCGGCTCACCCCCACGACGACCTGCGTCGCGTTGACCGACCGCGCGAAGGCGACGAGGGCGCGTGCGACGTCACCGCCGACGACCTGGTGGTACGTGCCGCCGAGGGACTCCACGAGGGCCCGCTGCGCCGCCAGCGCGCCCGGGGCCTCGGCCCGCAGCCCGTCCTGGCTGGTCACGTGCACCGCGAGCAGCTCGCCGCCCGACGAGCGGGCGGCGATGCGGGCACCGCGGCGGAGCAGGGTCTCCCCCTCCGGGCCTCCCGTCAGCGCGACGACCACGCGCTCGCGCGCCTGCCAGGCGCCGTCGATGCCGTGCTCGGTGCGGTAGGACTCCAGAGCGCTGTCGACCTCGTCGGCCAGCCACAGCAGGGCGAGCTCGCGCAGCGCGGTGAGGTTGCCGAGGCGGAAGTAGTTCGACAGCGCCGCGTCGATCCGCTCCGCCGGGTAGACCGAACCGGCCGCGAGCCGGTCGCGGAGCGACTGCGGCGCGAGGTCGACGATCTCGATCTGGTCGGCGCCGCGCACGACGGCGTCGGGCACGGTCTCGCGCTGGGCGATGCCGGTGATCTTCTCGACGACGCCGCCAAGCGACTCGATGTGCTGCACGTTGACGGTGGTGATGACGTCGATGCCCGCGTCGAGGATCTCCTCGACGTCCTGCCACCGCTTGAGGTGCCGAGAGCCCGGCGCGTTCGTGTGCGCCAGCTCGTCGACGAGCGCGAGCTGCGGCCGCCGCTCGAGCAGACCCTCGAGGTCCATCTCCTCGAGGTCGACGCCGCGGTGCGAGACCCTCCGCCGCGGCAGCGCGGGAAGCCCCTCCGCCTGCGCCGCGGTCGCCACCCGGCCGTGCGTCTCGACGACCGCGATCACGACGTCGCGGCCCTCGCCGAGGAGGCGCCGCCCTTCCTCGAGCATCTCGTACGTCTTGCCGACGCCGGGGGCGGCGCCCAGCAGCACCCGCAGCATCCCGCGCTTCACGAGAAGACTCCCGATCGCGAGACGACTCCCGAGCGCGAGACGACTCCGGAGCGCGAGACGACTCCCGAGCGCGAGACGACTCCCGAGCGCGAGACGACTCCGGAGCGCGAGACGACTCCCGAGCGCGTGACGACTCCCGAGCGCGAGACGACTCCGGAGCCGAAGACCTCCGCGCTGCGCGGCTGCCGCGGGACGCGGACGCACGGGTGGGGACGCATTGGGCGATTCTCTCAGCGCGCGAGGGGCGCGCGCGCGTCCAGGGCGAGGTTCAGGGCGAGCACGTTGACGCGCGGCTCGCCGAGGAAGCCGAGGTCGCGGGGCAGCACCTGCGCGTCGACGAGCGCGTCGACATCGGACGCCGGGATGCCGCGGGCCGCGGCGACCCGATCGACCTGCAACCGCGCGTAGGCGACCGAGATGTCGGGGTCGAGCCCCGAGCCCGAGGCGGTGACGGCGTCGGCGGGGATGGATCCGGCGCCGTCGAGATCGGTCACCGCCGCCTTCCGCTCCTCGATCGCCGCGATGAGGTCGGCGTTCTCTGGACCGAGGTTCGACCCGCTGGAGGCCGCGGCGTCGTAGCCGTCGCCGGCGGCCGAGGGCCGCGACTGGAACCAGGCGGGGAGGGCTGCGCCGTCGGCATCCGTCCACGACTGCCCGATCAGCTGGGAGCCGATCACGGTGCCGTCGGCGTCGCGGACGAGGGAGCCGTTGGCCTGCGCGGGCAGTGCGACCTGGCCGATGAGGGTGATGACCAGCATGTAGCCGATGCCGAGGATGAGGGTGAAGAGGAGCATCGCGCGGACGGCGACGCCGGAGGTACGCAGGGTGGTGCGCATGTCGAGGCCTTTCAGAAGCCGGGGATGAGGCTCACGACGAGGTCGATGAGCTTGATGCCGATGAAGGGGACGATCACGCCGCCGAGCCCGTAGACGAGCAGGTTGCGGCTGAGGATCTGGGAGGCGCCGGCGGCGCGGTACTTCACACCGCGGAGCGCCAGCGGGATGAGGAACACGATGACGATCGCGTTGAAGATGATCGCGCTGGTCACCGCCGAGGCGGGCGACGACAGCTGCATCACGTTCAGGGCGGCGAGCCCCGGGAAGACGCCCATGAACATGGCGGGGATGATCGCGAAGTATTTCGCGACGTCGTTGGCCAGCGAGAACGTCGTCAGAGCGCCGCGCGTGATGAGGAGCTGCTTGCCGATGCGGACGATGTCGATGAGCTTGGTCGGGTCGGAGTCGAGGTCGACCATGTTGCCGGCCTCCTTCGCCGCCGACGTACCCGTGTTCATGGCGACGCCCACGTCGGCCTGCGCGAGCGCCGGCGCGTCGTTCGTGCCGTCGCCCGTCATCGCAACGAGGTTGCCGCCCTCCTGCTCGCGCCGGATGAGCGCCAGCTTGTCTTCGGGGGTGGCCTCGGCCAGGTAGTCGTCGACCCCCGCCTCGGCGGCGATGGCCTTGGCGGTCAGCGGGTTGTCGCCCGTGATCATGACGGTTCGGATGCCCATCGAGCGCAGCTCCTCGAAGCGCTCGCGGAGGCCGTCCTTGACGACGTCCTTGAGGTGGACGACGCCGAGCACGCGTCCCGCGCCCGCCGCGGAGAGGGTGGCCACGACGAGCGGCGTGCCGCCCGAGCCCGCGATGCGGTCGGTCTCGGCCGTCACCTGTGCGCGCAGCGCGCCGGCGACCGGGGAGCCCTCGGCGTCGAGCCAGGCGAGCACCGCCGACCCCGCACCCTTGCGCACCTGCGTGCCGTCGGCGAGGTCGAGACCCGACATGCGCGTCTGCGCGGTGAAGGGGACCGCGACCGCGCCCTGCGGCATCGTCGCGACGATCCGCTGCGAGGCCGCGAGCTCGACCACCGACGTGCCCTCCGGGGTGGGGTCGGCCAGCGACGACAGCGCCGCCGCCTCCGCCATCTCGCGGTCGTCCACTCCGGCCATCGCGACGAATTCGCTCGCGCGGCGGTTGCCGTAGGTGATGGTGCCGGTCTTGTCCAGGAGGAGCGTGGTCACGTCACCGGCGGCCTCGACGGCGCGGCCCGACATGGCGAGCACGTTGCGCTGCACGAGCCGGTCCATGCCGGCGATGCCGATCGCCGACAGGAGGGCGCCGATGGTCGTGGGGATGAGGCAGACCAGCAGGGCGACCAGCACGGGGATGCTGACGGGCGAGGCGGCGTAGGAGGCGATGGGGTTCATCACCAGCACGACGATGACGAAGACGATGGACAGGCTCGCCAGCAGGATGTTCAGCGCGATCTCGTTCGGGGTCCGCTGACGCGAGGCGCCCTCGACCAGCGCGATCATGCGGTCGACGAAGGTCTCCCCGGGCCTCGACGTGATCTGCACGACGATCCGGTCCGACAGCACGCGGGTGCCGCCGGTGACGGCGCTGCGGTCCCCGCCGGATTCGCGGACGACGGGCGCGGACTCGCCGGTGATGGCCGATTCGTCGACCGTCGCGATGCCGTTGACGATGTCGCCGTCGCCGGGGATCAGCTCGCCCGCGGTGACGAGCACCACGTCTCCGAGGCGGAGGTCGCCCGAGGGCACGTCCTCGACCGTCGCAGCGGATGCCGCGGCATCCGCCGTCGCGTCGTAGGCGATCACGCGGCGTGCGGTGGTGCTCGTGCGCGTCTTGCGCAGCGTGGCGGCCTGCGCCTTGCCGCGGCCCTCCGCCACCGCCTCGGCGATGTTCGCGAAGAACACCGTGAGCCAGAGCCAGACGGCGATGCCCCACGTGAAGCCGGCCGGCACCGGAGCGCCGCCGGACGACTCGGGGCCGCCCAGGAACGGCTCGGCGATCGCGATCAGCGTGGTCAGCGCAGCGCCGACCCAGACGAGGAACATGACGGGGTTGCGCCACTGCGACGCCGGGTTGAGCTTGCGCAGCGCCCCGGGGACGGCCTGCACGATCTGCGCTGCGCTGAACGCGCGCCGGGGCGCGGGGTCGGCGACGGGTTCGGGTGCCGCGGGGCGGGTGAGGGTGGTGGACATGTCAGGAGAGTCCTTCGGCGAGAGGTCCCAGGGTCAGGACCGGGAAGTAGGTGAGGGCGGTGACGATGATCGCCACGCCCGCGAGGAGACCGGCGAACTGCGGCCGGTGGGTGGGGAGCGTCCCGGCGGTGGCCGGCACCTTGTCCTGGGCCGCCAGCGAGCCGGCGAGCGCCAGCACGAGCACGATCGGCAGGAAGCGGCCGAGCAGCATCGCCACGCCCAGTGCGGTGTTGAACCACGGGGTGTTGGCGGTGAGGCCCGCGAACGCGGAGCCGTTGTTGTTCGAGGCCGACGTGAAGGCGTAGAGCACCTCGCTCAGGCCGTGGACGCCGGGGTTCCAGATCGACGTCGCCTCGACGTCCGCGCGGACGGCGGGGATGGCGAAGCTCAGGGCGGTGCCGGCCAGCACGAGCGTCGGCGTGACCAGGATGTAGAGGCTCGCGAGCTTGATCTCGCGCGGCCCGATCTTTTTTCCCAGGTACTCCGGCGTGCGGCCGATCAGCAGTCCGCCGATGAACACCGCCAGCACGGCGAGGACCAGCATCCCGTACAGTCCGGAGCCCACACCGCCGGGGGCGATCTCGCCGAGCATCATGTTGAGCATCGGCATCATGCCGCCCACCGCGGTATAGCTGTCGTGCATCGAGTCGACCGCTCCGGTGGAGGTCAGCGTGCTCGTGCTGCCGAACAGCGTCGAGCCGAAGATGCCGAACCGCACCTCCTTGCCCTCCATCGCCCCGCCCGCCAGCTGCGGCGCCGTGCCCGCACCGCCGGCCTCGAGCGCGGTGAGGATCGCCGTCGAGGCCACGAAGATCGCGGCCATGACGCCGAGGATCGCGTAGCCCTGGCGATCGTCTCTGACGATGCGGCCGAAGGCGCGCGGCAGCGAGAACGGGATCACCAGCATCAGGAAGATCTGGAACAGGTTCGTCCACGGCGTCGGGTTCTCGAACGGGTGCGCGGAGTTGACGTTGAAGAATCCGCCGCCGTTGGTGCCGAGGAGCTTGATCGCCTCCTGCGAGGCGACGGGGCCGCCGGGGAGTGACTGCGCGGCACCGGTGAGGGTCGCGGCATCCGTCGTGCCCGACAGGTTCTGGATCACGCCGCCGGCCAGCAGCACCACGGCGGCGACGACCGCCATCGGCAGCAGCAGCCGGTAGGTGCCGCGCACGAGGTCGACCCAGAAGTTGCCGATGACGCCGCTGCGCCGATAGGCGAAGCCGCGGACGAGCGCGACGGCCACCGCGATGCCGACGGCGGCGGAGACGAAGTTCTGCACCGCGAGCGCGGCGAACTGCACGGTGTAGCCGAGGGTCGCCTCGCCGGAGTACGACTGCCAGTTCGTGTTGGTGACGAACGAGATCGCGGTGTTGAACGACAGCGCCTCGCTCGGCGCCCCGAGTCCCAGCGAGTAGGGGAGGAACTGCTGCAGCCGCATGATCGCGTAGACGAACACGACGCCGACGACCGAGAACAGCAGGACGGAGCGGACGTAGGCCTGCCACGTCTGCGAGCCGGCCGCGTCGACGCCGATCAGTCGGTAGGTGGCGCGCTCGGCCCGCGAGTCCTTTGCGGAGGTGTAGACGTGGGCGATGTAGTCGCCGAGCGGGCGGTAGGCCAGCCCCAGGGCGAGGATGAGGGTCGTGCTCGTGAGGACGATCGACCAGATGACACCGGCGTCCACGTCAGAACCTCTCGGGCCGCACGAGGGCCACCACGAGGTAGACGACGGCGGCGAGGGCGAGGACGGCGGCGATGACGGCGAAGACCATCATCCCCGGTCCCCTCCCCGCATCGCTTCGCGCTGGGGCGAGACTCCGGACCGTGGGCCCAGTCGTTCGACCCCCTTCGCCACCAGGGCGACGAGCGCGAACAGCGCCAGCGTCGCGACGATGAAGACCACATCGAGCACGGGAACTCCTGAGAAGACGACGACCGCGGCAGGGCACGCGGGTGCCCGGTGCGGGGCACGGATTCGATGCAATACCCGTCGGATGCCGCCTCCCGGCGTCCTCACGGAATCCATACGGCCGTGCACACGGCCCTCACGGAATCCACACGGTCCGGTATTCGGTGTTGCTGAGTGCCGGTACTCAGCGTTACTATCTAGCGGTAGTCAGCAACACTGAGTAGCGAGGAGGGTCGCGATGGGCAAGCCGGACACGGAGATGCTCAAGGGCGTCCTCGAAGGGATCGTCCTGGCCGTGCTGGCCCGGCGCCCGGCCTACGGGTACGAGATCACGGCCGACCTGCGCGCGCGGGGGTTCGCCGACATCGCGGAGGGCACGATCTATGCGCTCCTCCTGCGCATCGAGCAGCGCGGAATGGTCGACGTGGAGAAAGTCCCCTCGGAGAAGGGGCCGCCCCGCAAGGTCTACGCGCTCAACGACACGGGGCGGGATCAGCTCGCCGACTTCTGGAACACCTGGGGCTCACTCGCCGACCGGCTCGAGCACCTGCGGATCGAAGGGAACTGACATGGCTTGGTACGAGAAGATCATCGGCGACCTGGGCGACAAGAAGCGCTATCTCGCCTACAGGGCGCGCATGAAGAGGCTGCCCGCGCCCTACCGCTCCGCCGCGGCGGGACTCGAACGCTATCTCCTGCACCTCGGCCCGAGCAACGACGGCGCCAGCCTGATCCGCATGCTCGACGACCTCGGCGACCTGCTCGAGCAGAGCGCGGCCGATGCCATCCCGATCCGCGACGTCGTCGGAGACGACCCCGTCGCCTTCGCCGACACGTTCATGGAGAACTACGGCGGCGGCAGCTGGATCCGCTCCGAGCAGACCCGCCTGCGCGACGCCATCGCGGGGGCCGAGGCCGAGCAGATCGGCTGAGGAGGATCCATGTCCACCGCCATCCGCGTCCGCGGCCTCGAGAAGGCCTACACGGACGTGCCCGTGCTGCGAGGCGTCGACCTCGACGTCGCCCGCGGCAGTGTCTTCGCCCTGCTCGGCTCGAACGGCGCCGGCAAGACCACCGTCATCCGCATCCTCTCGACCCTGCTTCGCGCCGACGCCGGCGAGGCGATGGTCGCCGACCTCGACGTCGCGGCCCGACCCGCCGAGGTTCGTGCGGCGATCAGCCTCACCGGGCAGTTCGCGGCCGTCGACGAGGTGCTCACGGGTAGCGAGAACCTCGTGCTCGTGGCGAGACTCCGCCACCAGGCCGACCCCCGCGGCATCGCCGAGCGCCTCCTCTCCCGCTTCGGGCTGACGGATGCCGCAGGCCGTCGTGTCGCGACGTACTCGGGCGGCATGCGGCGCCGGCTCGACATCGCCATGAGCCTCATCGGCGACCCCGCCGTCGTGTTCCTCGACGAGCCCACGACCGGACTGGACCCGGAGGCGCGCATCGAGGTGTGGAAGGCGGTACGGGAGCTGGCGGCATCCGGTACGACCGTCCTGCTCACCACCCAGTACCTCGAGGAGGCCGAGCAGCTCGCCGACCGCATCGCGGTGCTGCACGAGGGCCGCATCATCGCCGACGGAACGCTGGCCGAGCTCAAGGCGCTCATGCCCGCGGCGACCGTCGAGTACGTCGAGAAGCAGCCGAGCCTGGAGGAGATCTTCCTCGCGCTCATCGGCCACGACACCCACCACGAATCCTGAGGAGCATCATGCGCACGCGTTTCTTCGGCGACACCGCCGTGCTGACCGGGCGGTCGCTCCGTCACATCCTCCGCAGCCCCGACACGATCATCACCACCGCGATCATGCCCATCGCTCTGCTCCTGCTGTTCGTGTTCGTCTTCGGGGGAGCCATCGCCGCCGACACGGGAAGCTCCTACGTCGACTACCTGCTGCCGGGCATCCTTCTCATCACGATCGCCTCGGGCATCTCGTACACGGCGTACCGCCTGTTCCTCGATCTTCAGGGCGGGATCCTCGAGCGGTTCCAGTCGATGCCGATCGCACGATCGGCGACCCTGTGGGCGCATGTGCTCACGTCGCTCGCGGCGAACCTCGTCTCGCTCGCCGTCGTGGTGGGGGTGGCGCTGCTGATCGGGTTCCGCTCGTCCGCGGGGGTGCTCGGGTGGCTGGCCGTGGTCGGCATCCTGGCCCTCTTCACGCTCGCCCTCACCTGGCTGGCCGTCATCCCCGGTCTCACCGCGACGTCGGTCGACGGGGCGAGCGCCTTCTCGTACCCGCTCATCTTCCTGCCGTTCCTGAGCTCCGCATTCGTGCCGACCGCCACCATGCCGGGGCCGGTGCGCTGGTTCGCCGAGAACCAGCCGGTGACCTCGATCGTCGACAGCATCCGGGCACTGCTCGCCGGCCGCCCGGTCGGCGACGACCTGTGGGTCGCGCTCGCGTGGTGCCTCGGCATCCTCATCGTCGCGTTCGTCGCGGCGATGACGATCCACCGCCGCCGCCTGCGCTGACCGGCGCCGGCCAGCGGCGCGGTGGCGGACATAGGGCCGAGGGGTCAGATACGCGCGGAGGCGGCGCCACCCGCACGAGGCCCACTCAGGGGGCTGAGAGGTACCCGTCGAGGGAATCGAAGACCGCGTCGCTGACGGATGCGTCACTGCCGAGCACCACGATCTTGCGCGGCTTGAGTCGCGTCAGTTCCGCAGCGATCACCGCCGGCACCGCATCCGTCCCCGTCAGCAGCACCGGTCCACGCTGGATACCCGCGATCGGCGCACCCGACAAGGCGTCGGGGAAATTCGTGCCCCGAGCCAGATACACGACCGGCACCCCGGGGGAGAATGCCCGCTGGCTGATAGCCGCCGACGTCGCGTAGCGATCGACGCCCGAGATGCGCTCCACCGCCGACACCGAGCCACTGGCGGAGTACTGCGCCACCGACCGGAACACTGCCTCACTGATCGACTCGGCGCTACCCAGCACGACGATCTTCTTCGGCTTCAACCGCGCCAGCTCGTCCGCAATCACCGCCGGCACCGCATCCGTCCCGGTCAGAAGCACAGGGGCGCCCTGCATCGCCGCCACCGGGGCGGCAGACAGCGCGTCAGGGAAATTTGTCCCCTTGGCCAGATAGGCGACCGGCACCCCAGGAGAGAACGTGCGCGCACTGATGGCCGCCGACGTCGCATATCGATCCGCACCTTCCAGACGCGATACCGCTTTCGCGGAACCACTCGCCGTATATCTCGGCAACTCGTCGAACACCGCCGCACTCACCGATGCGGTGCTTCCGAGCACGACGATCTTCGCCGGCTTCAATCGCACCAACTCCGCCTTGATCGGCGCCGGGATGCTGTTCGTATCGGTCAGCAGCACCGCACCGCCCTGCACACCCGCCACCGGGGCACCCGACAGCGCGTCAGGGAAGTTCGACCCCTTCGCGATGTACACCACCGGAACGCCCGCACCAACCGCATTCGCGGTGATCGCAGCCGATGTCGCATACCGGTCCACGCCCGCCAGGCGAATGACAGCGGCACAGTTCGGGATGTGGATCACCCGGTCATAAGCACCGCCGTAGCCCCCGCTGCTGCGGGAAACGCCGTAAGCGACACTGACGGTGTACACGCCCGGCCCGGCCGTGCCCGTGAAGGTTCTCACTCCGCTCGGTTTCGGCCCGGTCATCGTCACAGCGTCACCGATCGAGACCTCGTCGTACGTCGACATGTTCGACGCGCTCGGGTCCAGGGTCAGAGTCGTCCCTGCCGGGAGCGCACTGTATGCCAGAGTCGCCGTGAGTCGCGCGCTCTGCCCGACGCAGGTCGCCGTCGCTGTCAGCTCCTCATCGCCCGAGTCGGAGCAGTCCTCGGGGAACCGGAACTGCTTCTCGGCGACGGGGGTGCCGTTGATGGAGACCACGTAGGAGTACAGGTCCGGCGGGAAGGCTCCGAAGGTGGAGTCATGCCACGCGCCGTCCTCGTAGAAGCCCTTCCGGTCCACGTGGATGTCGTTGACGTAGGCGTCGAGCCGTCCGGAGATCGCAGGCTGCGCCTCGCCGGCAGAGAGGTCCAGCGCGACGTCTGCGGAGGGAGCCAGCCCGCCCTGTGCGCAACGGAACTCGATCGACGCGTCGACGTTCGAGTACGCCTGGGCCGCCGTCGGCACCGCTATTCCCACCGCGCACACGAGCACAGCACAGGCCATCGCCAGACGCATCAGCCCTCGGCGCGCACGTGTGAACATCATCGGATTCCCCCAGGTCTCGGACATCGGCGAGGTCGAGCACCTCGCCGTGCAGCTGCAGACATCCGCCCCCGGGCGTCCCCCTCCGCGCGATCAAGATATCGGATCCATCCGGACACCGACAGCTCTGATTCCCTCCGCCAAGCGCAGGCCCATCCCCAAGCTGCATTGATGCGCGCGGCGCCGAAGGTCACGCCAGGACCAGCGACTCCAGCCGCGCGTAGGACGTCTCCATGCCCTCCGTCATGCCGGTCGCGAGGACCATGTCGCGGGTCGCGGCATCCGGGTACTCGATCAGCAGCGTCAGCAGCGTCGCGCCGTCCTCCTCGTAGAGGCTCAGGTCGTTGAGGGTGCCGGGGCCGTCCATGCCGATCATCCGCTCGGTGGTCACGGCGCGGCGTCCGGGTTCGACGAGGACGAGCTCGCCCTCGAAGCCGAAGCCCTCGCCGCCGCCGACCGGCTCCCACACGTAGCGGTACGAGTCGCCGACCTCGGTCGCGACTTCGGCGACGGGCATGGTCCACCCGTCGGGACCCAGCAGCCACTGCTTCATCAGCTCGGCGTCGTGGTGCGCGCGCCACACGAGCTCGCGCGGGCCGTCGATCAGCCGCGTGATGCGCACGTGCTGATCGCTGAGGATCTCGGTGCGGGTGCCCTTGCCCTGCGCGTAGTCGCGGAGGTCCTGCAGGACGGTGTCGAGCTGATTGAGCGCGAGGGTCGTGCCCTCGATCATGCCCATCGCCTTCAGCTGCTCGAGAGCCTCGACCGACGGGAAGTGCGTGACGGCGCGCAGCCGCGACCCTGCCTCGGTGCTCTCGAACGAGAAGGTCGCGCGCGAGGCGGGCAGGTCGGGGTTGGACTCGCCGTTCTCGTCGGCGAACGTGTCGATCACCTCGAAACCGGCCGGTTCGTCGATGCGCGTGAACTCCCAGCGCCCGCCCGCCCTTTCGCCGTGCGGTCCGGTCATCGCGTAGAGGGCGATGCCGCCGGGTGTGAGGTCGAACGCGGTGAACGTGGCCGGCCATCCCGGAGGGCCCCAGAAGCGCTCGAGCTGGCGCGGGTCGGTGAACGCCTTCCAGAGACGTTCGCGGGGTGCGGTGAAGTCGGCGACGAGGGTGAGGGTGAGGGCCTCGGGGTCGGTCGTGACGGATGTGACGGGCATGGCGTTCTCCTTCGAGCGTGGTGGATGCCGCGGCATCCGGTCGTCAGTCTTCTTCGGCGAGCAGGGAGTCGAGGCGGTCGATGCGCGAGCGCCAGAGACGCTCGTACTCGGCCAGGAGCGATCGGGCTCGGGCGATGGTGTCCGGATCGGCGCGCACGAGGCGCTCCCTTCCTTCGGCCCGCTTCACGATGAGGTGGGCGGCTTCGAGCACCGCCACGTGCTTCTGCACGGCGGCGAAGCTCATCTCGTAGTCGGCGGCGAGCGCGGAGACCGACTGCTCGCCGTCGATGGTGCGGCGCAGGATGTCGCGCCGCGTCGCGTCGGCGAGGGCCCGGAAGATCCGGTCCACGTCGGCGTCGCTGAGTTCGTGTTCTACAACCATTTGGTTGTACGTTAGCGCGGCACGGAGGCTTCGTCAACACCCGGATGCCGCGGCCGCCGCGGCTCGCATGCGAGTCCGGGCCGCGCGCCTAGACTGGGGGCGCAACCTTCGATCCGGGAGTTCAGCCGCGTGACCAGCCCCTCAGCACCCGCCGCGGCCGCGGCATCCGTTCCCGTCATCGACTCCGTCGACAACGCCGCAGCCACTCCGGAGAAGGAGCAGCCGTACGCGGCCCTGGGCCTCAAGCCCGACGAGTACGCGAAGATCCGCGAGATCCTGGGCCGCCGCCCCACCAGCGGCGAGCTGGCGATGTACTCCGTCATGTGGTCGGAGCACTGCTCCTACAAGTCGAGCAAGATCTACCTCCGCCAGTTCGGCCAGAAGGTCTCGGACGAGATGAAGACCCGCCTCATGGTGGGCATGGGCCAGAACGCCGGCGTCGTCGACGTCGGCGAGGGCTGGGCGGTCACCTTCAAGGTCGAGTCGCACAACCACCCGAGCTACATCGAACCCTTCCAGGGCGCGGCCACGGGCGTCGGCGGCATCGTCCGCGACATCATCTCGATGGGTGCGCGCCCGGTCGCGATCATGGACCAGCTGCGCTTCGGCGCCATCGACGACCCCGACACCGCGCGCGTCGTGCACGGCGTCGTGTCGGGCATCTCGTTCTACGGCAACTGCCTCGGACTGCCGAACATCGGCGGCGAGACGGTCTTCGACTCGGTCTACCAGGCCAACCCGCTCGTCAACGCCCTCGCCGTGGGCGTCATGCGCCACGAGGACATCAAGCTCGCCAACGCCTCCGGCGCCGGCAACAAGGTCGTGCTGTTCGGCGCCCGCACCGGCGGCGACGGCATCGGCGGAGCATCCATCCTCGCCTCCGACACCTTCTCGGAGGGCGGCCCCACCAAGCGCCCCGCGGTGCAGGTCGGCGACCCGTTCGCCGAGAAGGTGCTCATCGAGTGCTGCCTCGAGCTCTACCGCGACGACCTCGTCGAGGCGATTCAGGATCTCGGCGCCGCCGGCATCTCGTGCGCGACCAGCGAGCTGGCCGCCAACGGCAACAGCGGCATGCATGTCTCGCTCGACGACGTGCTGCTGCGCGATCCCTCGCTGACGGCGGAGGAGATCCTCATGTCGGAGTCGCAGGAGCGCATGATGGCGATCGTCGCGCCCGAGAAGCTCGACGCGTTCCTGGCCGTCGTCGGCAAGTGGGACGTCGAGACGAGCGTGCTGGGCGAGGTCACCGGCGACGGACGTCTCGTCATCGACTGGCACGGCGTGCGCATCGTCGACGTCGACCCCTCCACCGTCGCCGTCGACGGGCCGGTCTACGAGCGCCCCGTCGCCTACCCGACCTGGATCGACGCGCTGCGCGAGGACTCCGCCGCCGCCCTCCCCCGCTCGAGCGACCCCGAGACGCTCCGCGACGAGTTCGTGAAGCTGCTGACCAGCCCCAACCTCGCCGACACCTCGTGGGTCACCAACCAGTACGACTACTACGTGCTCGGCAACACCGCCCTGAGCTTCCCCGACGACGCCGGCATGGTGCGCGTCGACGAGGAGTCGGGCCTGGGCTTCGCGATCGCGACCGACTGCAACGGCCGGTACTGTCAGCTCGACCCCTACCAGGGCGCCAAGCTCGCCCTCGCCGAGGCGTACCGCAACGTCGCCGTCACCGGCGCGATCCCCACGGCCGTCACCGACTGCCTGAACTTCGGCAGCCCGGAGAACCCCGAGGTCATGTGGCAGTTCAGCCAGGCCGTCGAGGGACTCTCCGACGGCTGCCTCGAGCTCGGCATCCCCGTCACGGGCGGCAACGTCTCCTTCTACAACCAGACCGGCGACGTGCCGATCCACCCGACCCCCGTCGTCGGCGTGCTGGGCATCATCGACGACGTCGCCCGCCGCGTTCCGAGCGGCTGGCAGGACGCCGGCGAGAACATCTACCTCCTCGGCGTCACCGCCACCGAGCTCAGCGGATCGCAGTGGGCCGGCACCATCCACGGCCACCTCGGCGGTCGGCCGCCCGCGGTCGACCTCGCGCAGGAGAAGCGCCTCGCGCAGCTGCTGCACGCGGCCTCCCAGCAGTCGCTGATCTCCAGCGCCCACGACCTGTCGTCGGGCGGTCTCGCCCAGGCCCTCGCCGAGGCCGTGCTGCGCTTCGGCGTCGGAGCGCGCGTCTGGCTGCGCGAGATCATGGAGCGCGACGGGGTGGATGCTGCAGCCGCCCTCTTCGCGGAGTCCACCGGTCGCGTCATCGTGTCGGTGCCGCGAGAGGACGACGTCAAGTTCCGCGGGCTGTGCGACGGCCGCGGCTACCCCGTGCTGCGCATCGGCGTGACAGACGTGGCGGAGGACGGCTCCTCGGCCCTCGAGGTGCAGGACGTCTTCACGCTCACCACGCCGGAGCTGCGTGCCTTGTCGACCGCGACGCTGCCGGCCGCCTTCGGCCCGACGGTGACCGAGCCTGTGGAAGGGGACGCCCGTGTCCGATGACGACGAGTACGCCGGCTTCGACGCCGTACGCCAGCGCCGCGTCAAGATCGTGGCGTGGGTGGTGATCGTCGCCCTCATCCTGGTCGGCGGCGGCGCGACCGTCATCGCCCTCCTCTTCGGCTGACGTCCCTCCCCCTCGGCTGACGGCCCTCCCCTTCGGCTGACGTCCCTCCCCGCCCCGAAGGGCGGCGGTTAGCATGAGGAGATGGAACCGCTGCTCCTTCTGGCTCAGTGGTGGTGGGTCGCCCCCACCGCCGTCGCCGGTGGAGCCGCGACCCTGGTGGGTCTGCGTGTGAACCGCCGCCTGAAGCCGCACCGCGCCATGCCCCGCGGCGCCGCACGTCGCCTGGAGCTGGATGCCGCGCTGCACGACCTCCAGGAGGCTCGGGATGCCGCGGTCCGCGGCCGCGCGGAGGTGCAGGCCGCGCAGGCCGACCTCCTGCGGCTGCAGGCCGACCAGACCCGCGCGCAGTCCGTCGTGCCCGCCGCGCTGGCCGGAGCCAAGCGCCGGCTGCAGGTGGCGCAGCGCGAGGTGAAGGCGTCGGCGGCCGACGTCCGCGCGCGCCGGGCCGCCGTCAAGGCTGCCCGCTCGACCATGCCTCCGGTGGGATCCGCCCGCGAGTTCCACCCCCTGACCCGCCTCATGCGCGAGCACGACGCCGTTCTCGTGCGGTGGATGGCCTACGAGACCGATCCCGCCCTGGCGATCGCCTACCCGTCGATGAGCGACGTGCGCAATCCCGCACTGTCGGCGTTCCTGCAGGCCCAGTCGCAGGCGCAGTGGCTGCGTCCGTCGGCATCCGACGCCCGCACGACGCCGTCCGCCTATGCCGCCTACCGCGACGCGGTCCGTCGCCTGCGGCAGACGTTCGACACCGCCGAGCAGGAGGCCCGCGGCCGCACGCGCCCGGCCGGCCCCGGCAGCGGCGGCGCGGACGGCCGGGGCGAGGCCTGGGGCGACGTCGCCAAGGACATCTGGGACGGGGCGTCACGCACCGCCGAGGCCGTCGCACGGGCCGCCGCCGCGTGGGGCGGACGGCGACCTGACAAGCGTCCCTGATCCGGACTCCCCCATTCCGGCGCGGTCTAGCATGGCCCCGTGGAGTGGTGGAATTTCTGGTGGATCATCTTCCCCCTGATGGGGGTCGCCGGTGGTGCCGCCAAGGCGTGGGAGCGCGGAGCGCGCGCACGTCACGAGCGCCGGCTCGAGGTCATGCGGGCGAAGGCCGAGCTGCGCGTCGCACGCACGGGCGCCATCGCGACGGCACCCGCCGCGGCGCCGGAGGCTGAGGCGCCGCACCGCCAGCAGCTGCAGAAGCTCTTCGCTGCGCACGATGACGTCACGCACCGCTGGCTCGACTACGAGCTCGACGTCGCGAAGCTCATCGCGTTCCCCGCGATGAGCGACGGCCGCCAGCCGCTGACGGCGGCCTTCCTCCGCGCCAAGAAGATCGCCGACGGCCTGCGGCCCGACTCCGTCGACGTCCGCATCGCGAAGGACCAGCTGGCCGAGTACCGCGCCGCCGTCACCGACTACGAGGTCGCCTTCGACGTCGCCGAGCGCGACGCGCGGCGCATCCGCGACTCCTCGTTCAGCGACGCCGAGCGCAAGCGTCTCGACACCGCGAAGCAGCTGCTCACCGTCGCCATCGACCAGGCGGCCACGCCCGCCGAGCGTCAGCTCGCCTACCGGCGCGTGCGCGAGGAGCTCGACGGACTGATCTCCGTGTCCGACGAGGCGATCGACGTCCTGGAGAAGAAGGTGGCGCTCGAGCTCACCACCGGGACGACGGACGCCGCGCCCCCACGGCAGGCCGCATCATCGACGGATGCCGCGGCCACCCCCGCCGCCGGAGCGACGGCAGCCGACACCGAGCGTCGGCCGGTGCCACCGGCATCCGTCCGCCCGTCTGCGGCGCCGGTGACGGCTCCCGGCCGCGTCGTCCACCCCAAGCCCTCGCACTGAATGGCCGTACCTGGCGCTGAGCGCCGGCCGGACTCGCGTGGAGCGCCGGCTCGCGCTGAGCGCCGGACTTCTCGCTGAGCGCCGGCGCGAGTCGCGTCAGCGCGCGCGGCGGATGCGTATCGGACCCTTCGCGGTCGACGGGTCGACCACCGTGCCGCGCTGCGTGATCTCGACCTCACCCTCCGCGACCAGCCGGCGCGCGGCGCGACGGGCGGGTTCCATCAGGTCGCGCCACTCCTCGCCGCCGACGGCGCGGGCCGCCTCCGACGGGCAGATCGTGGCATCCTGGGCGCGCTTCGCCAGAAGCTCGCGGATCGACGCGGTCAGGCGTTCGTCGACGCTGCTCACGCCGCGGCGGCGGCAGGCGTCGGAGCAGTAGCGCACCTCGTCCCAGTTCGACGCCCACTTCTTGCGCCACTGCATCTCGCGCCCGCACGAGGCGCAGACCTTCGACGGCGGCGCCGCCGTGGTGCTGCGGTCTCGACCCATAGACCCATTCTCTCGGCGACGGACGGGCTCAGGGCCGCTGCCGCAGGACTGCCCTTGACAGCGGCACGATCCCCGTTGCATGGTTAGTCAGTCAAGTAATGAACCACTGAACGAGGTGCACGTGATCGACGAGGGCCGACCGCTCTTCCTGCAGATCAGCGAGAGCGTCGAAGACGCGATCATCGAGGGCAGCCTGCCCGAGGAGGGTCAGGCCCCGTCGACGAACGAGCTCGCCGCGTTCCACCGCATCAATCCGGCGACCGCCGGGAAGGGAGTCAACATGCTCGTCGACAAAGGCGTGCTCTACAAGCGACGCGGCGTCGGCATGTTCGTCGCACCCGGTGCGCGCGAATTGCTGCTGGCCGAGCGACGCACGTCGTTCGGCGACCGCTTCGTCGATCCGCTGCTGGTCGAGGCGCGCAAGCTCGGGCTCGGCCCGGACGACCTCGCGGCACTCATCCGCGATCGCGCCGCCGCAGCATCCGCCATCACCGGAAGGAGCGCCTCATGAGCGCCGTCATCGAGGTCGAGGGCCTCACCAAGCGCTATCGCGACACGCTCGCCCTGGACGAGGTCTCGTTCTCGATCGAGAAGGACAGCATCACCGGGCTCCTCGGCCGCAACGGGGCCGGCAAGACCACCCTGATGTCCATCCTGACGGCCCAGAACTTCGCCACGTCGGGCCGGGTCCGCGTCTTCGGACAGGACCCCTACGAGAACAGCGACGTGCTCGGACGGATCTGCTTCGTGCGCGAGAGCCAGCGCTACCCCGACGACGCCCTGCCGAAGCACGCCTTCGACACGGCGCGGCTGTTCTTCCCGCACTGGGACCAGGATCTCGCCGACCGACTGGTGGACGACTTCCAGCTGCCGGCGAAGACGCGCATCAAGAAGCTGTCCCGCGGGCAGCTCTCGGCGGTCGGCGTCGTGATCGGCTTGGCGGCGCGGGCCGACATCACCTTCTTCGACGAGCCCTACCTGGGACTCGACGCCGTCGCCCGGCAGATCTTCTACGACCGTCTCCTGGAGGACTACGCCGAGCACCCGCGCACGGTGATCCTCTCCAGCCACCTGATCGACGAGGTGTCGAACCTGCTGGAGCGCGTGCTCGTGATCGACCGCGGCCGCATCCTCATGGACGACGACACCGAATCGGTGCGCGAGCGCGCCGCGAACATCGTCGGCGACGCGGCCGCCGTCGACGCCTTCACCGCCGGGCGCGAGGTCGTGCACCGCGAGAGCCTCGGCCGCACCGTGTCGGTCACGGTGCTCGGAGCCCTCACCGCCGAGGACCGTCGCGGGCTGGCGGAGGCCGGGCTCGACGTCGCGCCGGTGTCGCTGCAGCAGCTGATCGTCCGCACCACCCAGCACTCCGCGTCCGGCGACTCCGCCGACCCGTCCGACCACGAGGCGCCCGCACGCGCCTCCGCGCAGGAAGGAGCGGGACGATGACCCGCACGCTCAACGTCGTCCGCATGCAGCTGATCAACCGCCAGACCTACATCTGGGTGCCCGTGATCGTGCTGCTCGGCTCGTTCGCCATCGCGTTCGCCGTGTACGCGCTGCTCTTCTCGGTCGGCGTGACCACCCCGAAGTACGGCGGTGGGGCGCAGGCGCCGCTGTGGTACTTCGGCGTGGTCGGCGTGCAGGCGCTGACCCTCACCTTCCCGTTCTCGCAGGCGATGAGCGTCACCCGCCGGGAGTTCTACGTCGGCACGCTCGTGACGGCCGGCATCACCTCCGTGCTCCTGTCGGTGATCTTCGTGCTCGGCGGGCTCGTGGAGCAGGCCACCCGCGGCTGGGGCATCGAGGGCTACTTCTTCTACCTGCCCTGGGTGTGGGAGGCGGGACCGCTCGGTGCGGGCGTCGTCTTCTTCGCCATCGCGATGCTGTTCTTCGTCGTCGGCTTCTGGGCGGCGACCATCTACAAGCGCTTCGGCCCGCTGGCCACCACGGCCACGCTGATCGGAACCGCCGCGGTGCTGGTGGCGCTGGCCTGGCTGATCACCGCCACCGGATCGTGGGCGACGGTCGCCGAGGGATTCGTCGCGCTGGGCGCGCTGGGGCTGGCCGTCTGGGGCCTGGTGCTGAACGCGGCGCTCGCGGCCTCTTCGTTCCTCACCCTCCGTCGCGCCGTGCCCTGAACCCGCGCACGACCGCTGCGTTCTCACACGAGCGCCTAGCCGAGCGGGGGTCGTGAAGCAAGCGGCATCTTTCCCGAGCTCGACATGTCACGATCCTTCAATGGACCCCCTCGCCGCCACCGACTCCGCCGCAGACGGCGGCCTGGGGGCGCTGCTGGACGGCGTCGCCGCCGCAGATGCGCAGTGCCTCGCCCGCCTGTACGACGCGCTGTCGCCGAAGGTCTACGGGCTGCTCCTGGCCCTCATCCCGGACGAGCGGGTAGCGGCAGCTGTGCTCGCCGACGTGTTCGTGGAGATCTGGGAGACCGCCGCGGGGCGTCCCCGGCGGCACACCCCCGCGGAGTGGATGATCGGCATCACCCGACGCCGCGCCGCACTGGCCCGCGAAGGCGTCACGCAGCGCGTGACCGAATCCGAGGACCGGCGGGCGGACACCGGCATCATCACGCTCTGACTGGTCCGCGCCGTCCGCAGGCTCACGCCCCTTCGGCCGCGCTCCGGTGGTGGCGGATGACCTCCGACACGACGAACGTGAACCACTTGTGGGCGAACTCGGGGTCGAGGTCGGCGTCCTCGGCCAGACTGCGCAGCCGCGCGATCTGGGTCTGCTCGCGGTCGGGGTCGGAGGCGGGCATGCCGTGCTCGGCCTTGAGCACGCCGACCTGCTGCGTGCAGCGGAAGCGCTCGGCGAGCATGAAGATGAGGGCGGCGTCGATGTTGTCGATGCTCGCGCGCAGTCGCTGCAGGGTGATCATCGGATCGGCGGTGTCGGTCATGGCATCCTCCTCGGACTCCCGACGATAGCGCGCCGAGGTGCGCACCTAGAGTGTGTCCATGAGCGACGCCACCCCCGCCCCCTCGCCCGGAGCCGACTCGTCCGGCGTGAGCACCGACACCGGGGTGGTCATGGCGGCCGCCACGGCGGCGACCGACCGGGGCGGCCGGCCGTTCTGGGCGCACCTGGACAGCCCTTTCGCCGCCGGATTCCTGCTCACCCTCGGCGGCCTGCTCGCGCTCGTCCTGGGCTTCGCGGTCAGCAGCATCTCCACGGTGCTGATCTACATCGCCCTGGCCATGTTCGCCGCGCTGGGCCTCGATCCGATCGTGAAGTTCCTCGCCCGCCGCGGCATCGCCCGTCCGTGGGGCATCACGATCGTCTTCGCCGTGTTCGGCGGTCTCATCGCCGGCCTGCTGTGGCTGGTCGTGCCGACCTTCATCGCTCAGGTCACCGGCTTCATCCAGAGCATCCCCGCCACCATCAACGACTTCCGCGACTCCGACATCTTCCACTGGCTCGAGGGCATCTTCGGCGACGGCCTCGGATCGCTGGTCAACGACCTGCAGACCTTCGCCACGAACCCGGCGAACATCGCCGCCATCTCCGGCGGCATCCTCAAGGTGGGCGCGAACATCGCCGAGGCCGTCTCCGGCGCCCTCATCGTGGTCGTGCTGACCCTGTACTTCGTGGCCTCCCTGCCCGGCATCAAGGAGTCGCTCACCCGCTTCGCCCCGGCCCGCAACCGTTCGCGGGTGCGCGACCTCACCACCCAGATCACCGACTCCGTGGGCAGCTACCTCATGGGCATGGTCATCCTGGCCTTCTTCAACTCCGTGGTGGCCTTCCTCCTGCACCTCTTCCTGGGGCTGCCGTTCCCGCTCCTGATGGGGGTCATCGCCTTCGCGATCACGATCATCCCGCTGGTCGGTCCGGTGCTCTACTGGATCCTCGGCACCGGGCTCGCCCTGTTCACGAGCCCTCTCGCGGCGCTCATCTTCGGCATCGCGTACCTCGTCTACATCCAGGTCGAGGCCTACGTCCTCACGCCGAGGGTGATGTCGAAGGCGATCTCCATCCCCGGCTCGCTCGTCGTGATCGGCGCGCTCATCGGCGGCACCCTGCTCGGACTCCTCGGCGCCCTCATCGCCGTCCCCGTGACGGCGTCGATCCTGCTGATCATCAAGCAGGTGTTCCTGCCGCGGCAGGACGCCAAGATCTGACCCGGATGCCGCGGCTCAGCGCCGCGCGGGCAGGATGCGCGTGGGCGACGGGGCCTCGGTGCGCGAGCGCACCCGGCCGGGCACGCCCGTGCGGATGTCGAGGGTGAGCGACACCACGTCGTCGGATCGCTCTCCGGCCACGAGCAGGATGTCGCGCGACACGAGGTGATGACGCGGCCACGTGACGCCCGCGTCGACGAGAGCGACGGCCTCGAGCCGGTCGCCCTCGCCGCGCACCCGCAGCGTCGCGATGGTGTCGGATCCGCGGATGCCGGCGTACAGGAACTGACCGTCGTGCGAGCGCGCGAGCTCCGCGCCGGTGTCGCCGTCCATCGTCAGGGCCGAGGCCGCAACTCCGCCGAGCAGTCGCCACCGTCCGTCGGGGCCGGTCGCGAGGGTGAACACCTCGCGCGAGTACTCCGCGAGCACGTGCAGATGACCGCTGGGGTGCAGCACCATGTGCCGGGGACCGGATCCCCGCGGCAGCACGACCTCGCCGTCGGCACGGATGCCGGTCGAGCCGATCCGCCAGAACCGCACCAGGTCGAAGCCCAGGTCGGTCGTGGCGACGCGCCCGTCTGGGAGGTGCACCGCCGCATGCGCGCGCGACACCCGCTCCGGCACCCCCTCGGCGACCGGCGGCGCCGCCTCGGCCACCGCGTCCTCGGCGAGGTCGTACTCGGGCACGAGGTGCGCGTACTCGTCGCCCGCCGCCGCTCGCAGGGCACGGGATGCCGCGGCGAGCTCCGCATCGAGGGCGGACGGACCGACCCCCATGCCCGGGACGGTGAACAGGCCGGCGGCCATGGCCGCACCTTCCGTGCCCGCGAACGACTCCCCCGACGCTCCGTCGCCCGTGGTGGCGAACGGATCGACCGGACCCGCGAACGGATCGGCGGCCGCCGCGGCGATCACCGGCGTGGAGGGCGTGCCCGCAGCATCCAGACTCATCCGCACCACGCGCCCGTCACCCCAGCAGCTGGCCACGAGCGTGTGGCCGTCGGGCGCCACGGCCGCGTGGCAGACCGCCTCGCCCGCGTCGACCGGCGTGCCCAGCGGCGCGAAGGAGTCGAGGCCCGTCCGGCGGAACGCCGCCACCTGCCCGCGGTGCTCGAGCGTCGCGTAGACGACGTCGAGGGTCGGATGCTGCGCCAGCCACGACGGGGACGCTGCCGCGGCCGCGGTCCCGACGAAGGACAGCGGGCCGCCGGCCGACGCGACGTCGGGCTCGCCCGCCCGGAGCGCGCCGATGCCGGTGGCACGGCCGCCGGAGTCCGACGTGTACGAGCCGAGCCAGAACCTCATCAGTCCAGGAGGTCGTGGCGCACGACCACCGCGTCGCGTGCCGCGCCGACGCCGATGACCGAGATGCGGGTGCCGCTCATCTCCTCGAGCGTCAGCACGTAGTCCTGGGCCGCCTTCGGGAGGTCCTCGAACATGCGGGCCGTGGAGATGTCCTCCTTCCAGCCGGGGAGGTTCACCAGGATCGGCGTCGCGTGGTGGAAGTCGGACTGGTTGACCGGCACCTCGTCGTAGCGCACGCCGTCGACGTCGTAGGCGACGCAGACGGGGATCTCGTCTAGACCCGTGAGGATGTCGAGCTTGGTCAGCACGAGATCGGTGATGCCGTTGATCCGGGTCGCGTAGCGCGTGATCGGGGCGTCGTACCAGCCGACACGGCGCGGGCGGCCGGTCGTCGTGCCGAACTCGAACCCCCGCGAGCGCAGGAAGTCGCCGTTCGCGTCGAACAGCTCGGTCGGGAACGGTCCGGAGCCGACGCGCGTCGTGTAGGCCTTCACGATGCCGACGATGCGGTCGAGGCGGTTGGGTCCGATACCCGAGCCGGTGGAGGCCCCGCCCGCCGTCGCCGACGAGCTCGTCACGAAGGGGTACGTGCCGTGGTCGATGTCGAGCATCGTGGCCTGACCGCCCTCGAAGACGACGACCTCGCCGGCGTCCAGTGCGCCGCTCAGGAGAAGCCCGGTGTCGCACACCATCGGCCGGAGGCGCTCGACATACGACAGGAGGTCGTCGACGATCTCGTCGACCGCGATCGCGCGGCGGTTGAAGACCTTCACCAGCAGGTGGTTCTTCTGGTCGAGGGCGCCCTCGACCTTCTGGCGCAGGATGTTCTCGTCGAAGATGTCCTGCACGCGGATGCCGACGCGGTTGATCTTGTCGGCGTACGCCGGACCGATCCCCCGGCCGGTGGTGCCGATCATGCGCTTCCCGAGGAAGCGCTCCGTCACCTTGTCGAGGGTGCGGTGGTACTGGGTGATGAGGTGCGCGTTCGCGCTCACCTTCAGCCGGCTGGTGTCGACGCCGCGGGCGTTGAGCGCTTCGAGCTCGGCGAAGAGCACCTCCGGGTCGATCACCACGCCGTTCCCGATGACCGGGTTGACCCCGGGCGACAGGATGCCGGACGGCAGCAGGTGCAGGGCGTACTTCTCGTCGCCGATCACCACCGTGTGACCGGCGTTGTTGCCGCCGTTGAACTTGACGACCCAGTCGGTGCGCTCACCGAGGAGATCGGTGGCCTTGCCCTTGCCCTCGTCCCCCCATTGCACTCCGACGATGACGATGCCTGGCATGGGTGCTCCCCCGTGTCGCGGACGGTACACCCCATCCTACCGAGGCCGCGAGCGAGGCAGATATGGTGAGCGCATGACCCGCACCCTCGCCTGGGCCCGTCTCTGGACCGCGCTCCGCGCGGTGATGGCCGTCGTGATCCTCGCCGCCGTGTTCGCGCAGCTCGGCAAGTCGCTGGCCACCGCCGCGGCCGACGGCAAGGACATGCTCACGATCGTCACGAACTTCTTCAGCTTCTTCACGATCCTCTCGAACGTGCTCGCGGCGGTCGTGCTGCTGATCTCGGTCGTGTGGTTCGTCCGCCGCCGGCCCGGTGCGGACGCGTTCGAGGGCGACGGGACGCGACTGGTCGAGCCGGCGGGGCTGGCGACCGCGATCGCGTGCGTCTCGACGTACATGATCATCACCGGCCTCGTCTACAACACCCTGCTGCGCAGCATCACGCTGCCGCAGGGCAGCGAGCCGATCCCGTGGTCGAACGAGACGATGCACCTCATCGGCCCGCTGTTCCTCCTCGCCGACGTCTTCCTCGGCCCTGCCCGCCGCTCGCTCCCCTGGTCGCGCGTGCTGGCGATCATCGTGTTCCCGATCGTCTGGGTGGTCTACACGCTGCTCCGCGGACCGCTCATCACGAACCCGGCCAACGACCAGCCCTTCTGGTACCCGTACCCGTTCCTGAACCCGAACAACCCGGGCGGCTGGGGCTCGGTCGTCATCTACGTGATCCTCATCTCGATCGCCTTCATCGTCGTGGGCTCGATCGTCGTCGGGTGGCGGCGTCGCACGGGGGCGCGCGTCACCGCCTGACCCTCCCCGCGGCCTGGACGCGCGCGGGGGGTGGGCCGGGTCGGGAATACCCGGACGTCGCCCGGTATTGCCCTTCATGACGCCCGATTGCGTCGCCCTCCCCCGCGAAAACGAGAATGGTCCCACCATGCCCGCATCCGACGACCACGCCTCCTGGCTGCAGGACCGCACCCGCGCGGTGACGTCCGCGACCGGCAACCTCTCCCTCGTGGAGACGCGCTGGACCGGCGACCTCCCCGACATCGACGCCGCCCGCGCCGCGGCAGGCCCCACGGTGCAGGTGACGCCGCTCACGCGCACGCACCTCGACACCGGCGCGCCCGAGCAGGGCCTGCGCTTCTGGGACGCCGACGCCCCCGCCATCCGCGCCTTCGACCGCATCGACGCCTACCCCTACGACCCGGAGTGGGTCGTCTTCGGCGAGTTCACGCCCGTCTCGGTCGGCCGCACGGTGCCGTTCGAGCACATCCGCGACAACGGCGGCACGCGCGAGCTCGTCGTCCCCGGAGACATCCACGCGACGATCCAGGGCCAGGACGTCACGCTGGCGGCCTTCGACGACGGCGGCACGCTCCTCCTCGTCTTCGGCGACGAGACCAACGGCGTCGAGACGTACGGCTCCGGACGCTTCCTCTTCGTCGAGACGGATGCCGCGGCCTCCCCCGACGGTCCGATCCCGGTCACGCTCGACTTCAACCGCGCGTTCGTCCCGCCCTGCGGCTTCTCCGCGCAGTACAACTGCCCGCTGCCCCCGGCCTCCAACCGCTTCGCCTTCCCGGTGCGCGCGGGCGAGAAGAACGTCGTGTTCCGCGACGGCTTCGACATCTACGCGGCCTGAGCCGCGGCATCCCCCACACCACAGCACCCCCGCGCATCAGCACCTGGAGCATGCCCATGAAAAGACCCCTCATCGCCCTGACGACGGTCGTCGCCGCAGCACTCGTGCTCGCCGGCTGCGCCGCCGGCGGCGACAGCGCCTCGACGTCGGGCGACAGCAGCGACGCGACCATCGCCGTCGGCTCGCTCTACGAGCCGCAGAACCTGAGCAACACGCAGGGCGGTGGCCAGGGCATCACCGAGGCGTTCAACGGCAACGTCTACGAGGGCCTCTTCAAGCTCACCGACGACGGACAGGTCGAGCCGCTGCTCGCCGAGGGCTCCGAGGTCAGCGACGACGGCCTCACCTACACGATCACGCTCCGCGAGGGCGTCACCTTCCACTCCGGGAAGGCCCTCACCTCCGCCGATGTGAAGAACAGCGTCGAGGCCGTCACGGCCGAGGATTCCAAGTCGGCCCGCAAGTCGAGCTTCGGCAAGATCGCCGACATCGCGACGCCCGATGACCGCACCGTGGTCTTCACGCTGGCCGATCGCTCGATCTCGTTCCTCTACAACCTCAGCTACGTCTGGATCGTCAACACCGACGCCGGCGACCTGACCGCGAAGGAGGACGGCACCGGGCCCTACACGCTCGACGAGTGGCGCCAGGGCAGCACCCTGACCCTCACGCGGTTCGACGGCTACTGGGGCGAGGCGGCGAAGAACGCCGAGGTCGTCTTCACGTACTTCACCGATGCCACGGCCGAGGCCAACGCGCTGCGCACCGGCGAGATCGACATCATCACCAGCATCCAGAGCCCCGACGCCCTGACCCAGTTCGAGAACGACGACGCGTACACGGTCAGCGAGGGCACCTCCACGACCAAGGAGCTCCTCGCCTTCAACGACCGCGTGGCGCCGTTCGACAACACGCAGGTGCGCAAGGCCGTCTACTCCGCGATCGACCGGAAGCAGCTGCTCTCCTCGATCTGGGGCGACTACGGCACGCTCATCGGCTCGATGGTGCCGCCGACCGACCCCTGGTACGAGGACCTCACCGATGTGAACCCCTACGACCCCGCCCTCGCGAAGCAGCTGCTCACCGAGGCCGGCTACGCCGACGGGTTCACCTTCACGCTCGACACCCCGAGCTACGACCCGCACCCCGCCGTGGCGGAGTTCCTCCAGTCGCAGCTCGCCGAGGTCGGCATCACCGTCGAGATCAACACGATCAGCGCCGACGAGTGGTACACGAAGGTCTTCCAGGAGCGCGACTTCACCGCCACGCTCCAGGAGCACGTCAACGACCGCGACGTCGTCTGGTACGGAAACCCCGACTTCTACTGGGGCTACGACAACCCGCAGGTGACGCAATGGGTGAGCGAGGCCGAGCAGGCCGCGTCCACCGACGAGCAGACCGAGCTGCTGCGCAAGGTGAACGAGCAGATCGCCGCCGACGCGGCGAGCGCCTGGCTCTACCTCTACCCTCAGATCGTGGTCGCCTCCAGCGACCTCAGCGGCTACCCCGTCAACGGCCTGAACTCGCAGTTCTACGTCTACGACATCGTCCTGTCCTGAGTGAACGCGGGATGCCGCGGCCGCACCTCGCGGCCGCGGCATCCTGCATTTCGGATCCCATGCCCTCTTATCTCCTGCGCCGGTCGGCCTTCCTCGTGCTCTCGCTCGCGGTGGCGCTGATCGTCATCTTCGTGCTGCTGCGGCTGCTGCCCGGCGACCCCGCGAACGCGCTGCTGTCCGTCGACGCGACGCCCGAGCAGATCGCCGCCGCGCGCGCGCAGGTCGGATCCGATCAGCCGCTGCTGCAGCAGTTCGCCACGTGGGCGGGGCAGCTCGTGCGCTTCGACCTCGGCGACTCGTTCATCAGCGGGCGGTCCGTGGGCGAGGAGATCGGCGCGCGCATGGCCATCACCATCCCGCTCACCCTGCTCGCCTTCGGCCTCGCGCTCCTGGTCTCGCTCGTCGTCGGCATCACCGCCGCCGTGAAGAGCGACCGCTGGTACGGCGTGGCGCTGTCGGGCTTCTCGCAACTCGGCGTCGCCGTGCCGGTGTTCTGGGTCGGCGTGGTGCTGGTGTGGATCTTCGCCCTGCAGCTCGGCCTCCTCCCCTCCGGCGGCTTCCCCCGCCGCGACTGGCGCGACCCCGCCGACGCGCTGCGCTCCCTCACCCTTCCCGTCATCACCATCGCGATCGTGATGAGCGCGTCGCTGAGCCGCTACGTGCGCTCGGCCACGCTCGACGTGCTCGGCAGCGACTATCTGCGCACCGCGCGAGCGGGCGGAGCCGGCCGCACCGAGGCGCTGCTGCGCCACGGCGTGCGCAACGGCGCCGTGCCCGTCATCGCCGTGCTCGGCATCGAGCTATCGACCACGCTGCTGGGCGCCGTGGTCGTCGAGAGCGTCTTCACCCTGCCCGGGCTCGGGAGCATGCTGCTCACGGGCATCCAGCAGCACGACTTCGCGAACATCCAGGGCGTGCTGGTCGTGAGCACCCTCTTCGTGCTGCTCGTCGGCTTCGCCGCCGACATCGTGCAGCGCCTCGTCGATCCGCGCCTGCGCACGAGCGTCTCGGGCAACCGATGAGCGAGGTCGTCACGCCCGAGTACATCGAGGATGCCGCGGCCCCCGGTCGCCGCACCCGGCGCCGTCGGCCGACGCTCGTGCTGGGCATCGCGCTCACGGCGCTCATCGTGGTGATCGCCCTCGTCTCGCTCGTCTGGCTTCCCTACCCGCTGTCGGAGCTCGGCGGCGGACGACTGTCGCCCCCGAGCGCCACGCACCTGCTCGGCACCGACCGCCTCGGACGCGACCTCCTGTCGCAGCTGATGGTGGGCGCCCGGATCGCGCTCGTGGTGGGCCTCGGGGCGGTGCTGATCTCCGGCGTCCTGGGCACGCTCATCGGCGTGCTCACCGCCCTCGCCCGCCCCTGGCTCGATGACACGCTCTCGGCCGCGCTCGACGTGGTCATCGCCTTCCCCGTGCTGCTGCTGGCGATGCTCGTCGTCGCCGTGCAGGGACCGTCGCTGTGGTCGGCGATCCTCGCGATCGGCCTGGCGATGTCGGCGGTCGTCGCGCGCCTCAGCCGCATCCTCGCGCGACGTGTGCTCCAGGAGCAGTTCGTGACGGCCGCGCGCACGAGCGGCGCGAGCACGTGGGCCGTCGTCCGCGACCACGTGCTGCCGAACATCGCGCCCACGCTTATGGTGAGCCTGGCGCTGCAGTTCGGGGTCGCCGTGCTGGCCGAGGCGAGCCTGTCGTACCTCGGTCTCGGCGCCCCGCCGCCCAACGCCTCATGGGGCCGCCTGCTGCAGGAGGCGCAGGGCACCGTGCTGACCGCCCCGGTCGGCGCGATCGCCCCCGGCATCGCCGTCATCGTGCTCGTGCTCGGCGTCAACTTCCTCGCCGACGGCCTTCGCGACCTGACCGACCCGACGAGGCGGAGGGCGCGATGAGCCTGCTCGAGATCTCCGGCCTCACCGTCCGCGCCGCCGGCACGGTGCTCGTCGACGACGTCTCGCTCTCGGTCGGTGCCGGCGAGCGCGTCGGCCTGATCGGCGAATCCGGTTCGGGCAAGTCGCTGACCTCCCTCGCCGCCGTCGGACTGCTGCCCGACGCGCTGCGGGTCTCCGGTTCGGTGCTGCTCGACACCCACGAGGTGGTCGGTGCGGGCGACCGCGCGCTGCGCCCGCTGCGCGGACCGGTCGCGCAGGTCGTGTTCCAGGAGCCGCTCACCGCCCTCGACCCGCTGATGCGCGTCGGGGCGCAGATCGCCGAGCCGCTGCGGCGCCACCTCGGGCTCCGGGGGGCGGCGTTGCGCGACGCCGTCCGCGAGGCCCTCGCCGAGGTCGTCCTGACCGACCCGCGCGTCGCCCGGGCCTATCCGCACGAGCTCTCCGGCGGCCAGCGCCAGCGCGTGGCCATCGCGATGGCCCTCGCCGCCCGGCCGCGCCTGCTCATCGCCGACGAGCCGACGACGGCCCTCGACGTGACGGTGCAGGATGCGGTGCTCACTCTCCTCGAGCGCCTCGTGGCCGATCGCGGCATGGCACTCCTGTTCGTCAGCCACGACCTCGCGGTCGTCTCGCGCATGACGGAGCGCATCGCGGTGCTGCGCGGCGGCCGCGTCGTGGAGAGCGGACCGGTGGGCGACGTGCTGCGGGCGCCGCAGCATCCGTACACCGCCGCCCTCGTCGCGAGCGCCCGTGCCCTCGACGATGCGCTGGATCCGGATGCCGCGGGTGCCGATTCGGATGCCACGGGTGCTGTGCCCGATCCGGATGCCGCGGGTCACGGGTCGGACGGAGGTGCCGCATGAGCGCGCAGCGACCACCGATCCTCGAGCTGCGGAACGCGGACTTCTCCTACGGCTCGCGCCCGGTGCTGCAGGGCGTCTCGGTCGCGGTCGAGGAGCGCGGCGCCGTCGGCCTGGTCGGCGAGTCCGGGGCGGGCAAGTCGACGATCCTGCGCCTGCTGCTGGGGCTCGACGTGCCGTCTCGCGGCGAGGTGCTCTTCGACGGTTCGCCGCTGCGCGTACGCGATCGCGCGGCGATGCGCCGCTTCCGCGCCAGCGTGCAGCCGGTGTTCCAGGATCCGTACTCCTCGCTCGACCCGCGCCTGCGCATCGAGCAGACCGTCGCGGAGCCGCTGCGCGCGCTCCGCCTCGCGCGCGGAGAGGACGCCCGCGCCCGGGTCGCCGAGGCGCTGACCTCGGTCGGGCTGCCCGTCGACGTGCGCGACCGGTACCCCCACGAGTTCTCCGGCGGCCAGCGCCAGCGCATCGCGATCGCCCGCGCGATCGTCTCTCGCCCGCGGGTGCTCCTGGCCGATGAGCCGGTCAGCGCGCTGGACGTCACGACCCGCGTGCAGGTGATCGATCTGCTCGCCCGCCTGCGCGCCGAGCAGGGCCTGGCGATCGTCATGGTCTCGCACGACCTGGGCGCCGTCGCGGCGGTCTGCGAGCGCACCGTGGTGCTGCGCGACGGTCGCGTCGTGGAGGAGGGGCCGACCCGCGGCATCCTGTCGTCTCCGGTGACCGACTACGCGCGCGCCCTCGTCGCCGCCGTCCCCCGCCTGCCGCGCTGACGGCCCGCGGGCTTCGGGACCCGCACTTCGTGCCCCGGATAAACGCGATCGCGGCCCGGAAACGCCGCGACGCCGTGTTTCTGCGCAGGAATCGCGTTTATCCGGGGAGGGGGCAGGTGCAGCGCGGGCCGGGCGTCACGGGACGGGGGCGCCGCGGCCGCTTGGCTAAACTCGGAGCATGTCCAAGGTCCTGCAGTCCCTGCCCGTCGGCGAGCGCGTCGGCATCGCCTTCTCGGGGGGCCTCGACACCTCCGTGGCCGTCGCCTGGATGCGCGACAGGGGCGCCGTGCCCTGCACCTACACCGGCGACCTGGGCCAGCCCGACGAGGACGACATCGCCGCGATCCCGAACCGCGCGCTGGAGTACGGCGCCGAGGTCGCGCGCATCGTCGACGCCAAGCGCGCGCTGGTCGAGGAGGGCTTCGGGGCGCTCGCCTGCGGCGCGTTCCACATCCGCTCGGGCGGACGCACCTACTTCAACACCACGCCGCTGGGCCGCGCCGTCACCGGCACGCTGCTCGTGCGCGCGATGAAGGAGGACGGCGTCGACATCTGGGGCGACGGCTCCACCTACAAGGGCAACGACATCGAGCGGTTCTACCGCTACGGCCTGCTCGCCAACCCCGCGCTGCGCATCTACAAGCCGTGGCTCGACGCCGACTTCGTCACCGAGCTCGGCGGCCGCAAGGAGATGAGCGAGTGGCTCGTCGCGCACGGGTTCCCGTACCGCGACTCCGCCGAGAAGGCGTACTCCACCGACGCCAACATCTGGGGCGCCACCCACGAGGCGAAGACCCTCGAGCACCTCGACGTCTCGCTCGAGACCGTCGAGCCGATCATGGGCGTGCGGTTCTGGGATCCCGCGGTCGAGATCGCGACCGAGGACGTCACCGTCACCTTCGACGGCGGCCGTCCGGTCGCGCTCAACGGCGTCGAGTACCCCGACCCGGTCGCGCTCGTCTTCGAGGCGAACCGCATCGGCGGCCGCCACGGCCTCGGCATGAGCGACCAGATCGAGAACCGCATCATCGAAGCGAAGTCGCGCGGCATCTACGAGGCGCCGGGCATGGCGCTGCTGTTCATCGCCTACGAGCGCCTGGTCAACGGCATCCTCAACGAGGACACCCTCGCGACCTACCACGAGCAGGGCCGCCGCCTCGGCCGCCTCATGTACGAGGGCCGCTGGCTCGAGCCGCAGTCGCTCATGCTGCGCGAGTCGATCCAGAAGTGGGTCGGATCGACGATCACGGGCACGGTCACGCTGCGCCTGCGCCGCGGCGAGGACTACACGATCCTCGACACCGTCGCCCCGCACATGTCGTACGGCCCCGAGAAGCTCTCGATGGAGCGCGTCGGCGACGCCGCCTTCGGACCGGTCGACCGCATCGGCCAGCTCACGATGCGCAACCTCGACATCGCCGACTCGCGCTCGCGCCTGGAGCAGTACGCCGGACTCGGCCTCATCGGCGGCGCCACGGGCGAGCTCGTCGGCGAGCTGCAGCAGGGCGGCGCGGACGACATCATCGAGCACGCGTCTGGCTACTCGTCCGAGCGCGAACGTCTGGCCGACGCCGTCGACGAGGCCTCCGAGGGTTCGGCCTTCGACTCCGGCACCGACTGATCCGCAGCGGCCCGGGGCTCGGGTCGCCGTAGCCGGACGGGCCGGGCTCACCGGTTGTCGCGAGAATCAGGGATGTCATGAGAATCAGGGGATGCTGCGGCATCCGGCCTGCTTCTGGTGACATCCCTGATTTCAGGCACCTCCGAGCGTGGTGGCATCTCGAAGCAGTTGTCTGCCCGCTCTAAAGTGCACACGCCTGTGCACTTTAGAGTACACTCGACGGCGTGACTACGACTTCATCCGAGCGACGGCCGCGGCGCGACGCCGTGCAGAACCGCGCCGGCATCCTCGCCGCCGCCACCGAGACGATCGCCGGCGACCCGCGGGCCTCCGTCGACGCGATCGCGCGCACGGCCGGCCTCTCGCGGCGCGCGCTGTACGGCCACTTCGCCGATCGCGACGCGCTGGTGCGCGACCTGATCGCCGCCGGAGCCCAGCGCTTCAACGCGATCGCCGTCCGCGTGCAGGACAGCGATGCCCGGGTCGCCCTGGCCCGGCTCGCCGCGCAGCTGTGGGCCGAGGCCGCGCACGTGCAGGTGATCGCCGCCATCGCGTTGGACGACGCCCATGTGCAGGAGACGGCCGACGCCCTCGCCCCTCTGCGTCGCGCGGTCATCGAGGTCGTGCGGCGCGGGCAGGACGACGGCACGCTCCGCACCGACGTCGCGGCGCCCACGCTCGCCCGGCTCGTCGAGGAGGCGGCGCGCACCGTGATCATGCGCGTGGATGCTTCGTCTCCCGAAGCGCAGTCGCTCGCGGTCCGCTCGACCCTGTCGATCGCCGGACTGTCCTGGCGGGAGAGCGTCGAGCTCCTCGCCGCCCACCCCGACCTCCTCGCCGCTCCGGCGAGCGCACCGACCGAGGACGCCGACTGATGCGCGTCTCCCTCGACCGCGTCTCGAAGGGCCGCCGCGGCGACGCGCTCCCCGAGACGTCCCTCGCCTACTCCTCCGGCACGGTGACGCTCGCCGTCGCCGAGACCGAGCAGCGCCCGACCGTCCTGGGCCTCCTCGCCTCCGGCCGCATGCGGCCCGACAGCGGCACCGTGGCCCTCGACGGGAAGGCCGACAGCCGCGGCATCCGTCGTCGCGTCGCCCTCGTCGACGCGCCCACCGTCAGCGAGCCGGCACCCAATGTCTCGGTGGCCGGGCTCGTCGGCGAGGAGCTCATGTTCGCCGGCCGCCGCGCCGACCCCTTCGCCGCACGCGCGTGGCTCGCCGACCAGGGTCTGCGCGACCTCGCCTCCACTCCCCTCGCAGACGTCTCACCCGAGGACAGACTCCGGATGCTGTGCGAGCTCGCCCTCCTCCGCCCGGGTGTCGACGGCCTCGTCGTCGTCGCCCCCGACCGCCACGGCGGCGCACCGCTGGCGTGGTGGCGTCTGCTGCACGACTACGCCGATCGCGGCGCCGCGGTGCTCGTGATCGCGGGCCGCGCGTCGGAGTGGGCCATCGACCACCAGACCGCGATCGACGACATCGCCGCCAGCGAGGCCTTCGTGGCCGAGGCGCTCGGCGAGGTGTCGGAGCGACAGGCCGCCTTCGCGCAGAGCGGCGGCGCGACCCTCATGGGCGCCGAACCGTCACCCGCAGACGCAGACGCACCCGCCGACGCAGACGCAGACGCAGACGCAGACGCAGCACCCGACACCACCGACGAGGAGAACCGCTCATGAAGGTTCCCGCGATGATCGCGGCGGAGTTCCGCCGCCTGACCGCCACGCGCATGTCGGTGATCGCCCTGATCGCGCTCCTCGCCGTGCCGATCGTCTACGGCGGCCTCTACCTCTGGGCCAACCAGGACCCGTACGGACGCCTCTCCCAGGTGCCCGTCGCCCTCGTGGTCGAAGACACCGGGGCGACGCTCAACGGCGCCGACCGCAACCTCGGCGACGAGGTGGCCGACCAGCTCACCACCAGCGGCTCCTTCGACTGGCACGTCGTGGATGCTGCGGCCGCGGCATCCGGGCTCGATGACGGCGTCTACGACTTCTCCGTCGAGATCCCCGCCGACTTCACCACCGCGATCGCCTCGATCTCGACCGACGACCCGCGCCCGGCCACCCTCCACCTGCGCACCAACGACGCCAACAACTACCTCGCCACCACGATCGGCACCCAGACCGTCGAGCGCATCCGCTCGACGGTGACGGAGAAGGTCGTCGCCGAGGCGGGTCTCACGCTGCTCGACGCGCTCAACACCATCCGGGTGCAGCTGACCGACGCCACGACCGGCGCCGGACAGCTCGTCGACGGGCTCGCCTCCGCCCGCGTCGGGTCGTCGCAGCTCGTCGCCGGCTCGTCGCAGCTCGCCGACGGCACGGCGCAGCTCCGCGACGGCGCCACGACCCTCGCCGACGGGGCCGCCCAGGTCTCGAGCGGCGCGGCGCAGGTCGCCGACGGTGCCGCGCAGGTCGCCGACGGGAGCGCGCAGGTCGCCGACGGCACCGCGCGCATCGACGACATCGCCCAGCGCGTGGGCTCCGCCGCCACCGAGGTCACCTCGCTCGTGCCGCAGGTGCGCGCCGACATCGCGCAGCGCCTGGCCGACCGCGGAGTGGACCCCGCCGTGATCGACGAGATCCTCGCGCGGCTCGACCCCATCGGCGAGCGCGTGACGGCGGTCGACGACCGCGTGCAAGCCGCCGTGGGTCAGGTCGATCAGCTGAACGACGGCGCGCAGCAGGTGGCGAACGGAGCCCGGCAGGTGGCGGGCGGCAGCGCGCAGGTCTCCTCCGGCAGCGCGCAGCTCGCCTCCGGCAGCGCCTCCCTGCGCGACGGCGCGGCCTCGGCGGCCGACGGCGCGGCGGCCCTCCGCGACGGCATCTCCGGGCTCGACGGCGGACTCGGGCAGCTCGCAGACGGCGCGACGACGCTGCGCGACGGCCTGCAGAGCGGCGTCGACCAGCTCCCCGACACCGACGCCGCGACCCGCCAGCAGCAGGCCTCGACGCTGGCCGCGCCCGTGTCGGTCGACGCGGCGACGCTCGCGCCGGCGCAGAACTACGGCGCAGGGCTCGCGCCCTTCTTCGCGGCGCTGGCCGGCTGGATCGGCATCTACGCGCTGTTCCTCATCGTGAAGCCGGTGTCGCGCCGCGCCGTCACGGCGCTGCACTCCGCGCTGCGCGTGACCCTCGCGGGCTGGGCGACGCCCGCCCTCTTCGGCGGGCTGCAGATGCTCGGACTGTTCGGCGTGCTCGCCCTCGCGCTCGGCTTCTCGTTCGCGAACCCGCTCGCGACCCTGGGCATCCTGGTGCTGGCGTCGTTCACATATGCGGCGATCATCCTGGCGCTGAACGTCTGGCTGGGTTCGGTGGGTCAGTTCCTCGGACTCGTGCTCATGGTGCTGCAGCTGGTGACCGCCGGCGGGACGTTCCCCTGGCAGACCCTGCCCGCGCCGCTGGCGGCACTCCACCACGTACTGCCGATGGGCTTCGTCGTCGACGCCATGCGGCAGGTCATGTACGGAGGCGACCTCAGCCGGGTGAGCGGCGATCTCGCCGTGCTCCTGACATGGATGCTGGGGGCACTGGTGTTCACCGTGGTCGGGGTGTCGCGCATGACGCGACGACGCACCCTCCGCGATCTGCAGCCCAGCCTGATCGGCTGATCCGCAGGTCGGGCGCACACGGAAGGGCCGCGGCATCCCTCGGGATGACCGCGGCCCTTCTCGCGCTCAGTACCAGTTGACGGACTGCGAATGGCCCCACGCGGCGCACGGCGTGCCGTACACCGCGGAGATGTAGCCGAGACCCCACGCGATCTGGGTCGCGGCGCTGGTCTGCCAGTCGGAGCCGGCGGACGCCATCTTGTCGCCGGGGAGTGCCTGCGGGATGCCGGTGGCCCCGCCGTCGGCGTTGTAGGCCTGGTAGTTCCAGTTCGACTCCTTGGTCCACAGGGAGTCGAGGCACGAGAACTGATCGGCGCCCCAGCCGTACTGCGACGCGGCCATCGACGCACCGGTGGCGCGGGCGCCGTCGGGCGAGTTGGCGATCGCGGCGGCCTGCGCGGCCGCTTCGGCAGCCGCCTGCGCCTCCGCGGCGGCCTGTGCCTCGGCCGCGAGCTGCGCGTTGACGGCGGCGACCTGGCTGACGACCTCCGACGACGACTCGCGCACCAGGCGCGTGAGCGCGGTGACCGACGATTCGGGCAGGGACGACGGATCGCTCAGGTTGGCCAGCTGCGTGTCGAGCAGGGAGGTGTCGACCTTGCCCTCCGCCGACTGCTTCACCGCCCGGGCCGTCGTCGTGTAGAACGCGGCGTCCTGGTCGACGGGGCGCTGCGGCGAAGCCACGACCGCGGCCTGCGGGGCGCTGACCGCGGCGACGGCCGAGACGGCGGGGACGGCGACACCGACGATGACGGCGAGGGCGACGGCGGTGGGGATGGCGAATCTCTTCGCGCGCGCGGAAGTGCGTAGGCGCACGGGGCTCCAATGATCGGGCTTCCCTGAGGCTGCTCCGAGGAAGGAGTGCGCGCGGAGGCGCGGCCGTCAGGCTGGCAGCCCCGCACCACGGCCGCCAGGGAGGCGACCACTCCTCGGGAGAGAGCGGGCAGGGCGTCCCCCGCATCGGGATGCTGCGGCGGACCCGTTCACGTTAGGTGCCGTTTCTGGGCGTGTCCTCCACGAGTCCTTGCGATTGCATGCATATGGACGTCGCGCGACGATCGCGCAGATCGGCCGACCGCTGTCGGCCGATCGGCCCGGGAGGCGGGTCAGCCGCCGGCGGCGGGGGGCGTCTCGCGCGACTCGGCGAGCTCGTCGACGACGAGGTCGCGCTCCGCCACGGTGCCGTTGCGGTAGGCCTGCCGCCCGACCATGTGCGCCGACAGCGGCGCCGTGGCGAGCTGGATCAGCACCACCGGCACGAGGAACGCGACGACCGGCCACGACCGCAGCGACAGCGCGATCGCGAGGCAGATGAGGATGAGTCCGAGCACCTGCGGCTTGGTCGCCGCGTGCAGGCGGGTCGGCACGTCACGGAAGCGCAGGAGCCCGATCGCCGCCGTGAGGCAGAGGAGGGCACCGGCGAGGATGAGCAGCAGCGACACCAGATCCAGCCCGGCGTCGAGCACACCGGGGGCCGCGGCATCCGCTGTCACGAAGGAAAAGGCGTTCATCGCTTGGCGTCGTCCTTCCTCGCCACGAACCGGGCGATCGAGATCGAGCCGAAGACGCCCACGGCGGCGATGACGAGCATCACCGGAAGAGATCGCGTGTGGTGGTTGATCGCCATCTCGGCCCCGAGCAGGCAGAGCACCTCGGTGAGCAGCACGTCGGAGGCGACAGCGCGATCGAGGATCGACGGACCGCGGACGATGCGCCACAGCGTCAGCAGCGCCGCCACCGCGAAGACGACGTAGACGATCACGAGCAGGATGTTCACGACGCTCCCCCCGACGGACGGTGCAGCTGCGGATCCTTCTCGAGCTGCCCGACCTGCGCCTTCGACCCGACCGCGAGCACGATGCGGCTCTCCCAGCGGCGCACGCTGCGGCGCTGCTCCTCGACGGCCTCCCGGTCCTTCACGCCGATGACGTGCAGATACAGGATGCGGCGGTCGCGGTCGCTCTCGACGATCAGCGAGCCGGGGATCAGCGACGCCGTCACGGCGACGTGGGCCATGATCAGGTCGTCGTCGGTCTGCAGCGGCACGGCGATGATGGCCGTGCCGGGGTAGGACCTCGGGTTCAGCACCTGCCATGCGACCGTCAGCGAACCGCGCACGAGCGCCCACAGGAACGACAGCACGAAGACGAGGCCGTACCAGAGGTTCACGCGCCCGGAGAGCTCCACGGGCGGCAGCCGGAACACACGCGTCACGAAGACCGCCACGACGAGTCCCGTCACGAGGGCGACGATCGTGAACTGGCCCCAGAGCAGCATCCACAGGGCGACGAGCCAGAGGAGGAAGGGGAGCTGGCGCCACAGCAGGCGGGCGCCGGAGACCTGCGGCGTCACTGGCCGGCCTCCTTCTCGAGCTGCACGAGCGAGACGGGCTCGAGCAGGGAGGCGCCGATGCGCTCGCACACGGCGTAGAGCGGGCCGGCGAAGAAGGTGAGCGCGACCGTCACGACGACCATCCCCGAGGTGGCGGCCGTCATGATGCGCGGGATGACGCGGCGCTCGGTCTGCACGGCGGCGCCGTCCGACCCGTCGAGGTAGGAGATGCGCGACTCGGTCTCGGCCGAGTCGTCCTCCTCGCGCCAGAACGACAGGTTCCACGCGCGCATGAGGGCGTAGAGCGTGAGCAGCGACGTGACGATGCCGCCGACGATGAGGACGATCATCAGGGGGGTGCCGACCTCGGCCGCCGCGTCGAACAGGGCGAACTTGCCGATGAACCCGGAGAAGGGCGGGAGGCCGCCGAGGTTGATGGCCGGGATGAAGTACAGCACCGCGATGACGGGTGCCGCGCGCATCAGCCCCTTCACCTTCAGGATCGACGTCGACCCGGCGCGGCGCTCGATGAGGCCCACGGCGAGGAACAGGGTCGTTTGCACCACGATGTGGTGGACCATGTAGTAGATCGTCGCCCCGATCGCCGCCGGGGTCGCCACCGCCAGCCCGAACACCATGTAGCCGATGTGGCTGACCAGCGTGAAGGAGAGGATGCGCTTCAGCTCCGCCTGCGCGAGCGCGCCCAGCACCCCGACGACCATCGTTGCCAGGGCGACGATCAGCAGCAGCGTGTTGACGTCGTTGTCGCGGAAGATTTCGGTCTCGGTGCGGATCATCGCGTAGACGCCGACCTTGGTCAGGAGTCCGGCGAAGACCGCCGTCACCGGAGCCGGCGCTGTCGGGTACGAGTCGGGCAGCCAGAACGATAGCGGGAAGACCGCCGCCTTGATGCTGAAGGCCAGCAGCAGCATGAGGTGCAGCACGAGCTGCGTCTGCTGCGGCAGCTCGGTCATGCGCTCCGACAGCTGCACCATGTTCACGGTGCCGAGCGCGCCGTAGATCATCGCGATCGCCGCGAGGAACAGGATCGACGACACCAGCGAGACGACGATGTAGACGACGCCGGTGCGGATGCGGGACTCGGTGCTGCCGAGCGTGATGAGCACGTACGAGGCGACGAGCAGGATCTCGAACCCGACGTAGAGGTTGAACAGGTCGCCCGCGATGAAGGCGTTGAAGATACCCGCCGACAGGATCAGATACGACGGGTGGAAGATCGACACGGGGGTGTCGTCGTCGCCGTCGGCCGCGCCCTGACCGACCGAGAACAGCAGGACCGCGAGCAGCACGACGCTGGAGACCACGACCAGCAGCGCCGCCAGACGGTCGACGTACAGCACGATGCCGAACGGGATCGGCCAGCCGCCGACCGACACCGCGATGGGCTGGCCGCCCGCATCGACGGCGTACAGCAGCACCGACGCGACGATGAGCACGAGCGTCAGCGTGATCGTGGAGACGAACACCTGCGTGCGGCGGTGGCGTCCGGCGATGAGCGCGATCGCCGCGCCGACCAGGGGAAGGGTGACCAGCAGCGGGACGAGGGCGCTCATGCTCATCGCGCGCCTCCCTCGGGGCGGTCGGCCTGCCGGGCGGCCGGGCTGTCGGTGGGCGCGTCGTCGCGGAGTCCAGAGAACTCGCGGCTGCCGATGATGGTGATGGGGGAGGTCTCCATGCCCACGAAGTCGGTCGTGGCGTCGTCGGACTCGGTCTCGGACTCGTCGTCCATGTCGTCTTCGTCCTCGACGCCGCGGCGGCGCACCGCGATGTCCTCGGCGTCGTCCTCGACGGTGTCGGCCTGTCCGAGCTGCCATGAGCGGTAGATCAGCGCCAGCAGGAACGCGGAGACGGCGAAGGTGATGACGATGGCGGTCAGCGTGAGGGCCTGCGGGAGCGGATCGGACAGCTGCTCCGGGTCGCCGTCGCCGTAGAACGCGGCGAGCCCGGGCCTGCCCATGACGATCAGCAGCAGCAGGTTCGCGGCGTTGCCGAGCAGGAGGAAGCCGATGAGCACGCGGGTGAGGCTGCGCTCGAGCATCGCGTAGACGCCGCAGGCGAAGAGGACGCCCATCACGACGATAAGGACGAGCGAGGCATCCATCAGGCACTCACCCCCGGGCGGAGTCCGGCCGCCGTCTGGGCCTGCGCCTGGCGGTCGACCTCGGCGCCGAGGCTGCGCAGCACGTCGAGCACGAGGCCGATCACCACGAGGTACACGCCGACGTCGAAGATCGTGGAGGTCACGAACTCGATGTGGCCGATGACGGGCAGGTCGGCTTCGAAGAAGGTGCTGGTGAGGGGCGCGGCGCCGAAGAGCAGCGGCACGACGGCGCAGGCGACGGCGAGGCTCACGCCGATGCCGAGGAGGCGGCCCGCGTCGGCGGGCGCGGCGGCGCCGAGCTCGTAGCGGCCGCCGGCGACGTAGCGCATGACCAGCGCCATGCCCGCGACCAGACCGCCGGCGAAGCCGCCGCCGGGGAGGTTGTGGCCGGCGAAGAGCAGATAGAGCGACACGACGATGATCGAGTGGAACAGCACCCGCACGATCACCTCGAGCAGGATGGAGCGGTTCTCGGGCTTCACGCGCTGTCCGCCGACGAGCCACGCCTGGCGCTGGCTGCCGTCGGTGCGGGGCTTCACGCCCTCGGCGGTCTCGACGAGCGGACGCCGGGTGCGCGTACGCGGCAGCGGGGCGGTGAAGTCCGACAGGGTGTCGGCGCGGTGCGTGACGAAGACGAGGGATGCCACGCCCGTCGCGGCGAGGATGAGCACCGACAGCTCGCCCATCGTGTCCCACCCGCGGAGGTCGACGAGGGCGACGTTCACGACGTTGCGGCCGTGGCCGAGTTCGTAGGCGAGTTCGGGGAAGCGCTCGGAGATGGGCGTCGCGACCCGTGACGACGTCGCGATGATCGCGATCGCGGCCATGGTGACCCCGACCGCGGCGGCGATGACGGCGCGGAGGACGGGCAGCACGGAGGCGTTGTGCTCGCCGAGGCGCGCGGGGATGCGCCGCAGCACCAGCGCGAAGGCCACCAGCGTGACCGTCTCGACGAGCACCTGCGTGACGGCGAGGTCGGGCGCGCCGCTCGTCGCGAAGAGCGTCACCATGCCGAGGCCGGTCACCGAGACCAGCACGACCCCGGTGTAGCGCTTGCGCGCCCGCACGGCGATGACCCCCGCGATGATCATGAGCGGCGCGGCCACGAGCTGCATCGGCGTCTGGAAGAGCGTGAGCCGGGCCTCGCAGCCGCCGCCCGCGATGAGGGCCGTGGCTTCGGCGGCGACGAACACGACGAAGATCGTGCCGACGTAGACCGCGAGCGATCCGCGCTGCGTGAGGCTCGTGGTGAGCACGGACAGGCGCGCGATGCCGCGGAGCACGAGGTTGTAGACCTCGTTCGCGGTGAAGGGCAGCACCCGTGCGCGCGCGGTCCAGCCGCGGGTGAGGAGGAAGACGACGAGACCCAGTCCGACGGTGCCGAGCGAGATGAAGAGCGCCGGCTCGAGGCCGTGCCAGAGGGCGAGGTAGTACGGGTGGTCCGGCGCGGGCACACCCGGCGTCGAGGTCGGCGCGGTGTCGGCATAGGGGGTGAGCGCGTCGTCGATGGCGGGCGCGGCGATGCCCGCGACGATCGACAGCCCCGACAGCAGCACCGGCGCGGCGAGGAAGCCGATGGGCGGGTCGGGCCACTCCGTGCGGGCGATGCCGCTGTCCTTCTTCGTCCAGAACGCGCCCCAGAGGAACCGCGCGCCGTAGGCCATGGTCAGCACCGAGCCCAGGACGATGCCGAGGAGCGCCACCAGACCCCACGCCGAGCCGCCGGCCGCCTCCTCGAGGAGCGCGGTGAGCGCGCCCTCCTTGGCGACGAAGCCGATCGTCGGGATGATCCCGGCCATGCTCGCCACGGCGATGAAGGAGAAGACCGCCATCACCGGCGCCTGCCGGCCGAGTCCGTTCAGCTCGTTGATGTCGCGCGTGGACAGCTGCCGGTCGATGACGCCGACTACCAGGAACAGCGCCGACTTGAACAGGGCGTGACCGATCAGCAGGGCGAGACCGGCGAGCGCCGCGTCGCGGGTGCCGTAGCCGATCACGACGGTCAGCATGCCGAGCTGGCTCACGGTGCCGAACGCGAGGATGCGCTTGAGGTCGGCCTCGCGGAGCGCCTGCAGCCCGCCCAGGATCATGGTGAACACACCGAGCGAGATGACGATCGGTCGCCACGGCGCCGCGAGGGCGAAGATCGGGGCGAGGCGGGCGATGAGGTAGATGCCGGCCTTCACCATGGCCGCGGCATGGAGGTACGCGCTCACCGGTGTGGGCGCGGCCATCGCACCGGGCAGCCAGAAGTGGAAGGGGAAGATGGCCGACTTGCTCAGCGCTCCGACGAGCAGGAGGATCAGCGCCGCATCGACGATCGGCCCGCTCGGCGCCTGCGCGAGGATCGTCGACAGGCTGCTCGTGCCGGCCTCGACCACGAGGAGCACGACGCCGATGAGCATGACGAGCCCGCCGAGGGTGGTCACGAGCAGCGCCTGGAGCGCGGCGCGGCGGCTCGCCGCCCGTCGGTTGTAGAACCCGATCAGCAGGTACGACAGGATGCTCGTGATCTCCCAGAACATCACGAGCACGACCAGGTCGTCGGTGAGCACGAGTCCGTACATCGCGCCGGCGAACGCGAGCAGCACCGCGGAGAACTGCCCGACTCCGTCGCTCTTGCCGCGGAAGTACCAGCGGCAGTAGATCATCACGAGCGCGCCGACCCCGGTCACGATCAGTGCCATCACCCAGGCGAGGGTGTCCATGCGCATCGAGAGCTGGATGCCCAGCGCCGGGATCCAGTCGTATGCCTCGAACGGCACATCACCCGACTGCACCTGCGGCGCGAGCCAGACGGTGTGCGCGAAGGCGATGACCGGCAGCGCCGCGGCGACGTAGAACGCCCGGGCGCCGATGCGGGACACCAGCCACGGCAGCAGGATCGGGATGACCGCGAACGCGCCGAGGAGTGCCAGCATCCGCGGCCTCCTCAAGGTCGTCGGCAGCGGAGGGGAAGCGCTGCACGGGCGATCGGGGTCTGACGTCCATTCTACGGGCGGGCGACCTGCGGATCCGCCGGGTGGATCCGGCTCACCGGCGCCGGAACGGAATCAGACGGGTGCCGGACCGGTGGTGTTGCCCTCGCGGAACCGGCAGGTGAAGTGGATGGATGCCGCCACCCGGCCCTCGAGCATGGCCGCGACCGCTTCACCGGCCGCGCGGCCCTTGTCGGTGGCCGGCTGCACGAGCGTCGTCAGCTCGTAGGGCGCGAGTCCGTCGACGACGACGCCGTCGAAGCCCGTGACGCTGAGGTCCTCCGGCACCCGCAGCGCCGCCTCCTCTGCGGCGCGGATGATCCCGGCCGCGAGCACGTCGCTCTGCGCGAGCACGGCGGTGGGGCGGTCAGCCATGGCGAGCATCTCCCGGCCGGCGCGGAGTCCCTCGTCGATCGAGCTGCCCGCCGACGCGTACGCGGGGGCGCCGGGGAACACGTCGCGCGCCCCGGCCAGGCGGTCGCGGGTGACGTCCACCGTGATGCGCTCCGCGTCCGCGGCGTCGAGCCATCCGCGCCGGCGCTCGACCGTGGTCGGCAGGGTGAGGATGGCGACCCGCGTGTGTCCGAGGCCCTTCACGTGACTGGCCGCCTGACGCTGGGCCTCGCGGCTGTCGAGCCGGATCTGCGGCACGTCGTCGCCGGCGTCCCCCTCCAGCACCACGACCGGGAGCCCTCTCGCGAGGACCGCCGCGAGCGACTCCCGCAGCGAGCCGCTGCAGCCCATCAGCACGGCCGCGTCGACGGGCGCCGTCGTGAGGGTGGGCGCGGAGCCGGCGGATGCCCCGCCCAGCCCGTCGCGGAGGAGCAGCAGTCCCGCCCCCAGCGGGGCGACGGCCTCGGCGAGGCCGTCCATCGTGAGCCGCGTCACCGGATCGAGGAAGGCCGCGCCGAGATGCTCCTCGAGCACGACGCCGACGATGCCCGAGCGACCGCGGCGCAGCGATGCGGCGCGAGGGTCGGGGCCGCTGTAGCCGAGCGCCTCGGCGGCCTCACGCACCCGCAGACTCGTCGCCTCGGAGACGGGCGTCTTGCCGCTGAAGACCACCGAGGCGGTCGAGGGCGAGACGCCAGCCGCGCGCGCGACGTCGGCGATGGTGGCTCTGCGAGTGCTCACCTCAGGATGGTAGCCCGCCGGGTTTCCGCCCGTCGAATCGATTCGGTAGCCTGATGCGATGACCTCCGTCCTCACCCGGCCCCAGCTCGTCGCCTGGCGGACCGCGATCTTCGCGATCTTCTTCGCCACCGGCCTCGGCTTCGCGTCCTGGGCGGCACGCCTTCCGGCCGTCAAGGTCGACCTCGGCATCAACGACTTCGAGGTCGGCGTGCTGCTGTTCGTCTCCGGTGCGACGTCGCTCGTCGGCCTGTCCTTGGCCAACATCATCGTCGTGCGCTGGGGTGCCCGTCGGGGCATGTTCTTCACCATCCTGACGTTCGCGGCGGGCGTCATCGTGGCGGGGCTCGGCGTGCAGGTGGCCCAGTCCTACCCGGTCGCCGCGGTGGGGCTGGCGCTGATGGGGCTCGGCATGAGCTCGACCGACGTCATGATGAACGTCGAAGCGGCCGCCGTCGAGCAGGCCTTCGGCCGCACGCTGATGCCGCTCTTCCACGCCTTCTTCAGCCTCGGCACGGTCGCCGGTGCCGGCGTCGGCATCGCGATGGCCGCCGGCGGCGTCGGCGTCGGCGTGCACCTGGGCGCCGTGGGTGTGGCCGTGATCGTCACCGGCCTGCTCGCCCTGCGCGCCGTTCCCGTCCACGACGCGGCGCCGACCGACGAGGCCGCCGCGCCCACTCGGGGCGAGCGCCTGCGGCAGTCGCTCGTCGTCTGGCGCGATCCGCGCACCTACGCGATCGGCATCATCATGCTCGGCATGGCCTTCGCCGAGGGCAGTGCCAACGACTGGCTGACGATCGCGATGGTCGACGGGCACGCTGAGACCGAGGCCGTCGGAGCGGTCGCGCTCACGGTGTTCTCGGTGGCGATGACCGTCTTCCGCATCCTCGGCGGCCCGCTGGTGGACCGCATCGGCCGCGTCTGGACCCTCCGCGCACTCGCGATCGCGGCCGCCGTCGGCCTCGTGCTGTTCATCCTGGCCCCGTCGCTTCCGGTCGCCTTCATCGGTGTCGCGCTGTGGGGCGCGGGGGCCTCGCTCGGCTTCCCTCTCGGCATGTCCGCCGCCGCCGACGACCCGACGAAGGCCGCCGCCTCGGTCTCGGCCGCCGCCACGATCGGCTACCTGGCGTTCCTCTGCGGGCCGCCGCTGCTCGGCTGGATCAGTCACTCGATCGGCATCCTGCCCACCCTGTGGATCATCGTCGGCCTCATCGTGATGTCGGGCCTGGCGTCGGGTGCGGCCAAGCCGATCGCCGGATCGAAGGTCGGCGCGGGGCACGCCGCGCACTGAGCGACCGCGACCCCCTCCCGCCGCGATGCCGCCCGTCCGCCGCGGGTAGGCTCGTCGGGTGCGTCTTGTCATCGCCCGCTGCTCCGTGGATTACGCCGGTCGCCTGAATGCGCACCTCCCCCTGGCCACGCGCCTCCTCGTCCACAAGGGCGACGGCAGTCTTCTCGTGCACTCGGACGGCGGCTCGTACAAGCCGCTCAACTGGATGAGCCCGCCGTGCACGCTCACCGTCGAGACGCCCGACGACGACAACGTCGCCGCCGGCGTGCAGGAGGTCTGGCGCGTGACCCACGCGAAGACCGGCGACTCGCTCCTCGTGCGCATCTACGAGCTGCTGCACGACTCCTCGCACGAGCTGGGCATCGATCCCGGCCTGCAGAAGGACGGCGTGGAGGCCGACCTTCAGCGCCTCCTCGCCGAGCAGGTCGACACCATCGGCGAGGGCCTCACGCTCGTCCGCCGCGAGTTCCCGACCGCCATCGGACCCGTCGATCTGCTCCTGCGCGACCCCGCGGGCGGCACGATCGCGGTCGAGGTGAAGCGGCGCGGCGACATCGACGGCGTCGAGCAGCTCACGCGCTACCTCGAGCTGCTGGGCCGCGACCCGCATCTCGCCCCGGTCACCGGCGTCTTCGCAGCACAGGAGATCAAACCCCAGGCCCGTGTGCTGGCGGCGGACCGCGGCATCCGCTGCGTCACCCTGGACTACGACGAGATGAAGGGCGTCGCCTCGGGCGCCCCCCGGCTGTTCTGAGCGGACGGGTAGCGTAGGGGCATGGCGTCGCACTCCCCCTGGTCCTGCATGCTCTGGGACGTCGACGGCACGATGGTGGATGCCTCCGACGGCATCCTCCGCCGGCTCGGCATCACGATGGAGCGCCTCGGCCATCCGCCGGTGGCGCGCGCCGAGCTCGTCCACTGGATCGGGCCGCCCATGTACGAGACGTTCCAGAAGCAGCTCGGCATGACGCCGGAGCAGGCGACCGAGGCCGTCGCCGTCTACCGGGAGGTGGGCCGCGACGACGGCTACACCACCGGCGCGCGCCTCTATCCGGGCATCGCCGACCTGGTCGCCGACCTGTACGCGGCGGGCGTGCCGCAGGCCACGGCCAGCAGCAAGCCCGAGATCCAGGTGCAGGCGCTGATGGAGCACTTCGAGCTCGCCCCGCATCTGGCCGTCATCGTCGGCGCGTCGATCGACGAGAGGCGCCTGAGCGAGAAGGCGGACATCGTCGCGGAGGCGCTGCGGCGCCTGGAGGCGCAGGGCATCGACGTCAGCCGCCCCGTGCTGATCGGCGACCGGCACCATGACGTCGAGGGCGGCGCCGCGCACGGCGTGCCCGTGATCTTCGTGCGCTGGGGTTTCAGCTGGCCCCACGAGGCGGACGGCGCGCAGGCGGCCGTCGATTCGATCGACGAGCTCCGCCGGCTCCTGCTCATCCCGGACGAGGATGCCTGACGCGCCGGCCGACGCGCTCGGCTGGATCGTTCCGGCCGTCATCGTCTTCGCCGTCGCCGCACTGCTGATCGCCGTGCTCGTCGTGGTGCTGCGCCGGGCGCGCCGCAGTCCGCGGGCGCGGGCCGCCGCCGAGGGCGAGCGGGCGGGAGCAGGCGCCGCCCTGGTCGCTCTCGACGACGCGATCGAGGAGGCCGACCTCGAGGTCGGGCTGTCGGGCGCCCTCTACGGAGGCGATGCCCCGCAGTCCCTCCGCCGCGCGCGCATGACCGCCCAGCACGTGCGCGACAAGGCCTTCGAGGACTACCGAGCCGTCTCGGCCGAGCCTGCACCCCATCCCGACCAGATCGCGCGCACGTCGCGGCGCATCCGGTCGCGCGTCGATGAGGCGCGGGCGGTGCTCGACCGCGCCGCGGCGGAGCACGCCGAGTGGGTGCGCGGCAACGTGTCGGCGGCCGATCGGGTGGCCGCGGCATCCGTCCGTCTCGACGACCTGCGCGGCAGCACCGGCGATCTCCGCGCGCTCGTGGACGAGCTGCGGTCGCGCTTCGACGAGTCCGAGTGGACGGATGCCGCGGCATCCGCCCGCGCAGCGCTCGCCCATGCCGACGACGCGGCGTCGCACCTCGAGCGCGCGCGACGCAAGGCCGGCGACCCCACGGTCACCGCCCTGCCCGACCTGACCGAGGCCGAGCGCGCGCTGCGGCAGGCGCAGTCCGAGGCGCGGGCCGTGGAGGAGCGCCACCGGCTCGTGACTCAGGCCGCCCTCGCCGTCACCGGCGAACTCGACGTGCTGCGGACGGCGCTGCGCCAGGCCGAGGCGCTGCGCACGTCGCTCGAACCCGACGCCGCCGACCGGCTCGCCGCCGAGGTGCGGGAGGTGGATGCCGCGGCCACCGCCCTCGAGCCCGCAGCCGCCCGCCGGCCCACGGCGACGATCGACGGCATCGTCCGCGCCCGCGACCGCCTCGACATGGCGCTGGGCGACGCGCGCACGGCGCAGCAGCGCCTCCGCGGCGCCCGCACGGCGCTCCCCGGCACGCTCGCGGCCGCGCGCAACGCCGTGGCACGCGCAGAGGGCGCCGTCTCCCACGCGCGCGCCGGCGCCGACGCCCGGATGCGCCTGGGCACCGCGCAGGCCGAGCTCGCCGCCGCCCGGCAGGCGCAGGACCCGGTCGAGGCTCTCGACGCCGCCCGGCGGGCGCTGCGCGCCGCGGAGTTCGCCCACGATCTCGCCGCCTACGACCGCCGCGGCTGACGGGACCTGACTCCCGTGTCGCCGGAGATGCCCAGCGCTATCGTGTGACCATGACCGACACCGTGTCGCGCCCTCGTCCTCCGGTCCTGCGTGTCGTGTCCCGCATCCCGGCGACCCTCGCGCTCATCGCCGCCATGCTCCTGGCCGGCGTGATCTGGGGCGGCCTGTGGTCGCCCTTCCAGGACAGCGACCTCTTCCCCCAGGTGGCCTACGGGCTGCCGGCACTGGAGGAGGGACGCTTCTGGACCCCGATCACCGGAACGTTCTTCGTCAACCTCCCGTGGGTCTACATCCTGACCGTGCTCGGCTTCGTCGGCATGGCGTTCCTGGAGTTCAAGCGCGGCTCACGGGTCGCGCTGGCCTACTTCGGCATCGGCCAGCTCTTCGCGATCTTCGCCGCCGCGCTCCTGCTCTGGCTGGGGGCGTTCCTCCCGTGGCCGTGGGCGCAGCTGCAGGCCGCGGTGCTCGATGTGGGGCCGTCGGGCGGCACCATGGCCTGCCTCGCCGCGGCGATCGGACTGTTCGTCGCGCCGTGGCGGCTGCGCGCGTGGGTGGTGTTCCTCGCGTTCCTCTTCGTCGCTCTCCTCTACTGGGGCTCCGTCGCCGACGTCGAGCACGTTCTGGCCGCGCTGCTGGTGCTCAGCGTCGACCGATCGCTGCGGGTGCAGCGCTCGACGGTGCGCGAGCAGCGCGTGACGGCCTTCACGGTCATGCTCGCCCTCGGAGCCACGCAGATCATCGTGCTGCTCGTGCCGACGGAGGGGCCGTTCGGATACTCCGACCCGGGGGAGGGCTCGTGGGTCGACATCGCCATCGACGCCGCCATCATCCTCATCGTTGCGAACGGGCTGTTTCGCGGCCGCCGGTGGGCGTGGATCGTCTCGATCATCCTGGCGAGCTTCAACCTCCTCACCGGGGGCCTGGTCATCGCCGCGGTGCTGCTTCTCGGCCACGACGGCACCGAGGTGGTCATCGACGGTGATCCGAGCCTCACCGCCGGGTCGACGGTGCTGTGGTTCCTGATGTTCGTCTACCTCCTGCGCATCCGGCACGCCTTCACCGCGCGACGCAGGTCCAAGCTGGGCGCGCAGAGCCCCCCCACCGTCGACGAGGTGAAGGAGATGCTCCACGCGCACGGCGGTGGCACCCTGTCGTGGATGTCGACGTGGGAGAACAACGAGTACGTGCGCACGACGGACGGCATCGTGGTCTACCAGCGCCGGGCCGGCGTCGCTGTCGCCCTGGCCGACCCTCTCGGTCCCGCCGGCACCCGCGCGCAGTCGGTGACGGAGTTCATCTCCATGACGGAGGCCGCCGGGCTGACCCCCTGCTTCTTCAGCGCCAGCGAGGAGACGCGGGATGCCGTCCCGCCGATCTGGCGCAGCATCGTCGTCGCGGACGACACGATCGTCGACCTGCCGGTGCAGTTCACCGGGAAGCAGTGGAATTCCGTCCGCTCCTCCCTCAACCGCGCGGGCCGCGAGGAGATGACGTTCCGTCTCACGCACCTCAAGGACGAGACGTGGGGCATCCGGCAGCAGCTGCGCGCCATCTCCGAGATGTGGGTCGGTGACAAGGGCCTGCCGGAGATGGGATTCACGCTGGGCACGCTGACCGAGGCGGAGGATCCGGAGGTGCGGCTCGCACTGGCCATCTCCCCGAGCGGCGACGTCGACGGATTCCTGTCCTGGCTGCCCGTCTACGGTCCCGACGGCGCCGTGCACGGCTGGACCCTCGACCTGATGCGCCGGCGGGAGGGCGGATTTGGTCCAGTGATGGAGTACCTGCTCGGCGCTTCCGCGCGCCAGTTCTCGGAGGAGGGCGCCAAGATCATGTCGCTCTCCGGCGCGCCGCTCGCCCACGAGTACCCGCCGGGGGCCGGCATGATCGCCGAGCTGAGCGACAAGCTCGCCGAGTCGCTCGAGCCCGTCTACGGCTTCCAGTCGCTCCACAAATTCAAGATGAAGTTCAATCCGCGCTTCGAGACGATGTACCTGCTCTTCCACGACGAAGGCGATCTCATCCCGATCGGCGCCGCGCTCACCCGCGCGTTCCTGCCCGACGCGACCGTGCGGCAGTTCGCCGGCGCCGGCCTGGAGCTGGTGCGCGGCAAGGGCTGAGCCCGGGCCGGAGCACCTCGCTCGAGCCCCGCACGGGTACGGAATCCGCGCGGGCACGAAGAAGCGGCGGTGCCGGGACGAGGTCCTGGCACCGCCGCTCGCGTGGTTCAGACGGGGCGGATGTTCTCCGCCTGCAGGCCCTTGGGGCCCTGTGCGACGTCGAACTCCACGCGCTGATTCTCCTCGAGCGAGCGGTAGCCGCTCGCCGCGATGGCGCTGTAGTGGGCGAAGACGTCCGCGCTGCCGTCATCGGGAGCGATGAAGCCGAAGCCCTTCTCCGAGTTGAACCACTTGACCGTGCCCTGCGTGCTCATTCCGTGCCGTTCTGCTGAGTACCCGCACCTGGCGCGCGGGTGACCTACACGCTAATGACCCTGCTCGCCGAGCGCACGGTCCGGCGGCCGATGTGACGAAACCGTTGCACGACGGGCAACGCGGACGAGCTGCACTGACGAGGCCCGATGAAGTCGACGCCCGGGCCCGGCAGAGCGCGCGGACCCGGGCGCCGATGTATCCCCCCGGATGAGTCGCGTTGAGCGCGACGGCACGATTCTAGTGATATATCGGTGTACCGCGCGCCCCCTCACGGGTATCCATCAGCTCGCGCCATAGAATTCCCACGCCGATGAGCATGGACACTCCCTTCGAACCGCTCGACACCCGAGGCGCAGTCTTGGGCGACGAGGTCTTCCGCGTGCTCGGAAAGGCGATCCTCGAGGGCAAGCTCCGTCCCGGCGACCGGCTGCGCGACGTCGAGCTCGCGCAGATGCTCGGCGTCTCCCGCACGCCGATCCGCGAGGCGCTGCAGCGACTGGAGCGGATGGGGCTCGTGGAGGTCTCCGCCAACCGCTGGACGCGCGTGACAGCGCCCCCCGCGACGGCGTACGACGAGACCCGCGAGTTCATGGCGCTCATCGTGGGCGACGCGCTGCACCTCGCCCTCGCGCGCTGCGACGAGGAGACGCACGGCTCGCTCGTCACCTTGGCGGAGGCGCTCGAGGTGGCGGCGCGCTCCGGTGACGCGATGTCCACGCTCGGCGCGCAGGTCGTCTTCTACCAGCAGGTCATCCGAGCCTCCCGCAACGCCCTTTTCGCCGGCGTGATGCGCGAGGCGGGACTCACTCTGCAGCGCAACCTCCAGCAGAAGAGTCCGGATGCTGCGACCCCCGCCCTCGCGGACCGCTTCGCAGAATTGCGCGACGCGGTGAAGATCCGCGACGCCGTCACGGCGGAGCAGGTGCTGCTGAGCATGTACGTCCGCGCGGACGTGCCGGATCCGGCATCCTGACCACCGCCCGACCGGAGACACGGGTTCTACCCGTCGCAGACCATCGGTAGCGTGGGCACGTGGGCCACATCGAACTGCGCGACATCGACGACGACGACCTCGACGCCGTGTTCGAGATGATGCGCGACCCGGAGGGCATCGCGCGTGCGGCCTTCACGGCAAAGGACCCGGACGACCGGGAGAGCTTCGACGCTTGGATGGCACGAAACCGGGCCGACCCCTCGGCGCGGGTGCAGGTGGTCACCGAGGACGGAGGGTTCGCCGGGACGGCGGGCACCTTCTCCGTCGACGGCGACAGGGAGATCACGTACTGGATCGCGCGTCACGCGTGGGGCCGCGGCGTGGCCACGGCCGTGATCGAGCTCCTCATCGCGCTCGAGCCGGAGCGCCCGCTCTACGCCCGCTCGGCGGCGGACAACGCCGCCTCCGTCGCCGCCCTCCGGCGCGCGGGGTTCGCCGAGATCTCGCGCAACGACGCCTACGCCCCCGGCGTGGGGAGGAACGTCGAGGAGATCGTCTTCGCCCTGCTCCCGACGCTCGACGGCAACTGAGCCACGCCCTCGCCCCCGGGCACGTCGTCGCTCGTTCGCCCCGTCGCCGGCGCCTCTAGGATGTGGCCGTGAGCGTCCCGCCCCCTGCCCCCGCCGGTCCGGCGGACGAGGGCTCCGGCACATCGGGCCGCCGTCCGGCGGGCGTTCGGACACGGCTCGTCGCCTGGGCCGATCGCGTGCCCACCGGCTGGTTCGCCGGCATCCTCACCGCCTGCTTCCTCGGAGTGACGGCGGCCTTCGGCGGCCTCTCGGCGGTGGCCGCTCCTCCCCTGCCCGAGCTGCGCGCCGGCGACACGCACCGCAACGACCAGTTCTCCCTCACCGTCGAGCGCGCGGTGCTCATCGACGAGCTGAGCGACGCGGGGGTGTACACCGAGGCGGGTCAGCGCGTGCTGGCGGTCGTCCTCACCGCCGAGAACGAGTGGGACCGAGCCCTCAGCGCCTCAGGCGGACCGAGCGGCAGGGACGGTGTCATCGGCTCCGTCCGCATCGACGAGCTGGGCGACATGCCGGCGGACGCCGTCGCCCGGCTGGATGACGCGACGAACTCCCCTTACCTGCAGCCCGGCGTGCCCGCTGAGCTCGTCCTGGCCTGGGCGGTGGACGACAACACCCTGTCCGACGGCGACGAGCTCCACGTCACGCTCCGCGACATGAGCCTCAGCACCGGGCAGCTGGTCACCTACGGGCAGTGGTGGGACAGCCCCGTGGCCGCCGCCCGGCTGACGGTCGACGTCGCGGACGTTTGTGCGGGAGCGGATGCCGACGACTCGGCCGATGACGGAGGCGACGGATGAGGCCGTGGCTGGTGTGGACGATCGGTCTCGCGCTGCTCGTCGCAGCCTGGGCCGTCATCCAGATCACGCCGTCCGACGACGCGGCGGTGACCCCGTTCGACGTGTCGGGCGCCATCGGCGACAGCGTCTCCGGGCGCGCCTTCGAGGCCTCTGTGACCGACGTGCGCCTCGGTGACCGCGCCGAGGCGGACGGCTGGAGCGCCGAGAGCACGTGGGTGGTCGTGGATGTCACGGCGCAGGCGCTGCTCGACGAGCAGGGCTCGCTCCTGGGGCACGCCGACCTCATCGTCGACGGCGTCCGGTACCGTGCGAGCGAACGGCCGACCTCCGTCTTCCGGACGGGCCTGAGCGTCGGCCTGCCGAGGTCGGGCAGCATCGCCTTCGAGGTTCCGGCCGGCGTCACCGAGCGCTCGGGGGTCATCGAGCTCGGCCTCACGGAGGAGACGAGGCTCGACTCGGTCGTGCGCGTCCCGGTGGATCTGGCCGAACTCGACCGCAGCCCCGACGTGGAGCTGCGGCGGACGGAGTGGGCGCGATGATGCGGGCATGGTGGCGTCGAAACGCGGTCGCGCTGGAGGCGACCGCCGTGCTGCTGCCACTCACGGCGCTCACCATCTCGGGTGTCGAGTGGTGGCAGATGAATCAGGCGCAGCCCGTGTTCGCGACGACCGTCTCGGCGGGCGACACCGCCGACTACGCCGGAGGGACGTGGGGGCCGGCCGTGGTGCGCTCACAGGCGCCCGGCCCGGACGACGAGCTGCCCGCCGACGGCCGCCTCCTGGTCGTGGAGGTGCCGGTCGATCCGCACGGGGAGATCCTCGGGTGCGACGTGCCCGCGCTGCGCGAGCTCGACGGCATGCAGCGCCGCTGGCAGGACGCGCTCGGCGAGGTCGACTGGGACTACCGGAATCCGACGGTGTGCCCGTCAGACTCGACCGCTCCGTTCACCATCGAGGTCCCCTACCTCCTGCCCGACGGCGTCGGCGGAACGCTCGGCCTCGATTTCACGCTCGCGGACCAGCTGCCGGGCTTCCTGCGACTCGCCGTCATCGTGCCCGAGGTCGCCGCGCCCTGACGCCTCGTGCCCCGACTCGACCACGGGAGCGCCGATGAGCGCTCCGATCGTGGAGTCGTAGGCGCTGGCGATCAGCACCGTGCGCAGGGGCTCGACGACGAGCGGCACGATGAGGAGCAGCGGTGTCCCGGCCACGAGCCAGAACGTCTCGAAATCCTGAGGGCCGACCGCGCGCGTGACGCCGATGCGCAGCACCTGCCCGGCGAGCAGAAGGATGACGTACAGCAGCACGTAGCCGCCGATGAGCACGGGACCGCCGCGCCACATGAGCACGACGGCCCGCCAGATCGGACGGAACCGGGCGCCCATCCCCGCCCCGATGTCGGTGAGGCGACGACGCAGGCGTGCCGGCACGCTGGAATAGCGACTGCGCGCCGGGGTGACCAGCTCGCCGCGCAGGCGCACGCCCTGGGGCACGACGGCCTGCCCGTAGACGACGCCGGCGATGGTGAGCCACGCGAGCGGCACCAGCAGCACCACCCCGGTTTGACCGATCAGCCAGAGCACCGCATCCCAGGTCCAGCCGAGCGGGGCGAACCACCCGCCCACCCACGCACGAGCCTCGCCGAGCCACGCGATCGCCTGCCGGGAGTCGACCCACGCCGACACCTGCCCCAGTGCCTCGCCGATGAAGTAGACCGAGAGGAACACCCACAGTCCCTCGAGGTAGGTCGCGCCGATCGACGTCCACCGCGGCAGCCGCGCCTGCCAGCGCTTCCACGCCCAGCGGCCGGCGAAGGCCAGGGCGACGACGGCGATGGTCCACGGCTCCCACGTCAGCTGATCGACCGCGCCCGACGTGTCCACCGCCGCCTCGGTGAAGATCCCCGCTGCAAGGCGATCGGTCTTCACCGCCAGCGCGACGCTCAGATACGAGGAGACGTCCTCGATGAGGAAGCCGAGCACGGCGTAGACGGCGATGAAGGGCAGCGTGGCCGACAGCAGCGCGTCACGGAAGGCTTCACGACGCGCCCGCCCGTCGGCGGGCGGCGGTGCGATGACGCCGAGCCGCGGCATCCCGTCTCTCAGCACCAGGAACATCGCGACGAGGCTCACCAGCTTCGCGAGGATCGCGAGGGGAAGGAGCAGGATGCCGCCGAGCGCCGTGTACCCGCCCACGTAGCCGGCGAGCTGGATGCCGAGATAGCGGCCGAGGGTGCCGGCGAGGTACCACGCGAGGAGGGCGGGCCAGTGCGCGAGCAGCAGCCGACCGGCCATCGCGATCATCGTCCGCACGGCACCACCGTAGCGATCAGCTGTCCGTCGGGGTCAGCGGATGACGTCGAACACCTGCTTCTGGACGCCGTTCGAGTACACCGCGTGCTCCACCAGGGAGAGCTTGACCCAGTCGCGGTCCGCAGTGCTGAAGAAGCGCTTGCCGGCGCCCAGCAGCACGGGGAAGACCAGGAGGTGGTAGCGGTCGACGAGGTCGGCGTCGGCGAGCGCGGCACCGAGCTCCGCGCTGCCCTGCACGAGGATGGGGCCGCCCTCGGTCTCCTTGAGCGCGCGGACGTCGTCCAGCGAGCGCAGCACGGTCGCCGGCCAGCGGTCGTCGTCGGTCTCCAGCGTGCGCGAGACCACGTAGCGCGGCATCGCGTTGTAGCCGGCGAAGTCGTCGACCATCCCCGGCCACACGGGAGCGAAGAGCTCGTAGCTGCGGCGCCCGAGCAGCAGCGCCGTCGCCTCCTCCTGCTCGCGGCCTTTGATCTCGTACGCGCTGGGGTCGAAGTCGACGGCCTTGAACGTCCAGCCGTCGTTGCGCCACCCCTCGTCGCCGCCGGGTCCCTGCATGACGCCGTCCGTCGACATGAACCCCGTCACGATGAGCTGCCGCATGACGCTTCTCCTCTGCTGTTCTCCGTCTGCCGCGCACCAGGCTAGCGGCGGCGGGCCCGGCCGCGCAGGAGCGGTCTAGGGTCATCGTGTGACCGATCCCCGCGACGCTCTCTCCCGTCACACCGACTACGGCGCGGAGCGCCTCGAGGAGGCCGACGTCGCGGCCGATCCCGTCGTCCAGTTCGAGGCATGGCTCGTCGAGGCGGCCGATCGCGACGTCTACGAGCCGAACGCCATGGTCCTCGGCACGATCGGCGAGGACGGCGTCCCCTCCAGCCGCACCGTGCTGCTGCGGGGCGTGGACGAGACGGGCTTCGTCTTCTACACCGACCAGTCCTCGCGGAAGGGCCGTGCCCTGGCCGCGCACCCGATCGCCACGCTGCTCTTCCCCTGGTACCGCCTCCATCGCCAGGTGATCGTGACGGGCGAGGTCGCGCCCGTCGATGACGCCGAGTCCGACGCGTACTGGTACTCGCGCCCGCACGGCTCCCGGGTGGCGGGCACGGCGAGCGAGCAGTCCCGCCCCATCGCCTCCCGGGTGGACCTGGAGGAACGCGTGGCGCAGCTCGAGGAGCGGTATCCCGAGGGCTCGGACGTACCGCGGCCCGAACGGTGGGGCGGCTTCCGCGTGCGGCCGTTCCGCGTCGAGTTCTGGCAGGGCCGCACGTCGCGGCTGCACGACCGGCTCATCTTCTCCCGCACACCCGGCTCGGATGAGCCGTGGAGCCTGGAGCGCCTGCAGCCCTGAGCCGCGGCGTCCGGGAACTCGACATCCGTCGAGGGAACCCACCGCCTGTCGGACGTACGGTGGTCGCATGGGTCAGAATGTCGCAGATCTCTTCGTCCACACTCTGGTGCGCGCAGGGGTGACCCGCGTCTGGGGACTGCCCGGCGACTCGCTGAACGGCTTCACCGACGCGATCCGCCGCTCCGGCGAGCTCGAGTGGAGACACGTCCGCCACGAGGAGGCCGCGGCGTTCGCGGCCGCGGGCGAGGCGCACGTCACCGGCGAGCTCGCGGTCGTCGCCGGCAGCTGCGGTCCGGGCAACCTGCACTTCATCAACGGCCTCTTCGACGCGCAGCGGAGCCGCGTGCCGGTGCTGGCCATCGCCTCGCACATCCCGAGCGCGGAGATCGGGAGCAGCTACTTCCAGGAGACCCATCCGCAGGAGCTGTTCCGCGAGTGCAGCGACTACGTCGAGCTGGTCAGCGACCCCGCGCAGCTCCCCTGGGTTCTCGAGACCGCGACGCGCACCGCCGTCGAGAGGAACGGGGTGGCCGTCGTCGTGGTGCCCGGCGACATCTTCCACCGCGACGCCCCGAAACGCCGGCCGTCGGCTCCGATCCGGGCGACCCGCCCGCGCATCCTCCCGAGCGAGGACGAACTCGCCGCCGCGGCCGGTCTGCTGAATGACGCCGGCAGGGTCACGATCCTCGCGGGAGCCGGTGTGGCCGGTTCGCACGATGAGGTGATGGCCCTCGCCGAGGCCCTGCAGGCGCCGATCGTCCACGCCTTCCGCGGCAAGGAGCACATCGAGTACGACAACCCCTTCGACGTCGGGATGACCGGCCTGCTGGGCTTCGCGTCGGGCTACCGGGCGATGGAGCGCTGCGATGCGCTGCTCATCCTCGGCTCCGACTTCCCGTACCGCGAGTTCTACCCCGAGAATGCGACGATCATCCAGGTCGACGTCCGCGGCGAGCAGCTCGGCCGTCGCACGCCGATCGACCTCGGTTTGGTCGGCGACGTCGGCGAGACCGCCCGTGCGCTGGCGCCCCTCGTGCGCGGGGGGCGTTCGAATGCGCATCTCGCCGACAGCCTGAAGCACTACCGCTCCACGCGGCATCAGCTCGACGAGCTGGCGAACGACGACGGCAGGGCGCCGATCCACCCGCAGTACGTCGCGAAGCTCGTCGACGAGCTCTCCACGGAGGACGCGATCTACACCGCGGATGTCGGCTCCCCCGTGATGTGGGCGGCGCGCTATCTGCGGATGACCCCCGATCGACGGCTCATCGGCTCCTTCAGCCACGGGTCGATGGCCAACGCCGTGCCCCAGGCTCTCGGCGCGCAGGCCGCCGCGCCGGATCGTCAGGTGATCGCCCTGGCCGGCGACGGCGGGATCTCGATGCTGATGGGCGAGCTCCTCTCGATCCGTCAGAACGACCTGCCCGTGAAGGTCGTCGTCTTCAACAACTCGTCTCTGAACTTCGTCGAGCTGGAGATGAAGGCCGCCGGCACCGTGACCTACGGCACCGATCTGGTGGAGACCGACTTCGCGGCCATCGCGCAGGCATCGGGGATCGCGGGCTTCCGCGTGGAGAAGGCGAGCGATCTGGCCGCCACGCTGAAGCGCGCGTTCGACGAGCCGGGGCCGGCGCTCGTGGACGTCGTCGTCGCCCGTCAGGAGCTGACCATCCCCCCGTCGATCACCGTGGCGCAGGCGAAGGGCTTCGCTCTGTACGCGCTGCGGACCGTCTTCTCCGGCCGCGGGGACGAGCTCCTCGACCTGGCCGACACGAACGTCTGGCGTCGGCTGTTCAACTAGCGCATCCAGGAGTCCCATGCCGCAGCGTCCCGCCCTCATGGCGCCGTCTTTCGACGCGCTCGTCTTAAACGATCTCGCCCCGGGGCGCGGCGACGATCTCCGCCCGCGCGCGGCCCTCGAAGGCGTGTCGTTCACCGACATGACGCTCGACGCGGTGGACCTCGAGAGCGCCGAGCTGACCGCCTGCCGCATCAGCGGGCTGCGTGCCTCGACGCTGAGCCTGGGCTACGCGCACCTCTCCGAGCTGGCGATGGCCGGCGTCGACGCGCCGATCTGGACCACGGCCCGCGGAACCTGGCGTGACGTGGAGGTCGGCGCCTCCCGGTCCGGGTCGATCGAGGCATACGAGTCGTCGTGGAACGGGGTGCACTTCCGGAACTGCCGCCTCGGGTTCGTCAATCTGCGCGGATCCAGCCTCCAGAACGTCGCCTTCACCGACTGCATCATCGACGAGCTCGACGTCGGGCAGACGAAGATCACTCGCTTCGCCGCGACGGCCACGCGGATCGGGCGCCTCCTCGTGGAGCAGTCGACCCTTCAGCACGTCGATCTGCGCGGAGCGGACCTGAGCGACATCTCGGGATCGAACTCCCTGCGCGGAGCGACCATCTCCTCGTCGCAGCTGGCCCAGCTCGCGCCGCTGCTCGCCGCCGACCGCGGCATCGACGTCAGCGATTGAGACGCCGACGGGGCCGCAGCCGGACATGCGAAAGGCCCCCGGTCTCCGGGGGCCTTTCACGGTGGTGCGCGAGGGGGGAGTTGAACCCCCACGTCCTTTCGGACACTGGCACCTGAAGCCAGCGCGTCTGCCTATTCCGCCACTCGCGCGAGTCGGTGATGCGGGCACCGCCGAACTCAACTTCCCGAGGATATCACGCGCTCCGCGCGCTCTCGACGCGAGCGATGCCCGCCGGATGCCGCGAGCCCGGGCAGCCGGCAGAGCGACCGCCTCCAGGAAAGTCCCCGTGGGCCTGGCTACACTGCACAGGACGCCCAGACCCCTGAGCGCTCGAACCGATGTGGGCCCGACGAACGGCCGCACAGCGGGGATGATCAGCACCACCGCACTGTTTCGCCTGCCTGAGGAGCCCCGTGGGACTACTTGACAGCTTCGAGAAGGGACTCGAGCGCGCCGTCAATAGCGCGTTCGCGAAGACCTTCCGCAGCGGCATCCAGCCGGTCGAGATCGCCTCCGCGCTGCGCAGCGAGCTCGACAAGAAGGCCGCCGTCGTCAGTCGCGACCGCATCCTCGCGCCCAACACCTTCACGGTGCGTCTCTCGCCCGCCGACGACGAGAAGATGCGCACCATCGGCCCGGCGCTCGGCGACGAGCTCGACGCGCTGGTCCAGAAGCACGCCCGTGCACAGGGCTACTCCTTCGCCGGCCCCGTCAGCATCGCCCTCACCCGCGACGACGCGCTCTCGACCGGCACGCTGCGGGTCGAGTCCGAGACCGCGCAAGGACGTGTCGCGTGGCGCGGCGTCGTCGACATCGACGGCAGGCGGCATCCGCTCACCGCATCGCGCACCGTCATCGGCCGCGGCAGCGATGCGGACATCACGATCCCCGACCCCGGCACGAGCCGCCGTCACGTCGAGATCCTGTGGGACGGCGAGCGCGCCATGGTGCGCGACATGAACTCCACCAACGGCACGCAGCTCAACGGCCGCAAGGTGACCGAGGCTCCGCTCGAGCCCGATTCGATCGTCACCATCGGCCGCACCGACATCGTCTTCCGTGTGATCGCCCAGGCGACGCCGCCGCGGCCGACGACATCGCCCGCCGACGCCACCCGCGCCTACGACATGCGCGACGGAGGGTTCCGGGCATGAGCGAACTCACCCTCCTCCTCCTGCGCATCGGATTCCTCGTGGTGCTCTGGGCCTTCGTCTTCGCCGTCGTCTACTCGCTCCGCGCCGACCTGTTCGGTGTGAAGGTGCGACGGATGCCGGAGCCCGCCGCCGCTGCTCCCGCCGCCGCCCCCGCGAAGGGCGCCGGCGCCACCGCACCGGTGGCCCCCGTTGCCCCTGCGGCGAAGGCGCCGCGGGCCGAGGCGAAGGGCGGCATGGCGACGACCTCGACCGTCTCGCGCATCGTCATCACCAGCGGACCGAAGGCGGGGCTCGAGCTGCCGCTGGGCACCGAGCCGCTCACGATCGGACGCTCGAGCGAGTCGGGCCTGGTCATCCGCGACGACTACACCTCGAGCCACCACGCGCGCCTCGTGCTGTGGGGCGACCAGTGGATGGTGCAGGACCTCGACTCCACGAACGGCACCTGGCACGACGGCGCCCGCGTCGCCTCGCCCGTCCCGGTGACCGTCGGCGCGCCGATCAAGGTCGGCGCCACGACCTTCGAGCTGCGGAAGTAGCAGCGACCTCCTCCTCATGGTCTTCCAGGGCTCGAGCGCCGCGATCTCGCACACCGGCAAGGTGCGCTCCAACAACCAGGACTCCGGGTACTCCGGATCGAACCTGTTCGCCGTCGCCGACGGCATGGGCGGTCACGCCGGCGGCGATGTCGCCTCCTCCATCGCCATCGGGCGCCTCCAGAGCCTGGACGTCACGTACAGCTCCACCGCCGAGGCCGAATCGGCGCTGAGGGACGCGATCGGCGACGTCGCGACCGAGCTCATCGACACCGTGGCGGTGCGTCCCGAGCTCGCGGGCATGGGCACGACGGTCAGCGCCCTCATCATGGTCGACGGCTTCGCGGTGCTCGCCCACATCGGCGATTCCCGCGTCTACCTCTACCGCGACGACGCGCTCACGCAGATCACCACCGACCACACCTTCGTGCAGCGCCTCGTCGACTCCGGCCGCATCACGCCGGAGGAGGCGCGCTATCACCCGCGCCGCTCTGTGCTGATGCGGGTGCTCGGCGACATGGACCCCGACCCCGAGGTCGACACGTTCATCATGCCGACGCAGCCCGGCGACCGCTGGCTGCTGTGCTCCGACGGACTGTCCGGCGTCGTCGACGACCCGCACACCGCCAAGGCGCTGGCGCAGGGTCTCGCACCCGGCCGCACCGCCGACACGCTGCTGCGGCAGGCTCTGGACGCCGGTGCCCCCGACAACGTCACCATCGTCATCGTCGACGTCGGGGGGCAGCATCCGCTCTTCTCGGGCACGCCCACGATCGTGGGCTCCGCCTCCAACCCCACGGGCGTCGAGGTGCCGGCCGCCCGCTCGGGACGCGGCAACTGGCTGCACCCGAACCGGCAGGCCGCCAACGAGCCGACGCACTTCGAGCCGGCCGCCGAGTTCCTCGAGGAGCTCATCGAGGAGGACCGCCGCCGCGCGCGTCGCCGGCGGATCGGGTGGATCGTCGGCCTCGTCGTCGTCATCGCGCTCCTCATCGGCGGGCTGGTCGTCGCCTACCAGTGGACCCAGACCCGGTTCTTCGTCGGGGACGACCGCGGCACCGTCGCGATCTACCGCGGCGTTCAGCAGAACATCGGCCCGATCGTGCTGTCCTCGGTCTACGAGGACACGGGCATCCAACTCGAGGACCTGCCGTCCTTCACCCGCGGCACCGTGGAGGGCACGATCACCGCACAGTCCCTCGACGATGCGCGGAGCATCGTCGACCGCCTCCGCGACACCGCTTCAGGAGGACAGTGATGACCGCAACCTCGACCGGACAGGTGTCGGCCGACACCGCCGTCGTCCGCGCGCTGCGCCGCATCCGCGGTCCGCAGACGCAGCGCAACCGCGAACTCGGCCTGCTCGTGTTCGCCCTCGTCGTCACCGCCGGGGCGGTCGCCCTGGTGCAGCTCGGCGCCGCCGGTGTCATCGACCCGAAGTTCCTCATCTACTGCGGCGGCCTGGCCGCGCTGGTCATCGCCCTGCACATCGTGCTGCGTCTGCGGGCGCGCGACGCCGACTCGTTCGTCGTCCCCATCGCGACGCTGCTGACCGGCCTCGGCATCGCGATGATCTACCGATTGGATGTCGCGGGCGGGCGTCACGGGTGGAACGCGTTCTCCACGCGGCAGCTGGCCTGGGCCGGCATCGCCGTGGTCGCCGCGATCATCGTCGTGGTCGCGATGCGCAACTACCGCGTGCTGTTCCGCTACACCTACGTGTCGGGCTTCATCGGCGTCGGGCTCCTCCTCCTGCCCTTCGTGCCGGGCCTCGGCACCGACGCCAACGCCGACGTGTGGGTGTCGCTCGGCTTCTTCTCGTTCCAGCCCGGCGAGCTCGCCAAGATCGCGCTGGCCATCTTCTTCGCCGGATACCTCGTGCGCACGCGCGAGAGCCTGTCGTCCGTCGGCACGCGCTTCCTCGGCATGACCTGGCCGCGCGCGCGCGAGCTCGGCCCGCTCCTCGTGCTGTGGCTCGTGTCCCTGGGCATCATCGTGCTGCAGCGCGACCTGGGCACCGGCCTGCTCATCTTCGGCATGTTCGTCGCGATGCTCTACGTCGCGACCGGCAAGACCAGCTGGGTCGTGATCGGCGTCGTGCTCGCCGCCGCCGGGGCCTTCCTCGCCTCGCGGGTGCTGCCCTACGTCGGGGCGCGCTTCGACAACTGGCTGGACGCGTTCAACCCCGACCGCATGGACGGACCGAGCTACCAGCTCGTGCAGGGCATCTTCGGTCTCGCCCAGGGCGGCCTCATCGGCACCGGGCTCGGCCAGGGCCGGCCCTACCTCACGCCGGTGGCGGAGAGCGACTACATCCTTCCCGCCCTCGGCGAGGAGATCGGGCTGATCGGCGTCTTCGCGATCCTCTGCCTGTACATGGTCTTCGCGAGCCGCGGCATCCGCATCGGCCTCGCCGGCCAGGACGACTTCGGCAAGCTTCTGGCGACGGGGCTGTCGTTCACCATCGCCCTGCAGGTGTTCATCATGGTCGGGGGCGTCACGCGCCTCATCCCCCTGACCGGACTGACGACGCCGTTCCTGGCCGCCGGCGGCTCGTCGCTCGTGGCCAACTGGATCATCGTGGCCTTCCTCCTGCGCATCTCCGACGTCGTGCGCAGCCGTCCCCGGGTGGTGATCGGCTGACATGACGAAGGAACTCCGACGCCTCAGCATCGTGATGCTGCTCATGTTCGTCGCCCTCTTCGCCTCGACGAGCGTGATCCAGGTCGTGCAGGCCGATGCGCTCCAGCAGAACCCCGCGAACAAGCGCGCGCTCTACGACAGCTACCAGGTCCAGCGCGGCTCGATCGTGGCCAGCGGCGCCGCCATCGCCTCATCCGTCCCCTCTGACGACATCTACAGCTGGCAGCGCGTCTACGAGAACCCCGCGGTCTGGGCGCCGGTCACCGGCTTCACGAACCCGGCGCTCGGCTCCGCCAGCGGCATCGAGCTCGCTCTGAACGGGGTCCTGTCGGGGACGGGCGGCGCGCAGTTCCTCACGCGCGTCGAGCGCCTGTTCACGGGTCAGCCGCCGCGCGGCTCGAACGTCGAGCTGACCCTCGACGCGAACGTCCAGCAGGCCGCCTTCGACGCGCTCGGCGACCTGCAGGGCGCGGTCGTGGCCATCGAGCCGTCGACCGGCCGGATCCTGGCGATGGTCACGACCCCGAGCTACGACACCAACGCCCTCGCGACGCACAGCGCCGACCAGGTGAACGCGACGTATCAGGAGCTCGAGGACGACCTGTCGCATCCGCTGTTCAACCGGGCGATCGGCGGAGATCTGAATCCTCCGGGGTCGACGTTCAAGCTCGTCGTCGCCTCGGCGGCGCTCGCCTCCGGCGATTACACGCCCCAGTCGACGCTGCCCAACCCCGGCATCTACCAGCTGCCGCAGTCGAACAGCACCGTCAGCAACGCCTCGGGCGGCACCTGTGGCCCCGGTGACACCGTGACGATCGCCGACGCGCTGCGGCTCAGCTGCAACATCCCGATGGCCGAGCTGGCCGTCGCCCTGGGCGACAAGGCCATCCGCGACGAGGCCCAGAAGTACGGGTTCAACACGTCGTTCACGCTGCCGCTCACCTCGACCCCGTCGAGCTATCCGGCGTCGCTGGACGATCCGCAGACGGCGCTCTCCGGATTCGGTCAGGGCCAGGTCACCGCGACACCGCTGCAGATGGTGATGGTGTCCGCGGGAATCGCCAACCAAGGAGTCGTCATGAACCCCCGCATGGTGGACAGGGTGATCGCACCCGACCTCTCGGTGCAGCAGACGTTCGACGACTCCGAGTTCGGGCGAGCGCTCGACGAGGATCTCGCGTCGCAGATGGTCGCCATGATGGTGGCCAATGTCAGTGACGGCGCGGCGTCGAATGCAAGAATAGACGGCGTCGACGTCGCCGGTAAGACGGGCACCGCCGAGAACGGCGACAGGCCCTACAGTCTGTGGTTCACCGGGTTCGCCCCGGCGGAGGATCCGCAGGTGGCCGTCGCTGTGGTCGTGGAGAACGGCGGCGGGCAGAACCAATCGGGCAGCGGCGATGAGATCGCGGCGCCCATCGCGAAGAAGGTCATGGAGGCGGTGCTGGGACGATGAGACCGACACAGGGAGTGACTTTCGGCGGACGCTACGAGCTCGACTCGAGGATCGCCATCGGCGGTATGGGCGAGGTGTGGGAGGCCACCGACCACGTCATCGGCCGCACGGTCGCCATCAAGATCCTCAAAGACGAGTACATGGGCGACCCGGGCTTCCTCGAGCGCTTCCGCGCCGAGGCCCGACACGCCGCGCTCGTGAACCACGAGGGCATCGCCAGCGTCTTCGACTACGGCGAGGAGGCCGGCTCGGCGTTCCTCGTGATGGAGCTCGTGCCCGGCGAGGCACTCTCGACGATCATCGAGCGCGACGGCTCGCTGTCGACCGACAAGACGCTCGACATCGTCGCCCAGACGGCGGCCGCTCTGCAGGCCGCCCACGCCGCGGGCCTCGTGCACCGCGACATCAAACCGGGCAATCTGCTGATCACCCCCGACGGCCGCGTGAAGATCACCGACTTCGGCATCGCGCGCATCGCCGACCAGGTGCCGCTGACGGCCACAGGCCAGGTCATGGGCACCGTCCAGTACCTCTCGCCCGAGCAGGCCTCGGGTCACCCCGCGTCGCCGGCGACCGACACCTACTCGCTCGGCATCGTCGCGTACGAGTGCCTCGCGGGCAAGCGCCCCTTCACCGGCGAGTCGCAGGTCGCGATCGCCATGGCGCAGATCAACGAGCAGCCCCCGCCGCTGCCGCCGACGGTCGCCGCACCGGTGCAGAACCTCGTCATGGCGATGATCGCCAAGAAGCCGGAGGACCGTCCGTCGTCCTCCGCCGCCGTCGCCCGCGCGGCTTCCGCACTGCGCCGCGGCGACGTGGCGGCGGCCGCCGCGGCGATCCCGGCCATCGCGGGCGCGGGAGCGACCACTCCCGACGACGTGACGAGGCTGCTGTCGCCCGCCGCGACCTCCGAGGCGACGCGCCTGCTGCCGGCCGGCGCGCCGGCTCCGGCGCTCCTCCCCGTAGAAGAAGAGCCGCAGAGGAAGAAGCGCAGCCCGTGGACGTGGCCGCTGATCGCCCTCATCGTGCTGCTGCTGCTGGTCATCGGCGGCACGGTGTTCGCGCTCATCTCCAACCAGCAGCCCGACGCCGCACCGACGAGCGCGGCACCGACGAGCGCTGCTCCCACGCCCAAGCCGAGCACGCCGTCGCCGACCCCGACGCAGACCTCCAACACGGTCGACATCACCGCGCTGAACCTCATGGGCAAGTCCTGCGAGGATGCGCGCGCGACGGCGCTGCAGGCCGGCATGGCGACCGTCACCTGCGCCGGCGGGGACGCCGCGCCCAACGCCGAGGCCGTCAACACCGTCTACTCGATCGAGCCGCAGGGCAACGTCCCGAAGGACCGCGAGCTGAAGCTCACGTTCTACCAGGACCAGGTGCCCCTCACGCCGCCGACGGCGGCCGCGCTGCCCGACAAGGTCGTGGCGGGCTCCACGGTCCAGGTCACCTGGAACGGCTACCAGTGCCCCTCCGGCACCGGCACCGTCAGCTCCTACAACTTCCGCGTCACCAACGGCACGTTCGCCGTGAACGGCTCGTCCGAGGCCGCGTTCGGCACCAACGACCGGTCCGGTGAGATCGTCGTGAGCAACGTCGAGAACCAGGCGCTGATCGTCACGTACACCGTGACCTGCACCGGCGGCACGGGCGGCGACCGCGTGACCGACGCATCGCCGAACGCCGAGCGGACGATCACCGCGGCCACCCCCACCACGCCGTCGGCGGCACCCACACCCTGACCCTGCACCACCCGGTCCCGTAGGGGGCCGGGTGGGCCGTCGGTTAGGCTGAGAGCTGTTCCATGCAGGGGGAAACCGTGACAGCTGAGCCGCGCGTGCTTTCGGGTCGCTACCGCGTCGACGAGGTCATCGGACGCGGCGGCATGGCCACCGTGTACCGCGGCTACGACCTCACGCTCGGCCGCCAGGTGGCCATCAAGATCCTCAAGCACGACCTCGCGAACGACAACTCGTTCCGCACGCGGTTCCGCCTCGAGGCCCAGGCCGCCTCCCGCATGGCGCACCCCACGATCGTCCGCGTCTACGACGCCGGCGAGGACAGCGAGGTCGGCCCCGACGGCATCGCTCGCCCGATCCCCTACATCGTGATGGAGCTCGTCCACGGGCGTCTCCTCAAGGACATCATCGCCGCGGGGCCCGTGCCGGTCGACGACACCGTCCGCTACGTCGACGGCATCCTCGAGGCTCTCGAGTACTCCCACCGCGCGGGCGTCGTGCATCGCGACATCAAGCCCGGCAACGTCATGGTCACCGACGCCGGGCAGGTGAAGGTGATGGACTTCGGCATCGCCCGCGCCGTCTCCGACTCCTCCTCGACCGTCGCCGAGACCACCGCGATCATCGGCACCGCCGCCTACTTCTCGCCCGAGCAGGCCAAGGGCGAGCCGGTCGACGCGCGCGCCGACCTGTACTCCACAGGCGTCGTCCTCTACGAGCTGCTCGCCGGCCGGCCGCCGTTCCGCGGCGAGTCGCCCGTCGCCGTCGCCTATCAGCACGTCAGCGAGGCCCCGGTCTCGCCGTCCGAGGTCGTCTCGACCGTGTCGCGGGGCCTCGACGCGGTCGCCCTGCGCGCGCTCGCGAAGGATCCGTTCCAGCGATACCAGGATGCTGCGACCTTCCGTGAGGCGCTGGACGCGACCATCGACGGCCGCGTGCCGTCGAAGCGTCAGCTCGGCGCGCTCACGAGCGAGCTGTACGGCCCGAACCCGCGGCAGGCCGCCGAGACCGCGCGCTCCCTGCGCCAGCTGAGCACCGACACGACCATGAAGCGCACGCAGACCGGCCCTCCGGTCGCGTGGATCTGGGCGGGCGTGGCCATCCTGGCCGTGCTGCTGGTGTCGGTGCTGTTCTGGGTCGTCACGATCCGGCCGGCCGGGGGCGTTCCCGCCAACGCGCGCATCGTGCCCGACGTGTCCGGCATGACCTATGAGCGGGCGAACGAGGCTTTGGCCGCGGAGGACCTCCTCGCGACCCGCGAGGATCAGCCCGACCCGGACGTGCCCGCGGGCAACGTGATCTCGACCGATCCCGCCGCCGGCTCCTCGCTCAGCCCTCAGCAGGAGGTGCGGGTGCTCGTGTCCCGCGGCCGCGAGACCAGCGTCATCCCCACGATCGTCGGTCTCTCGCAGGACGCGGCGAAGGGTGCTCTCGAGAACTCCGGTCTCGTGCTCGGTGCGATCACCCCGCGCAACGACCCCGACACCGCGGCCGGCACCGTCCTGGCGGCGGATCAGCAGGCCGGCACGGAGGTCGCCAAGGGCACCGTCGTGAACCTGGTGGTCGCGACCGGCCGCGTCGTGCTCCCCGACGTCACCGGCTACACACTGGATGCGGCCAAGCGCCAGCTCGAGTCGGCCGAGCTCGGTCTCACCGTCGAGGTCGCGGAGGACCCGAACTGCAAGGGCTCCGCGGACGCGCCCATCGTCGCCACGCAGTCGATCGCGCCCGGCGAGGCGCCGATCCGATCGACCATCACCCTCACCTACTGCGTCGGGGCCTGACCGGCGCGCACCGGCTCAGCGGTGCGGACGGAGCGTCGCACCCCGCTCGGCGGCCCCCGCCACGCCCACGCCCTCCAGCCAGTTGCCGAGGAGCCGGTAGCCGCCCTCGGTGAGCACGCTCTCGGGGTGGAACTGCACGCCCTGCAGCGGCAGCTCACGGTGACGGAGGCCCATGATCACGCCGTCGGCCGTTCGCGCCGTCACCACGAGGTCGTCGGGCACGGTCTCGGGCACCACCGCCAGCGAGTGGTAGCGGGTCGCGGTGAACGGGTCGGGCAGACCCGCGTAGAGCGCGTCGTCGTCGTGGCGCACCGGCGAGGTCATCCCATGCATGAGCTCCGGCGCGTGGGCGACCGTGGCGCCGAACGCCTCGGCGAGCGCCTGGTGTCCGAGGCAGACGCCCAGGAGCGGGATGCCGCGGCTCGCCGCCGCGCGCACGACCTGCACCGACGCGCCCGCCCGGGCCGGCGTGCCCGGACCCGGCGACACCAGCACCGCGCCGTAGGGGCGCAGCGCAGCATCCGTCCCCTCGGGATCGATCGCGTCCGCCTCGACGAGGTCGGTGCCTGCTCCGAGCTCGTGCAGGTAGCCGACGAGGGTGTGGACGAAGCTGTCGTGGTTGTCGACCACGAGCACGCGGGGGGCTGCCGCGGTCACTGGACCGTGACCTCCTGGGGGTTCACGATCTCGCCCACCCAGGGGAAGACGTAGAAGAACAGGCCGTAGAGCACTGCGACGGCCAGCACGAGCAGGATCAGCACCCGCACCCACCACGGGCCGGGCAGGATCCTCCACAACGCGGCGTACATCAGGCGGTGGCCCCTTCGGTCAGGGCGACGGGCGCACCCGAGGAGCGCGGCGTGAACGACTCGAAGACGCCGTAGGCGATGGCACGCTCCGAGGAGCCGTAGCGCGGGCTGCACGTCGTCATCGTGATGTACCTGCCGTCCGTGGCGATGTCGGAGACCTGCGGAACGGGCAGCAGCACGTCGACCGCGCTCGGCTGGACGTACGCGAGGTTGCGGAACCGGTAGGTGAACCAGCCCTCCTGCGTCTCGATGACGACGGCGTCGCCGATGCGCAGAGACGGGAGGTCCTGGAAGGGGGCGCCGTGGCTGCCGCGGTGGCCGGCGACCGCGAAGTTGCCCACCTGCCCCGGCATCGCGGTCTCGGGATAGTGACCGATGCCGATCGGGTCGAGCGTCACAGCGGTGTCGACACCGCCCGCGAGGCGGAAGCTGAAGTCGGGGCCGAAGCGCGGAATCCACACGACGCCGAACTCCTGACCCGCTGCGGGCTGGGGCAGCGCGGGAGGGTCGGCGGTCGCGGGCGGTGCCGCCGGCGTCGCCTCTCCCGTCGACGACGGACGGGGGACGGCCAGCTCCTGCGCCCACTGCTGCGAGAGCGACTGCGCCTCGTCCTTCATCTGCGACCCGATCAGGATGTCGCCGATCCACAGCTGCCAGCTGACGTAGAGGAGCGTGACGACGCCGAGGGTGATGAGCAGCTCGCCGACCACGCCGAGGAAGGTGACGCGCCGTCGGGGTGACCGCCGATCGCGCCGCCGACGCGGCCCGCCGTCCACTGTTGCTGTCACGAGTGGAGTCTAGCCAGGACGGCCCTCGGCGCCCCTTGTCCTCGGCGGTTAGGATGGTGCGCATGGCACGATCTGGCAGAGACGAAGCGCTCACGGGCTCCAGCGAGGGTGAAGCGGCACCCAACCCCGTCTGGTTCAAGCCGATCATGATCGGACTGATGCTGCTCGGACTCGTCTGGGTCCTGGTGTTCTACCTGAGCGGCATGCTGTTCCCGATCCCCGGCATCGGCCCCTGGAACCTCGTGATCGGTTTCGGCATCGCCTTCGTCGGGTTCCTCATGACCACGCGCTGGCGGTAATTACACCGCTGTCATTTGTCCCCACCTGTGGACAAAGCTGTGGATAAGCGCACCACTCGTCATTCGACGAACGACAGAAGCGGCGGGTCAGCCGTAGATGACGGGCGGCAGGAGTAGCAGGGCGAGCAGCCCGACCGTCGTCGCCGACAGCAGGCCGATCTGGACACCCCGGCGTGCCGCGGACCTCGTGCGGGCGAAGATCAGCCCGATCAGCGCTCCGACCGCGAGTCCGCCGACGTGCGCCTGCCACGAGATCTGCGGACCCGACACCGCGCCGCCGAACAGTCCGATCAGCAGCGGGACGAACGAGATGGCGAGGTTGATGCCGATCACGATCGCGATGCCCGTGATGTTCGCGCCGACATGGCGGCCGATCACCAGCAGGGCGCCGAACATGCCGAAGATCGCCCCCGACGCGCCCACCACCGTCGTCGCCGGTGCGAGGAGCGCGACGGCGACCGAGCCTCCGAGGCCGCTGATGAGGTAGAGCGCGAGGAAGCGCCACCGCCCCAGCAGGGGCTCGAGGCTCCCGCCGATCATGAACAGCGCGAGCATGTTGAGCCCCACGTGCCAGAACCCGCTGTGGGTGACGAGAACCGTGAGCAGTCGCCAGGGCTCGAACGGCGCGGGGCCGCCCGGGAAGACGAACAGGCTGTTGAAGGCGAACAGCTGCAGTGTGGGCGAGTTGGGGATCAGCTGCGTGATGAACAGCACCACCGTCACCGCGATGATGCCGTAGGTCATCACCGGGCGGCCGTCGCGCACGGCGACGGGACTCACGGTCGAGCGCTGCCAGCGCCGCTGCGCCTTCGCCTGCGCCGGGGTCTGCGCGCGCTGCTGATCGCGCAGGCACTCCGGGCAGATGACGCCGACGGCCGCCTGCGTCTGGCACTCCGGACAGATCGTCCGGAGGCACCGCTGACACAGGACGAAGCTCTGCCGGTCAGGATGCCGGTAGCAGAAGTTGTCGCTGTTGCGACGGAACTCGTCGGTCGTCATCGAGGGCCGCGGGGCGGCTCAGACCTGCGCGATGTCGACGGACTGCAGGACGACGGGCTCGATCGGGCGATCGCCGGCACCGGTGGGCACGGCTGCGATGGCGTCCACGACGGCGCGCGAGGCGTCGTCGGCGACCTCGCCGAAGATCGTGTGCTTGCCCTGCAGCCACGGGGTCGGGTCGGTCGTGATGAAGAACTGCGATCCGTTGGTGCCCTCGGCCTTGCCCGTGATGGCGTTGCGACGCAGGCCGGCGTTGGCCATGGCGAGCACGTAGGGCGCGTTGAAGTTCAGCTCGCCGTTGATCTCGTCGTCGAAGTTGTAGCCGGGTCCGCCGATGCCCTGACCGAGCGGGTCGCCGCCCTGGATCATGAAGTTGGGGATGATGCGGTGGAAGACGACGTCCTTGTAGAGGGGACCGTCGCCCGGCTTGCCGGTGCCCGGGTGGGTCCAGGAGCCGCTTCCGTCCGACAGGCCGATGAAGTTCTGCACCGTGCGGGGTGCGTGGTCTCCGAAGAGGTTGACGACGATGTCGCCGTGGTTCGTGTGCAGGGTGGCGACTGCTGTGTGCTGAGGCATACGTACATTCTTCCAGACATCTCTGCAACCCCTCCCGCCGATAGGCCCGTCTGGCAAGATGGGGGGACCTGTTTACTGAGAGGGAGGGCCCCCGTGAGCCTGAGTCGCAAGCGCAAGAAGGAACTCCACAAGCTCCAGTCGAAGCTCAACGACCTGTGGGAGTCGCAGCAGGTCATCGTCGACCAGGCAGGTCACGCCGTGCGTGACGCCGGTCGCCAGCTCGGCAACTACGGCCGCGAGGAGATCGTGCCGACCGTGCGCGGCGCCTACGGCAAGTACGCCGAGCCCGTGATCGACCGCAGCGCGCAGGTCTCGCGCCGCGTGCTGTCCGACAAGGTCATCCCCGGTGCCGGCGCCGTCGTCGGCTCCGCACTGTCCATCTGGGATGCCGCGGGCGACACCCGTGCCCGTCTCGCCGCGGGCAAGGGTCTGTCCCTGCCGGACGGCAAGAAGTACGCCAAGCGCGCCGACAAGTACGGCAAGCAGGCCACCCGCAAGCTCTCCGCCCAGCTCTCGCGCCTCGAGCCGAAGAAGAAGGGCATGGGCGCCGGCGGCGTCATCGCCATCCTCCTCGGTGTGGCCGCCGCAGCCGGCGTCGCCTACGCCGCGTGGCAGACGCTGCGCGCCGACGACGAGCTCTGGGTCGCCGACGACCCGCTGCGCGCCCCCGACGCGTGAGCGATGACGCGACCGCACGAGTGCGGGCCGCGGCATCCGCTCGAGGATTGACGATCGAGATCGTCGCACGCCCAGCAGCCGACAGCCTCCCCGAGGCCGCCGCGCTGCTGGGCGTCGACGCGTCTGGCGTCGTGAAGACGCTGGTCGTCAAGCGCAGCGATGACACGTACCTGTTCGCTCTGATCCCGGGCGACCGCTCGATCTCGTGGCCCCTCCTGCGGGCCGTCGTCGGGGTCAACAAGCTGCAGCTGCCGAGCCCCGAGAAGGCGCTGGCGGCGACGGGCTACGAACGCGGGACGATCGTGCCCATCGGCAGCTCGACCGACTGGCCCGTGTTCGCCGACGAGAGGATCGTCGGGTGTCGCATCGCCATGGGCGCCGGTGCACACGGCCACAGTCTCTTCGTCGACGCGGACGACCTGATCCGTGCGTACGGCGCGACGGTCGCCGACATCTCGCAGCCCGCGTCCTGAGCCTCACGCGGCCGCGCTGAGCCCCGCCATCTCCAGCGCGATGTCGACCAGTTTGACGCGCTGCAGAGCCGCGAGGCGGTCGAGGGGGAACCACTCGGCACGGTCGGTGGAGCCGTCCGTCTCGTCGCGCAGATGACCGCCGGTGATGTGCGCGCGATAGACGATCCGCAGCGCGTGCAGCGGCCCCGTGGTGCCCGGCACGATGCGGCGGCCCGCGGGGATCACGCGGGAATGGATGCCGAGCAGCGCGTCCAGGGCGACGGTGTAGCCCGTCTCCTCCCGCACCTCGCGGCGCGCGGCGTGCTCCGGGTCCTCTCCGGGCTCGAGCCCGCCACCGGGCATCGTCCAGGCCGAGCGGCGGCCCTCGTGCCAGTGCGCGAGCAGGACGCGATCTGCGTCGTCGGTGACGACCGCATACGCCGCGACCCGCATGTCCATGCCGTTCACCCTAGCGAAGGGGCCCGACGACGGCCCGGGCCGGAGGAGCGGCCTAGGAGACGCCGGCAAACGACCGAAGCCGGCCCGAGGGCCGGCTTCCGTCTCACTGTGGAGCCTAGGAGATTCGAACTCCTGACATCCTGCTTGCAAAGCAGGCGCTCTACCAACTGAGCTAAGGCCCCCGAGGGATCTGTGTGTGGGGCTACCAGGACTTGAACCTGGGACCTCTTCATTATCAGTGAAGCGCTCTAACCGCCTGAGCTATAGCCCCGAAACGCTGCGGCGCTGCGCGCCGCCAACCTCCCAGACTTTACCCGACGCGACCCGATTTCTCGAATCGGCCGGGCTCCGTCGTCAGTTGGAGGTGAACCCGACCAGCAGTCCGCCGGTCACCTTCACCGCCAGGTTGTAGATGCCGGCCATGACGGCGCCGAGCACGGTCACGACGATCAGATTGAGGATCGCGACGACCGCCGCGAAGGCCATCACCTGCGGCAGGCCGATGAACTGCGTGATCGACACACCGCCGTCGGAGAAGCTCTTGAAGAACTCGTCGACCTTGCCGACCAGGCCGGTGGTCTGGATGACCATGTACACCAGGAAGAACGTCACGATCGTGACGATCGCCAGCGCGACGGCCGCCAGGAACGACAGCTTCACGGCGGACCAGAAGTCCACGTACACCAGGCGCAGTCGGACCTGCTTGGAGCTGGTCTTGTGCGACGACTTCTTCGCCAGCTTGTCGGCTACCGTGCTCATGCGTGCGTACTTCCTTCGGGGCTGTCTGCGGAGCCGTCGGGGGCTGCCTGCGCGTCTTCGGCGGCGGCCTCCGTCTCCTCGGTCAGGCCACGCTCGCCGTTGCGCGCGATCGCGATGATCCTGTCATCGCCTCCGGCTCGGGCGAACACGACACCCATCGTGTCGCGACCCTTGGCGGGCACCTCGGCCACGGCAGAGCGTACCACCTTGCCGCTGGCAAGAACCACCAAGACCTCGTCGTCCTCGCTGACGATCAGACCGCCCGCGAGCACGCCGCGATCCTCGTTCAGCTTGGCCACCTTGATGCCCAGACCGCCTCGGCCCTGCACCCGGTACTGGTCGACGGCGGTGCGCTTGGCGTAGCCGCCCTCGGTCACGACGAACACGTAGGCGTCGTCCGCGGCGACCGATGCCGACAGCAGGCTGTCGTCCTCGCGGAACGACATGCCCCGCACACCGGAGGTCGACCGGCCCATGGGGCGCAGGGCCTCATCGGTCGCCGAGAACCGCAGCGACATACCCTGACGGCTGATGAGCAGGATGTCGTCGCCCTCGTCGACGAGCAGCGCGCTGACGAGCTCATCGGATGCCTCGCCCGCACCGTCGTCGTCGCCCTCGCCCGCTTCGGGGCGCAGCTTGATGGCGATGACGCCACCCTGCCGGTTGGTGTCGTACTCGAGAAGACGGGTCTTCTTCACGAGCCCGCGGCGGGTGGCCAGCACCAGGTAGGTGGCCACGGAGTAGTCGCGGATGTCGAGGATCTGCGCGATCTCCTCGTCGGGCTGCAGGGCGAGGAGGTTCGCCACGTGCTGGCCCTTCGCGTCACGACCGGCCTCGGGCACCTCGTACGCCTTCGAGCGGTAGACGCGGCCCTTGTCGGTGAAGAAGAGGAGCCAGTGGTGCGTCGTGGTGACGAAGAAGTGCTCGACCACGTCGTCGGCGCGCAGCTGCGCTCCCTTGACCCCGCGGCCGCCGCGGTGCTGCTGGCGGTAGTTGTCGCTGCGGGTGCGCTTGATGTAGCCGTCGCGCGTGACGGTGATGACCATCTCCTCCTCGGGGATGAGGTCTTCGTTGGTCATGCCGCCTTCGTATCCGTAGAGGATCTCGGTGCGGCGGTCGTCGCCGAAGCGGTCGACGATCGTCGAGAGCTCGTCGCGGATGATCGTGCGCTGACGCGACGGGTCGGCCAGGATCGCCTTGAACTCGGCGATCTGAGCCTCGAGCTCGGTCGCCTCGTCCATGATCTTCTGGCGCTCGAGGGCCGCGAGGCGGCGCAGCTGCAGGTCGAGGATCGCCAGGGCCTGGTCGTCGTCGATCTCGAGCAGGGCCTTCAGGCCCTCGCGGGCCTCCTCGGCCGAGGGCGACCGGCGGATGAGCGCGATGACCTCGTCGAGGGCGTCGAGCGCCTTCAGGTACGCGCGCAGGATGTGCATGCGGCGCTCGGCGCGCGCGAGGCGGAACCGGGTGCGGCGGACGATCACGTTCATCTGGTGATCGATCCAGTGCGACACGAAGCCGTCGAGCGGCAGCGTGCGCGGCACGCCGTCGACGATCGCCAGCATGTTGGCGCCGAAGTTCTCCTGCAGCTGCGTGTGCTTGTACAGGTTGTTCAGCACCACCTTGGCGACGGCGTCGCGCTTGAGCACGACGACGAGGCGCTGGCCGGTGCGACCCGACGACTCGTCGCGGATGTCGGCGATGCCGGTGATCTTGCCCTCGCGCGCGAGGTCGCTGATCTTCACCGCGACGTTGTCGGGGTTCACCTGGTACGGCAGCTCGGTGATGACGAGGCAGGTGCGTCCCTGCACCTCTTCGACGTTGACGACCGCGCGCATCGTGATGGAGCCGCGACCGGTGCGATACGCATCCTTGATGCCCCGGGTGCCGAGGATCTGGGCGGCCGTCGGGAAGTCGGGGCCCGGGATCCGCTCCATCAGTGCCTCGAGCAGCTCCTCGCGGGAGGCGTCGGGGTTCTCGAGCGCCCACATGGCGCCGGCGGACACCTCGCGGAGGTTGTGCGGCGGGATGTTGGTGGCCATGCCGACCGCGATGCCGACGGATCCGTTGACCAGCAGGTTCGGGAAGCGGGCCGGGAGGACGGTGGGCTCCTGCGTCTGCCCGTCGTAGTTGTCCTGGAAGTCGACCGTGTCTTCCTCGATGTCGCGCACCATCTCGAGCGCGAGCGGCGACATCTTCGTCTCGGTGTAGCGCGGGGCGGCTGCGCCCTGGTTGCCGGGCGAGCCGAAGTTGCCCTGGCCGAGCGCGAGCGGGTAGCGCAGCGACCACGGCTGCACGAGGCGGACGAGCGCGTCGTAGATCGGGGCGTCACCGTGCGGGTGGTACTGACCCATCACCTCGCCGACGACCCTGGCGCACTTCGAGAACGACTTGTCGGGCCGGAATCCGCCGTCGTACATGCCGTAGATCACACGGCGGTGCACGGGCTTGAGTCCATCTTCGACGCGCGGCAGCGCGCGGCCCACGATCACGCTCATCGCGTAGTCTAGGTAGCTGCGCTGCATCTCGTACTGCAGGTCGACCTGGTCGATCTGGCCGTGGTTGTGCTCGGGAGCGTCGGGGCGTGCGTCGTCAGTCATGTGGTTCTTCTCTGTGTACCGGGCGCTGAGCTCGTCGAGGGATCAGATGTCGAGGAAGCGGACGTCTTTGGCGTTGCGCTGGATGAAGGAGCGACGCGACTCGACGTCTTCGCCCATCAGCACCGAGAAGATCTCGTCAGCCGCGGCGGCGTCGTCGATGGTGACCTGCAGCAACGTGCGGGTCTCCGGATCCATGGTGGTCTCCCACAGCTCCTTGTCGTTCATCTCGCCGAGACCCTTGTAGCGCTGGATGCCGTTGTCCTTCGGGATGCGCTTGCCCCCGGCGACGCCCTCCGTGAGCAGCGCGTCGCGCTCGCGATCGCTGTACACGTACTCGTGCGGGGCGTTCGACCACTTCAGTCGGTACAGCGGGGGCTGGGCGAGATAGACGAAGCCCGCCTCGATGAGCCCGCGCATATAGCGGAACAGAAGCGTGAGCAGCAGCGTCGTGATGTGCTGACCGTCGACGTCGGCATCGGCCATCAGGACGATCTTGTGGTACCGGGCCTTGTCGATGTCGAAGTCCTCGCCGATGCCCGTGCCGAAGGCCTGGATCATCGCCTGGACCTCCTTGTTGCCAAGCGCGCGGTCCAGCCGTGCCCGCTCGACGTTGAGGATCTTGCCGCGCAGCGCCAGAATTGCCTGCGTGTGCGGGTCGCGTCCCTGCACTGCCGAACCGCCGGCCGAGTCGCCCTCCACGAGGAAGATCTCGCTGATCGACGGGTCTTTGCTCGTGCAGTCCTTGAGCTTGTCAGGCATCGCGGCGCTCTCGAACACGCTCTTGCGTCGCGCGGTCTCGCGCGCCTTGCGCGCGGCGAGGCGCGCGGTCGCAGCGTCGATGGCCTTGCGGATGATGTTCTTCGCCTGCGCGGGGTTGCGGTCGAACCAGTCGCCGAGGCGGTCGCCCACGACCTTCTGCACGAAGGCTTTCGCCTCGGTGTTGCCGAGCTTCGTCTTGGTCTGGCCCTCGAACTGCGGCTCCGAGAGCTTGACGGAGATGACGGCGGTGAGACCCTCGCGCACGTCGTCGCCCGAGAGGTTGTCGTCCTTCTCCTTCAGCAGCCCGTTCGCGCGCGCGTACTTGTTGACCAGCGTCGTCAGCGCGGCGCGGAAGCCCTCTTCATGCGTTCCGCCCTCGTGGGTGTTGATGGTGTTCGCATAAGTGAAGACGTTCTCGGTGTAGCTCGTCGTCCACTGCATCGCCACTTCGAGGGCGATCTTGCGCTCGGTGTCCTCCGACTCGAAGTCGATGATCACCTCGTTCACCTGTTCGGCGTGGCGCACCTTGTTGAGGTACTCGACGTAGTCGACGAGTCCGCGCTCGTAGAGGAAGGTGTCGTGCCGCTGCACGAGCACGCTGGTGCCGGGCTCGACCTCTTCGTCGATCGCCGCCTGCGGGCGCTCGTCGAGCAGGTCGATGCGGAGGCCCTTGTTGAGGAAGGCCATCTGCTGGAACCGCGTGCGGAGAGTCTCGTAGTCGAAGTCGATGCTCTCGAAGATCGACGCGTCGGGCCAGAACGTGATCGTGGTGCCGGTCTCGTCGCTCTCCTCGGCACGCTCGAGCGGCGCCTGCGGAACACCGCCGTCGCGGTACGACTGCCGCCACACGTATCCCTGACGGCGCACCTCGACCTCGAGGCGCGTGGACAGGGCGTTGACGACGGAAGAGCCGACGCCGTGCAGGCCGCCCGACACCGCGTAACCGCCGCCGCCGAACTTGCCACCGGCGTGCAGCACGGTCAGCACGACCTCGACCGTCGACTTGCCCTCGGTCTTGTGCATGTCGACGGGGATGCCGCGGCCGTTGTCGACGACGCGCACGGCACCGTCGGCGAGGATCGTCACGAGGATCGTGTCGCAGTAGCCGGCGAGCGCCTCGTCGACGGAGTTGTCGACGATCTCCTGCACGAGGTGATGCAGACCGCGAGGCCCCGTGGAGCCGATGTACATGCCGGGCCGCTTGCGGACCGCCTCGAGTCCCTCGAGGACCTGGATCTCGTCGGCCCCGTATTCGTTGTGAACCTTCGGTGCGGGCTGCGATTCGGGTTCTTCAGGAACGCTGTCGGGGGTGAGTGACGTCATAGGTTCGAGCGCTCCACATCGGTTCGTCGGTCACGTCCAGTCTATCAAAGACGTGGGGTCGGCACCGGTTCTGCGCCCCTGTGCCGCGATCAAATGGCTGTGGAGGAGTCCGGACGTGGATCAGCCGTAGGTATCGCGCGGACCGCGCCCTGGAATGGCTCTGGGACCCCATTTCCAGGAGGGGACGTCAGGTCCGATGAAGCGGATGTTCTCGACCCCCGCCTCCGGGAAGCGCCGGAGCACCTCGGAGAGGATGTGCGCGCGCATCAGCTGGAGCTGCTTCGCCCACGCCGTCGAGTCGGCCTGGACAGTCAGCGTGCCGTCGGACAGGGCGACGAGTTTCGTGTGCCGGGCGGTGTCGGCACCGGCGACGTCCTCCCACTGCAGCACCAGGTCCTCCCGCGCCAGCTGCGGGTCCCAGCCGGCATTCCGCGTCAGGGTGGCCAGCACGTCGCCGACGCCGTGCGGGTCGCGTCCCTTGCTGAACGGCTCGTTGTCCTCGTCGCCGCGGACGCGCTTGCGTCGCGCGCGACGTGGCGAGGGCGCCATGCCTCGGAGCCGCATGTAGGTCGCGACCGTCTCGGGGATGTCGTCCATGCCCGACGCCTGGGCGGGCGCGGCCGATGCGGCGCCGTCTGCGAGGTCAGACATCCGCCGCCTCCAGGATGCGGCCGGCCTCCACGCGCACGATCCGGGCGCGGAGTCCCGCCGGCACATCGGCCTCGACCGCGGCGGTGACGATGACCTGCTCGTAGTCGGCGGCCAGTGTCGCGAGCCGGGCTCGGCGGTCGGCGTCGAGCTCGGCGAAGACGTCGTCGAGGATCAGCACCGGGTCGCCGAGTTGCGATTCGGCACGGAGCAGGTCGGCGGAGGCGAGGCGCAGGCTGAGGGCGACCGACCACGATTCGCCGTGCGACGCGTATCCCTTGACCGGAAGTCCCCGCACCCGCAGAACGAGGTCGTCGCGGTGGGGTCCCACGAGGGTGATGCCGCGCTCGAGCTCCGCCGACCGCTTGGCCGTGAGGGCCGCGCGGAACAGGTCGGCGATCTGCGCGGGGGTGGATGCCGCGGCATCCGCCCCCGCTTCGTCCTCCTCCGGATCGCCGCCGCCGACCGACAGCGCCCACTCGATGCGCGGCTCGTGGTCGGCACCGGCGATCGCGGTGTAGGCGCGCGACAGGGGTTCTGCGAGATCTTCTGCGAGGCGGAGCCGCGCGACGATCACCTCGGTGCCGAGCGCGACGAGCTTGTCGTCCCACACATCGAGGGTGGACAGCGCGTCTCCTCGGATGCCGCGCGCCCGCGCGGACTTGAGGAGCGCGGTGCGCTGGCGCAGCACCCGGTCGTAGTCGGCGAAGACACCCGCCAGTCGCGGTGAGCGCTGCACGAGGAGCTGGTCGGCGAAGCGGCGGCGGGCGGAAGGGTCGGAACGCACGATCTGGAGGTCTTCCGGCGCGAAGAGGACGACCTGCGCGTAGCGCGGCAGTTCGGTCAGCTTCACCGGGGTCCCGCCGATGCGCGCCTTGTTCGACCCCTGCCGGTTGAGCTGCACCTCGAGTTGCACGCTGCGCTCGCCGTGCCGCAGGCGAGCGCGGATGATGGCGGCATCCGCGCCGTCGCGCACCATGGGCGCGTCGCTCGAGACCCGGTGGGAGCCGAGTGTCGCGAAGAAGCCGATGGCCTCGGCGAGGTTCGTCTTGCCCTGGCCGTTGCGGCCTACGAAGACGTTGGGCCCGGGCACGAGAGCGACGTCGGCGACCGCGTAGTTGCGGAAGTCGACGAGGTTCAGGTGCTCCACGATCACTGTGACACCCTATTCGGCGCCACCCACACCCGCTCCGGGACGAGGAACCGGATCAGCGCAGGAGGAGGTTGGGCTGCAGAAGGTACTTGAACGAGCCGTCGCCGCCCTTGTCGACCGAGGTCTGCGGGGTGACGAGAACCGGGCTCAGCTTGTTCGCGTTCTCGCTCGACGTGAACGTGATCCGCGCGAACTCGCTCCGGACAGCCGAGAGCGACTCCAGCAGGTACTGGGGGTTGAGGCCCAGCGTCACGTCCTCGCCCACGAGGTTGGCGTCGACGGACTCGGTCGCCCGCGCCTGCTCCGTGCCCGAGGCATCCATCGACACGCTGTCCGTCGTGAACGTGAAGCGCAGCGGCGCGGAACGGTCCAGCACCAGCGCGACACGGCGGACGGCCTCGACGAGCTCTGCCGTGTTGACCACGGCGGCGTGCTCGGTGGCCTCGGGGAAGAGCCGGCGCACCGGCGGGAAGTTGCCCTTGATCAGCAGCGACGTGACCGTCTTGTTGCCGGCGGTGAACGCGATGATCTCGCGGTCGCCCGCGCCGGAGAAGGCGATCGAGATGTCGCCGCCGTGCGCGAAGGTCTTGCCGACCTCCTGCAGTGTGCGTGCCGGCACCAGCGCCGTCATCGTCTCCTCGGATGCGGCGGTGCCGCCGTCCCAGGGGATCTCACGCAGCGCGACCCGGTATCGGTCGGTCGCGACCAGGCTCAAGCTGGTGCCGCTGACCTCGAGCTGCACGCCCGTCAGCACAGGGGTGACGTCGTCACGCGAGGCGGCGAACGCGACCTGGGCGATGGCGGTGGCGAAGTCCTCGGCGGGGACGAGTCCCGATTCGCCGGACACCTCGGGGATGGCGGGATATTCCTGCACCGGCATCGAGGCGAGCGTGAACCGCGCGGATCCGCAGCTCAGGAGGATCCCGCCGTCGTCGTCGACCTCGATCTGGATCGGTGCGTTCGGCAGACGGCTGGCGATCTCGGACAGCAGTCGTCCGTGCACGAGGATGGTGCCCGGATCGTCGACGGTCGCCTCGATCGTGGTGCGTGCGGATGCCTCGTAGTCGAAGGCCGACAGCGAGAGCCCGGCGTCGCCCGCCTCGATCAGCACACCGGCCAGGATCGGCTGGGGGTTGCGCTGGGGCAGCAGCTTCACCACGAAGGACACTGCTTCGCTGAACACATCACGGTTGACGTGGAATTTCACGCGGGCTCCCTCGACGACGGCATGGCTTACCCATGCTAGTGCCCGCGCCGGGAGGCGCCAGCGGATCGGGCCCTTCGCCGTTCAGGTGATCGACGTCGCTTCATCAGAGAGTTAAGTGTCATCTTCTTAACCGCTGTGGAAAGTGTGGATAAGTCGGTGGATCGTTGTCGTCCGCTGGGAACTACACGTGTGTGAGATGTGGACGCGCTGCGGATGAGTCGACGACCGATCATCGACGCGTCGGCGCGGATTCCCGCGCTGTCCACATCCGTGCACAGGCGTGTGATTCGTCGTCGCACTTATCCACAAGTTATCCACACTGTGCAGAACGCGATGATGGCGTCCGCGGAGGCGGCTGTCAAGGACGATTCGCGTCCGCGTCGTGCGGAGCGCGACGAAAGATGGCGCGGCGAGCTTGATGCCCGGAAGGGCATGATCGGATGCTGCTCAGCGGCCGGCGCGGCCGAGCTGCGTGGTGATCTCCGTGACCTGGTTGTAGAGCGAGCGCCGCTCCTTCATGAGGTCGCTGATCTTCTTGTACGCGTACATCACGGTGGTGTGGTCGCGATTGCCGAAGAGCTGGCCGATCTTGGGCAGGGAGAGGCTCGTGCGCTCTCGGCAGAGGTACATGGCGATCTGGCGTGCGGTGGCGACCGCCTGCGAGCGGCTCGAGCCGTAGAGGTCGTCCACGGTCAGCTTGAAGTAGGCCGCGGTCGCCGTGATGATGTCCGTCGGCGAGATGACGTTGCCCTCGTCCTGATCGACGATGTCGCGCAGCACGGTCTGAGCGAGCGCGATGTCGAGGCTCGACCGGTTCAGACTCGCGAAGGCCGACACGCGGATGAGCGCGCCCTCCAGCTCCCGGATGTTCTTCGACACCACCGTGGCGATGTACTCGAGCACCTCGTCGGGAATCTGCAGCCGCTCGCTCTGCGCCTTCTTGCGGAGGATCGCGATGCGCGTCTCGAGGTCGGGTGCCTGCACGTCGGTGATCAGGCCCCACTCGAAGCGGCTGCGCATCCGGTCCTCGAAGCCGGTGAGGTGCTTGGGCGGCACGTCGCTCGTGATCACGACCTGCTTGTCGTGGTCGTGCAGCGTGTTGAACGTGTGGAAGAACGCCTCCTGCGTCTCGGCACGCCCCTGCAGGAACTGGATGTCGTCGATCATGAGGATGTCGACGTCGCGGTAGCGGGCCTGGAAGGCCGATCCGCGGTTGTTCGCGATCGAGTTGATGAAGTCGTTGGTGAACTCTTCGCTCGAGACGTAGCGCACGCGCACACCGGGGAACATGCTGACGGCGTAGTCGCCGATGGCGTGGAGCAGGTGCGTCTTGCCGAGACCCGAGTCCCCGTAGATGAAGAGCGGGTTGTACGCCTTGGCCGGGGCTTCGGCCACGGCCACCGCCGCGGCGTGGGCGAAGCGGTTGGACTGACCGATGACGAAGTTGTCGAAGGTGTACTTCGGGTTGAGACGGGTGTCGCTCCGCGAACCGGATGCCGCGGCATCCGGCTGCTCATCGAGACTGGGCCGCTCGAGCACCGGTGCCGGCGACGACGCGGGAGCCGAGACCGGGGCGGAGGAGCTGACGGGCGGCTGATCGACGAGATCGGGGTTCACGACCACACGGAAGCTGGAGACGTCGTCGTCGCCGACGCGGGCCAGAGCCTCCATGAGCGACAGCCGCATGCGCTTGTTGATCTGCGCTGCGGTCAGGTCGTTGGGGACGTCGAGGTAGAGCGTTCCGCCCATGACGCCCTGAGGCACGGCGAGGCTGAGGAATCCCTGCAGCTGCGGCGTGACGCGGTCGTCGGCGGTGAGCTCGGCCAGCACCTTCGCCCAGATCGGAACGTCTGGTGCGTCGTGCTGTGACATGGCCCCCCCGGGGTGATCGATGTGCCGCAGGACCGACGGCGAGAAGACCTCGAGCCTGTGGATAACTGCCGGAGCCACGCTAGTCAGCGGGCGCGTCGGGAGCAAACTCCACTGTAGAACCGCCCCGCGTGTCCTCGCCAGGCTGTGTGCGAGGCTTGTGGATAATGTCAGGCCCGAATCGCGGGTTTGAGTTATGACGCGGGTCGGCTTAGTCTAGATCGGTTGACTTATGCCTTCCCGGCAGTCCCACATCCGCACGTCCCCGGTCGAGAGCGTCCCGGTGACACCAGACCCGGAAGTAATCCCATGAGCAAGCGCACTTTCCAGCCCAACAACCGTCGCCGCGCCAAGAAGCACGGTTTCCGTGCCCGCATGCGCACCCGCGCCGGCCGCGGCATCCTGGCGGCGCGTCGCGCCAAGGGCCGCACCGAGCTCTCGGCCTGACCTCACCGGTGCTCGCGCGGCCGAACCGACTGACCCGCGGGACGGATTACAAGACCGTCGTCCGCAGGGGCCGTCGGTGCGCGGCCGCGCACACGATCACCTACGTGTCGAAGACGGCGGATCCGTCGTCCTCGACACGCTTCGGCTTCATCGTCAGCAAGCAGGTCGGCGGCGCTGTGGTCCGCAACACCGTGCGGCGACGCCTCAAGGCGGTCTGCGCGGAGGCGCTGCCGGCGCTTCCGGCCGGCACGGATGTCGTCATCCGCGCCCTGCCCGCAGCGGCGGCCGCATCGTTCGGAGATCTCCGTGCGGAGGTCTCGCGATGCCTGGCCCGGAGGGCGGCATGAGCTCGGCGACGCTGCCGATGTCATCGGTCGGCCATGGTCATCTGCACGCCTCCAGCGCGTGGCGGGCGATCCCGCTCCTGCCGCGCAATGCCGCTCTCGCCTTTCTCCATGGTTATCGTGCGACGATTTCCCATACATATGGAGATGTCTGCAAGTACTACCCGTCCTGCTCGGCCTACGCCGTCGGCGCAGTCCAGCAGCACGGGGCGGTCAAGGGAGCGGCGCTGGCTGCCGCTCGCCTGGCTCGGTGCCACCCCTGGGCGGTCGGGGGCATCGACGACGTACGTCCGCATCCCCGTTTCGCCCACGAATTGACCCGGCACGGCTTCGTCGTGCCACCCGGAAAGGACTGACCCGTGGATCTGCTCGGTACCATCCTCTGGCCCCTGAAGTGGCTGGTGGAGCTCGTGCTGGTCGCGTGGCACTCCGTCCTCACTTTCGTGGGGCTCCCCGCCGCCGCCGGCATCACCTGGGTGCTGGCGATCGTCGGTCTCGTCATCGTCGTCCGCGCCGCTCTGATCCCGCTCTTCGTGAAGCAGATCAAAAGCCAGCGCAAGATGATGGAGATCGCTCCCGAGCTGCGCAAGGTGCAGGAGAAGTACAAGGGCAAGCGCGACCAGCTCTCCCGCGAGGCCATGAGCCGCGAGACCATGGCGTTGTACAAGAAGCACGGCACGACACCGGTGTCGAGCTGTCTGCCGCTGCTCGTGCAGATGCCCGTCTTCTTCTCGCTCTACAGCGTGCTGAGCTCCATCAAGACGAACGCGGTCAACAACGTCGGCGGCGTGGGGTTCCTGAACCCCGAGCTGACGAAGGAGTTCTACGACGCGAAGCTGTTCGACGTGGCATCCCTGCACACCACCCTGGTGGAGGCGTGGAGCCAGCCCGACGGGCAGATCACGGTCGTCATCCTGATCGTCCTCGTCGTGCTCATGATCGCGTCGCAGTTCTTCACGCAGCTTCAGATCATCTCGAAGAACCTGTCGCCCGAGGCCAAGACCGGCCAGGCGTACCAGATGCAGAAGATCATGCTCTACATCCTTCCGCTGGGCTTCATCTTCTCGGGTGTCTTCTTCCCGCTGGGTGTCGTCATCTACTGGTTCACGAGCAACCTGTGGACGATGGTGCAGCAGTTCATCGTCATCCGCGAGATGCCCACTCCCGGTTCCGACGCGGCCAAGGCCCGTGAGGAGCGTCTCGCGCGCAAGGGCAAGGCGCTCGACGCGAGCGGCAAGATCATCTCGATGGAGAAGTACCAGGCCGAGCAGCAGCGCCTCCTGGAAGAGGCCGAGCGCGCCAAGGCCGTGGCTCCGAAGCGCCAGCAGCCCGTGGGCAAGCAGCGCGCGAAGAAGCAGTCGCAGGCTGCTCCGGCGCAGGGCGCGAACAAGAGCACCGCCGCGCCGCGGACGGGTTCGCCCCGGCCCACCGACCCCGCCGCCGGCGCGACGTCCTGACCTCCGGCGCCGCGCGCGGCTCCTGATCTCGGCCGATCGACGTCGGCCCCGACCTGTTCTGACGAGGAAGAATGACCGACATGCCCGGTAACACGTCCACTGAGACCGCCCCGGAGCGGGCTGCGTCCACCGTCGAGCAGCTGGAGGAAGAGGGAGACGTCGCGGCGGACTACCTCGAAGGACTCCTCGACATCTCGGACATCGACGGGGACCTCGCGCTCGATGTGCGCGGCGGGCGTGCGTACGTGTCCGTCGAGGCGGACGAATCGGACTCTCTCCGGTTGCTGGCCGACCCCGACACCGTGCAGGCGCTGCAGGAGCTTACGCGCATCGCCGTGCAGACGAAGACGGGTCGGTTCTCCCGGCTCATCCTCGACGTCGGCGGCTCGCGTGACACCCGCCAGCGCGAGCTCGAGGTGCTGGTCGACCGCGCCATCGCTCGTCTCGACGAGGGTGGCTCGCAGGCGTCGCTTCCCGCGATGTCCAGCTACGAGCGCAAGCTCATCCACGACATCGTCGCGGAGAAGGGCTTCGTCTCGGAGTCGTACGGCGACGGCGCCGACCGTCACACGGTCATCCGTCGTTCTTGATAACTCGCCCGTGGTGAGCGAGCTCGAACGGGAGCCGGATGCCGCGGCATCCGTTTTCGGCGACCGCATCGAGGTCGCGCGCGCCTTCACGACCGCGCTGGCCGCGCATGGTGAGGAGCGGGGGCTCATCGGGCCGCTCGAGCTGCCGCGGCTGTGGACGCGTCACATCCTGAACAGTGCTGTCACAGCACCGCTCTTCACCGGCACGGTCGGCGACGTCGGTTCCGGCGCCGGACTGCCGGGACTGGTGCTCGCCATCGCCCGACCCGATCTTCACCTCGTGCTCATCGAGCCGATGGAGCGTCGCGTCGCCTGGCTGAGCGAGCAGACGGACGCACTGGGTCTGAGCAACGTGGAGATCGTGCGCGCGCGTGCCGAGGACTGGGCCCGGGGACGGGTTCTCGACGTCGTCACGGCCCGCGCAGTCAGTGCGCTGAAGACCCTGATTCCGTTGACGGCTCCCCTGGTCCGGAGCGGAGGCGAGCTCATCCTGCTCAAGGGAGCGAGTGTCGCCGGCGAGATCGAGGCCGCCAAGAAGCAGATCAGGGCGTTCGGGCTGTCCGATGTCCGAGTGGAGTTCGCCGGCGAGGATCTGGTGGCCGAGCCGACGCGCGTGTTGCGCGCCACCGTTCGCCGATTGCGACTCTGATCTGGGTTTTATCCGATCTCGACGCCGACATCTGGTTCGGGTCGCGTCTATCGTGTGATCCTGGCTGAGCTTGGGGTCTGCCCTGACCGATCTGCCCTCATCCGATCTGAGGTGGTGCGTTCTGTGCACCACACGGGGCGTTGCGACGACAGGGTCCGCGGGGCGAGCGATGGTGTCCCCGCGATGCCGCCTTCATTCGGTGGGCGGTCGTTCCGCGGTTGGACGGTTGCATGTGGAACGTCCCTCCCGACGTGCATCGAAAGCCGGCTCGACAAATCTTCCGCGAAGACGGCCGTTTCATCTCTGGGGCCACTGGTCGAGGTCAGAGTCCGCGACACGGGACCGATCCGGACCAAGAGCTCGAGCCGGGTGATGGTGCCCGCGCGGGGTACCTGCGCACAAGAGCAGGGTTGCGCGGCGTGCCGGCGGAGATGAAAGCATGGCTTTCGACGTGATGGCCATGCGCGTGTTTCACGTGAAACGAGTTATACGTCCGCCCGGTACGGCGAGCCTTTGAGAGTTCGCGCGCGGAAGGGTCCGCTCCGTCCGGGTGATCGGCCGTCTGACGCATCCTCGTGGGCCGGTGGCAGTGAGAGCGAGCTACCTGGTTCGTTCCACGGTCGATGAGATTGCCTGAACGCCGCCCGGCCCGGCCGCTACCGCAGCAGGATGGTGAGCGCGGCTGACGCATCGCGATGCCACGTGCGAGCAACCCGGCGCTCGCGGCCTCACGCCAGCACGTTTCACGTGAAACAAGCGTGTTCGTTTACGAACAGGGGATTTCCTGGCAGCCATCCCGGGTGATGACGCTTACAACGCACCGCGGATCTTGCTTGCGGCACGCGGCGGCCGGGCCAACCGCCCTCGTCGCCATGCGCACCGCTTGCGCTTGCTGGTCTCGACCGACCACCATCCGTCCACCGTCGAAAACAGGACCTTGCACGTCACCGACTCTGGCCCTTCTCACGCGACGTTTCACGTGAAACGCTTCTGCGGGCACATCACGACGTGCTCCTGATACACCCAGTGCTTGCCGAAGGCACTCCGTTTCACGTGAAACGCTGTCGAACCGCGTCGCCGCAGCACCTGTTGACTACGACGCCGCAATCCGTCGTGCGTGCGTAGATCCGCGGGCGCGGCGTCGGTGTTTCACGTGAAACACTGCGGACGGGGTACTTCGTCATGGGTTGATCGCCCACAGTTGACAGAGTCAGTGCGCTCACCCACGGCATCAGAAGCAAATCCCGCGGCTTGGACGATCTCCTCGAGCCGCGGCAACGGCGCGAGGCCGTGGGAGGCCCCGTTTCACGTGAAACAATGACAACCCGCGTGCGACTGCCGCCAGCGCATGGCACTCCTGTCGATTGCCCGGCTCGCGCCGAGCCTGGAATCCGCGCAACCGCGACGCTGGCATAACGGAGTGAGGTGTTCCACCGCGCGCCAACCGAGGGTGTGGCGAGAGCAAGGTTCGACTGCTCGCCGCGCCGTCGGCCTAGGCAGGGATCAACAGAGCCATGTTTCACGTGAAACCCCTCTGAGCGCAGCGGCGGCCAAAGCGCGGCGTCAGAGTGCCACGTGTCCACAGATCAGGCGTGGATGGTGCGAACCAACACGATGCTCAAGTCAATACCGTCACCGTCGTCCCGCGAGCTTCGCGATAGCCCGCCGATGACCACCACACACAATGTCTGACGAGCTACGGCGCTTCGTCGGAGGCGCCTCACGACCGTGCCCGCTCGGACCAACGAAGCCTGCGCGCACGACGAGTGTGGCAGGGTTGCCTCCCACCTGCCCTCAATACGGTTTCACGTGAAACATGAATGTCCGTTGGCGCTTGCGGCGCCTCGGCAGGAATCGCGGAGATGCGCGCTGCTCACAATCCGTTAGATGAATGACAGTTTCGCGTGCGCACGCAGTCGGTCTGTGAAGGGCGGTCACCGCACAGGCTCCGGCCTGCTTGAGATCCCGCGGCCGGCCGCCTGGCGTCCAGGTCGAGGGGGTGCCGCGGGTTAGAGTGGAGACGCTCCCGATCGACGCGAAAGTGAGAGTGTTTCACGTGAAACAGCCCGAGAACGAGAACGTCTCGGCACCCTTCTCCCTCGCCGGCGATGACACGCCGCTCGCACGGGAACTGGCCGATCTCTCTGCCCGACGCCGCGCGCTGGCGACGACCGATGTGACGCTTTCGGGTCGCACCCGGGTGCTCACCGTGTCGAACCAGAAGGGAGGCGTCGGAAAGACCACGACGACGGTCAACATGGCCGCGGCCCTCACATCCGTCGGCGCTCGCGTGCTCGTGATCGACCTCGATCCACAGGGAAACGCGTCCACCGCGCTCAGCGTGCCGCACACAGCTGACATCCCCAGCATCTACGACGTGCTCATCGATGAGTTCCCGATCGCGGAAATAGTCCAGGTCAGCCCGGAATCTCCGAACCTGCTCTGTGCGCCCAGCACCATACATCTCGCCGGCGCCGAGATCGAGCTCGTCTCTCAGGTCGCCCGGGAGCACCGCCTCCGGACGGCGCTCGACGAGTACCTCGCGTCGCTTGAGGAGCCGCTCGATTTCGTCCTCATCGACTGCCCGCCCTCGCTCGGTCTCCTCACGATCAACGCGTTTGTGGCGGCGACGGAACTACTCATCCCCATTCAGTGCGAGTACTACGCGCTCGAGGGCCTGAGCCAGCTGATGGGCACCGTCAAGATGATCCAGAAGCACCTCAACCCGTCGCTGCATCTGTCGACGATCGTGCTGACCATGTACGACGGTCGGACCCGGCTCGCGCAGCAGGTTGCGGAAGAGGTGCGCCAGCACTTCCCGCGGGAGGTTCTGCGCACCGTCATCCCGCGGTCCGTGCGTGTCTCTGAGGCCCCGAGCTTCGGCCAGACCGTCATCTCCTACGACGGACAGTCGGCAGGTGCCGTCGCCTATCGCGAGGCTGCCGTCGAAATCATCAACCGTGACGCTGCCGCTGGGGCGAGCGACACCGAGGAAGGCTCCTGATGGCCAAGCGAACCGGATTGGGCCGCGGCATCGGCGCCCTCATCCCCACGTCCGAACCGAGCGAAGCTCGCCCGGTCGACGTGTTCTTCCCCGGCGCGTCTTCGACGGCGCCGACGACCGACGCGTCGAAGCGCGACACGGATGCGTCGGCGGAGGCCGCAGCATCCGACTCCGCGGTCGCGACCGATGACGGACTCGTCGAGGTCCCCGGTGCCCATCTCGCCTACATCGACCCTCACTCGATCGTCCCCAACCCGCGTCAGCCTCGCACGGTGTTCGATGCCGACGACCTGGCGGAGCTCGTGCACAGCGTGCGCGAGTTCGGCGTGCTGCAGCCCGTGGTGGTCCGTGCCGCCGGCGAGGGCACGTACGAGCTCATCATGGGCGAGCGGCGTACGCGCGCTGCGCGTGAGGCCGGCCTGACGTCCATTCCGGCTGTCGTCCGCGAGACGTCCGACGAGCACCTTCTCCGTGACGCGCTTCTCGAGAACCTCCACCGTTCGGAGCTCAATCCGCTGGAGGAGGCATCCGCCTACGAGCAGCTCCTCGCGGACTTCGGCATCACCCAGGAGGAGCTCGCCGCGCGTATCGGACGCTCGCGTCCTCAGATCAGCAACACGATCCGTCTCCTGAAGCTCCCCGTGCCCGTGCAGCAGCGCGTCGCCGCCGGTGTCCTCTCAGCCGGTCACGCGCGTGCGATCCTCTCGCTGCACGAGCCCGAGGCCATGCAGCGTCTCGCCGACAAGATCGTCAACGAAGACCTCTCCGTGCGCGCGGCCGAAGCGGCTGCCAAGACGGCGGATGCCGGTGGCTCACGTCGTCCGATCCCACAGCCGGGAGCGCGCCGCGCCCATCTCGATGAGGTCGCCGAGCGCCTCGGCGACCGGCTCAACACCAAGGTGCGCATCGCGCTGGGCGCACGAAAAGGCCAGGTCATCGTTGATTTTGCAACCATACAGGATCTCAACCGCATCCTCGGGGAGCTGGGCGAGGACGGCTACGGCGCGAGCTGAGTAGGAGCCCAGCGCCCCCTGCACGCGTCCACGACAGGGCGCCGTCTCGACCGCATCCCCGCACCCAGGACCACCCCCGGGTGAGCCGACGTAGGCTTGTCGTATGAGTTCCCGCGACGACCACCCGCAGCGTCGGGCGAGCCTCGAGGTGCTCCGCGCCGAGGCCGCCGACGAGCTGTCGGTGCTCGTGGAGGAGAGACTCCGCGAGGGCGAGGACCCGTGGGACTTCATGGAGGACCTGCCGTCCGTCGACGAGCTCGTGGTCTTCGTGCTGCGGGCCGAGAACATCGCCGCGAACGGGGGCGGGCGGCCGACGTCCGCTCGGCACTATCGCGTGCTGCGGCAGATCTCGCTCGACTACCCGGAGCTCACGCCGGCGGTCTGGCGTCTGCTGGGCGACGCCAACACCCACCGCCGCTGGGACGCTGTCGTCCGCGCCGACGCGCCCTGATGACACGGCGCTGGACGAGCCCGTGACGCGGTGACATGAACGACGAAGCCCCCGTGACCGTGAGGTCGACGGGGGCTTCGGGATGACGGACGAGCCGTCGTGAGAGCATGTTCAGCCGATGAAGGCGGCGAGGTCCTGCTCGAGGGCGTACTTGGGCTTGGCGCCGATGATGGTCGTCTTGACCTCGCCGCCCTGGAACACCTTCATCGCGGGGATCGAGGTGATCTGGTACTTGGCGGCCAGATCGGGGTTCTCGTCGACGTTCAGCTTGAGCACCGTGATCTTCTCAGGGTTCTCGGACTGGATCTCGTCGAGGACGGGAGCGACCATGCGACACGGTCCGCACCAGGCGGCCCAGAAGTCGACGAGCACCGGACCGTCGGCCTGCATGACGTCCTGCTCCCAGGTCGCCGACGTGGTTGCTTTAGCGGTCATTTCCATCTCTCCTTGTTGTCGGAAGTCTCTGTCGAAGGTGAACGCCCTGATCAGCGGGTTCATTCCGCCGTGTGCGTGCTCACAGCGCGCGCTCAGGCGACGGGTAGGCGCTCGATCTGGTCGTCGAAGCGCTCCGGCGCCCCGGCCTCACCGAGGGCCGCGAGGAAGTGCTCCGCGTCGAGGGCCGCGACGGTGCCGCTGCCGGCGGCCGTGGCAGCCTGACGGTACGTCGGGTCGATCACGTCGCCCGCGGCGAACACACCGGGCACGGACGTCCGCGAGGAGCGGCCGTCGACCCAGATGGTGCCCTCGGCGGTGAGCTCGAGCTTGTCGTGCACGAGGTGCGTGCGGGGGTCGTTGCCGATGGCGATGAAGAGACCGTCGAGCGCGAGCTCCCGGCGGCTGCCGTCGACCGTGTCCTCGAGCACGACGCCGGTCAGGGCGCCGTCGCCGAGGACGTCGACGACCTGGCTGTTCCAGACGAACTCGATCTTCTCGTTGGCGAAGGCGCGCTCCTGCATGATCTTCGAGGCGCGCAGCGAGTCCTTGCGGTGGATGACGTACACCTTCGACGCGAACCGCGTGAGGAAGGTCGCCTCCTCCATCGCGGAGTCACCGCCGCCGACGACGGCGATCGTGCGCTCACGGAAGAAGAAGCCGTCGCACGTGGCGCACCACGAGACGCCGTGGCCCGACAGGCGGTCTTCGCCCTCGAGGCCGAGCTTGCGGTACGCGGAACCCGTGGCGTAGATCAGAGCGGATGTCTCGTGCACCGCTCCGCTGCCCAGGGTGATGGTCTTGACGGGCCCGTCGATGTCGAGGCCGACGACGTCGTCGTAGACGACCTCCGCGCCGAACTTCTCGGCCTGGGCCTGCATCTTCTCCATGAGCTCCGGGCCCTGGATGCCGTCGGGGAAGCCGGGGAAGTTCTCGACCTCGGTGGTGTTCATCAGCTCGCCGCCGGCCTCGACCGAGCTCGCGATGACGAGCGGAGAGAGGTTGGCGCGCGCCGCATACACGGCGGCGGTGTAGCCCGCAGGTCCTGACCCGATGATGATGACCTGACGCATGTCCGTGGCCCCTTCGTTTGATTCCACAGCCTTCAACCCATGCTAGTCGCGCGCTATTCCGCGGAGCGGGCCCGCCGGCGGCGCAGGATGGTGCGCACGAGGCCGAAGACGATGAGCGCTCCGACGACCACCGACAGCGCGGCGATGCCGACGCCCTCCCACTCCGCGCGCACCGTCACATCGACGCTGCGCGCCGGTCCGACCACGTCGCCCGTGGCGCTGCGGAGCTCCATGGTCAGCGTCACCTCGCCGCTGCCCACGCGCGACTCCACGGGCACCTTCGCACGCATGTTGCTCGAGGCGGGGACGGTCACCGACGTCGTGCGCTGCACCGTCAGACGGGGATCGTCCGGGGTCACCACCAGGTCGACGTCGATCGGATAGGGCAGGTCGTTGCGGATCCACACGCCCAGCGGCGCTCCGGAGCTGGCGAGGCTCACCGGTGTCGGCTGAAGGATCTCCACGGAGGAGATCGTGTCGGCAGTGGCCTTCCGATGCGCGGTGACCGCAGCATCCCATGCGGCCTTCTGATCGAGCCAGCCGCCACCGAGCACCTGCAGGAGCTCGGCCCGCGCCGGCCCGGTGAGGAGCTGCGGGTCGGAGACGACGCTCGCGAGCGGTTGCAGCGACGCCTCGTCGGAGAAGAGAGCGGATGCCGCGGCCACCCGCTCCGGGTCGACCGTGCCGGCGGTCACCTCGACGTCGGACGCGGGAGCGGACAGCAGCTGCGGAAGCGACGCGGAGGTGGTACCCGGCGCCGTCTCCACCGCGGTGATGGCGTCGGCGAGACCCTCGCCGTCGCGGCTCGAGCCGCGGTCGACCGTCACCAGGAGCGGGCGGCCGTCCGTGGAGCCCAGGGCGAGGAACAGATAGGCGCCGGCGGCGGCGAGCGGCGCGCCGCGGAGGGCATCGTCCGACACCCTCGAGGCGTCGCGCAGCGCCGAGGACACCGCGGCGTCGTAGACGAGCACCGGAGCATCGCCGGTGCGTGCCGCCGCGGCGACGGCGGCGCCGTTCTGGCCGGCCGTGGTGCTGGTGGAGGCGACGAGCGTGGTGGCCGCGGCATCCGGAGTCCCCAGGGCACTGAGCACGGAGACGGTGTCGCCCCCGGCGGTGCCCGTCGCGGGCCAGTACACGGGCACGGTCGCGCCGACGTCCGTGAGTTCGTCGAGCGACGGGAGGGTCGGCTCGGAGCCCGTCGGAGCGGGGCTCGGTGCCGATGCGCCGTCCGAAGACGGGGAGCTGAAGTCAGCGGACTTCATATAGGCGGTGAGTGACGTCGGCTGCGCGGGGGCCGGCTGTCCGGCGGCCAGCTGGCTCGCGATGTCGGCGTCGCCGAACTGGAGGGCGAAGCGCGAATTGGGGAGGTCGTCGAGCCGCTCCAGCCAGGCGACCGCGGTCGAGGGGGCGGAGGTTCCCAGGGCGCGGATGGATGCCGCGATCGAAGGGTCGATGGCGAGGATCGCCGAGGTCCCCGCCACCGCATCCAGCTGCGCGGTCAGGGAGCCGTCATCCGCCGTGAGGGTGGACAGATCGCGAGCGGTCAGAAGGCCTCGTGTGGCGGGATCCGCCGTGATCGGCACGACGATGCCGACGGGCACCGCGTCGGTCGAGACGGCGGGCACCGTCACCACGCTGGTCGCGGTCACCGCCCCAGACGGGGTGGAGTAGGAGGTGAGCAGCGGGTAGACGCCCGGCGCCAGCCCGGCGAGTGCGAGGTTGTCGGCGGTCACCGAGACGGCGGCGGCGCGTGAGGTGTCGGCGGCGACGGCATCGAGCTGCGCGGCGCCCACCTCGGCGAGCGGGAAGTCTCCGGTGCCGCTCTGCAGCCAGGCGGCGAGGGCTGCGCGATCCACCAGCGGCGTCGCGCCGAGCTGGAGCGACGCGCGTCCGGCCGGAAGATCCGACGCGGTGTCGTTGTCGATCGCGATGGTCGCGGTCAGGCCGCGGTCGGGGCGCAGCAGGCCGTCGGAGCCGGGTGCGAGTGTCGCCGAGACGGTGCCGGACGGACCCGTCGGCGTCGGGGTGGGCGTTGCGGCGGTCGCCGCCTGCGGCGCGAGGACCAGACCCGCGGCGAGGAGCACGGCGGTGACGCGGGCGAGCAGCCGGGGCCGGCCGGAGACCGCGGCCGTGTCGACAGACCCGGGCGTGGAGCCGCCGCTCCGCGGCGCGCGGCGGCGGAGCATGCGGGTGCGGGCGGGAGGCGGAGTCATAGGGCGGCGTCCTGTGCGATGCGCGACCGCACGATCCGGTGCGAGTCTACGGTCGCGACCCTCGGAGCCTCCCGAGCGCGCGCGGGTGGAGGGCAGGTTGTCATCGTCGCGGAGCACGTCCGGGGCGCCGTCGCGGCGGGGTTGAATGGACACGTGCTCCCCGAACCCGATGCCCACGCGGCTGCCGCGCTCGCCGACGACCTGGCCGCCGCCGGCTACGCCTCCGCGGCCGTCCGCGCGGCCTGGGGGGACGACGCCGACGACGCCATCGCGCGCGGCCTCCACCGCCCCGCGCTCCGGGCGCTCGGCGGTCGCCGCGATCCGCTGGCGGTGCTGGCACGACTGTTCGTGCTCGGTGTGCCGCAGCCCGAGGCCGACGTCGCCGCCGCTGTGCCGACCGCAGGACTCGATGGGCTGGCGCGGCTGGGTCTCGTGGCGGATGCCACAGCCACCGGCGATGCAACCGGGGCGGGTGGGCGCAGCATCCGTCCCCTCGTCCTCATCCGCCCGCAGTCGTTCGCCGACGCGGGTGGCGAGGCGGAGTGGTGGATCGCGAGCGACCTCGATGAGGCGGCCGTGGGCGGGCCGCTGCCGGTCGAGCACGTGCTCGGCGTGGGTGGAGCGTCGCGCACGCTCGCGGGGATCCAGCTCCCGACGTCGACCGGGTCTGTGCTCGACATGGGGACGGGATGCGGCATCCAGGCGCTGCGGGCCCGCCGTCACGCTGAGACGGTGCTGGCGACGGACATCTCGGAGCGGGCTCTGCGCTTCACGCGCCTCAACGCCCTGCTGAACGGGGTGACGGGCATCACGACGGCGCTCGGGACGCTGTTCGAGCCGGCGGGGGACGAGACGTTCGATCGGGTCGTGTCCAACCCGCCGTTCGTCATCACCCCTCGGCGCGACGGCGTTCCGGAGTACGAGTACCGCGACGGCGGCATGGTCGGCGACGCGCTCGTGGAGGCGGTCATCGTGGGCGTCGGTGAGCGGCTGAAGCCGGGCGGAGTGGCGCAGCTTCTGGGCAATTGGGAGTCGCGGGGCGATGTCGACGGCCTCGACCGCGTGCGGGAATGGGTCGCGCGTTCGCCGGTGCCGCTGGACGCGTGGGTCGTGGCGCGCGAGAACCTCGACCCGATCGCGTACGCGGAGCTGTGGATTCGCGACGGCGGAACCGTGCCGTCCGATCCTGCGTTCGCCGGGCTGATGGACGCGTGGCTCGACGATTTCGCGAGCCGTGACGTCCCGGAGGTCGGCTTCGGCTACATTCTGCTCCGCCGCCCTGTCGACGGGTCCGTGACCCTGTCGCGCTACGAGGCCGTCTGGCAGAGCCTCGGCGATGAGGCGATCGGCGGGCACCTCGCTGCGGCGCTCGCGGCGCACGACCGGGCGACCGCTCTGGACGACGCCGGGATCGCGGCATCCGTCCTGAAGGCGGCGCCCGACGTGACCGAGGCGCGCCATCAGCTGCCGGGGGCGGAGGATCCGACCGTGATCGAGCTCCGGCAGGGCGGTGGATTCGCGCGCACGCTGTCGGTCGACCCCGCACTGGCGGGCCTGGTCGGCGCCTGCGACGGCGATCTGCCGGTCGGCGTGCTCATCGACGCGATCGCCCAGCTGATGGAGGTGGATGCCGCCGAGCTCCGCGCCGACCTCCTGCCGCGCGTGCGGGAGCTGCTCTTCACGGGGTTCCTCGTCTTCGCCTGATCGGGGCCCTCGGCGCTCAGGTGACGGCTCACGCGGGTATGGGCCGCGCGTTCTCGCCGATCGCGTCACCTGACCGGCGGCAGCGGCCACCCCGCCGGCCTTCGTTAGGCTCGGAGGATGCTCAACATGGCCGAGGGTGTCGCGCGCCTCGACGCCCTGACGCAGTCTCCCGTCGTCGACGCACTGGCGCGCGCCTTCGACGCCGCGGGGTTCGAGCTCGCCCTCGTGGGCGGTCCGGTGCGCGATGCCCTGCTCGGCCGCGAGACGCACGACCTCGACTTCACCACCGACGCCCGGCCCGACGACATCCTGCGGATCGTCACGCCCATCTCGACCGCACGCTGGGACATCGGCCGCGACTTCGGCACGATCGGCGCGCGCGTGCAGGGCGAGCAGGTCGAGATCACGACCTATCGCGCCGACAGCTACGACGGCATCACCCGCAAGCCCGTCGTGGAGTTCGGCACGAACCTCGACGACGACCTCGTGCGGCGCGACTTCACCGTCAACGCGATGGCGCTGCGTCTGCCCGGCCGGAGCCTGGTCGACCCGAGCGGCGGGGTCGAAGACCTCCTCGCGCAACGCCTGCGCACCCCGGTCGACCCCGACATCAGCTTCGGCGACGATCCGCTCCGGATGCTGCGCGCGGCCCGCTTCGCATCCCAGCTGTCCTTCGACGTCGATCCCGAGACGGTCGAGGCCATGGGACGCCTGGCCGGCACGCTTCAGATCGTCAGCCCGGAGCGCGTCCAGGGCGAGCTGACACGACTTCTGCAGACCGACGACCCGGTGCGCGGCATCCGCCTGCTGGTCGAGACCGGGCTGATGGAGCTGTTCCTCCCCGAGATCCCCGCGCTGCGCCTCGAGATCGACGAGCACCACCACCACAAGGACGTCTACGAGCACTCGCTCACCGTGCTGCGGCAGGCGCGCGAGCTCGAGGTCGCCCGCAATCCCGGCGCTGCCCCCGACGTGCCGCTGCGACTCGCGGCCCTGCTGCACGACATCGGCAAGCCGGCCACGCGCCGGCTCGAGCCGGGCGGAGCGGTGACGTTCCACCACCACGACGTCAAGGGCGCCCGCATGGCGCGCAAGCGCCTCAAGGAGCTGCGCTTCGACTCCGACACGATCGAGGCCGTCGCGACGCTCATCGAGCTGCACCTGCGGTTCTTCGGCTACTCCGAGGGCGCCTGGACCGACTCGGCGGTGCGCCGCTATGTGCGGGATGCCGGGGCTCAGCTCGACCGGCTCCACATCCTCACGCGCGCCGACGTCACCACTCGCAACAAGCGCAAGGCGCAGCGGCTGGCGAACGCCTACGACGACATCGAGCGCCGCATCGCCGAGCTCCGCGGTCAGGAGGAGCTCGACGCGATCCGCCCCGAGCTCGACGGCAACCGCATCCAGGAGATCCTCGGCATCCCCCCGGGCCGGGAGGTCGGGCAGGCGTACCGGTTCCTCCTCGAGCTGCGCCTGGACGAGGGCGTCATCGGCGCGGATGCCGCGGAGCAGCGCCTCCGCGAATGGTGGGCCGCCCGCGGCTGAGCCCCGGGCATACGGCGGCCCCGCCCGTCGTCCCGGTGCCTACACTGGATGCATCGCTCCTCGATGACGAACGGAGCTCGATGCCATCGCCGTGGTCGCAGCGGCGCGACGTCTCCGCCGAGACCTCGCGCCTGATGATCGAGCGCGCGCACGAGGAGCTCGTCGCCGGCAATCCGGCCGATCCGCGCCTGCTCGACGTGCGGCCTCTGGTGCGCGAATCGTGGCGCCGGGCCTACGCCGGCCTCGTCGGGGCGGAGGCGCCGCCGCCGATCTCCCTCACCGAGGCCGAGCTCGAGGAGTACCGCCGCACGCATCCGCTGGCCGGCGTCATGGACATGGTGCGCGGACTCCTCCTGCCCGGCACACCGGAGGACTCCGGGGTCGTCGTGGCCGTCGGAGACGCGGCCGGGCGCCTGCTGTGGGTCGAGGGCGACCGCGGCATCCGCTCGCTCACCGGCGAGATGGGCTTCGTCGCCGGCACCGACTGGTCCGAGGCGGCCGTCGGCACCTCCGCTCCGGGAACGGCGCTCGCGCTCGACCGCTCCGTGCAGATCCGCGGGGCGGAGCACTACAACCGGCTTGTGCAGCCGTGGTCGTGCACCGCCGCGCCCGTGCACGACCCCGAGACGCGCCGCATCGTCGGCATGATCGACGTCACCGGCGGCATCGAGGCCGTCACACCCCAGGCTCAGCTGCTGGTGGATGCCGCGGCCCGCGCCATCGAGAGCGAGCTGCTCATCGCGCGGCTGAAGGCGCGAGCCGAGCCGCAGCGCCCGGTCGCCCGGTCGGCCCCGGCGCGCCGGGCCACCCCGCGGGCGACGCTGCGGGTGCTCGGGCGGGATCGGGCGCTGCTGGAGACCTCGGGCGACGCGTCCGGCGTGGTCACCCTCAGCGCCCGGCATGCCGAGATCCTGCTGATGCTCGCCACCCACCGGCAGGGGCTCTCCGCCGAGCGGCTGGGCGAGCTCGTCTACGGCCCGACCGACAGCGTCGACACGCTCCGCCCCGAGATGGTGCGGCTGCGGCGGGTGCTCGAGCGCTCCGCGCCGCAGCTGGTGCCGGCATCCCGTCCGTATCGGCTGACCGCGCCGCTGGAGACCGATGCGCAGCACGTCGTGTCGCTGCTCGACCGCGGCGCGCACCGTGTGGCGCTCGCCGCGTATCGCGGACCGGTGCTGCCCGACTCCGTCTCACCCGGTGTGGAGGAGCTCCGCGACAGCGTGCGGACGGCCGTGCGCGAAGCGCTGCTCGCCGAAGCGGGGCTCGACGTGCTGCTGGCGTACGCCGACACCGACGACGGCGCGGACGACGTCGAGGTGCTGCGGCTGTGCCTGCAGCAGCTGCCGCCGCGCTCGCCGCGGCGCGCCGGCCTCGTCGCGCGGATCGAGACGCTCGAGGGCTGAGGGGCCGGGCGTTTCGACGCGCTTCGCTCGCTCAACGGGCGGGCGGGGGCGGGCGGGCCGGGCGTTTCGACTCGCTTCGCTCGCTCAACGGGCGGGGGGCGGGGGCGGGCGTGCGCGTGCAACAGGATGCAACGTCGCGCGACGTACGGTCGCAGCATCCGATCGCGGCGTCACGCGTCGCGGAATCATGAACCGTCGAAGGAGACAGCATGACCATCGTCGATGAGGGCGTCTCGAGCGTCTACGCAGCCCCGGGCTCGCGCGGAGCCGTCGCCGAGTACCGCACCCGCTACGGCCACTGGATCGGCGGCGAGTACGTCGACCCCGTGAAGGGCCAGTGGTTCGAGAACATCTCGCCGGTCAACGGCAAGCCGTTCTGCGAGGTCGGACGCGGCACCTCGGAAGACATCGACAGGGCGGTGGATGCCGCGTGGAAGGCGTTCGCGACGTGGGGCAAGACGAGCCCGACCGAGCGCAGCAACATGCTGCTGAAGATCGCCGACCGGATGGAGGCGAACCTCGAGAGGATCGCCGTCGCCGAGACGTGGGAGAACGGCAAGCCGGTCCGCGAGACCCTGGCCGCCGACATCCCGCTCGCCATCGATCACTTCCGCTACTTCGCCGGCGTGCTTCGCGCGCAGGAGGGCGGCATCTCGCAGCTCGACGAGGACACCGTCGCGTACCACTTCCAGGAGCCGCTCGGTGTTGTCGGGCAGATCATCCCGTGGAACTTCCCGATCCTCATGGCGGTGTGGAAGCTCGCTCCCGCGCTCGCCGCGGGCAACTGCATCGTGCTCAAGCCCGCCGAGCAGACCCCGGCGTCGATCCTGTTCCTGATCGACATCATCGGCGACCTCATCCCCGCAGGTGTGCTGAACATCGTGAACGGCTTCGGCATCGAGGCGGGCGCTCCGCTCGCGTCGCACAAGAAGATCCGCAAGATCGCGTTCACCGGCGAGACCACGACCGGCCGCCTGATCATGCAGTACGCGTCGCAGAACCTGATCCCGGTGACGCTCGAGCTCGGAGGCAAGAGCCCGAACGTGTTCTTCGAGGACGTCGCACGGGCGAACGACTCGTTCTACGACAAGGCGCTCGAGGGCTTCTCCTTCTTCGCGCTGAACAACGGCGAGGTGTGCACGTGCCCGTCGCGCGCACTCATCCAGAAGTCGGTCTACGACCAGCTGCTCGGCGATGGCATCGAGCGCGTGCGGGCGATCAAGCAGGGCAACCCGCTCGACCCGGAGACGATGATCGGCGCGCAGGCCTCGAACGACCAGCTCGAGAAGATCCTGTCGTACATGGACATCGGCAGGCAGGGCGGAGCCAAGGTGCTCATCGGCGGTGAGCGCGCCGACCTCGGCGGCGACCTCACCGACGGCTACTACGTGCAGCCGACGATCTTCGAGGGCACGAACGACATGCGCATCTTCCAGGAGGAGATCTTCGGTCCGGTGCTGTCGGTCACGTCGTTCTCCGACTTCGACGACGCCATCTCGATCGCCAACGACACGCTGTACGGCCTCGGCGCCGGCGTGTGGAGCCGCGACATGAACACCGCGTACCGTGCGGGCCGCGCCATCCAGGCCGGACGCGTCTGGACGAACACGTACCACCAGTACCCCGCCCACGCGGCGTTCGGCGGCTACAAGCAGTCCGGCATCGGCCGCGAGAACCACCTCAAGATGCTCGACCACTACCAGCAGACGAAGAACCTGCTGGTGTCCTACGCCGAGGGCCCGATGGGCTTCTTCTGAGCTCGCCACGCGCGGCCGTGCCCGTGACTGCGCGCACGGGCACGGGCGCATCGTTCGTGGATGCCATCGTTGTGGAGGAGTGGAAATGGTCTCGATCGGCACGTACCAGCGCGTGGATCTGACGGATGCTGCGGCATCCCTCCTCCGTGACCTCACCGTCACGCACGGTCCGCTCATGTTCCACCAGTCGGGCGGATGCTGCGACGGCAGCGCCCCCATGTGCTACCCGGTCGGGATGTTCATCACCGGTCCGAGCGACGTGCAGCTCGGCACGCTGGAGGTGGAGGGCCTCGAGCCGATCGAGGTGTTCATCTCGGAGGCGCAGTTCGAGTACTGGAAGTACACGCACATCACCATCGACGCCGTGCCGGGGCGCGGAGCGGGGTTCTCGGTCGAGGGTCCGACGGGGATGCGCTTCATCATCAGGTCGCGCATGCTCAACGACGCCGAGCTGGAGTACTTCGGGCTGAAGCCCGCGGCGGGCTGAGCCCCGCGGCCGGCTGAGCCCTTTTGACCGCGAGACTGCAACGGGCGCGCGAGGGAGCGGGTAATACCCGTGGTCTCGCCGCCCGGATGCAGTCTCGCGGTCGAAAGCGAGGGATGCCGCGGCTCCGGCCGCGTTCTCAGTGCTGGTCTGCATGCATCCAGCGTGGCCGCGGCCGCGTGCGCGCACCTCGCCCCTCCGTCACGACCTGCCCGTGACATCCGTCATGCCTCGACCCCTCGCGAGACGTCTCCGCGACACGGGGTCCCGCGTCGGGCGGGTTTCGGTCTCGTCACGAATTGGCGCCGTGAGTTGGCCCCGACCGGGTCGGGCACCAAGATATGCGGAGGGCCGCGCGCACCCGTCGCGGCTCATTCCTTCACAGCAGAGGTAACACATGTCACTGCACCACACCGGTCGCGGCCGCCTCGGCCTCGCCCTCGGGGCCTTCGGCGCCTCGGCCCTTCTCCTCGCCGGCTGCGCCGGCGGCGGCGGCGGAACCGCCAGCGACGGCGGCGGCGGCTCGGACGAGCCCCTCATCGTCGGCACGACCGACAAGATCACGTCGCTGGACCCCGCTGGTTCGTACGACAACGGCTCGTTCGCCGTGATGAACCAGGTCTACCCGTTCCTCCTGAACAGCCAGTACGGCACCGCCGACGTCACGCCCGACATCGCCGAGTCGGCCGACTTCACCTCGCCGACCGAGTACACCGTCACGCTCAAGGAGGGCCTCACCTTCGCCAACGGGCACGCGCTGACCTCCTCGGACGTCAAGTTCTCCTTCGACCGCCAGGTCGCCATCGCCGATGAGAACGGCCCCTCGTCGCTGCTCTACAACCTCGACAGCGTCGCCGCCCCCGACGACACCACGGTCGTGTTCACGCTCAAGAACGGCAACGACCAGGTGTGGCCGCAGATCCTGTCGAGCCCCGCCGCACCGATCGTCGACGAAGAGGTCTTCTCCGCCGACGCCGTCACCCCCGACGACGACATCGTCTCGGGCAAGGCGTTCGCCGGTCAATACACGATCGACTCGTACAAGGTCAACGAGCTGATCTCCTACGTGCCCTTCGCCGACTACAAGGGCGGCCTGCCGGCCGCGGCCAACGGCGGCGTGACGGCGAAGTACTACGCCGACTCGTCGAACCTGAAGCTCGACATCCAGAGCGGTGCGATCGACGTCGCCTTCCGCAGCCTGAGCGCGACCGACGTGGCCGACCTGTCCGGCGACGACGCGGTCAAGGTCGTCGACGGCCCCGGCGGCGAGATCCGCTACATCGTGTTCAACTTCGACACGATGCCTTTCGGCGCCACCACGGGCGAGGCCGACGCGGCCAAGTCGCTCGCCGTGCGCCAGGCGGCCGCCGACCTCATCGACCGCGAGGCCATCGCGACCGACGTGTACAAGGACACCTTCTCCCCGCTCTACTCCTACGTCCCGCAGGGCCTGACCGGTGCCAACGAGGCGCTCAAGGGCCTCTACGGCGACGGCCAGGGCGGACCCGACGTCGACAAGGCGAAGGCCACGCTCGAGGCCGCCGGCGTCACCACGCCGGTAGTGCTGAACCTGCAGTACAACGGCGACCACTACGGCCCCTCGTCGGGTGACGAGTACGCCGCGGTCAAGGCGCAGCTGGAGGAGGGCGGCCTGTTCACCGTCAACCTCGCGCAGACCGAGTGGGTGCAGTACTCGAAGGACCGCACGTCCGACGTCTACCCGCTGTACCAGCTCGGCTGGTTCCCGGACTACTCCGACGCCGACAACTACCTGGCGCCGTTCTTCACGAAGGACAACTTCCTCGCGAACCACTACGACAACGCCGAGGTCCAGGACCTGATCGCCCAGCAGGCGACCGAGACCGACGCCGCTGCGCGTGAGGCGACGATCGGCGAGATCCAGGACAAGGTGGCCGCCGACCTGTCGACGCTGCCGCTGCTCCAGGGCAAGCAGGTCGCGATCGTGGGCGCGTCCGTCAACGGCGCCACCCTCGACGGTTCGTTCAAGTTCCGTTACGCACCGCTGAGCAAGTAGCAGACAGGGAACCGGATGCCGGTGGCACATGCCACCGGCATCCGGTTCTTCTTCGCTGAAGTAAGGTTTTCCCCCATGGTCACCGCCGTCGACGCAGCCGCGATCGCCACCCCCGTCACCCCTCGCCGGGGCGGCCTGTGGCGCTACATCCTCATCCGACTCCTGCTGATCCTCCCGACGGTGTTCATCCTCGTCACGGTGGTCTTCTTCCTCATGCGGATCACCGGAGACCCCATCACCGCCGCCCTCGGCGGCCGGCTCCCGGCCGACCAGCTCGCGGAGCGGATCGCCGCCGCCGGCTACGACCGGCCGCTCATCATCCAGTACCTCGAGTACCTGGGCGGAGTGTTCCGCGGCGACTTCGGCACGACCCTCACCGACAACCGCCCGGTGATCGGCATCCTCGTGCAGTACGGCGCCGCCACCCTGGAGCTCGCGTTCTACGCTCTCATCGTCGCGTTCCTGATCGGCATCCCGTTCGGTCTCATCGCCGCCTACCGCCGTGACCGCTGGCAGGACGCCGTGCTCCGCATCGGCGCGATCCTCGGCTACGCGACCCCCATCTTCTTCGTCGGCCTGCTGCTCAAGCTCGTCTTCTCCATCTGGCTCGGTGTACTCCCGGTCGCCGGCCGCGCGGGCACGCGCACCGAACTGAAGCTGCAGTCGCTCGACGCCCCGACCGGCATCTACCTGATCGACGCGCTCCGCCTCGGCGACGGCGCGGCGATCGGCGACGTGCTCACCCACGCCATCCTCCCGGGGCTCGCGCTGGGCATCCTGACCGCCGGCATCTTCCTGCGCCTCGTGCGCACGAACGTCATCGGCACCCTCGGCGCGCAGTACGTCACGTCAGCGCGCTCCCGCGGTGTGCGCGAGTTCCGTCTGGTCACGAAGCACGCGTACCGCCCGGCGCTCATCCCGATCATCACCGTGATCGGCCTGCAGATCGCCCTGCTGCTCTCCGGCGCCGTCCTGACGGAGTCCACCTTCGAGTGGAAGGGCATCGGCTTCATGCTCAGCGAATACCTGAAGGCCCGAGACTTCGTCGCCGTGCAGGGCATCGTCGTGATGATCGCCGTCGTGGTGGCGCTGACCAACTTCGTCGTCGACGTGATCGCGGCGCTCATCGACCCGCGAGTGAGGTACTGACATGACCGACACCCGCAGAAGCAGCGGATCGGATGCTGCGGCCACCGCGCCCGCGGATGCTCTGACCACCCGCAAGGTGCCCCTGCGCGATCGCCTGCCGGTCGTCTCGCAGCTGCGCCGCAGCGTCGGGCTCCAGCGCACCATGCTCGTCATCGGCCTCGTCATCTCCGCGGTGTTCATCCTGACCGCGATCTTCGCTCCGTTCATCGCGCCCTACGGCTTCGCGCAGCAGTCGGCGGACGGTGTGAAGTTCGGCACGCAGCAGGCGCCGAACGCCCTCAACCTCCTCGGCACGACGGTGAGCGGGTTCGACGTGCTGTCGCGCGTGATCTGGGGCGCCCAGACGGCGCTGCTGGTCATCGTCTGCGCCATCCTGTTCTCGATCTTCCTCGGCATCTTCCTCGGGCTCGTGGGCGGCTACTTCGGCGGATGGCTCGATCGCCTCCTCGTCGTGGTCTGCGACGCGATCTACGCGTTCCCGTCCCTCCTGCTGGCGATCGTCATGTCGATCGCGATCACGCGCGGCCAGTCCACGCTGTGGGGCGGCATCCTCGCCACGGCCATCTCGATCACCGTCGTGTTCGTGCCGCAGTACTTCCGGGTAATCCGCGCGGAGGTCGTGCGCGTCAAGGCCGAGCCGTTCGTCGAGTCCGCCCGCGTCATCGGCGTGCCCACCGGTCGCATCCTCGTGCGCCACGTGCTGCGCAACTCGACCCGCTCGCTGCCGGTCGTCATCACGCTGAACGCCTCGGAGGCCCTCCTCACCCTCGCGGGCCTGGGCTTCCTCGGCTTCGGCATCGAGGCCACGGCGGCAGCCGAATGGGGCTACGACCTCAACCGCTCGGTGGCCGACGTGACCAGCGGCATCTGGTGGACGGCGATCCCGCCCGGCGTCGCCATCGTGCTCGTGGTGCTCGGCATCACGCTCGTCGGCGAGAGCCTCAACGACCTGAGCGACCCCCGTCTGCGCACGCGCCGCCGCGCCGGAGGCGCTCCCGCGCCCGCCGCGGCGACGGCTGCCGTCCCGGTCGCCGGGGTCGCAGCATCCGCCGACGACGTCATCGCACCGGTGACCGAGACCGGCCGGCCCACCGATCCTCGCGCCTCCGATGGGAGCACGTCATGACCCCCACCGCCGCCCGCCCCGGACGCTCCGTCGGCGCGCCGGTCGCCCGCGTCGACGACCTGCGCGTCGCCTTCGCCACCGACGGCCCGCCCGTCGTCGCCGTCTCGGGCATCTCGCTCGAGGCCCGCGCCGGCGAGGTGCTCGCCATCGTCGGCGAGTCGGGATCGGGCAAGACCGTGACCGCCAACACGCTGCTCGGACTGCTGCCCGAGACGGCCACCCTCTCGGGTGCGGTCATCGTGCGGGGCCGCGCGGGCGACGAGACCGACATCGTGCACGCGACCGCGGCACAGCTGCGCGAGATGCGCGGACGGGACGCCGCGATGGTGTTCCAGGAGCCGTCCACCGCGCTCAACCCGGTCTACACGGTCGGCTGGCAGATCGCGGAGGGCCTGCGCGCCCACGAGAAGCTCTCGGCCGCGGAGGCGAAGGCCAAGGCCGTCGACATCCTGCGTCGGGTCGGCATCCCCGACCCCGAGAAGCGGGTCGACGACTATCCGCACCAGTTCTCCGGCGGGCAGAAGCAGCGCGTCGTGATCGCGATGGCGCTCGTGCTCGACGCCGGCCTCATCATCGCCGACGAACCGACCACCGCGCTCGACGTCACGGTGCAGGCCGAGATCCTCGAGCTGCTGCGCACCTGCCGGGACGAGTTCGGCGCGACGATCGTGCTCATCACCCACAACATGGGCGTCGTGGCCGACCTCGCCGACCGCGTCGTGGTGATGTATCAGGGCGACATCGTCGAGCAGGCGCCGGTGCGCGAGCTCTTCGCGGCGCCGCAGCAGGCCTACACGCGCGAGCTCCTCGCCGCCGTGCCGCACGTCGGCCGCGGCAAGAGCGCCACCCAGTCGCTCGACACCCCCGCCCCGACCGCGCCGCCGGAGGGCAGCCTGGTCGTCGCGGAGAAGGTGGAGATCGGCTACCCCGGTCGCTTCGGCGCCGCCGGCGTCATCGCCGTGAAGGGCGTGGACTTCTGGATCGCGCCCGGCGAGGTGCTCGGCCTCGTCGGCGAGTCGGGCTCGGGCAAGACCACCATCGGCCGCGCCATCGTCGGGCTCACCGAGGTCGTCGGCGGCTCGCTGCGCGTGCTCGGCACCGAGATGCGCGGCGTGAAGAACCGTCAGCTCGCCAAGACGCGCCCCGACATCGGGTTCGTCTTCCAGGACCCGGCGACGAGCTTCAACCCGCTGCTGACGATCGCGGAGTGCATCGCCGAACCGCTCATCGTGCACCGTCGCGCCGGCGACGCCCGCACCGCCCGGCGCAAGGTGAACGAGCTGCTCGACGCGGTCAACCTGCCGACGGCGTTCGGCGACCGCTACCCGCACGAGCTCAGCGGCGGCCAGCGCCAGCGCGCGTCGCTGGCGCGCGCACTCGCGCTCGACCCGAAGCTGCTCATCGCCGATGAGCCGACCTCCGCGCTCGACGTCTCGGTGCAGGCGCGGGTGCTGCGGCTGTTCGCCGACCTCCAGGCCGAGTTCGGCTTCGCCTGCCTGTTCATCAGCCACGACCTCGCGGTGGTCGACGAGGTCGCCGACCGCGTGATCGTGCTGCGTCAGGGCGTCATCCGCGAGCAGGGCACGACGGTGCAGGTGCTCAGCCGCCCCTCCGACGACTACACCGAGCGGCTGCTGGCGTCGCTGCCCGTGCCCGACCCGGTGCAGCAGGAATCGCGCCGCGAGCTCTGGCGGTCCACCCGCTAGCATCTGGCCATGGACAGAGCCGGCCGGACGGCCCGCGGCGCGGACGCGAAGACCTGGCTGCCCTCGGCCGAGCGGCTGAAGGCCTTCACCGACGCGGTGGTGGCCATCGCGATGACGCTGCTGATCCTGCCCCTGCTGGAGAGCGTCAGCGACGCGGGGTCCGAGAACCTGACGACGCTGGAGTGGCTCCACGAGGAGTTCTCGCCGATCATCATGTTCGTCCTGAGCTTCGTGATCATCGCGAACTTCTGGATGACGCACCATCGAGTCTTCTCGAAGGTGGAGCGGGTGACCGAGGCCCTCGTCTGGATCACGATGGTGTGGGCGCTGACGATCGTCTGGCTCCCCGTGGCGACCGCCGTTATCGGCCAGATGAAAACCGACGACCTGCAGCGCGTGCTCTACATCGGCAGCATGGCGCTGACGGCCGTGCTCCAGGTGTGCACGCGGCTCTACCTGCGCGCGAACCCCCGCCTGCACGAGATCTCCGATGACCAGCTCCGCTCGGGCATCCTCGCGGACATCATCACCACCGCCCTCTTCCTGGTCAGCCTGGGCGTCGCCGTGCTGGTGCCGAACATCGGCTACGCGGCGCTGTTCCTCATGGTGCTCGTCGGACCGATCCACAGTCTGAGCGTGCGCCGGCTCCGCGCCTCCGCGGCGAAGCGCTGAACGCGCACCACAGCGTCAGCGCATCAGCTGCGTGAGCAGACCCGACTGCATCGCGAGCCACACGATGCCGAAGATCACCATGACGATGATCGTGGCCACCGGCACGCGCTTCTGCAGCCGCCGGCCCTGCGGCGCCACTCCGGGCGGCGGTGTCAGCAGCTGCGGCGGTGCGGCGAACGGCAGCGCGGCGGCACCGGGCGTCACCGCTCCGGCGGGCAGGGCCCCGGGGGCGGGCGAGCCACCGGAGACGAGCGGAGAAGCGGATGCCGCGGCATCCGCTCGCAGGTGCTCGTCACGCCAGCGGCCCCACTGCGCAAGCTTGTCGAGCAGCGCTCCGACCGCGCCGAACAGCCACGCCCACGTGGCAGGGTCGAGCGTGGACATGTCGCGCTTGGCGTAGAGGAAGAGCCACTGGTCGACGATCTCGACGTCGAGCGCCGCGGCGTTGTCGATGAACCGCGCCATGATGTCGGGCGTGAAGAGGTAGAGAGCGTCGCGCTCGTAGCCGTTCGGGCAGTACAGCGCGAAGTGCCGGTCGAAGTCGCCCTCGAGGCTGAGGCGCTGGTCGCGGTCGAAGCTCGAGGGCAGATTGGACCCGAAGAGCCCGTTGTTGCTGAGCGCGTCGAGCACGATGTGCGGCAGCGGCACGTCGAGCTTGATGGCGACGTAGCCCCAGCGGTGCGTGGTGCGGTTCTTGCCCGAGCCGGTCGTGTACCGGTAGTTGGCGAACTCGACGAACCGCGGTCGCTCGCCGCGGACGAGGTCGCTCGCCTGGCGCGAGCTGCCGCGACCGAAGATCATGCCCGGGAGTGCCGGGCTGCTGAGCCTCGGCAGGTAGGACATGCCGTTCGACACGGCGAAGCGCGCGAGGCGGAACCGGCGCTTTGACCCGTTCGCGATGCCCCGGACCAGCGCGACGACCGCCGCGGCGACGACACCGATGATGACGACGAACACCACGATGCCGAGGGCGCCGCGGGCACCCGACCGCGAGAACATCGACACCGCGACCGTCGCGATCGACCCGAAGACGGTGAGGAAGATGACCGCGACGAACACCACCACGACGACGGTGAGGACCTGCGCGAACGTCGTGCCGGCCTCACCGCGCGCCTTGAGCTGCGCGGTGTAGGCGCGCAGCTCCGCCTTGTCGACCGGGTCGGTCAGGGCGCGGGTGTCGAAGGGGAGGGATGCCGCGCTGCCGCCGCTCGCCGGGATGCCGGCGCTCACCGGTTCACCTCGTCTGCGTCCCACGTGAGGGCGGTGCCCTCGCGGATAGGGATCGCCTCGAGACGCGGGTCGGCGCGCAGCGCGCGCACGAGCTCCGAGCTGCCGCCGATGATCGTGGAGTCGTAGTCGACCTCGGTGGAGATGATCCAGGCGTGGTCGTCGGGCCAGACGAGAGTGGGAGCGTGGGCGGTGGCGGGGAACCCGTGCTCCTCGGCCTCGCGGTCGCGCCAGGGCACGTCGAGGAACCAATCCGGACGAGCGAGCTCCACCACTCCTCCCCGAAAGAGGACGTGGTCGCGATTGAGCAGCCGCAGCCGCGGGCCCTCGGAGATCGTACGGTCCAGCATCCCGTCCTGCCGGGTGTCCTTGCGGAACCCCTTGTCGTACGGGTCGCGCACCGAACGGGACAGCATCTCGTTGTGCGCGGTCACTTCCTCGGAGGGGGTGGGGGTGAACTGGATGAACGTGCGCGAGGGTGCCGGCCCCATGAAGCCGACCAGGCCTCCGAAGCCCTCCCACACCGCCACGTAGCCGTCGTCCGGTGTCGTCGTGTGTGCGGCGGCGTGACCGGCCACCACGGCGACGAGGTCGGCCGGGAGATCTCCCAGGTCGGGGGTGCCGTAGCGCCAGCCGGCCGCGTCGCGCGGTCCGTCCTCGTTCTCGACGAGCCGACCGGGGGCGACGAGGGCGTCCCACTGGGCTCGGGCGTGCATCGTCGTGCCGAGTGCCGCGGCGGTCTGCGCCCACGACACGCGCTCGACGTCGATCTCGGGGTCGCGACGCTGGAAGTCCTCCCACTCGCGGCGGTGGCGGGCGTACGGCAGACCGGGCCAGCGCTCGCCGACCGGACGGTCGCGGGTGGCCGGGTGGAAGATCCGCACGTACTCGGCGAAGCCGCGCGGCACGATGTCGTGGATCGTCCCCCGCCAGGGCGAATCGACCCTGTCGCGGATCCAGTCGCCCGCCGCCCCGTCCGCCGTCCATTCCATGGCCGCCACGCTACCTGCGGGAGGGCGTCCGGCCCCGTCGTCGCGCGGGCGCGGCATCCCGATTCCGGCGGATGCCGCGGCATCCGGTACACTGTGAAGGTTGTCCGGCCTCGGCCCAGCCCGAAACCGGCCGGACACGTGCACACACCCTCCTGCTGCCGGGAAATGCCCGACAGCCGTTCTAGTCCGAAGGAGGTGGGTCAGTGACGCACCAGTACGAACTCATGGTCATCTTGAACCCCGAGATCGACGAGCGCCAGGTCGCTCCGAACCTCGACAAGTTCCTGAAGGTCATCACCAACGACGGCGGTTCCATCGAGAACGTCGACGTGTGGGGCAAGCGCCGCCTGGCATACGAGATCCAGAAGAAGAACGAGGGCATCTACGCCGTCGTCAGCTTCACGGCATCCAGTGACGCCACGCGCGAGCTCGACCGTCAGCTCAAGCTCAGCGAGATGATCATGCGCACCAAGGTCCTCCGGGCCGAAGAGGCGATCGCGATGATCGCGTCCGAGAAGCAGCGCGCCGACGAGAAGGCCGCCCGCAAGGCAGCCCGTCCCGCCAAGCCCGCGGTCAAGCAGGACGCGTAAGGGTCATGGCCGGCGAGACGATCATCACCGTCGTGGGAAACCTCACGGCTGATCCCGAGCTGCGCTATACGCAGAACGGACTCCCCGTCGCGAACTTCACGATCGCGTCGACGCCGCGCACCTTCGACCGTCAGGCGAACGAGTGGAAGGACGGCGAAGCGCTGTTCCTCCGTGCGAGCGTCTGGCGCGAGTTCGCCGAGCACGTCGCCGGATCGCTGACCAAGGGCAGCCGCGTCATCGCGAGCGGTCGCCTGAAGCAGCGCTCGTACGAGACGAAGGAAGGCGAGAAGCGCACGTCGATGGAGCTCGAGGTCGACGAGATCGGCCCGTCGCTGCGATATGCGACGGCTCAGATCACGCGTGCGGCCTCCTCCGGCGGCGGACAGGGCGGCGGGCAGTCCCGCGGCCAGGTCGCCGACCAGCCGTGGTCGACCCCCGGGTCGAGCAACGGCTCCTCGAACAGCGGCGCCGACGCGTGGAGCACTCCCGGCTCCTACGGAGACGACACCCCGTTCTGATCCGCGAATCCGGCCGCCCGTCAGGCGCAGGCCGGGTCGCAGCATCCGATCTACACACTCAGTAAGGAAGAACCATGGCTGGAAAGTCCACCGGCGACCGCCGGAAGCCGCGGAAGGGCGGCAAGGTCACCGCTCCCGCGAAGCCGACCCGCGTCGGCCTCATCGACTACAAAGATGTCGCCACGCTTCGCAAGTTCATCTCGGAGCGCGGGAAGATCCGCGCCCGCCGTATCACCGGAGTCTCGGTGCAGGAGCAGCGTCTGATCGCCCGTGCGATCAAGAACGCGCGCGAAATGGCACTCCTGCCCTACGCCGGCGCTGGCCGTTAAGGGGCACCGATGTCGAAGCTGATTCTCACGAACGAGGTCGCCGGTCTCGGCGGCGCCGGAGACGTTGTCGAGGTCAAGGACGGGTTCGCCCGCAACTACCTCATCCCCCAGGGCTTCGCCGTGGCGTGGACCCGCGGTGGCGAGAAGCAGGTAGCGTCGATTCGCGCCGCCCGTGACTCCCGCGCGATCCACGATCACGAAGAGGCCGTGGCGCTCAAGAACACGCTCGAGTCCAACAAGGTCAAGCTCGCCGTCAAGACCGGCAGCGAAGGCCGTCTGTTCGGCTCGGTCAAGACCGACCACATCGCCGACGCCGTCAAGGCGGCCGGCCTGGGCGACCTGGACAAGCGCAAGATCCACATCACCACGCCCATCAAGTCGATCGGCGAGCACGAGGCCACGGTCCGTCTCCGCGACGACCTGACCGCTGTGATCACCCTTCAGGTGGTCTCCGCCAAGTAAGGCGCAGAAGGCAGACGGATGCCGCGGCCCGGCCCCTCCACAGGGGTTCGGGTCGCGGCATCCGTCGTTTCACCGACCGCATCGGCGACGGAGCGGGCCGGACCAGGCACGGCCGACCCGCTCCGCGCGCGTCAGGCGGTGCGGCGCCGCAGCAGGAACGCCGCGCCGGCTCCGAACAGCACGAGTGCCATCAGGAGTGCCGGAAGGGCGCTCTCTCCTCCGGTGGTCGCCAGGCGCGCGGCCGCGGCGTTCGCGGCCGACGCGTTCGTACTCGACGCGGCTGCGTAGACGGTCGAGCCCGCGGGCGTTCCGGCCGTGGCCGGGGTGCCGGGGGTGCCGGGTGTGCCGGGGGTTCCCGGGTTGCCGGGGGTGCCGGGTGTGCCGGGGGTTCCCGGGGTGCCGGGCGCTCCGGGGGTGCCGGGCGTGCCGGGGGTTCCCGGGGTGCCGGGCGCTCCGGGGGTGCCGGGCGTGCCGGGGGTGCCGGGGGTGCCCGGGGTGGTGACGGTGCTGTCTCCGACGACCGAGATCGCGTTGCCGCCGACGGTGATCGGAAGGTTGACGACCGGGATCACCTGGTTGCCGCCGAGGATGCCGTCCTCGCCGGAGGTGATCGGTGCGAGCGGCGATCCACCGCCCAGGCCGGTTCCCGTGCCCGTGCCGCCCACGACGCTGCTGTCTCCGATGACGGAGACGGCGTTGCCGCCGACCGTGACGGGGACGTCGACAACGGGGATCACCTGGTTGCCGCCGAGGATACCGTCCTCGCCGCTGGTGACGGGTGCCGTCGTGGTGCCGCCGGTCGCCGGGGCAGCCGGGGCTGCGGGTGCGGTCTGGGTGTCGGTGACGTCGCTGTCTCCGATGACGGAGACGGCGTTGCCGCCGACGGTGACGGGGAGGTCGACGACGGGGATCACCTGGTTGCCGCCGAGGATGCCGTTCTCGCCGCTGGTGACGGGTGCCGTCGTGGTGCCGCCGCTCGGGGCAGCCGGCGCCGCCGGAGCCGCGGGGGCTGCCGGGGTAGCCGCGGCGGTGTCGGTCACGCTGCTGTCTCCGATGACGGAGACGGCGTTGCCGCCGACCGTGACGGGGACGTCGACGACGGGGATCACCTGGTTGCCGCCGAGGATGCCGTCCTCGCCGGTGGTGACGGGTGCCGACGTGGTGCCTCCGGCCTCCGGGGCCGCCGGAGTTGCCGGAGCCGCGGGTGCGGTGTCGATGACGTTGCTGTCTCCGATGACGGAGATGGCGTTGCCGTCGACGGTGACCGGCACGTCGAGGTCGACGACCGCCTGGTTGCCCGACGCGATGCCGTCCTCGCCGCTCGTGCTCGCCTCGGCTGCGGGAGCCTCGGCGGGCGCAGTCGGTTCGGCCGGCGCTGCGGGAGCCGCGTCCTGGACGGTGCTGTCGCCGATCACGGACACCGCGTTGTCGGTGACGGTGACCGGGATGTCGACGCTCACGATGGCCTGCTCGCCCGACAGGACGCCGTCGAGGCCGCTGGTCGTGGTCGCGGGCGGAGCCTCAGCCGCGGGAGCCGGTGCGGCCTCCGCCGGCGCTGCCGCAGTCGTGGTGGACGAGCTGTCGCCGATGAGCGACACCGCGTCGCCGACGACGTCGACGGGGGCCGACACGTCGATGAGGGCCTGGGTGCCGGACAGCAGTCCGTCCTCGCCTGTGGTCTCGGCCGCGTTGGCGACCGTCGCGCCGAGCAGCGTGACGCCGCCGGCGAGAAGCGTGCCGATCAAGGCGCGCGTGATGAAGGTGTTCATGATCTCTCCTTGAGATGTATCGATTGATCGGGTGCGCGGGAATGCGCGATGACGCTCGGTCGCCGAGAGGGCGACGAGGTCCGATCAGTCGGGAGAGACGTCGGTGGAGTAGGTGGGTGCGACGGGCGTCGCGTCATCCTCGAGTCCGGTGCGTCGCATCCAGGCACGGTATGCGAACACGAACGCGAGGGCGATCAGCGCCCAGGCACCGGGACCCGCACCGCCGGGTCCCACGAAGGAGGACTCGCTCTGCAGCGTCGCACGCAGCAGCGAGATCGGGTCGTTCGAAGCGCCGCCACCGAGAGCCGCGGCATCCGCCGACGTCACGACGGTACTCGCGGACGGCGCGACGGCCATCCACAGGGCGGTGCCGCTCAGCACCGCCGCGCGCGCGAAGTAGTCCAGTGGTCCGGACGCGGACGACGCGGCGTGGACAGGCGAGCGCGAGAGAGAAGAGGCCGGCTCCGCCACGAGCGCGGGCGACGGCGGCGTGAGGCCGCCGGTGACCGGCGGGACAGGCGTCAGCACGGCGGGGACGGTGCCGTCAACGACACCCTCCACCGGGCCGGTCACCGTGTCGACGATCTCCGTCACGGGACGGATGACCGCGTCGGTCGTCCCTTGCAGCACGCCGTCGACGGTGTGGCCGACGGACGAGAGCGCGTCATCGACGCCGGTGGAAGCGACAGCGTCACCCGCTATCGGAAGCGACGTCACGACCTCGACGCCCGCATCCACGACGGGGCTGACGACGCCGGCATCGGCGATCTCCGTGACACCCGTGGTGACGAGGCTGACGGTGGACTCGACCGTCTCGACAACGGGAGTCACGCTCTCGACAACGGGAGTCACGACCTCCGTGATCGGGGCGATCACGGGAGCGACCGTCTCCACGACAGGAGCCGCGACGGGCTGGACGTGCTCGATGACCGGCGCGACGGGAGCGGGCGGGGCGACCGGCTCGGAGACCGCGGCGGCCGTGTCGGCGACCAAGTCGGACGCGGCCGAGGTGGTATCGGAGACGATCTCGGTCGCGGAGGAGGCGGTGTGCGCCACGGCGGACGTCACCGTGCCGAGCAGGCCGTCGTCGTCGGCGCGCGCCTGAGACGCGGAGAGACCGAGGACGAGGGACAGGAGCACCCAGGCGAACGCGACGCCGAGAGAGGCGATCAGCAGCGTGGAGATCCTCGACAAGCGCTGCGGATGAATGGCGTCCATGTTCACCTCCCGAATACGACGACGTAAAAGGAGATCCGTCCGTGAGGAGCAGATCTAGGGGTGCCTGGTGATGACAAGTTAGACCCATAGCGGCGACGTGTGTAGGTGAGGTCGCCTTTTCGTCGCGACGGGCGTCGGCCGTCGTCGCGTCGCGTATGGATCCGTCGTCGAGACGCTGGTCGACCTGCGCGAGATGACAGGCCTCCAGGAAGGCGCTGTGCGCGCTCGCGGGACCGGCGAGGCCGCTTGGAGGCGGAGTCGTGCCCTGCGCGCCTCAGGGGTGCCCCTGTGGGCCGGCTGTCGCCGAACGGGCGCTGTCGGTCGCGTACCGATCGAGATCATGACGCCGCGAGTCATCCCCAGATCTGTACACAGCCGCTCCTATCAGACCGAACCTTCAATCCCGAGTTCACCTCTTTCTTCCTCCACACCCTCATCGACAATGAAAGCCGAGATCAAGCGCCATAAAAATGTCGACACTCGCCTGCGCAAAGAAGGTTGTCCACATCCGTTGTGCACAGGGTCCGCGGCGTTTCGCCCATGTTCTCCACATAGTTATCCACAGGGCTGTTTGCACCTCGGAATCACCCTCCATAGCGTGGGGTCCGGCCCATCGGACGACTGCGCCGTCATCCATCGGGGGTGATGCGATGTCGGCGGTTCGTGGTGGGCTGTGCTCGATCGGGGAGTGGATGCCGCGGCATGCGCATCTCGGATCGGCGCTGTTCGCGCGCGCCCCTCACGGGCACGCGCGACGAGGGTGAAGACGACAGGAGAGGACGGCAGCATGTCGATCGCCGACATCTCGGAGGAGCGTCTGGGCGGGCCCCGGCAGTACGAGCGGACGCCTCCGCACGACGTGCTGGCGGAGCAGAGCGCGCTGGGCGGCATGCTGCTCTCGAAGGACGCCGTCGCCGACGTCATCGAGAGCCTGCGCGGCGCGGACTTCTACGTGCCGAAGCACGAGCTCATCTACGAGGCGATCCTCTCGCTGTACTCGCACGGTGAGCCGACCGACGTCGTGGCGGTCACCGACGAGCTCATCAAGACCGGCGAGCTTCAGCGTGCCGGCGGGGCCGACTATCTGCACACCCTCACCTCGATCGTCCCGACGGCCGCCAACGCGGGCTACTACGCGTCGATCGTCTCCGAGCGCGCGCTGCTTCGTCGTCTCGTGGAGGCCGGCACGCGCATCGTGCAGATGGGCTACCAGGGCGAGGGTGAGGCGCTCGACCTCGTCAACAACGCGCAGGCGGAGATCTACGGCGTCACCGGCGCCGACGCCGTCGAGGACTACGTGCCGCTGACGGTCGCCGTCGACGCCGCCGTCGACGAGATCGAGGCCGCCCGGGGTCGCGACGGTCAGATGACCGGCATCCCGACCGGCTTCGCCGGCCTCGACCAGCTCACGAACGGGCTGCACCCGGGGCAGATGATCATCATCGCCGCACGTCCGGCCATGGGTAAGTCGACGCTCGCGCTCGACTTCGCCCGCACCGCGGCCATCGGCAATGACATGCCGACCATCTTCTTCTCGCTCGAGATGGGCCGTAGCGAGATCGCCATGCGCCTCATGAGCGCCGAGGGTGCGATCCCCCTGCAGGCCATGCGCAAGGGCACGCTCGACTCGCGCGACTGGACCACGATCGCCTCGGTGCGCGGACGCATCAACGACGCACCCCTCTACATCGACGACAGCCCGAACATGACGCTGGTCGAGATCCGCGCGAAGTGCCGTCGCCTCAAGCAGCGTGTCGGCCTGAAGATGGTCGTCATCGACTACCTGCAGCTCATGACGAGCGGCAAGCGCGTCGAGTCGCGCCAGCAGGAGGTCTCGGAGTTCTCCCGTGCGCTCAAGCTGCTCGCCAAGGAGCTGGGTGTGCCGGTGGTGGCGCTGTCGCAGCTGAACCGTGGCGCCGAGCAGCGCTCCGACAAGAAGCCCGCGCTCTCCGACCTCCGCGAGTCGGGCTCGATCGAGCAGGACGCCGACATGGTGGTGCTGCTGCACCGCGAGGCCGCTTACGAGAAGGACAGCCCCCGCGCCGGCGAGGCCGACCTCATCGTCGCCAAGCACCGCAACGGCCCGACCGACACGATCACGGTCGCCTTCCAGGGGCACTTCTCCCGCTTCACCGACATGGCGCCGGTCGGGGACTTCGCGTTGTAGGTTCCACGTGAAGATGGCCGTTTCTATGTCAACTTGGCCCGCACTTGGCCATTCGGCCAAGTGCGGTGGATGGATTTGGCATCGACGTGATCGGGCGGCTCATCTCCGTCGACCCGGTCTGGCGTGGGGTCGCGGTCAGAGTGGGCTGTTCACATCCAACACGCGAGAATATTTCTGCACATGGATCGCGCGATTGTCGGAGGCGCTGACTAAGATGGGAGTCATGGCAGAGTTTGCTTCTGATCGCCGGACCGGCCGGGTGATGCTCGGCACGGTCCGAGTTGCGCGTGGGTGGACGCAGGGTGCGTTGTCCGAAGCCACGGGGATCTCGCAAGCGGTGCTGTCGAAGGCGGAATCCGGGCTGGTGGAGTTGGATCCCGACCGCCTGGAGAAGCTGAGCGGTGTGCTGCGTGTTCCACCGGTGCTGCTGACGGTCCCGGTGGATGAGGGAGCGGCGCCGTATGTGTTCCATCGCAAGCGCTCCACGTTGCCCCTGTCGGTGGCGAACCGGTTGCGGGCAGAACTGGAATTGCTGCACTTGCAAGTGACGGGGCTCGTCGCGGGAGACACGCCGGTGCGGCTTGTGCGGCACCCGCTTCCGCCCGATGGCTTCGATACTCCGGAGGAGATCGCGCAGGAGGTGCGTGCGTCGATCGGTATCGCGTCCGGTCCGCTGGAAGACCTCGTGCGCTCGCTGGAGGATGCCGGGGTTGTGGTGGTGAAGCGATCGTTGGGGTCGGAGCGGATCGATGCGATGGTGAGCTGGCCGGAAGGACAGCGACCAGTGGTGCTGCTGGGAGATCACATTCCGCCGGATCGGCAGCGGTTCTCGCTGGCGCATGAGCTTGCGCACGCGGTGATGCATCAGGTGCCGTCGGAGACGCAGGAGTCTGAGGCGGATCGGTTCGCGGCGGAGTTCTTGATGCCGGCGCAGGATGTGCGCATGGATCTGGCGGCGGCACCGGTGACGATCCCGGGCTTGGCACGGTTGAAGTCGAAGTGGCGGGTGTCGATCGCGGCGCTGCTGCGGCGTGCGGTGGATCTGGATGTGATCAGCGAGGGCCGTTACCGGCAGTTGAACATCGAGCTCTCCCGCGCCGGATATCGGAGCGTAGAGCCGGTAGCGATCGCCGAGGAACATCCTGGTCTGATCGACCGGGTGGTGCAGCAGCGGCTGAATGAGGGTGAGAGCGTCGCAGAGCTCGCGCGCGACGCGTTCCTGGTTCAGGACGAGTTCGAAGACCTTTACGTGAGGAGCGCAGCATGACCGATCGGGCCAACATCGAGGTGGTCGACAGCTCTCTGGTTTCGCGGACGACGCGTGAGTCGCTCGCCGGTGCCACGCTGGTCGAGCGCACTTTGGGCGGGCGAGTGTTCACGATGGCTGGCGGTGAGACGATGCAGACCGCCCCGCACGTGAACATGGAACACGGCGGCATGGTGTTGTCGGGGCCGACGGCTCTTCAGACCGCCTGGCGCCGGCGGGCGCGGCATCAGGATTTGGTTTTCCTTATCGAGCCGACTTCGGTGCTCGCTCCGGCGACGGCCGAGCGCCCGTTGATTATCGATGAACCGGTGGATGCGCTCATCGCGCCCACGGTGGAGGAGACTCTCCAGGCGCAGCGCGATGCAGGCGCGGCGGTCGCGGTGATCCCAGCGGGGTTTGTGGACGTCGCAGACCCGGGGGCGCTTAAGGCGGTCCTCGCGGCTGCGGACAATATCGACCGCGACGACGTGATCCTCCCGTTGGCCGTCCATCAGAAGTGGTCGACGCCGGATCACATCTCGCAGTTGATCGCGGTCGCCGCGCGGAGCCGTCATCCGGTGGCGTTGGCGCTGGGAGCGAAGGCGGGTGATCCTCTGAATCTCAAGGGGGCGCCGGAGTCGTATCGCCGGTTCTTCGGCGAGGTGAAGGGTGCGGTGCCGTGGCGGGCGGACTTCGCTGGCATCGATGCGTTCGCGTCCGGCGCTCGCGCGGCCGTGATCGGGCAGATCCCGAGCCTGCGGCGCCTGCCGGTGCCGGGCAGCCGACCGTACTCGAGTCGCCCTGGTGATCGCACGCCGCACGTGCTGATGCCGGAGCTGATGCGATTCGCCCGGTCCAGCGAGATGCACCTGAAGTGGTTCGCCAGTGCGACTCCGTGGCCGTGCCCGTGTCGCCACTGTGAGGGACGCGCGGTGGACTCGTTCACCGGCTCCGATGAGGATCGGCTCCGGGCTCACCTGCACAATCTGGCCGCGCTGGACGAGATCGCAGGTATCGTCACCTCGATGGGGACCTCTCAAGTGGCACGGTGGTGGAATCAGCGTCTGGCGGAGGCTGAAGCGGAGCATGTTCGGCTCGCCCAGCACACGGGTGTCATGATCTCGATGCCGCCGACACTTGCCCGGTGGCGGTCGCTGAGCTGAGCGCCTGGCCGTAGATGCGCTCAGCGAACAGCCAGGAGGCGCCAGTGAACCGGGCGGGCTGGAAGGGCGCCGACGCGGCGACGGTCCGCTCGCCGTTGGCGTCGGCCACCGTAACGCCGACACCGTAGAAGGTTGCTTCGAGCAACAATATCTCGTCGAGCCGTCCAGAGGGGACGACGAGTCGACGACGCCCGTAGGGGGCGAATGTCGTCGCCAACTGCAGGGTGCTGCGACGGAACGGGCCGAACACCGATATCAGCCGCACCGTCACGGGAGGCTCCGCTCTTCGGATGAGAGTGGACTGGCTGCGGGCGACGGCGCGCTCTTCGGCGAACCCGCAGCGGACGGCTCGCCGAGCCAGGCGCCGCTCGTACGCATCGAGGCCCGCGAGGGCGGTGGGCTGATCGACGGGGAGCGTCAGCAGGAACCGCAGAGTGTCCAGGTCTTGTACAGACCCCGCCGCGTTTGTGGCGCGGCGGCGCTGGATCTCCGGGAGGTGAAGCTCGAGGTCGACGTGGACGCGATGGGCACCGGTTTGCCAACTCACCCCGGACGTCCCGGCGACGGTCGTGGAGGGGCTAGCTGTCATAGGGGCCTCCGATGCCCAGGGTGTCAGTCACCTCGGACGTGAGTTGAGATGCCGCCTGCCATACGAGATGGTCGCGACGCTGGTAGGCGAGGGTGCGTTCTCCCTCGAGATGGCCCACGACCTCGATGAGGCCGGCGCGTTTGAGTCGTGCGAGCATGCCGTGCACGATGCTCCCGGCCAGGCCCGTGGCCCGTTCGATGGCGGGAGCGTTGAACGTTGCGTCCGGTGCCTGCGAGATCTGCCACATCACGGAAAGCATGTGCTCGCTGCCGAAGACCGCCTTCGACAGCTCGGCCGCGCGGGCAAGGGTTGGCACCTACCCAGTCTAGATCAAATTCAAGATTCATGAAACATGGAGAACGCACCAGTGTGTGCTCTGGACGCCGCACCTTGCGAATTCGGCAGCGGTGGCACGTGGTGGCGCGACGCACGTCGAACACGTCGCTCACCGGTCGGTCGCGACCGAGCTGTGGGTCGATCCGGGGCGCCGTGGGTTAGCTGGCGGCTCGATGCTGCGGGATCTCGGGCGCAGCTTCGGCGTACTCGCGGGCGGCGCGCATGTAGGGGTTGTCGCGGACCTGGTACAGCGTGGTCTTCTCCCCGGGCACACGGCCCAGGTACTCGATGAAATGCCTGGACTTCAGCCTCTTGATGAGCGGGTGGATGATCCCGCCGGGCAGTCCGGTGGCGTCGATGATCTGCTTCGGGGAGAACGGTTCATCGCCGTGCCGGGTGATCTCGACCAGCACGGTGTGCATGTAGCTGTTCCCGAAGAGCGCTTTGGAGTCTTCGGGGGCAATCGGGTGGATCGCCGTCATGCTCCGAGTGTCTCATATGCGTCGGACGCCGCCGACTGGTCGGCGGAGGTTTGTTGTGTATCTGACAGGCGCAACATCGCGCTTGGTAGTGAATGTGACATTTACTAGTGATTAGCTGTTTAGTGATTTAGTACAAAGCTGCTCACTTCTTTCTGTGGCGTCGGTGAGTTCCGCTGCGCGGTCGCGGGGCAACAGCATGTGTTCATGCGCACGCACCGCTGTCAGGTTCCGACCGGGGACACGGGCGATGGTGAGCTGCGGGCCGGGGAGCCGGGTCGGGGATGATCGCGGTGGCGTCGACGATCCGGATCCGTATGATGCAGGATCACGTCGACGTCGTTTCGCTGCCGGATGCCCGGTTGGGGGTGTTCGCGGCGGCGGTGCCGTGGCGTGAGTTCCGCTGGTACCGCAAGCAGCGTCACTTCTCCGGCTCGTACTGGTCCGCGACGATGCAGGCGCCCGTGGGGTACGAGTCGCGGCTGGAGTACGCGAACCTGCTGCTGTGCGACTTCGACCCGCGAGTGGACTGGATCCTGTCCCAGCCGTTCCTGATGGAGGGCGACGATCACGGCACGACCCGCAGGCACATCCCGGACTATCTGATCTCGCACACAGACCGGTTGGTGTGCGTTGTCGATGTGAAGCCGGCGGCGAAGCTGCAGGTCCCGGCGGTGCGGGACTCGCTGGACTGGACGCGGCGGGAGGTCGAGGCGCATGGCTGGGAGTACCGGGTGTGCTCCGAGCCCGATCCGGTGCTGCTGGCGAATGTGCAGTTCCTCGCCGGGTACCGGCGCAGCTTCCAGTTCGATCCCGGGCAGGTCGATGCCGCGGCGACCGTGCTGGGAGCCGCTGTGACGTTCGGGGAAGCGGTGCGTGCCGTGACTCCGATCGCGGGAGAGCAGCGGTTCGCCCGTTCCCTCGTGCTGCACCTGCTGTGGACACAGCGTTTGCGCACGGACCTGTCCCACCTGTTGAGCACGACGAGCGTATTGGAGCTGACATGAGCGCACGAGACGACCTTCGACCTGGCACTCCCTCCCTGCTCTTCGAGGAGGCTGGCCCGGAGCGGTCGACGAGATCGGAGCGCGACCGCGAGGCCGACACGGCGCGAGCATGCGAGGCGCTGGGCATCCCCGTGGCCCTGCCGGTGCCCCCGCAGTCACCGAGAGCGGACAAGGAAGCGGCAGCCCAGCTGCTGCGCGCCGTTGAGGAGTACCTGCGGCAAGTGCTCGGTACGCGCGTCGTGCAGCCACCGGCGCGGCATCTTCGCGTGACGGCGGAGAGCGGCTCATCCCTCCGTGACACGGCCTGAGTCCCGGCACCCGATCCCCGACTACTCACTTTGAGAGGAAGCATGATGATGGATAGCTGGATGCTGCGACCTGGGATGGACTTCGTCTACGACGGGGAGGCGTGCACGGTCGCGGAGATCGCTGACGGGGCGGTGATCATCCGCGACCGCACGGGCCGGCACCGCCGACTCCGGATGGTCGACGTGCTGCGCCCCGCCGCCGAGGGCGGCAAGGCCCACATCCCTGGCCACACGCGGGAAAGGGATGCTACTCCGCTGGGGGTGCTGTGGGCGGACGCTACCGACTCCGCGAAGGCACGCACCATGGAGCGCGCCGACCACGTCCGCGAGGTGCTCACCGGATACAAGTCCGGCACTCCGCAGATCCCGCGGGAGGGTGAGCCGCGCCTGGAATACCACCCGCAGCACAGTCTGCGACAGCGGACTGCGGCGAAGGCGACCGAACTCGGGAAGGGCGAACGGACCGTGCGCCGCTGGGTGGCGCAGTACCGGGAGTCCGGGGAGGCGGGCCTGATGGACTACCGGTCCTCCCAAGCCGGAAACGCGCTGACCGGGTTCGACCCGCGGTGGATCGCTACCGCGCAGACGGTCCTGGATGAGCAGACCCCCGAAGCGAAGGTCTCCAAGAAGATCATCATCGACCGGATCAATGCACGCACCGAGCGCGTCCACGGCCCGGGGACAGTGAAGCGCCCCTCGCGCGCGAGCGCGTACAACGCGCTGGCTGAGCTGGATCGAGGCCGGGCCACATTCACCGGCCCCACCAAACGCAAACGGTCGACCGCGAACCGACCCTCCGCACCCTACGGGCGGTTGTCGGCGGTCCGGCCGGGCGAGTACGTGCTGATGGACACCACGCCGCTGAACGTGTTCGCCGTCGCCCCGGTGACCGGGAAATGGGTGTCAGCGGATCTCACGATCGCGATGGACCTGTACTCGCGGTGCATCCTCGGACTGCGGCTCACGCCGGGTTCGACGAAATCGATCGACGTCGCCGGCGTGCTGATGGAGGCGCTGCAACCGTTTGATACGCCCACGGATTGGGGCACGTCCGCTCGCTGGCCGTACCACGGTCTGCCCGACACGCTGCTGGTAGACCCGACCCGTACGAAGGTGTCCCGGTTCACCCGCGCCGGCATCCTGCCGGAGACGCTGGTCGTCGACCACGGCGCCGCCTACCTGTCGGAGCATCTCACCAGCGGGTGCGCCCGGTTGGGGATCTCGATCCAACCCGCCCGGATCTACCAGCCCACCGACAAGAGCCCCGTGGAACGATTCTTCCGCACCCTCGACGACCTGCTGCAAGAGCTGCCCGGCTACAAGGGCGCGGACGTCGCCGGACGCGGCGAGGACCCCGAAGCAGAGGCCGTCTACACGGTGCCGCAGCTGGAGCAGATCATCCGGGAATGGGTAGCCACCGTCTACCACCTTCGTCCCCACAGTTCGTTGGAGGATCCAAACCTGCCCGGGGTAAAGCTCAGCCCCGCGCAACGATACGAACAGGGCCTGGCTGTCGCGGGACAGCTGCGTCTGCCCACCGACCGGAACGTGCTGCTGGAGCTGCTGCCGGTGGTGAAGCGGCAGTTCAACCACTACGGGGTGGAGATCCACAAACTCCGCTACACCGGCGAGTCGGTCGCGAAGTACCGCAACCGGGCCCGGTCGATCCACCGCGACAAGGGTACGGAGTGGCCATTCTTCGTCAACCCCGACGACCTCACCAGAATCTACTTCCACGACCCCGAGGACCACACCTGGCACACCCTCGAATGGGAGCACAAGGGCAGCTTCGACACCCCGTTCAGCCTGGACGCGTTGGAGTACGCGAAGAAGATCGCAATCCGGCAGGGTCGCCCCTCCCAGGTTGACGACGTCGCCGCGCAGCTGCTGGAGGACTGGGGCGCCGGCCGTGGTCTGACGCCATCGGAGCGGCGGATGAGCGCCCGGATGGCCGCACAGCTGAACGACAAGGAACCGGACCCGGACGGGGTGTGGTCGCTACGCACCGTGCAACGGATGCTCGACGCGGAACTGACCGCCTCGTCTGATCTCGGAACCGAGCTCACCGGCTCCGTCCGCGACCCGCGCCGACGCGTCGACACGCCCGAGACCGGTGATGATGACGACGAGGACGACATCGACGAGCCCACCATCCGCGGCGATTACCACTTCGAACCGATGGAGATGCTCCGATGACCAGCCCGACGAGCGCCCCGCAGCAGCCGCCCCGCCAACGGAGCCTCTCCACCTACGAGGGCTGGACAGACTTCGCCGAACGGCCTCCCCGCGCTCGCCCTGAGGAGCTCTCGCGCGCCCAGCTGGAGTCGTTGCCTGCTCGCGATCGCGTCGTCTACGACTTGGAGCGGCGGGTGTGGCACGCGAACATCCTGCTGCGCACACGGCAGGTAGAGGACATCGAACTGCAGCTGGCGGACATCCTCGACTCCAACCTGCAGGACTCCGACCGGGTGAAGTCAGCCGCAGCGATCGACGCCCCGCCGGCGCTCGGGAAGTCGACCGTGGTGAACAACTTCGGCCGCGTGTTCCACCAGCAGCGGATCGCGGAGGCCGGGGGATGGCTGGACGCGGACAGGGACGTGCGGCACCTGCCGGTGTGTCATGTGACGCTGACGGGGCGGCTGACGATCAAGGGCCTGCACATGATGATCCTCGGCTTCTACGCCCACCCCGCCACCGCCGGCATCCTGCACCGCTCCATGGCCGGCCGGGACCTGGCCCGGGCGGCGGCGGAGTGCATCGAACGGCATGACACCCGGCTGGTGATCGTTGACGACCTGCACTTCTTGAACATGCGCACCCGCGACGGGGTCGAAGTCGCCAACCAGCTGAAGTGGCTCGCAAACGAATACAACGCGACGTTCTTGTTCGCCGGCGTCGCCCTCCGCGCCCGCGGCCTGGTGGGTGAAGGGGAGACCGGCCGGGAGGCGGCGATGGCGCAGACCTTCCGCCGATGGACCGTCCTCGGGCTCAGCCCCTTCACGCTTACCCACAAGAGGGGCAGGGAGGAGTGGGACCGGCTGCTATTCGGCGTCGAACAAGCTCTCGTCCTCACCGGTGCTCGCCCCGGGATGCTGGTCGACCTGTCCCGGTACCTGTTCGCCCGCACCACCGGCAACATCGGATCCCTCATGGACCTGATCCGTCGCGGCGCGTCCCGCGCGATCCGCACAGGGCGGGAGGTCATCGATCGGGAACTGCTCGACGACATCCGCATCGATGAGGGCGCGGAGACGGAGCGCCGCGAGCTTGAGGCGAAGCTGGATCAGCAGCTGCGAAACCACCAGGCACGCCGCCGCAAGAACCAGGACGGCGAGGCGGCCGCCGCATGACCACGACGTCGACGATTTCCTATGAGGTGCGGGTGCTGCCGTTTCGGGTGCGGCCGCTGCCTGATGAGCCGTTCGACTCTTGGCTGGAGAAGATGGCGGCCACCTATGGGGCGACGATGAACGAGATGGCCTGCGCGCTCGGCCTCATCGAGCAGCAGGAGGGTGTGGCGGTGTCGGCGACCGCGTGGATGGCGGACAGTTGGGCCACCGCGCTGACTGATGAGCAGGCGTCGCGGCTCGAGGCGTCGACGGGCATTCCGGCGGATCAGTTCCAGGAGATGACGAGAATGCGGTTCGCGCACCATGCGATCCGGTACACCCGGCGGGGGCGGATCAGTTCGCAATGCCCGGCGGCGGGGACCGCGGGACGCTACTGCCCGGAGTGCCTGGTCGATTCGGGTGGCCGGTGGCGGATGTCGTGGCAGTTCCCGTTCGGGTTCGCCTGTTTTCGCCACCGCCGCCTGCTCGTGGACCGGTGCCCCGTGTGTGATCGTCCTGCCCGGTACCGTGCCCACCCGCTCGCGCTTGTTCCCGTTCCTGGCCGGTGCCACAATCCCGTCCAAGGGCCGGGACGGGGCCCGCAAGCGAACCGGTGTCGGGCCGACCTCACGGCCGACCCGACCCGCACTCCAGTGTCGCGGGCGGTCCTGGATGCGCAGCGGGCGTTGATGCGGATCGTTTCCACCGGCGGGGCAGGGTTCGGGATCTATGCGGAGGCGCCGCAGCCGGCGGTCGCGGTGCTGGAAGACACTCGGTTGCTGTCCCGTACCGCCCGGCACGCGATTGCCGCCGGCGATCGCCTCGACATCAGTCCGCTTGGTGAGGAGCTCGTGGCGCTGTTTAGGGCGAGCGAGGATTGGACGACGGCAGTACGGGCACGACCGGATTCTGCCGTCGGGGCCGCCGTCGGCACCACCCTCGCCGTCACCGCACTGGCGAAGCCGGGCAGTGTCGCCGCGCTGCTGCAGGGGCGGCTGGCTCAGAGTTCGTCGTACACGGCGCACACGCCGCAACTGCAGACCCTGATCGCGGCCGCGCTGGGGCGTCGTCGCCGGCCGACGGTGTTCCTGCAGTCCGCACCACCGTCAGGGGTCAGCCCGGTCGAACGAGCGCGAAAGGTACCGGCACAGTTGTGGGGCGAGTGGATCACCCGGTACGCGCCGCAACGGGTCGGCAGTGAGGTGGTGGCGTCGGCGTTGGCGGCGGCGGTGGTGTTCACGGGCACGAGGCTCACACACTCCGCCGCTCTTGCATTGCTCGATCCGCAGGCGCCGGCCCGCCAGGTGACCCATGTGATGCGTGACCTCGGTCGCAGCTCTCATGACGTGGGCACCCTGCACGCGATCCTCCGGCTGGCCGCGTTCCTCGATACGCATGACGTGCCCGTTGACTACGCCCGACGTCGCGCCCTCGACTACAGCGGGATCCTCCTCGAATCCCAGTGGCAGGAGGTGTGCCGGGTGGCGGGGGTATTGGCTGGGGGTGGACGACGATGGCGTTTGGCCCGGGCGCTCCTGCACCGGACACTGTCGGGGAATCCGATCCATTCGATCCCGCCGGAGTGGGATCAGGCAGGGGTGACCGCGCCGGCCGTCGCCCGCTTCGCCGATGGACTGCCGTCAGCGGTGCGGACGGGACTCGACCAGCTCGCCGCGGACTTCCTTCTCGTCAACGGCATCGATGAGCCCGTCACATGGACACCCGAGCCTTCGGACGGTGTCCCGGACGCGCCTGCGGCGTGGGCGCGGAGCCGCCCAGCACGATCAACGGCCGCGGACGTGATGCCTCCCGATGTGTTAGCGCGGGCGTATGCGGCGGGGGAGTCGACGTACGAGATCGCCGCGGACGTGAACGTGTCCCGGCAGACCGTGGGCCGCATCCTCGCCGACACGGGCACCAAGTCGCGTCGCGGACGACCCCCCACCTTCACCCTCGATTCCGATTGGCTACGCGACCACTATGAGACGCAAGGGAGGACTATGGCACAGATCGCGCACCTTGCCGGATGCAGCGAGATGACCATCAACCGGCACCTGCACGCCGCCGGCATCACCGTCCGCCCCCGCGGGAAAGCAGGGACGTCATGACAACTGAGAAGCGAACCTCCCGTCGGCTGCAGCAAGCCGCCAGGGAACGCATGAAGGCGACCGGAGAGAAGTACACCACGGCACTGCAAGCACTCATCGATGCGGCGCCGTTGCCGAGCACATCCTCGCCGACCGCCCCACGCGAGACACTGACATCCTCCCCTGGCGAGGATCATCCTTCTGACGACGCCCGCGCCCCTGGCTGGGCTCGGCGGCGGTATATCTGGGATGACCGCTGAGGGGAGCTGCAGGGTGGTGTCGAACGACGGTGAAGTGTACGAGAAGCCGTGGTCGGCACCGCACCTCGTGCCGCTGTTCACTGAACTCACCGCTGATGAGACAGCGCCGGTGTGGGCGCGCCGCGCCGTGAGGTTCATCCACCGCCACACCCGCGAGCGTGGTCAGCCGCCGACCTTCCGTGAGGTGTTCGCGGAGCTCGCCGCCCACGACCCCGACGCCGCGGAGCGTCAGGAGGCGTGGTCTTCGGCGTCGGTGCGGTACCTGACGATGGTGCACTGGCGGCGTCGCGGATGGATCCGCTTCCGACGGGAACCGCGTACCCTCCGATCAGGTCCCGCGGCAGGCGAACTGTTTACACTCGGGCCCACGCGGTATACGCCGACGCGGAAGTCCCGCGCCTAGACAGTCCCCGGGGGCGAGTCGGGGTGGGCGGAGTCGAACGCGCCGAGGAGTTCTTCCAGCGCGACCCGTAGCTCGTTGTAGCCCATCGTGTAGAACAGCGCGTCGGAGTTTGAGGTTTCGCTGCCGTCGAGGTCGGTAATGGTCTGGCGGGCCTCACGGATTGCGATGTCGAGCCATGGTTCGGCGTCTGGGAGGCCGCGGATCCACGCGTCGATTTCGGTGAAGGGGACGGGCGTGTAGCCGTGGGCGTCGACGCCGACGTGGAACTGGTGCCCGTTCGGTCCGTGGTCGCGGGCGTGGGTGTGGCCGTGTAGGAGTGGGATCCCGTCGTCCCAGCGCGGTCGATGGGTGGTGTGCCGATCCGACTCCTGCGAGTCGCCCTTGTATGGGTAGTGAGAAGCGAGGATCCGATACCCGCGTCGGGTGCCTTCGATGACCTCCGGCAGAATCGTCCAACCGGCCGCTTCGTAGAGCGCCGCGAACCGTTCGATCGCCTTCTTCGACTGCGTCGCCGGTGACACCCGGTCGTGGTTTCCGGGGACCAGGAATCGGCGGCCGTGCAGTTGCGCGGTGATACCGATCGATTCCTCGATCGGGCCGAGCGCGACATCTCCGAGGTGGAGCACCACCTCTGTCGGACTGACCGTTTCGTTCCAGCGGCGGATGAGTTCAGCGTTCATCTCGTCGACCGTTGCGAACGGGCGATCCGCGAGTTCGCTGATCCGCGCGTGGCTGAAGTGGGTGTCCGCGGTGACGAAGTCGACCTGGTCGAAGTCGAACCGCGGATACAGGTTCACGACGACGCCCCTCTCGCAGGTGATCGGTGTCTCGCATGATCTGGTGTCTCTAGCGTGCCAGTAGGCGACGACAGGTATCGCTAGAGCTCGTCGAGATCGATCCCGAACTTCCGAGCGACATCGGCGAGCGGGACGTCCGGGCTGTCGGCGGGACGTTCCCGGGCGATGCGGGCGATCTCCTCCGCCTCGGCCGCGTCCTCCACCGCGGCGATCGCCGCCAGCTGCTCGACCAGCACCTCGACGGGCGTATCGTCGGCGGTCGCGCGGCGTCGGATCTCGGCGGCGGCGTGGCCGAGGGTGTACATCCGCTCCCACGGGTGGTCGCCGTGCCGGTCGATGGCGACAGTGTCGCGAGTGTAGCTGCGCTCGTCGCCGGGGACGAGCCAACTTTCGGTGCCGTCCGAGGTGCGGAAGAAGTCGACGTAGCAGTTCCCGCACGGCATCCGGTACACGCCTGGCTCGGTAGGTGCGGATTCGCTGCTCCGCGCGATCATGTCGCGGATGATCTGTTCCCAGTCGGTGTGGTCGTCTGTGTGCGGCACGGTGGTTCCCCTTCCAGCAGAACAGAGCAGTCTGTCATGCCGATGACGCGGTGTCCACGGCATCGGGGATCAGAGCCCGTCCACGTCGGGGTGTCCTCGAGGTGGTCTGGGATGGTGCCACACGAGCGCTAATCGAGGACAGCGGCCTGGTCGATCGCCAGGTTGATGGTGGTTTGCGCTGTGTGCCATGGAATGCGTTCTTGTTCGAGGCGGAGCGGCGGCTGTCCAGCGTCGAGATATTCCAGCGCGGCACGTTCATCTTGCGTGAGGACTGGTTCGGGTGGGTCTACGCGACCGCTCGGGTCGGCGTTCGCGAGTGGTTCGAACTCCCGGAGAGTGTCGGCGTGCATGAGTAGGGAGGCGATCTCGGGCACCCTAGCCCGGGCACGCGACAGCAGTGTGATCCCGGCTCGATCGAGGTCTCCCCAGTACCAGGTGCGTGCGGACCGCAGCCATGGGAGCGCGTCGAGCACGTCGAGAAAGTTGCCAAGCGAATGAATCACTACAAGCCCTGCTCGGTCCTCTATTGGCGTCGCGGCCTCCTTGTTCTCGATGATCAGGACGTCATCGGGGGTGAGGGGGAGGCCGGCGACTTCTTCGACGGGTGCTCGGAGTTGGCGGATGCCGCCCACGAGTCGGCGGTCGGCGGGGTCGGCGAGGATGACGTCGACGTGGTTCGGCAGTCGCCGCAGTCCGAGTAGATCGAGGTCGTTGATGTCGAGTTCAGGGTCGACGGCTTCTGCGCCAAGATCAGCCACCCGGTTGGGGATGTCGGTTCGAAGCAGGCAGATGACGATCGCCTTGTGCCGTCCCAGCCACTTGGTGTGGAGACCTGTGACAGGGACTTGGCGGGCGGTGAGCCCGGATGCGGGGTTGTTGCGGAACCATTCCACGACGCGCAGGAGCAGTTCGAAGTCGTAATCGTCGAGGTCGACAATGCGGGGCAGGATCGGCCGCAGCTGGTCGGTGGAGACGTCGAGGTCTGCCAGTTGGGGGTAGCGGGAAATCGCGGTCTGCCAGTGGTTAGCGGTCGCGGGGTCGAGTCCAGCGAGCGCTGTTGGCCCAGGGATGTCGATGTGTGTGTAGACGACCTGAGCGCCAGCGGCCGTGCGGACGGTCGCGGTTCGCAGGCTGGTAGCGGGGTGCAGGTCGTGCCAGGCACGCCACGCATGTAGCCACGTCCGGACGGCCTCTTCTTGTGCGGGGATGGTTGACGCGGTGGGTGGCTGCAGGGGGAAGGTGATCTGTTCAGGGGAGGATTGTGTGAGCCAGGCGCGCCAGGACGACTTGTAGCGGGTGGTGATAAGACGTTCAACGTCTGCGGGGCTCCTCACGCGGCTTCCTCGATACTGAGCGCTTCGCTGATCGTCATCTCGAAGATGCGCACGCCCTGCGGGTTGGCTGGGTCGGAGTTGATGTATGCGACGGTTTCCACGTGGGACTCGAACGCCGTTGCCTTCTCACGCGGCGCGCCGATGATGAGCTGGAACCCGAGCGCGGACAAGGCGGCGAGGGCCCGTCCGGTGTAGTCGCTATCGGCTTTGACAAATCCTTCATCGAGCACGATCGACGCGTAGGTGGGAGGGGCGTCCGTTCCTTCGCCCAGCCGATATCTCAGGGCTGCGCCGAGGATGAATGCGATGAGTTCCTGCCCCTCCCCGCCGCTCATCCCGGAGACACCGTCGTGCACGATTTCGACGCCGTCGGCTCTCTTCTCGATTGCCTTGAACTCGACGTGTTCGCGCGCGTCGAATACGCGGCGACGCCAGCTCTCGCCGGTTCGGGTGAGGTCGTCGAGGAGGGCCAGTTTGCGGCGCAGCCGGTTGAAGTCGCGTTCGATCTTCTCCGCGTCGCGTTCGATGGATTGGTGGAGGGTGTTGCTGGTGTACTCCGAGATCGTGGAGCGGAACTCGTTGAGCTCACCGCTGGGTTTGTCGGAGACGTCGATCGTGAGGGTGGAGTCGACGCGGAACGCCACACGCTCGAGAACCCTATCGATGGGGGCGAGGCCTCGGACGATTGAGCGGCGATCGTCATCGATCTGGACGAGAAGTCCTCGCAGCTGTGTGTTCATGTCCTGGTCGACCTGCTCGAGCCAGCGTTGCTTGGTGCGGGGGAGGTCATCGGTGAGCAGCTGGTCGTGAATGGAGAGCAGCGCCGGCAGGCTGTCGATGCTCTCGTCGATTTCCCTCTGGTTTCGATCCTCCAGGCCGCGGAATGCACGGATGGTGGCGAGGACAGCGGTCTCGAGTGCTTCGCGTTCCTTCCTGAGTGAGACGAGCTGGTTCTGCAGATCCGTGGCCGCTTGCCCGTAGCTGGCTTCGATTGCCGCACGGAGCGCGCGACCCGTCGCCGTCGTGACATCGACGGGAGGTGCGAGGAATCCGAGTGTGCCGGTGGCCTCGCGTTCGTCGGCGTCCAACACGGCGGAGTCGTCGATGAGAAGAGATGACTCGTCTTCCAGGTCGACCAGCACTCCCCACGCTGCGTTCAGAGTCGTGAGCTTCGTCTCGATCTCGCGTGCGTGCAGCTCCGACTCGGTCATTTCTGTTCGCGCGTCGTCCAGTTGCTTCTGGAGTTCGGTGACTTCGGGGGTGTTGGCCTCGGCGATCTCCTCTTGGAGCTGTCGCACCTGGTCGGCTGCAGGTGCCGTATCGATGGATGACCAGTCGAGTTCTTCGAGGAGTGTCGTGAGGCGCTGTGCCCGATCGCGTGCGTCGTCGCGTGTGGCTTGAGCGGTGTTGGACGCGGCGTCAGCGGGTGCCAGTTCCGCGGTAAGCGACGCGAGGTTCTGCTCAAGGTCGCGGCGTAGATCGGCGGTGTCCCAGCCGATGAACGAGTACCTCTGTACCGAGTCGTCCTTCACGAACCGTCCGAATGCTGCGGTGCGCATCCCTGCGCGGGTGACGGCGCCGTTGAGGTGTGACGCACGTTTGGTGTCCAGATCCGAGTCGCGTTCCACGAGCTGGTAGGAGAATCGGTCGACGAGCTCGTTGAGTACCCACGGGGCGAACGGTGAGTCCGCCAGTTCGACAATCGCCGGTACGGTGCCGGGTACCGGCTCGCGCTGAGAGCCCTGTTCGCGAACGGGAACGAGCGACACGTGCATCCGGGTGTCATGCTCATTGATGAATCGCCGAACGGTGATGAAGTGTTCCTGATCGACGACGAGATCCTTGGCGACGCCGCGCA
>NZ_JBDFLW010000002.1:0-44728 GCF_047237905.1 Microbacterium jepli | reverse complement strand
CACGTGAAGATGGCCGTTTCTATGTCAACTTGGCCCGCACTTGGCCATTCGGCCAAGTGCGGTGGATGGATTTGGCATCGACGTGATCGGGCGGCTCATCTCCGTCGACCCGGTCTGGCGTGGGGTCGCGGTCAGAGTGGGCTGTTCACATCCAACACGCGAGAATATTTCTGCACATGGATCGCGCGATTGTCGGAGGCGCTGACTAAGATGGGAGTCATGGCAGAGTTTGCTTCTGATCGCCGGACCGGCCGGGTGATGCTCGGCACGGTCCGAGTTGCGCGTGGGTGGACGCAGGGTGCGTTGTCCGAAGCCACGGGGATCTCGCAAGCGGTGCTGTCGAAGGCGGAATCCGGGCTGGTGGAGTTGGATCCCGACCGCCTGGAGAAGCTGAGCGGTGTGCTGCGTGTTCCACCGGTGCTGCTGACGGTCCCGGTGGATGAGGGAGCGGCGCCGTATGTGTTCCATCGCAAGCGCTCCACGTTGCCCCTGTCGGTGGCGAACCGGTTGCGGGCAGAACTGGAATTGCTGCACTTGCAAGTGACGGGGCTCGTCGCGGGAGACACGCCGGTGCGGCTTGTGCGGCACCCGCTTCCGCCCGATGGCTTCGATACTCCGGAGGAGATCGCGCAGGAGGTGCGTGCGTCGATCGGTATCGCGTCCGGTCCGCTGGAAGACCTCGTGCGCTCGCTGGAGGATGCCGGGGTTGTGGTGGTGAAGCGATCGTTGGGGTCGGAGCGGATCGATGCGATGGTGAGCTGGCCGGAAGGACAGCGACCAGTGGTGCTGCTGGGAGATCACATTCCGCCGGATCGGCAGCGGTTCTCGCTGGCGCATGAGCTTGCGCACGCGGTGATGCATCAGGTGCCGTCGGAGACGCAGGAGTCTGAGGCGGATCGGTTCGCGGCGGAGTTCTTGATGCCGGCGCAGGATGTGCGCATGGATCTGGCGGCGGCACCGGTGACGATCCCGGGCTTGGCACGGTTGAAGTCGAAGTGGCGGGTGTCGATCGCGGCGCTGCTGCGGCGTGCGGTGGATCTGGATGTGATCAGCGAGGGCCGTTACCGGCAGTTGAACATCGAGCTCTCCCGCGCCGGATATCGGAGCGTAGAGCCGGTAGCGATCGCCGAGGAACATCCTGGTCTGATCGACCGGGTGGTGCAGCAGCGGCTGAATGAGGGTGAGAGCGTCGCAGAGCTCGCGCGCGACGCGTTCCTGGTTCAGGACGAGTTCGAAGACCTTTACGTGAGGAGCGCAGCATGACCGATCGGGCCAACATCGAGGTGGTCGACAGCTCTCTGGTTTCGCGGACGACGCGTGAGTCGCTCGCCGGTGCCACGCTGGTCGAGCGCACTTTGGGCGGGCGAGTGTTCACGATGGCTGGCGGTGAGACGATGCAGACCGCCCCGCACGTGAACATGGAACACGGCGGCATGGTGTTGTCGGGGCCGACGGCTCTTCAGACCGCCTGGCGCCGGCGGGCGCGGCATCAGGATTTGGTTTTCCTTATCGAGCCGACTTCGGTGCTCGCTCCGGCGACGGCCGAGCGCCCGTTGATTATCGATGAACCGGTGGATGCGCTCATCGCGCCCACGGTGGAGGAGACTCTCCAGGCGCAGCGCGATGCAGGCGCGGCGGTCGCGGTGATCCCAGCGGGGTTTGTGGACGTCGCAGACCCGGGGGCGCTTAAGGCGGTCCTCGCGGCTGCGGACAATATCGACCGCGACGACGTGATCCTCCCGTTGGCCGTCCATCAGAAGTGGTCGACGCCGGATCACATCTCGCAGTTGATCGCGGTCGCCGCGCGGAGCCGTCATCCGGTGGCGTTGGCGCTGGGAGCGAAGGCGGGTGATCCTCTGAATCTCAAGGGGGCGCCGGAGTCGTATCGCCGGTTCTTCGGCGAGGTGAAGGGTGCGGTGCCGTGGCGGGCGGACTTCGCTGGCATCGATGCGTTCGCGTCCGGCGCTCGCGCGGCCGTGATCGGGCAGATCCCGAGCCTGCGGCGCCTGCCGGTGCCGGGCAGCCGACCGTACTCGAGTCGCCCTGGTGATCGCACGCCGCACGTGCTGATGCCGGAGCTGATGCGATTCGCCCGGTCCAGCGAGATGCACCTGAAGTGGTTCGCCAGTGCGACTCCGTGGCCGTGCCCGTGTCGCCACTGTGAGGGACGCGCGGTGGACTCGTTCACCGGCTCCGATGAGGATCGGCTCCGGGCTCACCTGCACAATCTGGCCGCGCTGGACGAGATCGCAGGTATCGTCACCTCGATGGGGACCTCTCAAGTGGCACGGTGGTGGAATCAGCGTCTGGCGGAGGCTGAAGCGGAGCATGTTCGGCTCGCCCAGCACACGGGTGTCATGATCTCGATGCCGCCGACACTTGCCCGGTGGCGGTCGCTGAGCTGAGCGCCTGGCCGTAGATGCGCTCAGCGAACAGCCAGGAGGCGCCAGTGAACCGGGCGGGCTGGAAGGGCGCCGACGCGGCGACGGTCCGCTCGCCGTTGGCGTCGGCCACCGTAACGCCGACACCGTAGAAGGTTGCTTCGAGCAACAATATCTCGTCGAGCCGTCCAGAGGGGACGACGAGTCGACGACGCCCGTAGGGGGCGAATGTCGTCGCCAACTGCAGGGTGCTGCGACGGAACGGGCCGAACACCGATATCAGCCGCACCGTCACGGGAGGCTCCGCTCTTCGGATGAGAGTGGACTGGCTGCGGGCGACGGCGCGCTCTTCGGCGAACCCGCAGCGGACGGCTCGCCGAGCCAGGCGCCGCTCGTACGCATCGAGGCCCGCGAGGGCGGTGGGCTGATCGACGGGGAGCGTCAGCAGGAACCGCAGAGTGTCCAGGTCTTGTACAGACCCCGCCGCGTTTGTGGCGCGGCGGCGCTGGATCTCCGGGAGGTGAAGCTCGAGGTCGACGTGGACGCGATGGGCACCGGTTTGCCAACTCACCCCGGACGTCCCGGCGACGGTCGTGGAGGGGCTAGCTGTCATAGGGGCCTCCGATGCCCAGGGTGTCAGTCACCTCGGACGTGAGTTGAGATGCCGCCTGCCATACGAGATGGTCGCGACGCTGGTAGGCGAGGGTGCGTTCTCCCTCGAGATGGCCCACGACCTCGATGAGGCCGGCGCGTTTGAGTCGTGCGAGCATGCCGTGCACGATGCTCCCGGCCAGGCCCGTGGCCCGTTCGATGGCGGGAGCGTTGAACGTTGCGTCCGGTGCCTGCGAGATCTGCCACATCACGGAAAGCATGTGCTCGCTGCCGAAGACCGCCTTCGACAGCTCGGCCGCGCGGGCAAGGGTTGGCACCTACCCAGTCTAGATCAAATTCAAGATTCATGAAACATGGAGAACGCACCAGTGTGTGCTCTGGACGCCGCACCTTGCGAATTCGGCAGCGGTGGCACGTGGTGGCGCGACGCACGTCGAACACGTCGCTCACCGGTCGGTCGCGACCGAGCTGTGGGTCGATCCGGGGCGCCGTGGGTTAGCTGGCGGCTCGATGCTGCGGGATCTCGGGCGCAGCTTCGGCGTACTCGCGGGCGGCGCGCATGTAGGGGTTGTCGCGGACCTGGTACAGCGTGGTCTTCTCCCCGGGCACACGGCCCAGGTACTCGATGAAATGCCTGGACTTCAGCCTCTTGATGAGCGGGTGGATGATCCCGCCGGGCAGTCCGGTGGCGTCGATGATCTGCTTCGGGGAGAACGGTTCATCGCCGTGCCGGGTGATCTCGACCAGCACGGTGTGCATGTAGCTGTTCCCGAAGAGCGCTTTGGAGTCTTCGGGGGCAATCGGGTGGATCGCCGTCATGCTCCGAGTGTCTCATATGCGTCGGACGCCGCCGACTGGTCGGCGGAGGTTTGTTGTGTATCTGACAGGCGCAACATCGCGCTTGGTAGTGAATGTGACATTTACTAGTGATTAGCTGTTTAGTGATTTAGTACAAAGCTGCTCACTTCTTTCTGTGGCGTCGGTGAGTTCCGCTGCGCGGTCGCGGGGCAACAGCATGTGTTCATGCGCACGCACCGCTGTCAGGTTCCGACCGGGGACACGGGCGATGGTGAGCTGCGGGCCGGGGAGCCGGGTCGGGGATGATCGCGGTGGCGTCGACGATCCGGATCCGTATGATGCAGGATCACGTCGACGTCGTTTCGCTGCCGGATGCCCGGTTGGGGGTGTTCGCGGCGGCGGTGCCGTGGCGTGAGTTCCGCTGGTACCGCAAGCAGCGTCACTTCTCCGGCTCGTACTGGTCCGCGACGATGCAGGCGCCCGTGGGGTACGAGTCGCGGCTGGAGTACGCGAACCTGCTGCTGTGCGACTTCGACCCGCGAGTGGACTGGATCCTGTCCCAGCCGTTCCTGATGGAGGGCGACGATCACGGCACGACCCGCAGGCACATCCCGGACTATCTGATCTCGCACACAGACCGGTTGGTGTGCGTTGTCGATGTGAAGCCGGCGGCGAAGCTGCAGGTCCCGGCGGTGCGGGACTCGCTGGACTGGACGCGGCGGGAGGTCGAGGCGCATGGCTGGGAGTACCGGGTGTGCTCCGAGCCCGATCCGGTGCTGCTGGCGAATGTGCAGTTCCTCGCCGGGTACCGGCGCAGCTTCCAGTTCGATCCCGGGCAGGTCGATGCCGCGGCGACCGTGCTGGGAGCCGCTGTGACGTTCGGGGAAGCGGTGCGTGCCGTGACTCCGATCGCGGGAGAGCAGCGGTTCGCCCGTTCCCTCGTGCTGCACCTGCTGTGGACACAGCGTTTGCGCACGGACCTGTCCCACCTGTTGAGCACGACGAGCGTATTGGAGCTGACATGAGCGCACGAGACGACCTTCGACCTGGCACTCCCTCCCTGCTCTTCGAGGAGGCTGGCCCGGAGCGGTCGACGAGATCGGAGCGCGACCGCGAGGCCGACACGGCGCGAGCATGCGAGGCGCTGGGCATCCCCGTGGCCCTGCCGGTGCCCCCGCAGTCACCGAGAGCGGACAAGGAAGCGGCAGCCCAGCTGCTGCGCGCCGTTGAGGAGTACCTGCGGCAAGTGCTCGGTACGCGCGTCGTGCAGCCACCGGCGCGGCATCTTCGCGTGACGGCGGAGAGCGGCTCATCCCTCCGTGACACGGCCTGAGTCCCGGCACCCGATCCCCGACTACTCACTTTGAGAGGAAGCATGATGATGGATAGCTGGATGCTGCGACCTGGGATGGACTTCGTCTACGACGGGGAGGCGTGCACGGTCGCGGAGATCGCTGACGGGGCGGTGATCATCCGCGACCGCACGGGCCGGCACCGCCGACTCCGGATGGTCGACGTGCTGCGCCCCGCCGCCGAGGGCGGCAAGGCCCACATCCCTGGCCACACGCGGGAAAGGGATGCTACTCCGCTGGGGGTGCTGTGGGCGGACGCTACCGACTCCGCGAAGGCACGCACCATGGAGCGCGCCGACCACGTCCGCGAGGTGCTCACCGGATACAAGTCCGGCACTCCGCAGATCCCGCGGGAGGGTGAGCCGCGCCTGGAATACCACCCGCAGCACAGTCTGCGACAGCGGACTGCGGCGAAGGCGACCGAACTCGGGAAGGGCGAACGGACCGTGCGCCGCTGGGTGGCGCAGTACCGGGAGTCCGGGGAGGCGGGCCTGATGGACTACCGGTCCTCCCAAGCCGGAAACGCGCTGACCGGGTTCGACCCGCGGTGGATCGCTACCGCGCAGACGGTCCTGGATGAGCAGACCCCCGAAGCGAAGGTCTCCAAGAAGATCATCATCGACCGGATCAATGCACGCACCGAGCGCGTCCACGGCCCGGGGACAGTGAAGCGCCCCTCGCGCGCGAGCGCGTACAACGCGCTGGCTGAGCTGGATCGAGGCCGGGCCACATTCACCGGCCCCACCAAACGCAAACGGTCGACCGCGAACCGACCCTCCGCACCCTACGGGCGGTTGTCGGCGGTCCGGCCGGGCGAGTACGTGCTGATGGACACCACGCCGCTGAACGTGTTCGCCGTCGCCCCGGTGACCGGGAAATGGGTGTCAGCGGATCTCACGATCGCGATGGACCTGTACTCGCGGTGCATCCTCGGACTGCGGCTCACGCCGGGTTCGACGAAATCGATCGACGTCGCCGGCGTGCTGATGGAGGCGCTGCAACCGTTTGATACGCCCACGGATTGGGGCACGTCCGCTCGCTGGCCGTACCACGGTCTGCCCGACACGCTGCTGGTAGACCCGACCCGTACGAAGGTGTCCCGGTTCACCCGCGCCGGCATCCTGCCGGAGACGCTGGTCGTCGACCACGGCGCCGCCTACCTGTCGGAGCATCTCACCAGCGGGTGCGCCCGGTTGGGGATCTCGATCCAACCCGCCCGGATCTACCAGCCCACCGACAAGAGCCCCGTGGAACGATTCTTCCGCACCCTCGACGACCTGCTGCAAGAGCTGCCCGGCTACAAGGGCGCGGACGTCGCCGGACGCGGCGAGGACCCCGAAGCAGAGGCCGTCTACACGGTGCCGCAGCTGGAGCAGATCATCCGGGAATGGGTAGCCACCGTCTACCACCTTCGTCCCCACAGTTCGTTGGAGGATCCAAACCTGCCCGGGGTAAAGCTCAGCCCCGCGCAACGATACGAACAGGGCCTGGCTGTCGCGGGACAGCTGCGTCTGCCCACCGACCGGAACGTGCTGCTGGAGCTGCTGCCGGTGGTGAAGCGGCAGTTCAACCACTACGGGGTGGAGATCCACAAACTCCGCTACACCGGCGAGTCGGTCGCGAAGTACCGCAACCGGGCCCGGTCGATCCACCGCGACAAGGGTACGGAGTGGCCATTCTTCGTCAACCCCGACGACCTCACCAGAATCTACTTCCACGACCCCGAGGACCACACCTGGCACACCCTCGAATGGGAGCACAAGGGCAGCTTCGACACCCCGTTCAGCCTGGACGCGTTGGAGTACGCGAAGAAGATCGCAATCCGGCAGGGTCGCCCCTCCCAGGTTGACGACGTCGCCGCGCAGCTGCTGGAGGACTGGGGCGCCGGCCGTGGTCTGACGCCATCGGAGCGGCGGATGAGCGCCCGGATGGCCGCACAGCTGAACGACAAGGAACCGGACCCGGACGGGGTGTGGTCGCTACGCACCGTGCAACGGATGCTCGACGCGGAACTGACCGCCTCGTCTGATCTCGGAACCGAGCTCACCGGCTCCGTCCGCGACCCGCGCCGACGCGTCGACACGCCCGAGACCGGTGATGATGACGACGAGGACGACATCGACGAGCCCACCATCCGCGGCGATTACCACTTCGAACCGATGGAGATGCTCCGATGACCAGCCCGACGAGCGCCCCGCAGCAGCCGCCCCGCCAACGGAGCCTCTCCACCTACGAGGGCTGGACAGACTTCGCCGAACGGCCTCCCCGCGCTCGCCCTGAGGAGCTCTCGCGCGCCCAGCTGGAGTCGTTGCCTGCTCGCGATCGCGTCGTCTACGACTTGGAGCGGCGGGTGTGGCACGCGAACATCCTGCTGCGCACACGGCAGGTAGAGGACATCGAACTGCAGCTGGCGGACATCCTCGACTCCAACCTGCAGGACTCCGACCGGGTGAAGTCAGCCGCAGCGATCGACGCCCCGCCGGCGCTCGGGAAGTCGACCGTGGTGAACAACTTCGGCCGCGTGTTCCACCAGCAGCGGATCGCGGAGGCCGGGGGATGGCTGGACGCGGACAGGGACGTGCGGCACCTGCCGGTGTGTCATGTGACGCTGACGGGGCGGCTGACGATCAAGGGCCTGCACATGATGATCCTCGGCTTCTACGCCCACCCCGCCACCGCCGGCATCCTGCACCGCTCCATGGCCGGCCGGGACCTGGCCCGGGCGGCGGCGGAGTGCATCGAACGGCATGACACCCGGCTGGTGATCGTTGACGACCTGCACTTCTTGAACATGCGCACCCGCGACGGGGTCGAAGTCGCCAACCAGCTGAAGTGGCTCGCAAACGAATACAACGCGACGTTCTTGTTCGCCGGCGTCGCCCTCCGCGCCCGCGGCCTGGTGGGTGAAGGGGAGACCGGCCGGGAGGCGGCGATGGCGCAGACCTTCCGCCGATGGACCGTCCTCGGGCTCAGCCCCTTCACGCTTACCCACAAGAGGGGCAGGGAGGAGTGGGACCGGCTGCTATTCGGCGTCGAACAAGCTCTCGTCCTCACCGGTGCTCGCCCCGGGATGCTGGTCGACCTGTCCCGGTACCTGTTCGCCCGCACCACCGGCAACATCGGATCCCTCATGGACCTGATCCGTCGCGGCGCGTCCCGCGCGATCCGCACAGGGCGGGAGGTCATCGATCGGGAACTGCTCGACGACATCCGCATCGATGAGGGCGCGGAGACGGAGCGCCGCGAGCTTGAGGCGAAGCTGGATCAGCAGCTGCGAAACCACCAGGCACGCCGCCGCAAGAACCAGGACGGCGAGGCGGCCGCCGCATGACCACGACGTCGACGATTTCCTATGAGGTGCGGGTGCTGCCGTTTCGGGTGCGGCCGCTGCCTGATGAGCCGTTCGACTCTTGGCTGGAGAAGATGGCGGCCACCTATGGGGCGACGATGAACGAGATGGCCTGCGCGCTCGGCCTCATCGAGCAGCAGGAGGGTGTGGCGGTGTCGGCGACCGCGTGGATGGCGGACAGTTGGGCCACCGCGCTGACTGATGAGCAGGCGTCGCGGCTCGAGGCGTCGACGGGCATTCCGGCGGATCAGTTCCAGGAGATGACGAGAATGCGGTTCGCGCACCATGCGATCCGGTACACCCGGCGGGGGCGGATCAGTTCGCAATGCCCGGCGGCGGGGACCGCGGGACGCTACTGCCCGGAGTGCCTGGTCGATTCGGGTGGCCGGTGGCGGATGTCGTGGCAGTTCCCGTTCGGGTTCGCCTGTTTTCGCCACCGCCGCCTGCTCGTGGACCGGTGCCCCGTGTGTGATCGTCCTGCCCGGTACCGTGCCCACCCGCTCGCGCTTGTTCCCGTTCCTGGCCGGTGCCACAATCCCGTCCAAGGGCCGGGACGGGGCCCGCAAGCGAACCGGTGTCGGGCCGACCTCACGGCCGACCCGACCCGCACTCCAGTGTCGCGGGCGGTCCTGGATGCGCAGCGGGCGTTGATGCGGATCGTTTCCACCGGCGGGGCAGGGTTCGGGATCTATGCGGAGGCGCCGCAGCCGGCGGTCGCGGTGCTGGAAGACACTCGGTTGCTGTCCCGTACCGCCCGGCACGCGATTGCCGCCGGCGATCGCCTCGACATCAGTCCGCTTGGTGAGGAGCTCGTGGCGCTGTTTAGGGCGAGCGAGGATTGGACGACGGCAGTACGGGCACGACCGGATTCTGCCGTCGGGGCCGCCGTCGGCACCACCCTCGCCGTCACCGCACTGGCGAAGCCGGGCAGTGTCGCCGCGCTGCTGCAGGGGCGGCTGGCTCAGAGTTCGTCGTACACGGCGCACACGCCGCAACTGCAGACCCTGATCGCGGCCGCGCTGGGGCGTCGTCGCCGGCCGACGGTGTTCCTGCAGTCCGCACCACCGTCAGGGGTCAGCCCGGTCGAACGAGCGCGAAAGGTACCGGCACAGTTGTGGGGCGAGTGGATCACCCGGTACGCGCCGCAACGGGTCGGCAGTGAGGTGGTGGCGTCGGCGTTGGCGGCGGCGGTGGTGTTCACGGGCACGAGGCTCACACACTCCGCCGCTCTTGCATTGCTCGATCCGCAGGCGCCGGCCCGCCAGGTGACCCATGTGATGCGTGACCTCGGTCGCAGCTCTCATGACGTGGGCACCCTGCACGCGATCCTCCGGCTGGCCGCGTTCCTCGATACGCATGACGTGCCCGTTGACTACGCCCGACGTCGCGCCCTCGACTACAGCGGGATCCTCCTCGAATCCCAGTGGCAGGAGGTGTGCCGGGTGGCGGGGGTATTGGCTGGGGGTGGACGACGATGGCGTTTGGCCCGGGCGCTCCTGCACCGGACACTGTCGGGGAATCCGATCCATTCGATCCCGCCGGAGTGGGATCAGGCAGGGGTGACCGCGCCGGCCGTCGCCCGCTTCGCCGATGGACTGCCGTCAGCGGTGCGGACGGGACTCGACCAGCTCGCCGCGGACTTCCTTCTCGTCAACGGCATCGATGAGCCCGTCACATGGACACCCGAGCCTTCGGACGGTGTCCCGGACGCGCCTGCGGCGTGGGCGCGGAGCCGCCCAGCACGATCAACGGCCGCGGACGTGATGCCTCCCGATGTGTTAGCGCGGGCGTATGCGGCGGGGGAGTCGACGTACGAGATCGCCGCGGACGTGAACGTGTCCCGGCAGACCGTGGGCCGCATCCTCGCCGACACGGGCACCAAGTCGCGTCGCGGACGACCCCCCACCTTCACCCTCGATTCCGATTGGCTACGCGACCACTATGAGACGCAAGGGAGGACTATGGCACAGATCGCGCACCTTGCCGGATGCAGCGAGATGACCATCAACCGGCACCTGCACGCCGCCGGCATCACCGTCCGCCCCCGCGGGAAAGCAGGGACGTCATGACAACTGAGAAGCGAACCTCCCGTCGGCTGCAGCAAGCCGCCAGGGAACGCATGAAGGCGACCGGAGAGAAGTACACCACGGCACTGCAAGCACTCATCGATGCGGCGCCGTTGCCGAGCACATCCTCGCCGACCGCCCCACGCGAGACACTGACATCCTCCCCTGGCGAGGATCATCCTTCTGACGACGCCCGCGCCCCTGGCTGGGCTCGGCGGCGGTATATCTGGGATGACCGCTGAGGGGAGCTGCAGGGTGGTGTCGAACGACGGTGAAGTGTACGAGAAGCCGTGGTCGGCACCGCACCTCGTGCCGCTGTTCACTGAACTCACCGCTGATGAGACAGCGCCGGTGTGGGCGCGCCGCGCCGTGAGGTTCATCCACCGCCACACCCGCGAGCGTGGTCAGCCGCCGACCTTCCGTGAGGTGTTCGCGGAGCTCGCCGCCCACGACCCCGACGCCGCGGAGCGTCAGGAGGCGTGGTCTTCGGCGTCGGTGCGGTACCTGACGATGGTGCACTGGCGGCGTCGCGGATGGATCCGCTTCCGACGGGAACCGCGTACCCTCCGATCAGGTCCCGCGGCAGGCGAACTGTTTACACTCGGGCCCACGCGGTATACGCCGACGCGGAAGTCCCGCGCCTAGACAGTCCCCGGGGGCGAGTCGGGGTGGGCGGAGTCGAACGCGCCGAGGAGTTCTTCCAGCGCGACCCGTAGCTCGTTGTAGCCCATCGTGTAGAACAGCGCGTCGGAGTTTGAGGTTTCGCTGCCGTCGAGGTCGGTAATGGTCTGGCGGGCCTCACGGATTGCGATGTCGAGCCATGGTTCGGCGTCTGGGAGGCCGCGGATCCACGCGTCGATTTCGGTGAAGGGGACGGGCGTGTAGCCGTGGGCGTCGACGCCGACGTGGAACTGGTGCCCGTTCGGTCCGTGGTCGCGGGCGTGGGTGTGGCCGTGTAGGAGTGGGATCCCGTCGTCCCAGCGCGGTCGATGGGTGGTGTGCCGATCCGACTCCTGCGAGTCGCCCTTGTATGGGTAGTGAGAAGCGAGGATCCGATACCCGCGTCGGGTGCCTTCGATGACCTCCGGCAGAATCGTCCAACCGGCCGCTTCGTAGAGCGCCGCGAACCGTTCGATCGCCTTCTTCGACTGCGTCGCCGGTGACACCCGGTCGTGGTTTCCGGGGACCAGGAATCGGCGGCCGTGCAGTTGCGCGGTGATACCGATCGATTCCTCGATCGGGCCGAGCGCGACATCTCCGAGGTGGAGCACCACCTCTGTCGGACTGACCGTTTCGTTCCAGCGGCGGATGAGTTCAGCGTTCATCTCGTCGACCGTTGCGAACGGGCGATCCGCGAGTTCGCTGATCCGCGCGTGGCTGAAGTGGGTGTCCGCGGTGACGAAGTCGACCTGGTCGAAGTCGAACCGCGGATACAGGTTCACGACGACGCCCCTCTCGCAGGTGATCGGTGTCTCGCATGATCTGGTGTCTCTAGCGTGCCAGTAGGCGACGACAGGTATCGCTAGAGCTCGTCGAGATCGATCCCGAACTTCCGAGCGACATCGGCGAGCGGGACGTCCGGGCTGTCGGCGGGACGTTCCCGGGCGATGCGGGCGATCTCCTCCGCCTCGGCCGCGTCCTCCACCGCGGCGATCGCCGCCAGCTGCTCGACCAGCACCTCGACGGGCGTATCGTCGGCGGTCGCGCGGCGTCGGATCTCGGCGGCGGCGTGGCCGAGGGTGTACATCCGCTCCCACGGGTGGTCGCCGTGCCGGTCGATGGCGACAGTGTCGCGAGTGTAGCTGCGCTCGTCGCCGGGGACGAGCCAACTTTCGGTGCCGTCCGAGGTGCGGAAGAAGTCGACGTAGCAGTTCCCGCACGGCATCCGGTACACGCCTGGCTCGGTAGGTGCGGATTCGCTGCTCCGCGCGATCATGTCGCGGATGATCTGTTCCCAGTCGGTGTGGTCGTCTGTGTGCGGCACGGTGGTTCCCCTTCCAGCAGAACAGAGCAGTCTGTCATGCCGATGACGCGGTGTCCACGGCATCGGGGATCAGAGCCCGTCCACGTCGGGGTGTCCTCGAGGTGGTCTGGGATGGTGCCACACGAGCGCTAATCGAGGACAGCGGCCTGGTCGATCGCCAGGTTGATGGTGGTTTGCGCTGTGTGCCATGGAATGCGTTCTTGTTCGAGGCGGAGCGGCGGCTGTCCAGCGTCGAGATATTCCAGCGCGGCACGTTCATCTTGCGTGAGGACTGGTTCGGGTGGGTCTACGCGACCGCTCGGGTCGGCGTTCGCGAGTGGTTCGAACTCCCGGAGAGTGTCGGCGTGCATGAGTAGGGAGGCGATCTCGGGCACCCTAGCCCGGGCACGCGACAGCAGTGTGATCCCGGCTCGATCGAGGTCTCCCCAGTACCAGGTGCGTGCGGACCGCAGCCATGGGAGCGCGTCGAGCACGTCGAGAAAGTTGCCAAGCGAATGAATCACTACAAGCCCTGCTCGGTCCTCTATTGGCGTCGCGGCCTCCTTGTTCTCGATGATCAGGACGTCATCGGGGGTGAGGGGGAGGCCGGCGACTTCTTCGACGGGTGCTCGGAGTTGGCGGATGCCGCCCACGAGTCGGCGGTCGGCGGGGTCGGCGAGGATGACGTCGACGTGGTTCGGCAGTCGCCGCAGTCCGAGTAGATCGAGGTCGTTGATGTCGAGTTCAGGGTCGACGGCTTCTGCGCCAAGATCAGCCACCCGGTTGGGGATGTCGGTTCGAAGCAGGCAGATGACGATCGCCTTGTGCCGTCCCAGCCACTTGGTGTGGAGACCTGTGACAGGGACTTGGCGGGCGGTGAGCCCGGATGCGGGGTTGTTGCGGAACCATTCCACGACGCGCAGGAGCAGTTCGAAGTCGTAATCGTCGAGGTCGACAATGCGGGGCAGGATCGGCCGCAGCTGGTCGGTGGAGACGTCGAGGTCTGCCAGTTGGGGGTAGCGGGAAATCGCGGTCTGCCAGTGGTTAGCGGTCGCGGGGTCGAGTCCAGCGAGCGCTGTTGGCCCAGGGATGTCGATGTGTGTGTAGACGACCTGAGCGCCAGCGGCCGTGCGGACGGTCGCGGTTCGCAGGCTGGTAGCGGGGTGCAGGTCGTGCCAGGCACGCCACGCATGTAGCCACGTCCGGACGGCCTCTTCTTGTGCGGGGATGGTTGACGCGGTGGGTGGCTGCAGGGGGAAGGTGATCTGTTCAGGGGAGGATTGTGTGAGCCAGGCGCGCCAGGACGACTTGTAGCGGGTGGTGATAAGACGTTCAACGTCTGCGGGGCTCCTCACGCGGCTTCCTCGATACTGAGCGCTTCGCTGATCGTCATCTCGAAGATGCGCACGCCCTGCGGGTTGGCTGGGTCGGAGTTGATGTATGCGACGGTTTCCACGTGGGACTCGAACGCCGTTGCCTTCTCACGCGGCGCGCCGATGATGAGCTGGAACCCGAGCGCGGACAAGGCGGCGAGGGCCCGTCCGGTGTAGTCGCTATCGGCTTTGACAAATCCTTCATCGAGCACGATCGACGCGTAGGTGGGAGGGGCGTCCGTTCCTTCGCCCAGCCGATATCTCAGGGCTGCGCCGAGGATGAATGCGATGAGTTCCTGCCCCTCCCCGCCGCTCATCCCGGAGACACCGTCGTGCACGATTTCGACGCCGTCGGCTCTCTTCTCGATTGCCTTGAACTCGACGTGTTCGCGCGCGTCGAATACGCGGCGACGCCAGCTCTCGCCGGTTCGGGTGAGGTCGTCGAGGAGGGCCAGTTTGCGGCGCAGCCGGTTGAAGTCGCGTTCGATCTTCTCCGCGTCGCGTTCGATGGATTGGTGGAGGGTGTTGCTGGTGTACTCCGAGATCGTGGAGCGGAACTCGTTGAGCTCACCGCTGGGTTTGTCGGAGACGTCGATCGTGAGGGTGGAGTCGACGCGGAACGCCACACGCTCGAGAACCCTATCGATGGGGGCGAGGCCTCGGACGATTGAGCGGCGATCGTCATCGATCTGGACGAGAAGTCCTCGCAGCTGTGTGTTCATGTCCTGGTCGACCTGCTCGAGCCAGCGTTGCTTGGTGCGGGGGAGGTCATCGGTGAGCAGCTGGTCGTGAATGGAGAGCAGCGCCGGCAGGCTGTCGATGCTCTCGTCGATTTCCCTCTGGTTTCGATCCTCCAGGCCGCGGAATGCACGGATGGTGGCGAGGACAGCGGTCTCGAGTGCTTCGCGTTCCTTCCTGAGTGAGACGAGCTGGTTCTGCAGATCCGTGGCCGCTTGCCCGTAGCTGGCTTCGATTGCCGCACGGAGCGCGCGACCCGTCGCCGTCGTGACATCGACGGGAGGTGCGAGGAATCCGAGTGTGCCGGTGGCCTCGCGTTCGTCGGCGTCCAACACGGCGGAGTCGTCGATGAGAAGAGATGACTCGTCTTCCAGGTCGACCAGCACTCCCCACGCTGCGTTCAGAGTCGTGAGCTTCGTCTCGATCTCGCGTGCGTGCAGCTCCGACTCGGTCATTTCTGTTCGCGCGTCGTCCAGTTGCTTCTGGAGTTCGGTGACTTCGGGGGTGTTGGCCTCGGCGATCTCCTCTTGGAGCTGTCGCACCTGGTCGGCTGCAGGTGCCGTATCGATGGATGACCAGTCGAGTTCTTCGAGGAGTGTCGTGAGGCGCTGTGCCCGATCGCGTGCGTCGTCGCGTGTGGCTTGAGCGGTGTTGGACGCGGCGTCAGCGGGTGCCAGTTCCGCGGTAAGCGACGCGAGGTTCTGCTCAAGGTCGCGGCGTAGATCGGCGGTGTCCCAGCCGATGAACGAGTACCTCTGTACCGAGTCGTCCTTCACGAACCGTCCGAATGCTGCGGTGCGCATCCCTGCGCGGGTGACGGCGCCGTTGAGGTGTGACGCACGTTTGGTGTCCAGATCCGAGTCGCGTTCCACGAGCTGGTAGGAGAATCGGTCGACGAGCTCGTTGAGTACCCACGGGGCGAACGGTGAGTCCGCCAGTTCGACAATCGCCGGTACGGTGCCGGGTACCGGCTCGCGCTGAGAGCCCTGTTCGCGAACGGGAACGAGCGACACGTGCATCCGGGTGTCATGCTCATTGATGAATCGCCGAACGGTGATGAAGTGTTCCTGATCGACGACGAGATCCTTGGCGACGCCGCGCAGAACACTGAAGACGGCAGCCTCCCATGATTGGTGCTCGGCCTTGATCTGGATGAGTTCACCGAAGAAATGCAGCCGGTCCAGCGGCACGTTGGTAGCTGCGGCGATGTCGGCGCGCAGCTGAGCCGCCTCGGGAGAGATGTTGGATCGTCGGGAGCTGAGTTGATGCAGCTCGTGTGCGACCGACTTCCGTTGTCCGGCGATCATGCCCGCGCGGAGCACCGCAGCCTTGGCCTCGGCGTCAAGAGCGATCTGTTGGGTCTCCAGTTGCGTGCGCATATCGCTGAGGTCGTCCTGCAGAAGCAACAGATCACCCTGCGAGGCGGGCAGGGTGCGGTCGAACTCAGATAGGCGACGGGAGACGGCTGCGCGGTGAATGCCGATCCGGTCCAGGTTGTGCTGGGCGGTGTCGAGTTGGACCTTGAGGAGGGGTGCTTTGTCTCCGCCGGCCGAGGTGAGGCTGAGCAGGAGGTTGTCGAACGTTGTCTTCGCGTGTGTCCTTCGCGTGTTCGCTGCCTGCAGATCTTCGTTGGTCTCTGCCGTCGTCAGGCGATTGTCATCGATCCGTGCGCGCAACCAGTCGAGGAGCTTGTGGGCGTGCCAGATCCGTAGGCGCGCGGGGGTCCCTTCGGCCCGCTCCAAGAGGAGTGAAGTCTTGCGTGTGTGGTCTTTGCCCGCGTGCTGGTACTTCTCGGCGAGCTGAGGGAGGCGGGTGAGGGTCTCCAGCTGGCGTCGGGTGGCTTCGTACTCGTCATACAGACGTGACGCCTCTCGGTACGCCTCGAGCGCGGTTCCCCACCGGTCGAGCGCGAGCGGCTCGGTGAGCACAAACTCCTTGAACAGCGCGTTGATGTTGAAAATGCCTTTGGAGGCCTGGGCGCGGCGCAGCAGGTGCATGGCAAGGCGCTGGGATTCGTCGGACTTGCCCATCTCCATCACGGAGCGCATCTTCGCGTGGATCTTGCTCTGTGAGGAATCGACGAGATCACCGCGGCCGGTGTCGATCAGGCCGCTGAGCGTCGTCTTGGTCAGGGGCGATGAGCCGGAGCGGACACCGGTGAGCCCGTTCAGGCGGTCCAGGTCGAAGTCGCCGGAGACGAACCCGTAGATCGTATTCGCGTTGATCGCGTCGGCGCCGGTGGTGTCGCTGGCAACCCATGCGAGTCGAAACACCGTGACCCGTCGGCCATCGTCATGAGCCCACGTGATCGCAGCGCCGCTGGCGAACCCGTTTGTGCCGGGTGGACGCACGTAGGTGGTTGTGCCGGAGCGTCGGTTCTCGTCACGCCGCCGGTCAGTGAGCCCACGCGCGTACGTGTATACGGTGCGCTCGCGCTTCTGGCCTTTGTCGTCGCGTGCGGCCTGGTTGAACTCTTGCGGGTTGGGAAGGATGACCGAGGCCATCGCATCGAGCAGGGTGGACTTGCCGCGTCCGGACGGTCCGAGGATCGCGGTGCCGGCACGTTCGACATGCATGACCTGTAGGTCGGAGTATCCGCCCCAGTTCAGGACCTGGACCTTCTCGATGCGGAACTGCCCATTGATTAGCATCAGGACTCCTCGTCAAGGAGCTGGGCTGAGTCTTCGGTGCCATTCCCGTCATTTGCGGTGGCGCCTGCCCCGAGCCGGTATGCCGCTTCCAGCCGCGTCAGTTCATCGACGCCGACAAGAGGTACCACGACTGGCGAGATCGTGTAGAGGTAGTCGGCGTCAGGGTCCTGGTTGAGCAGCCGCAGATCCTGCAGCTGCCGGATGGCGGCGGTGACGCGACGATCGAACTTCGCCTGGTCGCCGTCGTCATCCTGGCGGTAGGCGCTAAGGAACTCGTCGATCTGAGCCCGGGTGACCACGACGAGCTCGTCCTGGGGGTCGGCGTGGGCGCACTCCTGGCAGAGAAAGATGAGCAGGAACGAGGCGTCGCGACTGAGCGGGCGATCTTTGCGGAGGATGCGGGGAGTGTCCTCCTCCATGATCTGCCGTTTGAATGCGACGCCGTGGTCGTGGTCGATCTCCAGTGTCAGGTAGAGATCTGCGAGGCGGCCGCGGATCTCTTCTTCATACCCACGCAGGATGTCCCACACGGCGCGATTCCTCGTCCGGGTGATGAACCGGTTCGTGAGAAGCACGACGAGCGCGCGGCGGGCACCGTCAGGGAAATCCTCGGGGGCGTCAGGCGCTAGCTCTCCTGTATCGGTGGTGCCGTGTCCGTCGCTCATTCGTGCTCACCGATCATGATGGGTGTGTCGAAGCGTAGATGGGGGAGCGCGACGTGGAGTGCACGTTCCTGCGCGGGCTGGAGTGCGACGCGATCTCTGATGTGGTCTGATACCTGGCCGTAGGTAATGGCTAGATCAAGGAGGGAGACGAGTGCTCCCAGCCGTCGGAAGTCTGGCGGCGTCGCGTCGAAGACTTCGCTGCCGGTCACCGCACCGCGCTCACGGATCAGCCGGTTCACGGTCCGGGCGACGACTCTCGGGCTCGTCCCAGCCGCCAGCCGCAACGCCTCACGATCCGCAGTCGGGAGGTCTGCGTGCGGCGAGATCGCGCGGACCTGAACCTCTTGAGGTCCCCGGTCGATCCAAAACTGGGTCTGGGAGATGTCGGTGGTGTCGATCGTTCCGATGCCGAGCACGTCGCTGTCGATCACCGCGGGGCCGGGGTGCCGTTCGACCCATTCGGCGCCGGCGCTGAGCGCCCGGTCAGCGAGGGCGAGGAGGCGCCGGTGCTTCTCGTGTGTGCTCCTGGTGAGGAAGCGCCGCAGTGACGAGGTCCATTTGACGTAGCTCTGCTGTACGCGAAGTTGCGCGGCGAGCAGGGTCGAGAACATCGTCTCGAGCTGCGCCCGCTCGGTCACAGTCATGTGCTCGCGGGCGAACTCCTGGGAGAGGATCTGATCGATGTCGTCCGGGATGGATTGGGCCTGCTTGGACGTCAACAGCCTCGAAAACCCTTGGTAGGAGCGGCCCTCGGGGGTGTCGCCGAGGAGGTCGTGCTCGTGGAGGTAGTCCTCGACGAGCTCTGCTTTGGTAGGACCGTCGGCCATCGCTCGTCGGGCGACTCGCTGGTGACGGTCCTCGACAAGGGTGCGCAGTTGCCGGAAGTCCGCAGGCAGCGTGCGGGTCATCGCCAAGATCTCACGCAGCTGCTGTTGCTGCTCCTCCACGGTAGACAGCCGGGTCCGACCAGACTTGATGTCGTCCCGCTGCTTCTTGAGCCGGGAGATCTCCCGATCGATCCGACGAACCTGCACGCGCCGGTCGGGGTTGGTCATATCCGCGAGCGTGTGGACGGCATGCGCGATGCTCTCTAACCGAGCCGTGGTGACAGTGGTTTCACCGTCGACGATCTCACGGACGAACTGCAGGGCTCGCAGCGAGTAGGCGGAGAGCCGGTATCGCAGGCGGCCAGCGTCCATCTCCGTTTCCAGCCACCGGTCCTCGACCCACTTTTTACAGTGCTCGGCGGGAGTACGATCTCCCGTCATGCTCGGCAAGGCGTCGATGGTCTCAGCGACCCGCTCATGGAACCACTCCGCGGAGACGGAACCATCGATGGTCTCCAGGTGGGTGGCGAACAGCGGCAGGACCCAGTCGCGACTGTATGCGCCGAGAAGACGAAGAGTCGGGTTGGTGTCGACGGCTTCAGCCAACTGCTGTGGTTTTGCTGTCAACGGGTCCCCCCTGCCGGCCTCAGGTGTCGCCAGTATCTCCTATACCGACGACACGGTGCCGCTTTGGCGGGCGGACGGGGGCTCGAGGAGGGCGAGGATGCGTGCGCCTGGGCACCCTCATCCGCCAGATGCCCTCGGCGGTATGTGGTCGGGGTCGGCAGCCCGGGGTACGTAGCGTTCTTGTCGAGGCCGGGGTCTCCTCCCACCCGAACGACGGCCAATCACGCGCCGGCGCTGAGGTACGCGGCTCTGGCCTCGCTCAACTCTGCCCAGTGCGCCTCGAGGCCGGCCAGAGTGGGGCTGACGTTCAGGGTGGGGAGCGGCTGGGAGTGTCCGTCGATGTAGCGGCAGGCTTCTTCGAACACGCGGTTCACAGTCTCGATAGCGGCAGGCAGGGCGGCCGTCTTGATGTTCGGTAGCGCGGTCATCCGCACGTTGGGCTGGTAACGCTGCGTCACCCCCTGCAGCAGCTCAGTTTCGGTGAACACCTCGCACCAGGCCCGGATCCAGTCGTAGCCGGTGCGTACGAGCGCGGCGCGCGCATCACCCTGCTGGGACTTGGCGGCCTGGATGGTCTCGTTGATGTTCTTCTTCAGATTGCTGATGCTGTCCCAGCGGGGCCCGGTAGCTCGGGTGACCTGCCCCTTGCCGTCCTCGTCGGTGATGTGGAAGTACGAGCATCGTTTGGACGCTGCCATCAGGTTCAGCAGTGTGGTGGCGAAGAAGATGTCGTGGGTGAACACGATCACCTGGGTCGTGTCGGCGAGTGCCGCGACACGCTGCGCGACCTCGTTGATGCGGCGATGATCGAGACTGGAGACCGGGTCGTCGAAGATCACCGGTGCGGTGATGCCGGCGAGGCGTGCTTCGGCGAGAAAGTCCGCCATCGCGAGAACCTTCTGCTCGCCCTCGGAGAGGACCTTCGACGGCTTGTGCTTGCCGGTGAGGACCTTGCGGCGGTGCGCTCGTCCCTGACGGCCCACGAACTCGACTTGAAGTTCGGGTGCACGGAGCGCGGTGCGTTCTTCGGCGAACAGCGCGTCGAAGCTTTCGTTGATCATCTGGTCGCTCGCGGTTTTGGCAAGGCCAGTGACCGCGCGTAGTAGCGCAGGCATGGGCTTGGCGAGCAGTGCGAGGCGGTCGGCTTGTTTCGCGTCGCGCACCTGTTGTTCGATGATCGCCCAGGACCGGGCGAGTTCGGCGGCAGCTTCGAGTTCGACCAGTTCCTTCTTCTTCTCAGCGAGTGTTTCCGCGCGCCGCGCGGCTTGTCCTCGCAGTTCCACCAGGGCGCCGCTGGTGGTCTCGAGTGCTTCGGTGAGGCCATCTGCGTCGGCGGCCACGTGAGCCAGGAGGTCGGCTGTGACGGGGGTGTTGTCGCGGAGGTGGTCAAGGAGCGCGGTGGCAGTGCTGAGCGTGCGTTCCAGCAGTGGCAAGAACACGGGCTGCGGGTTGCTCGTGGCGTGGTCGCGCGCGTAGGCGTCGACATCGCTGGTCCGGATGCCGAACACGGGTGAGGTCAGGGCGCTGAGCCGCCCCTTGGCGGCTTCGATGTCGCCGGCGATCTTTTCCTCGAGGAACTCGGAATACTTTCCGATCAGCGCCCGTGCCGGGTCACTGAGCGGTTGGCGGCAGTAGAGGCACCGGTCTGCGTCGTGCGCGTCGTGTGCGCTCAGGTGTGCTTCGTACTCCTCACCGGCCTGGATGAACCGGGTCCAGGTGTCGTCGGGGGCGGCGGGCAGGTCCGCCGCTTCGAACAGCGCCGCGCGGAAGGCTCGATACTCCTCCTGCAGGTACGCCAGGGCGGTGAGCTCGCTGCTGTACGTGGCGGGGCTGAACCGACCGAGAATCTGTGCGGCCGTGCTCGCCTCGGCGAGGACACGCTCGGCGCGTTGTTGCAGGGTGATCTCGGCGCTGATCGTGTCGGCCTCCAGCGCGGCCACGGTGCGGCGCAGTGTCCCGATGCGGGTATCAGCGTCGGTGTGGTGGTCGGCCATCGCCCTGAGCTGGTCCAGGTCTGTCGCGGCGCCGAGCGTCTCGATCAGCGGGTACACCGACGCCGCTCGCGGGAATCGGCCCAGCAGTCCTGTGGGGCCGGATCGCAGGTCGCTGATTGCCGCATCAATGCGGGCCTGGACGGCCTTGATTCCGGCGATGACGTGGTTGAACAAGGCAAGCGCGGCGGGGACGTACACATACTCGAGGTCTTCGTCGACATGGAAGCTCACCGATGGGCTGTCGAAGATCGAGATGCGCGTGAACGGGGCAACCCCCCGTTGCCCTGTCCAGGCGTACGTCTTCGCTTCCGCTCCGAGTTGGTAGCCGATCGTCGCGGACGGGGATTGCGGCGCCGTCGCCTCGATATCCCCGAGGATGACGTCCGCGGTGCGGCTGGCAGCAAGCGCTTTGAAGATTCTCGAGTACCCGGTCTTGCCGGTGCCGTTCTCACCGAACAGGATGGTGAGGCCCTGATGCGGTTCGATGACCCCACCACCGATCAGAGCGTTCACCCCCGCAACCTCTGACAGTGAGGTCACGGTCAAAGGTTCGAGCGCCTCGTCCTCCCCGTCGATCATCGCGAGCTGATCCTCGGTCGACAGTTCCCGGGCGTCCAGCGCCTTCTCTTGCCGGAACAGCGTGTACGCGTGGTCCTCTTCGTCGGAGTTGAGAGGGCCAGCTCCGGTGAGTACGACGCGCACGATGTACCGCACCCATTCGTCGGAACTGTTCGCCCACGCGCCAAGAAGCTGACGGGGGTCCACCCGTGTGTCCGCTTGCACCGCGTCCGTCATCGACCGACCTCCGTCGCGACAGCGGTGTCCATGGAACGCGCTGCTCACCGCCGACTCTATCGTCGCCCTGACAGAACGCCGAGCTGTGCGTCGCGCGGGCCGCTGGAGTTGGTGCGGGAGATGGGGCACGCTGATCGGATGACTGAACGAAACACCTGGCCACGCAACCGGTCGACGCTTCCTGGCGGTGGCCTGTCGACGCTTCCTGGTGGCGGCTTGTCCACCCTGCCGGGTGACGGGGCCTCTACGCTTCCCGGCGGTGGTCTGTCGACACTCCCAGGTGGTGGCCTGTCGACCCTTCCTGGTGGCGGTTTATCCACGCTCCCTGGTGGCGGTATGTCGACGCTTCCTGGCGGTGGTCTGTCGACGCTTCCCGGGGGCGGCTTGTCTACGCTTCCTGGCGGAGGTCTCTCATCGCTGCCTGGGGGTGGGCTGTATGACGGTGCAGACCCGAACCCGTACCGCTCGAATCAGCCACCCATGACCCACTTCATCCCCTACCTCCGCCATCAGGGGCTGAACGATGTCGCCGATCTGCTGGCGCGTGCTCACGGGCTGAACCTGTAACGAATCACGAGCTCTGCTTCATCGGAGCGGCCCCACGTTCACCTTGACACTCCACCGGGTACCGTCGAGCTGTGTTCTTGCTGCTTGACGCCAACGTGATCGTCGGCAATCCGCTTCTGCGCGGGCGGCAGTGGGACGCCGTCGCGGATGCGGTCGCTTCCGAAGCGCTCGATCTTTATGTGCCCGAGCTTGCGGTCGATGAAGCCGTGGCACGGTACCGCGACAGTGCAGCATTGCGTGAACGCGAGGCGAAGAAGGCTCTCAAGACATGGCCGCCGAGGTCACGGGAACTCGTCCAGGAAGCCATCAACGCTTCAGAGTCCTTCGCCGCCGAGTACGAGAGTCTTCTGCGGGCGCGCCTCGAACAGATGGGTGCAGAGATCGTCGGCTACCCGGAGGTAGAGCATCGTGAGGTCGCGTTGCGGGCGATCTCACGGTCGGCACCGTTCGACAGGGAGGGCAACGGATACCGTGACGCGCTGCACTGGTACGTCTTTGTCGATCTGCTTCTCACGTGCGAACCCGAAGATCCGCACGCGTTTCTTCTGTCGGCTGACAAGCGTGCGTTCGGACCAGCGCGACGGCGGGAACTCTTGGCCGAGATCGAGAAACTCGATGTGGAGTGGGAGGTGAAGATCCTTGAAAGCATCTCCGATTTCAAGGTTCCCGGGCAGTTCCTCGATGACGAGGGCTCATTGGACTACGAGCAGGAGCGACAGCTTCACGACGCGGTACAGGATGCGGTGCTGGCAGGCGGAACACCCAAGGACTTCACTCACTCGCTGGCAGCGAAGACCGAGTTCGACGTTGCTGATGTGCTTGAAGTCTTGTTACTGGATGTGAACGTGGAAGGGGTGCAGATCGAGCGAAAGTCGCGCGATCTATGGATCAACTACACCGCCCAGGCAACGTGCCTCGTGAAGCTCGAGAGCGTCGAGATCCTCGACGAGGACGCCGGCGACTACGCCACCCATCGGGACACCGCCGTATGGGTCCTGGATCTCAGCGGCAATGCTTACTCGTCAGGGAACCGCATCGACGAGGTCGCCTCCCTGCGTCTCGACACCATCGAAGGAGACGCACCGGCATAGATCGAAGGAGACGCACCGGCATAGACAGTGGGCGGGTAGGAGCTACCTCGAGGGCCGCCGGCGCGGCCGCCGCTGTTCAGGTGGGGCGTGCATCTGATCGGCACTCGGCTGTCCTCGCTTTATGTCGGCGGCCTTCGCGGTTCGGCGGTGACGCTCGGCAAGTCATCATGGACTTCGTGTACCGACGCCGAGTGTTCGAGGTTGCAAATGAGCTCGGCGTTGACGTGCGCACCGTGCTCGACGCGCTGCGGAGCCTGGGTGAGGCGGAAGTGCGCCCTGAGGCGCAGCTGAGTGAGTCGCTCGCTCGCAAGGTGCGAGTGCATTTGAATGGTGGCGGGGCTGTGCCGGAGCGGCGGCGGGGTGTGGAGCCAGCGCGCCGCCGGTCGAGGTTTGCTCAAGGCATTCGGGAGCAGCATGACGACGCAATCCGTCGCGTCATCCCCACCATCGCGGCGGGCTTGACCGTTGCCGCTCGGCTGCCCGAGGGTAACGAAGTCATCGTCGCATTCCACAACCGTGACGCCGTCGCGCGGTACGGGTTCTGCACCCTGTCGGGCGGGCCGCTGCCACCCACTGTGCTCAACGCTTCGGATGCACGGAGGCTGTTGGCGCCGTTGCGGGACGTTGACCGCGACTATGTCGCTCGCGGGTGGACGCCACCCAATCTCTACATCGCCTTCGACCTCGCCCATCAACACGTCTGGCTAGGAAGGTCGCTGAAGACGATCGGGCATCCTGGTGAACGATTGGCTGCGGACTCGCTCGTGCGGGTGCCACCCCCTAGCGCCGGTGAACCGCCCCGCATCAACCCTCGCGCACAGCTCTTCACCGCCAACAAAGTGCCGTCCGTCGTCGCGGCGGTCGGCGAGGGGTCGGATCGTCCCGAAGAAGCGTTCCTCCTTCACGAAGAGCTTCTGCGTCTGGCTGTCGACAGCCTCGTCGACGCGGACGTTCTCGATCCGCTGCCCGTGCATATCAACGCGATCTGGTTCTTCGCGCGCCCGATCGTGATGCAGCGGGCGGGCGACAGCGACCGCCATGTCCGCGCGGTCTGGTACCGGCAGGGCGGCTCGATGTGGCGCATACGCACATACGTTGCTGGCGTTGCGGGATCCGGCGCGGTCAATGTCAAACAGGTCGGGCCGCAGCTGTCCGGCCGCGTGCCATTCGTCCCGGTCTGGGATGACACCCGACCGGAACAGAAACTGCTTGCCGCGGTGTGGGCGTTAATGGCCCAGGGCGGCATAACTGAGTCGGAACGCGTCACAGGCGTCGTCGTGCCCAGCGGCGAGCCGCAGGGCGAGCTGACGATCGTGCGCGTGCAAGCGGGCAGCGATCACGTATCCGTCTATCGAGAGGGGAGCGACGGCGAGCCGCCCGATCGTGCGGCCTGGTCGGTTCGCGGCCACTGGCGGCGACAGCCCTACCCCTCACTCGGGCTCGACGACGACGGCCACGTGCGCACCCGACTGATCTGGATCGCGTCGTATGTGAAGGGTTCCCACGGAGCACCAGTCGAACCCAAGGTAATCGTGGTCAGTTCAAGGCCGGGAGAGGCCTGAGGGCCGACACGACCGGCAGTTGAAGGTTCTCGATACGAGATGCCAATTCCACGAGGTCTTTCGAGCGAGTTGCGAATTGCAGTGTCGTGGGGACGTAATCGCCGCCGCCGCCGCTGCCCGCCGCCCGCCGCCGCTGGCGCGCCAGCCAAGGGGCCGCGTGTAGATCCGCTCGAAGTGGGCGTATTCTCCGACGAACGGGGCCGCGGTGCGGGAGTCTGGTCTAATCGGTGGATGGTCGCAGCTTCGTTGAAGCCGTTCCCAAAGTCCGTCCGGGTGATCATGTCGCCGTGATCTCGCCGGCATTCGCCGCCCCAGCGATTTCGCCCGTTCTCCACGAGCAAGCGATGCGGCGTCTGAAGGAGGCGACCGGGTTCATCCCGGTCGAGTACCCCACGACGCGGCAACTCGGCGCGAGCGCGGAAGCCCGTGCGGCAGACGTGAACGCGGTGTTCGCGGATCGGAGCATTCGCGCGGTGCTGGCCGCCATCGGTGGTGATGACCAGATCACTGTCATTCCGCACTTCGATGCCGCCGTGATCGCGGCGAACCCGAAGCCGTTCCTCGGGTACAGCGATAACACGAACCTGCACAACCTTCTTTGGAACCTCGGCGTGCGGAGCTTCTACGGTGGATCCGGTCGACCTCGTCTACCCGTTCACGGGGAGGTGGCTCGTGCAGAACAGTCCGGCGAACCACGACCGACTCTGACCAGTCGCTCGCCTGTGCGCATCACGGAAGCATGACGTCCCCGGTTCGGTTCACCGAGCTCGCTGGGTGGACGCCGCAGCCCTACCGCTCCGTGTTCGTCTGGGTCGCGTTCGAGGAGCGCCTCGTCGCGACCGGCGAGAGGTACGGTCCCGACGATCACGCGGGAGTCTGGACGGCGGACGGGTTCCTGTCGCGGTGGTCCAGTCGGCTCGTCGATCGGGGATGGGAATGGATGGCTCCGCTCATCCGCCGACTCGCGGACGGCGAGGACCCGGAGCACGTGCGCACGGACGCGCTCCATGAGTACGCCGCTCGCCACGACGGCGCGGAACCGAACGTGACCATCTGGAACCTGGGCGTCGACCGACTCCGGTGAGGGCGAGTCAGCCGCGTTGCCGCCCCGCTCGTGGAGCCACGGCATGCGACGTTGGTGCCGTACTTTCCCCGGCGTCGGCGCCTTCCTCGAGGAGGTCGAGAGGCGTAGTTCCGTTTCTGAGCGGGCCAGCGGGAGGCGACGATGCCGCCACCGGCGTGTGGGATCCGGTGCTGCTGGCGATGAGGCTCATTGCGATGTGGGTGGCCGGGCGTAGTCAGGTCTCCATGTTCACGCGTGTCGCGCGCGGTGCCGACGTACTGCAGCGCGGTTGGCGCAGCGGACGCTGCAGTACCGCTGGCGGCCGTTGCGCGTGACGTCTACCACGACGTTGCGGCACGGGTCACCGGCGTCTTTGCCGGCGTCACATCGGTGAAGGCGGTGCATTCCCCGCGTTGTCAGGTGGAGTGCGGTGCCAACGCTGATGACGGCCTCCAGCACATGCGGCAGGGCTTGGTCTTGGTCTCGATAGTGGAGGTGCCAGCCTTCATCATGGTGGTCGGTTAGGCGCGGGTAGGCGGCCGCCTCTGCGAGGTGTTGGTTGAGGAGGTCGGCGCGTCGTTGCGGCAAAGGTTCATCAACGACTTCGAGCCATCGGTCGATTACCCTGCGGACACCGGTGTAGTCGTCCGCTTGCGGATTCGCGAACGGCGTCTGCATCCCATAAGACTCCGCACGGTCGACAATGCCCGCTCGATCTTCGGGCCAGTCGTTTGCCAGTGACGCGGCGAGCAGGACCGCGTACTCGCCGTAAGGGTTGAGATGCATAAGGGCATTACATCACACTGGAACGTGAATCGTTGGAAGGAACTGACTATGACGGTGCTGGGTACTGGACTCCCGTGGGCCGCGGTCGGCGGGATGGGGCTGGCGGCGTTGGTGATGGTGCTCACGCCTGGGCCGAACATGATCTATCTCGTGTCGCGCAGTATCGCTCAGGGGCGAATCGCGGGCCTGGTCTCGCTGGCGGGGACGGGCGTGGGATTCCTCACCTACATGACGATGGCAAACCTCGGGCTCAGTATCGTGTTCGTTGTGGTTCCCTGGCTCTACATCGGCCTGAAGGCCGCAGGAGTGCTGTATCTCGCCTGGCTCGCGTTCAAGACGTTCCGCCCAGGAGGGACAGGACTGTTCGAACCCGGCCCGCTCACCCGCGATACGCATGGGAAGCTCTTCCAGATGGGGCTGTTCACCAACCTGCTGAATCCGAAGGCGGCGGTGATGTACCTGGCGATCATCCCGCAGTTCATCGACACATCGCACGGCAACCCGATTGCGCAGGGGTTCACGCTCGGCACGGTCCAGATCACTGTCAGCATGATCGTCAACGCAGCAATCGTGCTGGCCGCCGGCACGATCGCAGGATTCATCGGAACCCGCCCGTCCTGGCTCAAGTGGCAGCGCCGCATCACCGGCAGCCTTCTTGCCGCGGTCGCCGTCATGCTGGCCAGGGAAGTTCCCCAGGCTGCCCACGCGTAGACAACCTGCAGGTGGTCGCGCGGAGGCGGGTAGCGGGCACGCACCAGCCATCGCAGCGCCGTTGTAACCTGAAATGGACGAATCCGTCCAACCGATTCGTTGCGACATCGACTGATCGCTCTCGCGGCACACGTCGTGAGTGCCACGTGCGCACGAGCGCCGACGACGGCGACCCCGTACATCAGAGGCCGAGGGCGTGGACAGCTGAGCGCGTATGTCAACGGCCGCAGAATAGGAGCGAGATGAACCTGCGGGAAGAGCTTCTGCGTGTCTACGAGGACGCGCGGTCCAACCGGTCCTCCGAGGATAACGAGACGACGGATCGTGCGGCTGCGGAGCTCTTCAACGCCGGCACGGCAGACCGCGCGAAGGCCGTCGGAGATGTGGCGCCGGTGTTTTCTCTCCCCAGCGCCACTGGCGAAACGGTGACCTTGAGTGATCTGCTTGAGGATGGCCCCGTGGTGCTGAGCTTTTACCGAGGTAGCTGGTGCCCGTATTGCAACCTCGAGCTGCGGGCGCTTCAAGCGAACATCATGGAGTTCAAGGCGCGCAACGCGCGGCTCGTTGCGATCTCGCCGCAGGTGCCTGACGAGTCATTGTCGACCGCTGAGAAACACAGCCTCACTTTTGACGTTCTGAGCGACGTGGGTGCCATTGTCTCCCAAAGCTACGGCCTGTCATTCGTCATTCCTGCGGAGCTGGCTGCGCTCTACGAGCGACGAGGTCACGATCTCATCCGTCGAAACGGTGGCGATGGTCGAACGCTTGTGATCCCCGCGACCTATGTGATCAGGCAGAGCGGGTCTATATCGTGGTCGTTCGTGGACAGCGACCACACCAAACGCGCGGAACCGCGGGACCTCATCGCAGCGCTCGATGCGATCCGCTGACCGCTGCAGAGGCGACGGACGGAGGAGTCACGCGCCTCTCGTGCGACCGTGCACGTTACGACGCAACTCCCGGCTGATCGTGGACGGAGATCGGTCATGCAGCGCGGCGATCTCCGTTGGCCGGGCACCTCGGCTCGCGAGATCGGCGATCAGAATGCGCTCCTCTTCGAAAAGAAACCTCGAGGAGATTGGACGAAGCGAAAGCGGCCAGGGCTGTGGCACGACCTTCACCGCGCTATCCTTGCGCCGCACCGCGGTGCCATCGCGCCAGATGTACGCGGTCGTCCGCATCGCGCCGACCTCGCGGGCGGCGGCCGCCAGCGGCTGCCCCTGAGCGAGCAACTTCGTGAACCGTTTCCGCGTCAACGAGTTCGGCCTACGCCCGGGGCCCGGACGGGCAGATCGATCGTCGCGTGCCCGGGTGATCCCGGCGCTGACATCTGGCTCGACCGTTCCTGCCGACCGAGGGTGGTCAATGGCTTAAAACTATTGCCGTGACGGTGGTGATGCCGACGATGACGACGAACCCGCGGAACAGGCCTGCGGGGAGTCGTCTTGCGAACCTGCCGCCGACCAATCCTCCCAGGATCGAGCCGAGAGCAACGAGTGCGACGATGGGCCACGAGATCAGTTCTGGTGAGACGAAGATGAAGACCGTGGCGGCGATGATGTTGACCGCGGCGACGCTGGCGTTCTTCACGGCGTTGAGTTCTTGCATCAGCAACGTCGTCGTGATCCCGAGCAGGGCGACGAGGAGGATCCCCTGCGCTGCACTGAAGTAGCCACCATAAACTCCGAGCAGGAACGCGCCGACCACGGAGGCGACTTTCGAACCTCGGCGAGGGAATGGCGTCGCGTCGACGTCGTCGGTTGCCGCCACGCGGCCGATGCGGTTTTTGATGGCGGGTCCGCTGAGCACCAGAAGCGTACCGATACCAATCAGCCAAGGGATGACGGCAGCGAAGATGTCGACGGACAAGTGCAGGAGGAGGAGCGCGCCGGCGACGCCGCCGGCGCTGGATGAGGGAAGCAGTAGGCCAGTAACGCGGTAGTGTGCGCGCAGCTCGCGTCGGTAGACGAGTACCCCCGACAGGCTGCCGGGCACGATGCCGATCGTGTTCGCCATCGTCGCCGTCAACGGCGGAAACCCCAGCAGAACGAGGATGGGGAAGGACGCCAGTGTCCCCGCGCCTACGACGACGTTCAGACCTCCTGCAAGGAAGCCTGCGCCGACGACCGCCGCTCCTCGCAGAAGCGGCGCGATTTCTATCAGCACGTTGGCCTCCTCCTCGCCCGGGTCACTAGATGCCCCGGAGGCCTTCAAGGCTTCCAAAAGTGCGCTGGACGCAGGTTGATAGAATCGGAAGGGATGTACGCGAAATTCGAAGGCTAGTTCATGGCGCCCAGCCTGCGGGATCTGGAGCTGTTCGTCGCGATCATCGACGCCGGCTCGATCACGGCGGGCGCCCGCGCCGTAGGGCTCTCGCTGTCGTCGGCCAGCAGCCGGATCGCTCTACTGGAACGGCAAGAAGGAGTAGAGCTGTTGTCGCGTCGACGAGGTGGGATCGTGCCGACCGCGGCCGGTACGACCCTGGCGATACATGCCCGTGCCCTCCTCGAACGTGCGGATGAACTGCGGCAGGCGATGGACGGGCTGCGCGGGGACTCTGCCCGCGAGATCCGGCTGGCCAGCAACACATCAGCCGTCGATACCTTGACCGAATTCCTGGCCGCGACTCTCGCACGATTCCCTACAATGCGGATCGCGGTGGTCGAGACAAGCAGCGTCGAGGTCGCGTCTCGGGTCCGCGAGGGGGGTGCTGACCTCGGGATCGCTTCCCTCCCGCCGACGGGGGACGCCTTGATCGCTCGTGAGCTATGGGCGGATCCCCTTGTCGTCGTTCGTGGCTCGGTGTTCCGCGGAGACGACGTGGCTCCTTCCTTCGAGGAGGTGATGCGAGGGCCGCTGATCGGGTTGCCAGCGGCAAACCCGCTTCAGACACTCATCGACGAGCAGGCGCGCATCCTCGGCGTGTCACCTGCGTACCGCGTGCGGTTGCCAACCCTCAACGCGGTGTACGCCGTGGCCAGCACTGGGGCTGGCGCGGCGATCGTCCCGTATGGGACCGCCAGCCGCTCTCGCACACTGCCTGCTGCCATACATCCGGTGGCAGAGGAATGGGCCGACCGCCGCGCACTCCTCATCACTCGGTCTGCCTACGTTCCGTCCCCCGCGCAGCAGGAGTTCATCGACGCGCTTCTGCGCTACCGGGATGAAGTCGATGTCACCGAGCCGCTCGGAGTCGTCATCCCCGACTCACCCCCTGAGCGAGCCCGCCGCGGGTAGCGAACCCGATACGAGATCGACCCCGGTCGGTGCTAGAGCTGTACGCCAAGCTCGGAAAGGACCTCGGCATCGGTTAGTGAGCGCTCCCGGGCGTAACGACTCGCCTACTGCGTCCGCTCATCGTGGCCGGAGTCATATCCGGAGCCCGCGACGATGATCGTGAAGCAAATGGCCGACACCACGAGCGCCGCGATGACGGGCACGAGCGCCCTCAACTGTCGACAACAACTCGACGCGGAGCGAGGACGCCGGCGTTCACGTCCGAGGTCGTCAGAACTCGAGCACGTGCTTGACTCCGCGTGAGCGGCCGCTGGCGACCTGTTCCGCGATCGCAAGGGCACCGCCGACCGGCGTGGTCTCCACCTCGAGGCGCAGGTCACCGGCGGCGGCGAGCGCCGCCAGCTCTCCGAGCGCACGGCCGTCCGGTTGCACGTACAGGTCGGACGTGGCGATGCCGCGCACCGGAGCGGGGGCGTCGGAGGTGATGGAGGTGAGGCGTCCGCCGTCGACGAGCAGTTCCATCGCATCGGCTGCGGTCCCTGTCGCGGCGATGAGGACGGCGTCGAATCGGCGCCCGACCTTGTGCGCCCACCCGTTGACGTGAGTGTCGACGACGTCGGCGGCGCCGAGTGACCGAAGCCGGTCGGCGTGGGCCAGCCCCGCGCCGGCCACGACGTCGGCGCCCCGACTGTGAGCCAGTTGCACGGCCAGCGCCGCGGTGGGTCCGGAGGCTCCCACGACGAGCAGGCGGCTGCCCGCGACGACCTGCAGCTCGTCGAGCGCCTGCTGCGCCGTGAGCCCCGCGACGGGGAGGCCCGCGGCGACTGCCGGCGCCAAGCCGTCGGGCACGCGCGCGACGTGGGCACTGCTCACGAGAGCCTTCTCCGCCCAGGTGCCGCTGCCACCGGGCAGGGGCGCCTCGTGGACGATCACGAGATCGCCGGTGCGGAACTCCGTCTCGCCGGGACCGGTCGCGGCCACTCGACCGACGCCCTCGACGCCCAGGGCCGCGGGCGGGACGAGCCCGACATCCCATCCGCCGGTGTGGAGCAGAGCGTCCCACGGGCCGATGCCCGCCGCCACCACCTCCAAGACCAGCTCGCCCGCACCGGGTTCGCGCGGTTCGGGTAGGTCGAGGATTTCGAGGGCACCGCCCGGGGTGCGGACTCCGACTCCGATCATGGTTTCTCCTTGCTGTCTGATTCTGGTGGCGTGGTGGTTCGGGTGTCGGCCGCTACTCGGCTGCGGCCGTCGGTCGCGCGGACTTCGGGAGTTTCTCGACCACGAGCCCATACGAGTTGGTGACGAGCTCCGTCACCAGGGACGCGTCGATGCCCGGGCCGGCGCTCGCGGAGACCCAGTGCTTCTTGTCCGTGTGGTAGCCGGCGCTGATCTCTTCATACCGCTCGCGCAAGACCGTGGCTTCGGCCGGGTCGGCCTTCACGGTGACCACGGAATGCCCGGGCAGGTCGGTCATCATCATGAAGATCTTGCCTCCGACCTTGTACGTCTCCCAGTTCGGGTTCTCGCGATGCTCGAAGCTGACGCCGGGCAGTTCCGTGGCGACATCGTTCGCGATCTTCTGCAGCTGCTGCTCGTCCATGGGTGCGACTCAGGCGAAGGTGAAGAGCTGCTCGGACTCGAACCGCGAGATCGGCGTGTGGTACTGCTTCTCCACATCGGGGTAGCCCAGGGCCAGCAGCACGGTGGTCGTGTGCCCGGTCTCGCGGATGCCGAACGCCTTGTCGACGGTCACCGGATCGAACCCCTCCAGCGGCATCGCCTCGACGCCCAGTTCGGCGGCCGCCATCATGAGGAGGCCCATCACCATGTAGGTCTGCTTCTCCATCCAGTGATAGGTGTCCTTGTACGTGTAGTTGCGCAGGCTGACGAAGTCGCGGGTCATGTACTCCCACCGCTCCTGCTTCTCCGGCGTGGGGAATCTGCCGTCGGCGCGCTCCTTGCCGAACACGGCGTCCAGGTGCTGGGCGGGGATGTCTGCGCGCGTGGTCATGATGATCGTGTGCGAGGCGTTGAGGATCTTCTCGGCGTTGTCGGCGAACCGCTCGCCGAGGTTGGCGGCCAGCTTCTCCTTGCCCTCCCTGGTCGACAGCACGATGAAGTGGTTGGGCTGGATGTTCGTAGAGGTGGGAGCCGAACGGAGGAACTTCAGCAGCTGCTGAATCGTCTCCTCCGGGATCGTCTTGCTGCCGTCGAAGTAGCGGCTGAGGTGCTTGTTCATGATCTTGTCGAGATCCATGGTGTTGTGCCTTCCGTGAGATGTGGTCGTAGGTGGGAGTCGGATGCGTCAGGAGGCGCGGGTGAGCAGCTCGCCCACGCGGTCGAAGCCGATGCCGGCGGTCGCCGACGCGATGTCGCCGGCTCTGAGGGCGCGGGCGGCCTGCTCGAGGGCGGTCATGGCGTTGGTGTACAGCGCGGGTCCGAGACTGATGCGCTTGACCCCGGCCGCCTGCAGCTCCGCGACGGTCAGCACCTGATCCGCCGGCGAGATGAGCACGTTGACCGGAGTCGGCGCGACGGCCGCGACGATCGCCTCGAGGGAGGCGAGATCCGGTGGAAACGGGGCGTAGACCACGTCGGCACCGACCTCGGCGAACGCGGTGAGGCGTCGGATGGTGTCGTCGAGGTCAGGGCGGCCCTGGAGATAGTTGTCGGTGCGGGCGGTGACGACGATGCGTCGCTTCGCCGCATTCACAGCGCTGCGGACGCGCTCGACGGCCTGGTCGAAGTCACGGATCGGGGCATCCGGATTCCCCGTCGTGTCTTCGATGCCGATGCCGGCCAGACCGTACGCCACGGCTCGGTCGACGGTCGCGGCGACGTCTTCGGCGGTGAGGCCGTAGCCGTCCTCGAAATCGCCGTTGACCGGCAGCCCCGTCACCTGGCCGAGCAGGCGGGCATGGTCCAGGTGCTCGTCGCGCGAGACCGCGTGGCGACCGTCCTGCCGCCCGAGCGCGGCGGCCAGCGCCGCTGACGACGTGCCGATCGCCTCGAAGCCCGCGTCGGCCAGGATCAGTGCGGAGACGGCGTCCCACGCGTTCGGCAGGACGAGCCCGCCCTCGCGGATGTGCAACGCCATGAACTTCTCGTAGAGCTCAGAACCGGGCATGGGAGTTCCTTCCGAAGCGCTCGCGGGGTGCCGGCTGATCACGCCGCGGCTGCCGTCGAAGCAGCCGAGGGGATGTCGACGGTGGTCTGGTTGACGTTGTTGATGTAGTTCGTCATCAGCGCGCGCACTGCCAGCGTGACGATCCCGAGGATCTGCGGATCGGTGTAGCCGGCGCCGCGGACCGCGGCCAGGTCGGCGTCGCTCACGTGCCCTCGCGTCTCGATGATGCGGTGCGTGAAGCGTGCGACCGCCGCCCGCTTCGGGTCCACCGAGCTTCCGGCGCGCGCCAGCTCGATGTCCTCGATCGACATCCCGCCCTGAAGGGACCCGGCCGTGTGCAGTGCCAGGCAGTAGTCGCAGCCGTCGGCCTCCGATACGGCGAGCGCGATCGTGTGCCGGGTCTTCGCATCGAGCAGCCGGTTGGCCTTCGTCTGCAATGTCATGACGATGTCGAGCACAGCCGGGTTCGACGCCAGGGTGGCGAACATGTTCGGGACGAACCCGAACCGGCCGGCCACCTCATCGAGTGCGCGGTTCGTCTCTTCGGGAAGCTCGGCGGTGGGGGAAACGTTCAGACGCGACATGAGCGATCGACTCCAGTCCTGGGTGGTCGGTGTCCGACCTCGGTGATTTTTGGGCTGCTTAGCCCACTTGGTTGATGAAACACCAGAATGGAATGGGTTGTCAAGCCCATTTTTGATATGATCGGAATCATGAAGTCCACGACGGCAGCGCCGGAGCCTCAGCAGCTCACCGAGAAGGGTCAGGCGACTCGTGCGCGGATCCTCGAGCACACGGCCGAACTGATCTACCGCAACGGCGTCCATTCGACCAACAACGAACAGGTCCGGCGCGCCGCCGGCGTCAGCGGGTCGCAGCTCAACCACTACTTCCCCACCAAGGAGAGCCTCGTGCTCGCGGTGATCGCGTGGCAGGCCGACAACGTGCTCGCGCTGCACCGGAGCGGGGAGTTCGATCACTTCGAAGACCTCGAGGGATTCCGGAAGTGGGCCGCCTTCTATGTTGGATACGAACGCGCGTTCCACGAAGGATGCACCCTCGGCTCGCTCGCCAGCGAGATCATCAAGACCGACCTCGACGTCCATGACGAGCTCGCGCGCGCGTTCAGCCAGTGGAGGGAGATCTTCCAGGATGCGTTGGCGGATCTGCAGCGTCGCGGCCGACTGAGCGCCGAGGCCGATCCCCGGCAGCTTGCGAACCTGCTCTTGGCCGCCTTCCAGGGCGGGATGATCCTCGCCCAGATCGCTCAGGAGATCTCCCCGCTCGAAGACGCACTGCAGGCGGCGCTGGACCACGTGGAGTCCCTTTCGGTCTAGCGGACGCGCTTCAGGACGCGCCGCGCCGAGCGACGACACCGGGGCGCTTGGCATCGATGACGTCCGCATAGCCGGGGTTCTCGTCGACGAACGCGGCGTCGACCGGACACAAGTTCGTCACCGACCCGCGCTGGCGCGTCACATGACCCGGGAGTCGGAGCATGAAAGCTCGTAGTCCTGGTGTGGTCGGCAGCACCGGCAGCTCGCCAAAACCATCGATCTCGGATCTGATCGCTCGACCCCTGAAACTTGAAACGCGATCGAGTCGGGGAGAAACGCGCTAATGTCCGTTCTCTTTTGAGTCGGAATCTCGTGCCGCTGATTCACCGCGATCGAGGTTCCTCAGCTCCGCAAGGTCGTCGTGAGTGAGGTTGAAATCGAAGATCTGTGCGTTCTCCCGCAGCTGTCTGGGGTCGTCCGCGCGCGGAATCGGGACGATGTTGTGCTGCACATGCCACCGCAACAACACCTGCGCGGGGGTGCGACCGACCCGGTCTGCGATGTCTACCACGACGGGATCTGTGAGCAAGGGGCCTCCGCGCCCGAGCGGACTCCAGGCCTCGGTCACGATGCCCCACCGCTTGTGCAGATCACGGATATCGTCGCGCGCCAGGTCGGCACTCAGTTGGATCTGGTTGACGTCGGGCACGCGTCCGGTAGCGGCGACGATCCGTTCCAGAGGTGGTCGTTTGAAGTTTGAGACGCCGATTGCTCCGACCCGCCCCTGCTCGACGAGTCTTACAAGACCCCGCCACGCCGCAACATAGGTGTCGAGCCAAGGCACTGGCCAGTGAATGAGGAATAGATCGAGGTAGTCGAGCCCGGTCCGTCGGAGGCTCTCGTCATAGGCGCGCTGGACACCATCTACGCTGTGATCCTCCTTGTTGAACTTGCTGGTGACGAAGATCTCCTCGCGAGCGATCCCGCTCTCTCGGATCGCCGCGCCAACCGGTTCCTCGTTGAGGTACTTGTGAGACGTGTCGATCAGTCGATAGCCGATGTCGAGCGCCAGCGCGACCATCTCGTGCACCGCGTCGCCCTCGAGCGGCCACGTGCCGAGACCCAGACGCGGAATCGAGTGTCCGTGGAGGAGGGGGATCGGGGCGGGGTTCACCGGAGCACCCCCGTGATTAGCCCAACGCCTCGCTCAACCGCATCGAGGCGTCCTTGAGTGCTCGCCCGAAGGTCGCGACCTTCGAGACCGGAAGACGATGGACTGGGGCAGCGAGGTTGATGGCGAGATTGATGCCCGCTGAGTTCGCGACCGAGACTGCGACCGACGCCACACCGTCCTCGCTCTCCTCGCGGTTCGTCGAGTAGCCCTGGCGCCGAACGGCTTCGAGTTCCTTCTCGAGGTCCGCAAGGGACTGAACGGTATGCGAGGTCACCGCGGGGAGCGAGTCCGTTGGAAACAAGCGCCCGAGCTGTTCTGCCGGCAGGCTGGCAAGCATCGCCTTGCCGGTCGAGGTCGCGTACGCCGGGATCTCCCGTCCAAGGCGTGAGGCGACGCGGACTGCCGCCGCCGGCTCGGACGCCGCGATGAAGCGGACGTTCGCGCCTTCGAGGATGCCGAGATGGCTCGTCTCGCCCATCGAGGAACTGAGATCCTCGAGGATCGGCTGCGCCAGGCGCGGAAGATCCATGCGCCGGAAAATCGAGAAGGCCACGCTCGTGAGTGTCGGACCCGGACCGTAGGTCTTCGTGCGCGGATCCTGACGGGCAAATCCGCGCCAGATGAGCATTGCGAGGATGCGGTGCGCCGTCGAAGACGCCACCCCGAGTTCGGCGCTGACGTCGGTCAGCCTTACCTCCTCCGTACGCTCGCCAAGAAGGAGGAGCAACCGCAGTGCGTTGTCCACTGACTCGATCGGGTATTGGGGCGCTACACCGTCGCCGGGCGATTTCTGCACAACAGAAATCGTATCCTCTTGTGGTCACGGGGACCATCCTCAGACCGCGGGCGTGACCGACCGCGCGCCGTCGCCGCTCAGGCGCGCCGCGACCTCGGCTCGATCGGTTCTCGTAGCCACCGCTCGCCGCGTGTTAACGAGCGCCCGCGGCCAGTTGACGACGAGCGCGCCGGTCAGCGAGTCGCCACTCTCCGAGTAGAGCACGGCGAAGCGCTGGTCCTCCTCGGACCCGATGATGACGATGTCGTCGGCGCCGGTGCGCCCGACCACCTGGATCTTCCAGTCGTACTGGTCGCTCCAGACATACTCGGTCGTGTCGTAGTCCTCGCAATCATCAGGGTGGACGATGTTGTGTGCGACGACGCGAGCCTGATCAACGGCATTGGTCCAATGTTCGAGGCGCAGCGAGACGTTGCGCGACGCACTCGCCCAACGTGCGATATCGCCGACGGCAAAGATCTCAGGATGCCCGATGGCCCGCAGCCCAGAGTCGCAGATCACCCCGTTGTCGAGTTCGATGCCGGAACCCTCGAGCCACTCCGTGTTGACCACAGCTCCGATACCGACGAGAGCTGCATCGGCCTCGATGATCTCGCCGCCATCGAGCACCACGCGCACCCCGTCTGCCGTCTGTTCGACGCCTTCGACTGTCCTTCCGAAGTACTCCTCGACGCCCTCATGCGCATACTTGCGGCTGAAGATCTGGCCGACCTCGGCATTGAGCACCCGCGACATCGGCGCCGGGAACGGGTCAACCATGCTGACCCGCACGCCCGCCGTGATCGCGGTCGCGGCAGCCTCACCCCCGATGAAGCCTGCGCCGATGACCACAAGGTGCCTCGCTGTGGCCAGCTCATCCCGCAAGCGCTCGGCATCGCCGCTGGTACGCAGCAAGTGAATATGCTCACCTTCACCCCACGGAGAGCGACGGGCGCGTGACCCGGTGGCGATCACGAGTGTGTCGTATGAGACAGCTGCACCGTCCGCGAGCGTCACAACCTGGCCTTCGAGGTCGACGGATGCCGCGGGCGTGCCGAAGATCGAGATGGCTCCGATCCCCCGCGTCTCGTGCTCGGAAAGAAGTTCGATCTCGTGTCGCGCCGTCTCACCGGTGAGGTACTTCTTCGAGAGCGGAGGTTTGTCGTAGGTGGGATGGCGCTCCTGGTCAATCAGGACGATCTCGCCCTCGAACCCCTCGCTTCGAAGAGCTTGGGCGGTCTTGAGCCCACCAACAGAGGCGCCGACGATGACGACCCGCGACACGTCAGTCCTCCACAACCAAGGCGGAGACGGGGCAGCTGCGCGCCGCCTCCTCTACTCGCTTGCGCTCACTGTCGGGCAGGTCCTCGCGCAGAACGATCACCAGGGCGTCGTCATCGAGGTCGAAGTAGTCGCCCGCGGCGACAACGCAATTGGCGTAGCCCTGACAGGCGCTGCGGTCTGCGATGATCCGTGCCATCGGTCTCTCCTTTCTACTGCGGTCGCATTTCGGGGAACATCGGCTGGTCAGGCCGCGCGATCATCTCGGAGAACGTCTGCGTGGTCTGCCAGGTCAGGGCCTCGAGCTCCATGGGATCGATCGCGATCCACTGGCCAGTTTTCGGGGCGTCGATCAGAAGCCTCGTGCCGTTGTGAGTTTCCACACGGCGCACTTCGATCTCCGAAAACTCGTTGGCGATGACGAGCGGCTCCCCGACGGTGCGGGCGACAAGACGCTCGCGCTCCGCAGCCGCAGCCGCCGCGGCATCACGATCGACGTCGGCACCCTCCCAGTCGAGGCCGCTCACAGGAAGATCGCCAGGTTCTGGATGCGGAGCACCGACTCGTCCACCATGATCACCCGACGTGCCAGCTGCAGGTCGTCACCGACGCGACGCAATACATCCTCGCGGTGAGCGGAGATGATTGACGGCTCGTTGACGTCTCCCCGGCTGCGGAACAGCAGGACGGCGGAGTCGACGATGAGCTCGTCCTCGACCGAGGACAGGAACACGCGCACGTTCGTCACGTAATGACGCAGGCGTGAGGGAGGGTCCTCCGTCCAAGCGTGTTCAGTCAGGAATCGCGCGACCCGGCGGCTGAGCGAGTACTTATTCTCGTCCCAGTGCGACATCCCCCTCGCCGTCGTGAAGGAAGACCCGAGAGCCGTCGTCTGACGCACCGGCATGATGTAGTGAATATCCTCTGTAAGCGTCTCAAGCCAGTGCTCGTACCGTTGCTCGTCGAGGGTGTAAGCCTCTTCAATCAACCAACGATGCGCCTCGAGATGCAGTTCGTCGGAGAACAATAGGGACCGCCCGACTCGATCGGCGCGCGTGGCGTGGGCGCCGAGACGCGATTGCTCGGATATCTGGACACCGGTCTCGGTGTTCATCATGCGGGTGCCTCCCCGTTGTTGGTGATGCCTGTACCGATGCTCGCGACCTGCACCTCGACTTCGTCATCGGTGTCGAGGTAGTCGGCCCAGCGATCGAGCAGATGACGCTGGTTGTACTCGCCGTAACCAACGTGCGCGACGCCTGGACCGGCGAACTGTTCAGGAGTCAGCGCAGCGACGACCGGAGTGTCGTCTTTGAGAGTCCCCATCCGACTGTTGAGCAGGAGCCGTCGAGCCATCGAACCCTTGGCAGTCGTGGTCAGCGAGACCCAGTTCTCGACATCGTCCTGCTCGAACATTCCCGTGCTACCGAAGCACATCAGGTAGGCCTTGTACGAGAGATCCTTGAACTCCTCCGGCGCCTCGGCATCGACCGCGAACCAGGAGTAGACCTCCGTCTCGTTCTCGCTAATGGGCTGCCACGAACGGATCGAGATGAAGGGCAGCACGTCGTCCCCGTCCTCCACCTTCGGCCAGTTGTGCACGAAACTCATGTTCGGGAAGAGCGATGCCGCAGAGATCATGAACCCGTCACGGCCAATCACATCGAGCTGCTCAGGCGACCACTGCTCCTTCATCCGCTCGATCATCGCGTCGGGATATCCGACATAGCGCAGCCGCTCCTCGAGGCTGCCAGGCGGGAGCTTGTAGGTCGTGCCGCCGCCGTTGCCGGCCCAGTACGTGTTGCCGTCCTTGCGCTTCTCCGCCTTCGGCTCACGGAACAACCCGATCTCGACGACCGAGGTGTGGGTCTGGGGCGTGTGATACATGTCGCCGGCGAAGTTCTCGGCGCCGATCTTCCAGTTCGCCTTGACGCGCCACCGCTGCGGGCCACGCAGCTCGATGCCCTTGGCGCTCTGCCCCGTGTAGTAGTCGAGGTAGAACGCGAAGTCGCCGATGTATTCCCGCAGGGTCGGCGCGTTCGGGTCCATGCTGATGAAGATCAGACCGTTGTATGTGTCGAGGTTCGGCGCCGGGAGCAGTCGTGCACCCTTCTTGTTGAACCCTGCCTCACCCCCGTAGGCCTCCTCGTGGAACGGGAGGCCCATAATCCGGCCGTCGTTGCGGTATGACCACCCGTGGTAGGGGCAACGGAAGTGGGAGGCGTTGCCGACCTCGGCGCGGCACACCTGCATCCCGCGGTGCAGGCACATGTTGAAGTGCGCCCGAATCTCACCACTCTCATCGCGCACGACGATAAACGAGTCGTCGAGCACATGCCGCACCACGTAGTCACCGGGCTGAGGGATCTCGGATTCATGTCCGACGAAAATCCACGCGCGGCTGAAGAGCTTGCTCTTCTCCTGCTCGAAGATCTCCTCGTCGTTATAGATGTGCGCCGGGATCATGCCGCGCCGCACGTCCTCGAAGATCGTCGTCTTGCTCGCCATTGGGCCGCTGCTTCCTGATGTCAGAGTCCTATTCCGCGCCTTGAAGATGATGTCGGTCGAGACCGGTTTTCTTTAAGACAGAATCTGATTCTGCTAGATTTTCCAGGAATTCGCAATCGGAGATCACGCCTCGAAGGAGAAGTGGATGATGAACGACTACGTCGACGAACGCATGCTCGTCGCCAATGCTTGCCGCGTGCTCGCGGTCCGGGGGCTCGTGGACGACATCCTCGGGCACGTCAGCCTGCGGGTCGACGACGACACCGTCCTCATCCGAGCCCGCGGACCGCAGGAGCGAGGGCTGCGGTTCACCACCGCCGACGACATCCTCGCCGTGCCCCTTGAGGGATCGTTCGAGCTCGCCGGCGGGTACCGGGCGCCGAACGAGCTGTCTCTGCATCTTGAGCTGCTGCGCCGCAATCCTGCGGCTCGATCCGTCGTCCACGCGCATCCGCCGGCTGTCGTCGCGTTCTCGCTGACCGGACGGACGTTGCTACCGATTGTCGGTGCCTTCAACATCCCCGCTATGCGGATGGCGCGCGGCGGCATCCCCGCGCATTCCTCGTCTGCGCTGATCCGCAACCACGCACGCGCGACGGCCATGGCGGACGATTTCGGCACGCGGCCGGTCGGCATCCTGCGCGGTCACGGCCTCACCGCCGTCGGCGAGAGCGTCCCGCAGGCCGTCATCCGCGCGATCAATGTCGACAGCCTGGCTCGCGTGCACCTCGCCGTTCTGCAGGCAGGGGCCGAGCCTATGCCGATCGACGACGACGATCTCGCCGACCTGCCCGACCTGGGTGACGCATTCAACGACGGGCATCTCTGGCGATTCCTGCTGCAGGAACTTGCTGAGCAACGGCTCCTGCTGTACTCGGGCCATCAGAGATGACCGGCGCCCGGGTCGCGATCAGCTGCACCATCCTCACCGCCGCGGGCGTACATTTGGACCGAGCCACTCCGTTACAAGGTTGAGCACCGCATCGCTGTTCGACTCCTGCATCAGCATGTGGCCGTTGCCAGCCACGTTCGCTGCCGTCAACGCGACGAACCTGACATCGCCGCCTCGCTCGGCGAGCCAGTCAGCAGTCGCGCGGTCCGACTCGATCGGATGATCGGTGTCGTGGGTACCGACCATCACGAGGGTCGGTAGGCCGTCCAACTCCCTGTCGCCGATATGGACCTGCGCACCGCGAACGTTCTGCCGCTCGAGGAGGAGCCCGGCTGGGATTGGCACCAGCTGCGAACGGAGCTCGTCCAGGTGACCGGGTGGGAATTGCTCGCTTGCACCGACCAGCTTCGTCTCGATGAACTCTGATCCGGGATGCCACCAGCCGCGACGGGGAAGCCTCCAGGTGAGCGGGCGTCCCTGGACGACGATGTGATCGGCGTCCTCCTCCAGCACGGCGGGCTCGGGCTGGATGTCCCCGGGGGGAGCGGGTGCCAGCGCGACTAGGGCGATCAGTGAATCCCGATGGTGGAAAGCGACCCGATAACCGAAAGCGGCGGACATGGAGTGGACCACGAGGACGACCGGGCCGCCGAGCGCAGCGATTAGCTCCACGATCGCGCCGGCGACCGCCGCCCCATCCAGCCGCGTGTCGGGGTCCCATGCGCCGCCAGCCGACAACCCAGGCCACGTCATCACGACCGCGCGGTATCCGGCTTCGGCGAGACGGGGCGCCCACCCGGGTCGCCCGCCGATCGCTCGACTCCAGCCATCGGGGCCCACCCCCCCGCCGTGAACGAGCAGCACCGTCGCACGGGCGGGGCCGCCGGGCAGCCATTCGGCGTAAGCGACGGTCCCAGCGGAAGTCGCGAAAGAGCGAAACGTCGTCACGACATAACGGAGACGATGGCTGCTGCCAGCTCCACCGGGCGCGTCAACATGGCCATGTGGCTCCCCGGCGAGCTCGCGGTCGTCGGGTTCGTGAGCCGGTCTGCTGATGCGCGGTACAACTCCTGCGGCACAGCCCGATCCTCTTGCAGGAAGATGTAGCCGCTCGGCACGTCACCGGTGCCGGCCGACCGAAGACGGATCGGCTCGTCGAGCCAACCGCCAGGCGACGGCACCAGACGGGGCTCGACCTGCGCGTGAAGCTCCTCCGATCCGTCCTGCAAGAAAGCCGTCATGAATAGCTGCGGCGGGATCGGCACGCTCTGGTCGGGCGAGGATGCGGCTGTGCCACGGGCGAAATTCGCCAACTCGGCGGGGAGGATCGCATTGATCGACTCGCCGTCGGCGAGTACCCACGCGTCGATGAAGATCGCCTGCTCCACCTGCTCCGGCATCGCCTCAGCTACGAGCTGGATGATCGGGCCGCCGCCACTGTGGCCGACTACGACGAACCGGTCCCACCCCTTGTCGGCGATCCGGCCGATGAGATTGTCCGCCATGGTCGAGAGCGTGACACCTGCACGGTCGTCGTTGTCACCGAGACCCTGCAAGGTTGGGGCCCATACCTCGTGGCCTGCCTTCGTGAGCTCAGCGACAACGCCGTCCCACGCCCAACCACCCTGCCAACCTCCATGAACCAAGACGATGCGCATTCTGGAACTCCTTTGTTCACCGACGGCGGGTTCCGTCGGATGGACTCCCACTCTACCTAGCAGAATCTGTGCAGAACAACAGTCCTGCTCGATCCCTTCAGAAAGGGTCATTCGTACTCGTCGAGCTTCCGGAGGACGGTCTATCTGAGCGGCGTCTCACGGAGGTCCTGCAGCATGATCGCCCGGTTCAGGGGCGAGCTGCTTTGCGGGACCTCTCTGGCCAGCATGACCGCCACTGTGCTGAGCAGGGTGCCGGTGACCCAACGCTGCCATTTGATCCACGTGGGTCGCGTCGACACGAATCCGGAGATTGTGCCGGCGCCCAGCACGATGAGGGAGTTGACGATCATGCTGACGATGATCTGAACTTCGCCGAGAACGAATCCCTGAGCGGTCGTGTTTCCCTGCCCGTGATCTATGAACTGCGGGATGATCGCGAGGTACATGACGGCGGCCTTGGGGTTGAGCAGGTTGGTGACGAGCCCCATCCGGAACAGCTTCAACCGGGAGTCGCGCGCGAGAGATTGTGCCTCGAATAGCCCCTTGCCGTCGGGGCGCAGCGTTGCGGACGCCAGCCACGCGAAATAGAGCACTCCAGCGGCGTTCAGGTCGATGTAGAGCCAAGGCACGGCGACGAATACGATGCCGAGCCCCAGGTTGGCCATCGTTAACACACTCTAGGTCGATCTGCCTGCCGCAAGCGGGCATCTGAGTTGAGTCGGGCCAACTGTAGGAAAATGCCATTTCGCGTGGAATCCTGGCCCTGAAACCGTTGTCAACTACCGTGGAATCGCGAGGGTTTCATGTCATCTCAAGCGGGAACCT
>NZ_JBDFLW010000001.1:0-67871 GCF_047237905.1 Microbacterium jepli | reverse complement strand
CATGCACGACGAACTCGCTCTGCTCGTGGACGCCGGCCTGTCAACAGCCGAAGCGCTGCGCGCTGCCACCTCGACGGCCGCGCACGCGTTCTCACTCGACGATCGGGGGGCGATCACCCCCGGATTGCGAGCCGACCTCGTGCTGGTGGACGGCGATCCGCTCACCGACATCGCTGCCGCGCGTCGCGTTCTGCGTGTGTGGTGCGGCGGCATCGAGGTGTGAGGGCGTCCTCTCGACCGCGGTGTCACTCCACGGCGGTGTTCGCGCCGTGGTGCCACGCGAGCACCCGGTTCTCGACGACGATGAGCAGCAGGTTGAACACGTACCCGAAGATCCCGATGAGCACGATGCCCGACCACATGTCCGTGATCGCGAACGACCTCTGCGACTGAAGAACGAAGACGCCGATCCCGTTGCCTCCCGCCATCATCTCGCTCACGACGACCATGATGAGCGCGAGCGAAAGACTCGTGCGCATTCCGGCAAAGATCTGCGGAGCTGCCGCGGGAAGTGCGACCTGCAACTCGTAGCGGAACCAGTGGATGCCGTACACCCGGGCGGTCTCGCGCAGTCCGGGGTCCATTCCTCTGATTGCAGCTTCGGTATTGAGGAGCACGGGCCAGAGGCAGATGAAGGTGATCAGAATCACCTTCGCGGTGTCGTCGAGGCCCAGCACGATGATGACGAGGGGAATCAACGCGACCGCAGGGATCGCGCGCAGGAACTCGAGCACGGGTGCGAACATCGCCTGGAGGCGGTGCGCCTGACCGAGAACGAACCCCACGACCACGCCGATGACCACAGCGCCGATGAACCCGATCATCATCCTGGAAAGACTCGGCAAGACGTCGCTCGCCATCCGCGCGAAGAGCCAGTTCTCCTGGAAAGCGACTAGGGCGTGTCTCCCAAAGGTTTGGGCTGGTCGCTGGAACGCTCGGTGTGTGTCTCGAACGGAGTTGCTGACTGATGCGCAGTGGGAGCTGATTGCTCCGTTGATGCCGTCCTCGCAGGGGCGTCGTGGTCGGCCGTTCGCCGATCATCGCACCGTGGTGGAGGGCATCATCTATCGCTACCGGACCGGGATCGCGTGGCGGGACTTACCCGGGTGCTTCGGGCCGTGGCAGACGGTGTGGAAGCGGCACCGCCGCTTCAGCGGTGATGGGACGTGGGACAAGATCCACAGCGTCCTGCTGGCCCATGCCGACGCCGCCGGGCTGATCGACTGGGAAGTCTCGGTGGACTCCACGATCAACCGCGCCCATCAGCACGCCACCAACCTGCCCCGGGACACAGGGGGACCTGACGAATTACACGAATCTGCGCATCGAGCCGCCTGATCACGCCATCGGCCGCTCCCGCGGCGGCCTGTCGACGAAGATCCACCACCTGTGCGACGGGAACATGCGGCCGCTGGTGATGCTGCTCGGGCCCGGGCAGGGCGGGGACTCCCCGATGTTCGAGCACGTGATGAACGCCCTGCGGGTACCGCGCCTGGGTGGGGGCCGGCCACGCACCAGGCCCGACCGGGCGCTGGGTGACAAGGCTTACTCTTCCCGGGCCAACCGCAAGCTGTTGCGCCGGCGCGGCATCCAGGCCGTCATCCCCGAACGCGATGATCAGATCGCCAACCGCAAGCGCCGCGGCGCCAAGGGTGGTCGCCCGGTCACCTACGACACCGAGGCCTACAAGCGCCGCAACGTCGTCGAGCGCGGATTCAACATCTTCAAGCAATGGCGCGCCTTGGCCACCCGCTACGACAAACTCGCCCTGACCTATCGCGGCGGCGTCGTCCTACGCGCCATCACCATCTGGCTCAAGGCTTTAAGAGACACGCCCTAGCGCCCGGGTATTGTCGGCACGATGCCGTTGCCGCGTATCCGTTGTTGAAGGGGTGAGTATGTCTGCTGTTGTTGCGCGACTTGACGTGGACCTCACGGATATTGAGTGCATTGTGAAGGTCACGCGGCCACTGGTCGGAGTACCGGACTCCGTGAACTGGACGGAGTTGCCGTCGGGCGTCGCGAAGATCTCCGCTGACGCGACGTTGTACATCTTCGATGACGACGACGAGGGGGAGCCGGAGCGTCGTGTCATCGCGCGCGCTACTGCGTACACCGTCGACCTCGACCGGGTGGGTGACGTCGTTGACGTGTTCGATCAAGTAGGCGGCGAAGCATTCGAGATCACCGAGTCGATTCTCGGTGATGAGAACGTCTTCGAGTGGCTCGACTCCCGCGATCCGCTGGTTGGCGAGCAGGTGTCGCAGCTCGTGATCGTCGAGGGCGTCTTTGTGGAGCCACCGTACCGGGGTCAGCGCCTTGGTCCACGTCTGCTCACGACGCTGGTGGAGACGGTGACCGGCACGGGGAGGGAGACTCTCATCGTTCTCCGCGCGCAACCGGTGCCGTGGGAGCACCTGTCCGAGATCGAGTTTCGGCGCTCCCGAAAGAAGGTCGCTGCGTCGTACGAAAGCGTCGGGTTTGCGCACTTCCGGGACAACATCTATTGGCGTCACAACGCGTTCGTCGGGACCGAGAACCTCGAGGCGTGAGTCACGCCCCCGGGTATTTGGGAACCTTCAGGTCGACCTCCCCGGCCAGGTGGCGAGCGTCGTCGGGCGGGTCCAGTTGCGGCGGGCGGTGCGCTCCGTGGTGAGATCGTGCGGAGCGGCAACGATCCACACGGTCGCTTCCCGCGTCGATCAGATCCGACGAGCCCTCACTGACTATCACCACGATGGCTCACCAACGTCTACGACGAAGACAACCCGGCCGGATCCTCCACCACACCAGGGGACAGGACCATCAATCAAGAAGGGTTTCTCATGCAGTCAGCGCCTCGAGGATGAGACCGCGCACGTGATCAAAGTCGAGGTCGGCCGGAAGCTGGAGCCACGCGTTCTTCTGACCCTTGTAGTGTGTCCCGACGCCGGCGTCAACGAGAGCCGCCGTGCGCATTGGGTCAAGCTTCACCACCACCTGCCCGCCGCTGGTCATGGCGCGCACGGCGCCACTGCTGCTTCCCGAGACGATGAGACTGCCGCGGTGGTTCCGTGACACACCGTCAAGCGCAGTCATCTCGTGAGCGATCGTGTCGAACACTTCATCCCCAGTCATCACGGTTCTCCCTTCATGCGCGGTCGACGACCCCAAAGCGATCCCTACAGGTGGCCCTCAGAAGAAGTGTCCCACTCAGGCTCCTTCACGCGGAAGACCACGGCGCGCAACGCTTCGGGCGCAGAGCTGCGGATCAAGGCCGCCGGGTTACCGGCTCGCAAAACGTTGGAGGACTTCGATTGGGATGCGCAGCGGAGGGCGCTCGCAGACCAGTTCTGACGACCGACAGCAGTTCATCGTCAGCCGGTTCCTACAGATGTCACGCTCCGAGTTGTCCATTTCGCAGGGGAGATGTCTACGCGATGTCCATATGGACCTTTCGGGGCATTGGGGCGAGTCGCTTCGGTGGGATTCGCAAAAAACGTCGAGACGCCGACTGACCGGCGCTCGTAGATTCGAAGCGTGTCCTCAGTCGTCCTTCCACTCACCGCTCAGCGGCATGCGGAACGTGTGAGCCGGGCACTTCACTGGATGGAGGAGCGTCTCGAGGAGCCGGTGACCCTCGCCGAGATCGCGGCGGTCGCTGGTCTTTCGCCGCATCACTTTCACCGCGTCTTCCGTGCGGTCGTGGGTGAGAACCCGAAAGCGCACCTGCGCCGGTTGCGGCTTGAGCGAGCGGTCTACCGACTCAAAGTCAGTACGGACACGGTGCTGCACATCGCGTTGGAATCGGCCGCGTCCGTTTGAGTGGTGGTCTTTCGCTTCGTTGCGATGATCAGCTGTCGTTAGTTTAGGCGGCGGTGATCTCGGGGAGTATCACCGCCTCGTCGATGGTGGGGGTGGTCGCGGTGAGCTCGGTCATGGAGGCTTCGGAGAAGTAGCGGCGGTCGGCGGCTTCCCATTCGTCGTGTTGCTCGACGAGGACGGAGCCGGCCAGGCGGAGCAGGGCGGCGTTGTTCGGGAACACGCCAACGACGTCGGTGCGGCGCTTGATCTCCCGATTGAGGCGTTCCAGCGGGTTCGTGGACCAGATCTGTCGCCAATGCCGGGCGGGGAACGCTTTGAACGCGAGGATGTCGTCACGGGCGTCGGTGAGCATCACGGCGGTCTTGGGGTGGACGCGCTCGATCATGCGCACGACTTCGTCGAACTGGGCATCGATGTGCTCGGCGTCGGGTTGGGCGAAGATCGTGCGGATCACGCTGGCGACCATCTCCTGCCGGCCCTTCGGGAGGGCGGTCAGGACGTTGCGCATGAAGTGGACGCGGCAGCGCTGCCAGGCGGCGCCCTGCAACACGGTCGCTGCGGCCTTCTTCAGTCCGGCGTGGGCGTCGGAGATCACCAGCTTCACCCCGCCCAGACCTCGTGTCTTCAACGAGCGCAGGAACTGCTTCCAGAACTCCTCGGTCTCGCTGTCTCCGACATCGAAGCCCAGCACGACCCGCCGCCCGTCAGCGGCGACGCCGATCGCGACGACGACCGCCTGGGACACGACACGGTGGTCGATGCGGACCTTGCAGTAGGTCGCGTCGAGGAACACGTAGGGGTAGGCGATGTCAGACAGCGAGCGGTCGCGGAACGATGCGACCTCGGCGTCGAGCCCTTGGCAGATGCGGGACACCTCGGACTTCGAGATGCCAGTGTCAGCGCCGAGCGCTTTGACGAGGTCATCGACCTTCCGGGTTGAGACGCCGTGGAGGTAGGCCTCCATCACGACCGCGAACAAGGCTTGGTCGACCCGGCGGCGCCGCTCCAGCAGCGACGGGAAGAACGACCCCTGCCGCAACTTCGGGATCCGCAACTCCAGATCCCCAGCCGTGGTCGACAGCACCCGCGGCCGGGAACCGTTGCGGGTAGTCGTGCGCTCGCTCGTGCGCTCGTAGGGGGCGGCGCCGATGAATGCGGCTGTCTCCGCGTCGATCAGCTCCTGGTAGAGCCGCTCGGTCGCGGCTCGGATGCGGTCGGTGGTGCCGGTGAGCTTCAGTTCCCCGAGCAGCTCGAGGAGGGCAGACTGGTCAAGAGCCATCGTGCGGTGTCGTCTTTCTGTGTGAGTTCTTGGTCGTTCTCACTGACCATCGCACGATGGCTCACCCCGTCGCGGTCACGACGCCGCGGGCCCGAAAGACCACCACCCCGCGGGACTCCAGGCCCGGTAGCCGGGGAACGACTGGGCCCGGCCGGTGAAACCATGCGCCCACTCGGTGAGATCGTCCAGCCGCCCCCTGTGCGTCAGGATGGGGTGAGACACCAGCACTGCTGACCTTCGCACTGCACGGGGCGAGAACGGACCAATACTGAGATGACGATGACGGTTGCTGACGTCGGCACCGATGATGGGGCTATGGCTCCTCGTGCTGACCGGCCCAAGAGGCGGACGTTCACCGCCGAGTTCAAAGCGGCGATCCTGGCCGAGTACGACGCCGCGGACCGCTCTGGGCGTGGGGAGATCCTGCGCCGGGAGGGCCTGTACACCTCCCACATCATCGAGTGGCGCAAGGCCGCGGCCGCCGGCTCGCTGTCCGGGCTGGGCAGCAAGCCGCGGGACCGGCGCGAGCGGGAGCTGCAGGCGCTACGGGCCCGGGCGGAGAAGGCCGAGGCCGAGCTGGCCAAGACCAGGGCGGCGCTGGACCTGATGGGAAAAGCACACGCGCTCTTGGAGACGCTCTCCGAGAGCGCGGACAAGCCGCCGCGGTCGCCGCGGTGATCAACCCGGCCGTCGACGGGCTGGCCGAGCACGTCGGCACCGCGGCTGCGTGCGCGCTGCTGGGTCGCTCCCGCGCCAGTCACTACCGGGCCAAGAACCCGCCACCGCCACGTCCACGGACACCGCGGCCGGCACCGGCGAACAAGCTGTCCGCCGCCGAGCGGGCCCACGTGCTGGCCGTGTTGACCAGCCAGCGGTTCGCGGACAAGTCGGTCGCCCAGGTCTGGGCCACGCTGCTGGACGAGGGCACCTACCTGTGCTCGATGTCCACGATGCACCGGATCCTGCGCGAGCACGACATGGCCGGGGAACGGCGCCGGCAGGCGAGCCACCCGCCCCGGACCCGGCCCGAGCTCGTCGCGACGGCGCCGGGGCAGGTGTGGAGTTGGGACATCACAAAGCTCAAGGGGCCGGAGCGGGGCGTGTACTACGACCTGTACGTCGTGCTCGACATCTTCTCCAGGTTCGTCGTGGGCTGGACCATCGCGGCCCGCGAGGACGCCGAGATCGCCAAGAACCTGCTCGAGCACGCCATGGGCATCCATGGCGTGCCGGAGGCGATCCACGCCGACCGCGGGACCTCGATGACCTCCAAACCGGTCGCTCAGCTGCTCGTCGACCTCGGGGTGGCCAGGTCGCACTCCCGCCCGCACGTGTCGAACGACAACCCTTACAGCGAGGCGGCGTTCAAGACGCTGAAGTACGCCCCGGTCTTCCCCGAGCGCTTCGGGTCCCTGGCCGACGCCGGCGCGTTCGCCGAGCAGTTCTTCGCCTACTACAACCACGAGCACCGCCACTGCGGGATCGGGCTGCACACCCCCGCCAGCGTCCACTTCGGCACCGCCGGGCAGGTCCGCGCCCAGCGCCAGGCCACCCTGGACGCGGCCTACGCCGCCCGTCCCGAGCGCTTCGGCCACCGCCGACCCCAGGCGCCCAAGCTGCCCGAGGCCGCCTGGATCAACCAGCCCTCACAGGAGGCCCTCATACAGACCGCCTGACGGAATCTGTCTCACCCGCCTTGACACTTTCCGGAAGACCACGGCCTGCTCACTCGCACCGTCTACCCCGAGGTTCCCGCTCGCGTGGAGTACGAACTTACTGACCTCGGACACAGCGCAGCCGCCCCGTTGAAGCATCTGCGCGACTGGGTTGAACACAACGTCGGAACCGACCAGTAGCGACCCCCTCGGCGCTACATCGAGCCAGGAGTCCCGGCCTCCGCGTAATACCGCGTCAACACAGACGAGGCGTCGCGGTCGCCGTCACCGGACACGACAGAGTTCAGCAGGTACCGGTACCCGTCACCGGTCGTCATCACCCTAATTGATAACGTCACACCTAGAAGGTGCGAAGTAACCGACGCGCGAGCACAGGAGCGCTTCTGTCATTTCGAAGGCGAGACTTCGCGCGATTGGGATTCCCTGTGCGTCAGGATGGGGTGAGACACCAGCACTGCTGACCTTCGCACTGCACGGGGCGAGAACGGACCAATACTGAGATGACGATGACGGTTGCTGACGTCGGCACCGATGATGGGGCTATGGCTCCTCGTGCTGACCGGCCCAAGAGGCGGACGTTCACCGCCGAGTTCAAAGCGGCGATCCTGGCCGAGTACGACGCCGCGGACCGCTCTGGGCGTGGGGAGATCCTGCGCCGGGAGGGCCTGTACACCTCCCACATCATCGAGTGGCGCAAGGCCGCGGCCGCCGGCTCGCTGTCCGGGCTGGGCAGCAAGCCGCGGGACCGGCGCGAGCGGGAGCTGCAGGCGCTACGGGCCCGGGCGGAGAAGGCCGAGGCCGAGCTGGCCAAGACCAGGGCGGCGCTGGACCTGATGGGAAAAGCACACGCGCTCTTGGAGACGCTCTCCGAGAGCGCGGACAAGCCGCCGCGGTCGCCGCGGTGATCAACCCGGCCGTCGACGGGCTGGCCGAGCACGTCGGCACCGCGGCTGCGTGCGCGCTGCTGGGTCGCTCCCGCGCCAGTCACTACCGGGCCAAGAACCCGCCACCGCCACGTCCACGGACACCGCGGCCGGCACCGGCGAACAAGCTGTCCGCCGCCGAGCGGGCCCACGTGCTGGCCGTGTTGACCAGCCAGCGGTTCGCGGACAAGTCGGTCGCCCAGGTCTGGGCCACGCTGCTGGACGAGGGCACCTACCTGTGCTCGATGTCCACGATGCACCGGATCCTGCGCGAGCACGACATGGCCGGGGAACGGCGCCGGCAGGCGAGCCACCCGCCCCGGACCCGGCCCGAGCTCGTCGCGACGGCGCCGGGGCAGGTGTGGAGTTGGGACATCACAAAGCTCAAGGGGCCGGAGCGGGGCGTGTACTACGACCTGTACGTCGTGCTCGACATCTTCTCCAGGTTCGTCGTGGGCTGGACCATCGCGGCCCGCGAGGACGCCGAGATCGCCAAGAACCTGCTCGAGCACGCCATGGGCATCCATGGCGTGCCGGAGGCGATCCACGCCGACCGCGGGACCTCGATGACCTCCAAACCGGTCGCTCAGCTGCTCGTCGACCTCGGGGTGGCCAGGTCGCACTCCCGCCCGCACGTGTCGAACGACAACCCTTACAGCGAGGCGGCGTTCAAGACGCTGAAGTACGCCCCGGTCTTCCCCGAGCGCTTCGGGTCCCTGGCCGACGCCGGCGCGTTCGCCGAGCAGTTCTTCGCCTACTACAACCACGAGCACCGCCACTGCGGGATCGGGCTGCACACCCCCGCCAGCGTCCACTTCGGCACCGCCGGGCAGGTCCGCGCCCAGCGCCAGGCCACCCTGGACGCGGCCTACGCCGCCCGTCCCGAGCGCTTCGGCCACCGCCGACCCCAGGCGCCCAAGCTGCCCGAGGCCGCCTGGATCAACCAGCCCTCACAGGAGGCCCTCATACAGACCGCCTGACGGAATCTGTCTCACCCGCCTTGACACTTTCCGATTCGCCGGGCCATCCTTCTTCTCTTTCGTCGAACGTCACCGCAACACCGTGTCGCTGGGGTTCGTGAAATCTTCTTCCGGAAGCGAAACCCAGGTACTGCGCCATGAGGAACTCGCCGCAGCGATGCACAGGCGTTCGACAGTTCGGTCGCACGAACCGATCGTTTAACGGACGGCACTGTACGTCGATCGAAAGTCGCGCCGACACCCCCTGCGAATTCGCGTCGCGGGATAGTTTGCCAGGATCCGGCGATCAGCGTGGTGCGCATCAAGGAGGTGCGCAGCGGCCTCAGCACGAGGAGCCTGCCCGCGAGGCCGACCACCCCGCCCCTAGGAACGGTAGGAGTGCGACGTCGGGGCGAGCTGGGGGCCACCCCCCGAGACCGAAAGTAGCACCGCAGCGACGATAAGCGCCACGCCAACCAGGGTGGTCGTCAGCTCCCCGACCAACGAACCGATCCATCCGCGTTCCTGGAGGTCTCGGAACATCCTTATGCTCAGCCCGAACGTTCCGTTCGAGCTGCGAACCGATCGTCTCGATGCGTCGTGGCAGACGCCTCAGCTGTCCACCGATGACCTGGAGTTGCACGCGGCCGTCGGCGAACATCTCCCTTGAGTCCATCGCCAGACGTATGAAATGAGGAGTTCGAGCAAGGGCCCGATCGACCAAGTCGTAGTCGGCAACGAGCTGGCACAGCGTTCCCTCGAGTGACACGAAGGAAACGACTGGCGTTCTCCTCCGCTGTTGGGGACGTCGGGTCGGCTGAAATAATGGCCGGGACGATACGGTGGCGAGTCAGAGCGCCGTGATCCACCGCGCGATCTCGTCAGCGATCTCGTCGCTATTGTCTTCGACCATCAGCGAGTGGCCGTTCCCAGCGAGAAGAGGCAGTTCGGACGACCAGAAGGTGACGGCGGCGCCCTGATCGGTGAGCCAGGCCACGATGTCCTGATCCAGCTGCGAGGGGTGGTCGGTATCGGCTCCACCCGTGAAGACGAGAATCGGCTTGTTCGTGAACGCGTCGGTCGGCCCGATCCTCATTTGGCTCCCACCGATGTTCTGACGCTGATAAAGCATCCGGGCCGGGATCGGCCGAAGGGTGCGGCGGAACACCTCGATGCACTCGCGGGGGAACCGCCGGCTGGGTCCGATGGCCTTGTCGTTCACGAAGGCGCTTGTGGGTTCCCAGAAACCCATCTTCGGGATGGTCCAGTCGATGGCCGCTCCACGGATGGAGACCTCCTGGTCGGACTCCCTCACGATCTCGGGCACCGCCTGTATATTTCCAGGCGGGCCCGGAGCGACGGCTACGAGCCCGTCGATGAGATCGCCATGCGTCTCTAGGAGGCGGAAGCCAATCGGACCTGCCATCGAGTGCACGACCAGCACGACGTTCCGGCCGAGACCAGAGAGGAACACGCCCATCCCTCGGCACACGCTCTCATAGTCCAGCCGCGCAGACGCCGCACGATCATCGACGTGTTGGGCCGCCTCATAGGACAACCCCAGCCAGTCCACCACCAGCACACCGTAGCCATGCGATACGAATCGTGCCGCCCAGCCCTGTCGGCCGTCGGGCGTCTCGAGATAGTACTCGTTCGAGGCACCACCCCCGTGCACGAGGACGATCCACCGAGCAGGCGCACCCGACGGCGCCAGTTCGGTGTACGAGATCGGCGCGACGTCGTCTGGGCGTGAAATCGAATCCATAGCTTCCCCAGGCCTGTTAGGCAATGACGGCGTCGAGGGCCCGTGCGAGCCTCTCCGGATGCGTGAGCATCACCAAATGGCTTCCGTCGATCTCGATCGTGCGCGGACTATCAAGCCGCCCGGCCGCGGCCTGGTAGATCTCAGCGGGAACGGCCTGGTCCTGAGCGAGGAACACATAACTTGACGGGATGCTGCTCGCCCAGAACCGGTCGAGGCGGATCGGCTCATCGGACCAGCCTGCCGGCGCTGGGACGAGCCTCGGCTCGAGCGCGGCGAGCTGCTGCTGCTCGAACGGGGACATGTCCTGCATAGACGCGGCCCAGAGCTCAGGCGGCATGACGATGGTGTTGTCGTCGGACTGACTCGCAAGCGCCTTCGTCGCTGCGACCAACGGATCGGGGAGCACGTCGTTAATGGTCTCGCCGTCGCGCAGCACCCAGGCGTCGACGAAGACGACCCGGCCGATGCGCTCGGGCATCGCCTCAGCGACGAGTTGGATGAGCGGACCTCCGCCGCTATGACCGACGAGCACGATGTCGAGCTGGGTGAGCTCTCTTACCTGATCGATCAGATCGCGCGCCATCATGCTCATCGTGACGCCGGAGCGGTCCACGTCACCGTCTTCGAGACCGCGCAGCGTCGGCGCGATCACCTCGTGCCCCATTCTGCGCAATTCGTCGGCGACGCCGTCCCACACCCAGCCGCCTACCCATCCGCCGTGCACCAGTACGATCTGCATTGATCATCCTCTTCGCATATTTATCTGCTGAGCAGAACTTGTTCCTAACTAGAAGACACAATAGCTTGCGCGGCGCCAACAGTCCAGCATGGCTCGAGCTCTCTTCAGAACGCGCCGAACGACCCCTGCACCAGGTCGCAGGGGAAAGAGACGACGAGCCTTCAGGAGGTCAGGTCGGCCAGACGTACGGCTGCCTCATCGAGGAGTGCGACGAGGGTCTTCACCTTGCGGGGAGGCAAGCGGAACACCGGGGCAGATGCGTTGATCGCCAACCGCAGCCCGCTCGCCGAGGGAACGGCCACGGCCACCGAGGCCACGCCCTCCTCGCTCTCCTCCCGGTTCGTTGCATAGCCCTGCTTCGCGACAAGATCCAGTTGTGCGAGGAGCTCGGTCTTGGTACGGATCGACTGCGGAGTCACCTGTGAGAGTTGCTCGTCGGGGTAGAGACGGTCCAATTGTTCTCGCGGGAGCTGCGCCAGGAGAACCTTTCCCGTGGAGGTGCAATGGGCCGGCATCTCCTTGCCCAACCGTGAAGCGACTCGCACCGCCGTCGTCGGTTCCGAGACTGCGAGAAAGCGAGTGGAGTTGCCGTCGAGCGTGCCGAGGTGAACCGTCTCGCCGGCTTGGTGGCTGAGTTCCTCGAGGATCGGTTGCACGATCTGCGGGATGTCCATCTTTCTCAGCACCGAGAAGGCGATCGTGGTCAACGACGGCCCTGGCCCGTATGTCTTCGTTCGCGGGTCTTGCCGCACGAATCCTCGCCATTGAAGCATCGCGAGGATGCGATGCGCCGTTGAGGTCGCGACACCCAGGTGCTTGCTGGCGTCCGTCAGTCGAAGTTCGTTCTTCTCACCGAGCAGGAGCAGGAGTTTCAGGGCATTGTCGACCGACTCGATCGGTATTGCGGAGCCGCATCGACTCCGTCGGCTGCTCTATTTCTCTGCACAACAGAAACTGTATCGTTCCTGCCGGCCCTCAGGGCCGCCATCAAGGGCAAGGCGATCCCGTCCAGGTCTATCCGGACGCCGATTCGAGCAGCCGGCCCAGTCGTACACGAACGTCGGAAAGCGACGATCCCGCTGCGATGGACCGGCGGACTTCGACGAGAGCGCGGGGCCAATTCAGTACCACTGCCCCGTCGAATGACAGACCATTCTGAGAGTACAGAGACGCGATCCGGTCGGGTGTTCGAGGGTCCGTCACCATCTCGGGGTTGACTGCCGTCGTGCGACCGACGATGTGCAGCTTCCAGTTGAACTGGTCACTCCAGACATACTCGACAGGCAGATATGAGCGTCGGTCGTCGGGATGAGCGATGTTGTGCGCGACACAGCGCGCCTGGTCGACCGCATTCGTCCAGTGCTCAAGACGGGTGAGATCGCCGCGAACCGGATGCCGCCACCGCGCAACATCGCCGATCGCATGGATTTCCGGGGCGCCGAGTGCCGTGAGGAATTCGTCGCAGACGAGACCGTCGTCGATCTCGAGCCCTGAGTCCTCGAGCCATTCGACGTTCGGCACTGCCCCGATGCCGATGACGACGACATCACCGTGGAGCTCGGAACCGTCATCCAGGAGCACGCGGAAGTCTCCCTTCGCACCGTCGATCTGCGCGACCGTCCGTCCGAGAACCGCATGTACGCCATGCCGGGAGTGCTTCTGCGAGAAGAGGGCGCCAATCTCGTCACCGAGCCGGCGTGACATCAGGTCGCGTGTCGCCGAGACCAGGGTGACATCGACTCCGAGCCCAAGAGCGGTCGCGGCGACCTCGGCGCCGATGAAGCCCGCTCCGATGACGATGATCCTGCGATCGGGAACTAGCTCGGCGCGCAGCCGGTCTGCGTCGTCGAGTGTCCGCAGCACATGGATTCCCTCGCCTTCACCCCACGGCGACGGCCGCGCGCGGACGCCGGTCGCCACCACGAGGTCATCGAAGCCGACCCGCCGTCCATTCGCCAGCCGGAGCTCCGACAACGCACGGTCCAGACCTACCGCCGGCACACCGAGACGAAGGTCGATGTTAAGCTCGAGCGCCTCCGCCGCCGTGAGGAGCGTGACCTCGGCTGCACCTGCACCGACGAGGTATCCCTTCGACAGCGGCGGCTTGTCGTAGGGCAGCACGGGCTCGGAGCCGATGAGCACAACGTCTCCGCGATACCCCTCTGCCCGAAGCGCCTGCGCGGCCCGTACCCCCGCGATCGACGCACCGACAATCGCTGTCGTCATTCGTCTTCCACCCGGAGCGCGGAAACCGGGCAGCTGTTCGCCGCCTCGGTGACCCGTTTCCGGTCGGCCTCGTCGACCTCTGTTCTGAGCAGGATCACGACGCCGTCGTCATCGAGATCGAAATAGTCTCCCGCGGCCATGATGCAGTTGGCGTAGCCCTGACAGAGCCCGAGATCCGCTTTCACGACAGGCATGTGTCACTCCTCTCCTGCTTCTTCAGGCGTTATCTCAGGGAACATCGGTGCGAACGGTTGGGCGATCATGGCGGAGAACGTCGCCGTAGTCTGCCAGGTCAGCGCCTCGAGCTCGAGCGGATCGAGAGCGACCCACTGCCCGGATCGCGGCGACTCGATCAGGAGCCGGGAGCCGTTGCGTGTCTCCACGCGAGATACCCGGATCTCCGAGAACTCATTGGCGATCGAGATCGGAGCCCCTACCCGCTGGTCTTCGAGCCGCTGACGTTCGTCTGCTGCTGCGATGGCCGCGATGCGGTCGTCCTCTTCGCCTTCCCATTCGAGTTTCATAGGAAGATCGCCAGATTCTGTGTGCGCAAGACCGACTCGTCGACCGTGATGGTTCGGCGTGCGAGCTGCAACCCGCCGCCGACACGTCGCAGAACGTCTTCGCGGCCGGCCGAGATCACCGCGGGCTCGTGCACGTCGCCGCGACTGCGGAAAAGAAGCACCGCAGAATCGACGACGACCTCGCCCGGGACGTCGCTCTCGAAGGTGCGCACGTTCGTGACGAAGTGACGGAGCCGGGAGGGCGGATCCTCTGTCCAGGCGTGTTCCGTGAGGAAGCGGGCGACCCGCCGGCTCAGGGAGTACTTGTTCTCGTCCCAATGCGCCATGCCCGGAGACGTCGAGTACCCGGCGCCGAGCGCGGTAGTGACCTGCACGGGCATGATGTAGTGCACATCGTCGGCGATGAGGTCGAGCCAGTCCTCGTACCGCTGCTCGTCGAGGATGTATGCCTCTTCGACGAGCCACCTGTGCGTCTCCAGATGCAGGCCGTCCGAGAACGACAACGAACTCCCCACCCGCGTGGCTTTGGTCGTATGTGCTCCGAGCGGCGACTCTTTCAGTCGAACCCAGCGCGCCTCGGTCATGACAGCCCCTCCGGCATCCCCACCGACGAGATGATCAGCGCGGTCGGCTCCGTCTCGAGGTAGTCCGCCCAGCGCTCGAGCAGATGCCGCTGGTTGTACTCTCCGTAACCGACGTGGGCCACGCCCGGGCCAGAGAACGCGTCCGGTCCGAGCGGCTCCACGACGAATCTGCCGTCTTTCAGCACGCCCATCCGGCTGTTCAGCAGCAAGCGCCGCGCCATATTCCCTTTCGCGGTGTTCGTAAGGGACACCCAGTTCTCCACATCGTCCTGCTCGAACATCCCCGTGCTGCCGAAGCACATCAGGTACGCCTTGTACGACAGAGCCTTGAACTCCTCCGGTGCCGCTGCGTCGACGGCGAACCAGGAAAGCACCTCGGTCTCGTTCTCGCTGATCGGCTGCCAGGTACGGATCGAGATGAACGGGAGCACGTCGTCGCCGTCTTCCACCTTCGGCCAGTTGTGCACGAAGCTCATGTTCGGGAAGATCGAGGCCGCCGAGATCATGAAGCCGTTCTCGCCGATCACATTGAGCTGGTCCTGGGACCAGACCTCCTTCATCCGGTCGATCATCTCGTCGGGGTAGCCCACGTAGCGCAGCCGCTCCTCGAGCGTTCCCTCCGGAAGCTTGTAGGTCGTGCCTCCGCCGTTGCCCGCCCAGTACGTGTTGCCGTCTTTACGCTTCTCCGCCTTCGGTTCGCGGAAGAGGCCGATCTCGACCACCGAGGTGTGGGTCTGTGGCGTGTGGTACATGTCGCCGGCGAAGTTCTCTGCGCCGATCTTCCAGTTCGCCTTCACCCGCCAGCGCTGCGGGCCGCGGAGCTCGATGCCCGAGGAGCTCTGCTTCGTGTAGTAGTCGAGATAGAAAGCGAAATCGCCGAGGTAGTCGATCAGCGGTGGCGCATCCGGATCCATGCTGATGAAGATCAACCCGTTGTAGCTGTCGAGGCTCGGCGCCGGAAGCAGGCGGGCTCCCTTGCGATTGAAGCCAGCCTCGCCACCGTACGCCTCTTCGTGGAACGGCAGCCCCACGATTCGTCCGTCGTTGCGGTACGACCAGCCGTGATACGGGCAGCGGAAGTGCGAGGCGTTGCCCATTTCCGCCCGGCACACCTGCATTCCTCGGTGCAGGCACATGTTGAACATCGCCTTGACGGAGCCACTCTCGTCGCGCACCACGATGAACGAGTCGTCGAGCACTCGCCGCACCACGTAGTCGCCGGGCTGAGGGATCTCTGATTCGTGACCCACGAAGATCCACGCGCGACTGAACAAGCGCTCCCGCTCGAGCCCTGTGCGTCAGGATGGGGTGAGACACCAGCACTGCTGACCTTCGCACTGCACGGGGCGAGAACGGACCAATACTGAGATGACGATGACGGTTGCTGACGTCGGCACCGATGATGGGGCTATGGCTCCTCGTGCTGACCGGCCCAAGAGGCGGACGTTCACCGCCGAGTTCAAAGCGGCGATCCTGGCCGAGTACGACGCCGCGGACCGCTCTGGGCGTGGGGAGATCCTGCGCCGGGAGGGCCTGTACACCTCCCACATCATCGAGTGGCGCAAGGCCGCGGCCGCCGGCTCGCTGTCCGGGCTGGGCAGCAAGCCGCGGGACCGGCGCGAGCGGGAGCTGCAGGCGCTACGGGCCCGGGCGGAGAAGGCCGAGGCCGAGCTGGCCAAGACCAGGGCGGCGCTGGACCTGATGGGAAAAGCACACGCGCTCTTGGAGACGCTCTCCGAGAGCGCGGACAAGCCGCCGCGGTCGCCGCGGTGATCAACCCGGCCGTCGACGGGCTGGCCGAGCACGTCGGCACCGCGGCTGCGTGCGCGCTGCTGGGTCGCTCCCGCGCCAGTCACTACCGGGCCAAGAACCCGCCACCGCCACGTCCACGGACACCGCGGCCGGCACCGGCGAACAAGCTGTCCGCCGCCGAGCGGGCCCACGTGCTGGCCGTGTTGACCAGCCAGCGGTTCGCGGACAAGTCGGTCGCCCAGGTCTGGGCCACGCTGCTGGACGAGGGCACCTACCTGTGCTCGATGTCCACGATGCACCGGATCCTGCGCGAGCACGACATGGCCGGGGAACGGCGCCGGCAGGCGAGCCACCCGCCCCGGACCCGGCCCGAGCTCGTCGCGACGGCGCCGGGGCAGGTGTGGAGTTGGGACATCACAAAGCTCAAGGGGCCGGAGCGGGGCGTGTACTACGACCTGTACGTCGTGCTCGACATCTTCTCCAGGTTCGTCGTGGGCTGGACCATCGCGGCCCGCGAGGACGCCGAGATCGCCAAGAACCTGCTCGAGCACGCCATGGGCATCCATGGCGTGCCGGAGGCGATCCACGCCGACCGCGGGACCTCGATGACCTCCAAACCGGTCGCTCAGCTGCTCGTCGACCTCGGGGTGGCCAGGTCGCACTCCCGCCCGCACGTGTCGAACGACAACCCTTACAGCGAGGCGGCGTTCAAGACGCTGAAGTACGCCCCGGTCTTCCCCGAGCGCTTCGGGTCCCTGGCCGACGCCGGCGCGTTCGCCGAGCAGTTCTTCGCCTACTACAACCACGAGCACCGCCACTGCGGGATCGGGCTGCACACCCCCGCCAGCGTCCACTTCGGCACCGCCGGGCAGGTCCGCGCCCAGCGCCAGGCCACCCTGGACGCGGCCTACGCCGCCCGTCCCGAGCGCTTCGGCCACCGCCGACCCCAGGCGCCCAAGCTGCCCGAGGCCGCCTGGATCAACCAGCCCTCACAGGAGGCCCTCATACAGACCGCCTGACGGAATCTGTCTCACCCGCCTTGACACTTTCCGCTTCGATTACAGCCCGATCACGGAGCGACCGACGATTTCGTGGCCGAATGGGGCCCGAGTGGCGTTCTATGTCGGGCTGAACATCGAGCACTATCAGATCGACAAGCCCTCCACGAGCATCTTCGGCGGTACCGCGATGCTGCAGCCGGATCCTTCGGGAGCTGGGGTATGACTACGTCCTGGACTGGACGAACGACGATCAGCCGTATCCGCTGAACGTCGACGGGATGTTCAGCGTTCCCTACACGATAGAACTCAACGATGTGACGATGTTCGTGAGTAAGAGCTATACCGGCCCGCAGTTCCTGGAAGCGGTGATCGACCAGTTCGATCAGCTCTATTCAGACTCCGAGCACTCGGGTCGCGTCATGTCGCTGCCGTTGCACCCGTTCATCGTCGGCCAGCCGTTCCGCCACCGCTACCTTGATCGGGCCCTCGAGCACATCACGTCTCACGATGGTGTCTGGGTGACGACGAGCGATGCCATCGCGGCGCACTATCAGTCGACGGGGAACAGGAGAGCCGATTCGTGACGAATACGGAGCTGATCGATGAGTACGCACGGCTGCGCGACGAGTTCAAGGCCAAGGGATTGGGCGGCCGGATCGGCTACGGCGAGAAGCCGGCGCTGCTGATCGTCGACTTGATCACCGGATTCACGGACAGCCGTTCGCCCCTGTCAGGCGAACTGGAGTCACAGCTGGCCGCCACCAATGCCTTACTCGTCCCCGCCCGTGAACTCGAGATCCCCATCTTCTTCTCGACGGTCGCGTACGACACCGAATTGCAGGAGGCGGGGCTCTGGATCAAGAAGATCCCGTCCAACCACCTGTTGGTGGAGGGCAGCGAATGGGTGGAGGTCGACAGCAGGCTGGGCCAGCTGCCCCACGAGATGACCCTGGTGAAGAAGTACGCATCCTGCTTCTTCGGAACTGATCTCGCCGCACGCTTGATCTCACGGGGTGTCGACACCATCATCATCGTCGGCTGCACCACCAGTGGGTGCGTGCGCGCCTCGGCGGTTGACGCCTGCTCCTACGGCTTCCACACCATCGTCGTCGAAGAGGCAGTCGGCGACCGGGCAGCCCTTCCGCACCTGGCCAGCCTCTTTGACATCGACGCGAAGTACGGCGATGTCGTCAGCCTCGACGACGCACGTGCTTACCTGCGGGGGCTTGCGCAACAGAACGATTGACTGCAGTAACGCCGTGGGGCCAACTTCCTCTGTGCGGAATATTGAACCGGCGTGCAGGCCGAGATCCCGCAGATGCTGGCGCAGGGCGGCGGATCCATCATCAACACCGCCTCGTCCCTCGGGCAGGTCGCCATCGCCCACCAGTCCGCCTACGTCACGTCGAAGCACGGCGTCATCGGCCTCACCCGAGCCGCCGCGGTGGAGTACTCCGACAAAGGCATCCGCGTGAACGCAGTGCTGCCCGGGGTGATCCAGACGCCAATGATAGACGCGCTGGAGGAGACCTACCCCGGCTTCAAGGACGCGCTGCTGACGAAGCACCCGATCGGCCGACTCGGCACGCCGCACGACATCGCCGAGATGGTCGCGTGGCTCGGTTCCGACGCGGCCGCCTTCGCGACCGGCGCGCAGTTCGCCGTCGACGGCGGGTACCTCGCGATTTAGACGAGGTGGCCACGACGGACGGGAGGCACGGTGTCAGCTGACACCGTGCCTCACGTCCGTCACCGGTCGCGCCGCGACCCGCGTGTCAGCCGTTCTTCGCGGCCAGTCGGTCCGTCTCGCTGTCGTTCCGCCACCCGGCGGTCGCGCCGCCGTCGACGCTGTAGTTCTGTCCGGTCACCCAAGAGGACTCGTCGGAGGCCAGGTAGAGCGGCATGTACGCGATGTCCTCGCCCGTGCCGGGGCGTTGAATGAGCGCGTTGCCGACCTGCCAGGCCTTGCCCTCCGCATCCACCGCCTTGTCCGTCGCCGGGGTGCTGACGAAGCCAGGCGAGATCGAGTTCGCGCGGACGCCGTAGCGGGCGCCCTCCGCAGCGAGCGACTTCGTCATCGCGATGACGCCGCCCTTCGCGGTGGTGTGCGCGACCTGGCGAGCGGCTCGATCCCGCGACCTTCGCGATCGACGGAAAGCAACTCGAGATCGATCTCGAGTTCGAGGCCTGGGCCAAGAGCGCGCGCCGCATCGGCGCAGCCACCCGGCGTCCGGCGAGGACGTCGCGGGGCGGACGGGCCGATCTCAACACGGTGCGTGAATGGGCCAGTCAGAACGGACACCAGGTCAGCGATCGCGGCAGGGTTCCCGCGTCCATCCTCGAGGCGTACGACGCGGCGCACTGACGCGGTCACTCCTGGGCTGAGCCGCGCGCTGCGCGCCAGTGCTCCGTGACGGGATAACCGGAGCGCACGTGCGCGCGCACGTGGACCTCCCCCGAAGGGGATCCGCTGCCGCCCGGCTCCGGCGGCGGAGGGTTCTGTGTCCAGCCTGAGCCAGGGACCCAGACCGTCCCCGGTTGCACGGGCGCGTCGGCGAGCGCGGGATCGATCAGCTGACGCGCGAGAGCCACGGCCTCACCCAGATCGGTGATCCCGCCGGCTGAGGGCGTGCCGGCCGCGAGCACCCGGTAGGGACCGTCCCAACCGTCCGGGACCGTGAACGTAGTGAACGAGTCGAGCTTTGACAGTGCACGCTTCGCGTCGATGGCCATCTGCAGCTCGCGCAGGTCGACGCGCTGCGTGCGTGCAATGGTGACGATGTCCACCAGGTCTTTCGCGCGGCTGCTGGGGCGGCCGTTGTAGGTGCTCATCGTCGCAGTGACCTTCTCCGCGACCTGATCGGAGATCGGGAACAGCCGGTAGGGGTGCGACGGGACCGGCCGCCCCAGCTGCAGCCGCGTCGACGGCTCGATCGTCTCGACGCGGCCGACCGGGGGAGGGCCGACGACCACGTCGATGGGGATGTCGGAGATCCTCCGGCCGGTGTTCGCGTCCAGACATGTGAACACCAGGCGCCGGGTCGCGACACCCGGCTGGTTCTCTCCTCGCCCGGTCGCACGGGCACGGGTGAGCTGGAACCGCACATGGTCGCCGAGATCACGCGCGGCTGCCTGCTCGAGCGCCTGCTGCGCGGCATCCAGATCGGCGGCGCCGGTCGAGGCCAGATCCAGGTCTTTCGTCGACCGTGACTTCGGCACCCGGGCGAGCATCGCCGTGCCGCCCTTGAGCAGCCACTCGGACTCTTCCCCCTCCGCAAAGACCCGGCTGAGGAAACGATCGTGCTGTGCCTGCACGATCTGCGCATTCACATCCAGCGCGCTCGCGCCGTCACCGGCTGCCTTCGTCGCGGCCGCCTTGATCGCCTGCGCAAGCCCCGTCCAGTCTTTGTAGCCGTCGGGCTCAGGCATCGGCCGGCACCACCGCGTCGACGCCCGCAAGAGCGAGCAGATCAGCCGCGAGCGCGGCACCCGAGGGGTACTTGTTGGGCTTGGCCAGCGGCTCCAGATACTCGGTCAGGCGGGCGGGGGAGAGCAGCTTTCCCGCGTCCGCGGCGTCGGCGAGCGCATCGGCGACGAGGGAGCGGTCGACCCACTGCTCGATCAGGTCGGCGATCGTGCGCTCGACGCTCATGGTCGGCATCCCGTCGACGGAGACCACCTCGGTGGGCGCGAGCTCGCGGGTGCGGAGCCGCACCCCGTCCAGGCGGGTACCGCGGCGGGTGGGAACGACGAACTCGAGTGGCCCGGGGAACCAGTCGCCGATGCCATGCAGCTGCGCGGCCGTCTGGCCTGCGGCGACGACGGGCGGGACGCCGGTGTCTGTGCGGGGACGGTCGGCGCCGCCGAGGGCGAGCCAGGTCGCGAGGATCGCCTCCTGCTCGTGCTCTGGCGCGCCGGCGAGGCGGTAGACGCCGCGCGCGACGCGGATGAGCGCGCCGCTGTTGGCGAGGCGCGTCAGGGTCGGGCGCGCCACGCCAGCCTCGAGCGCCTGGGCGGTGGTCACCAGGCCCCAACGCTGTGACGCGAGCTCGCCCAGACGAGCGAAAGTTGATCCTGCCATGCGCACAGTGTAGCGAGAAACCGCAACAAACGTTGTAGCTCGTTCAGATTGTCGACTTCGAGCCTCTGGGGCCACCCCTTAGCAGTGAGGGGGTTCCAAACCCTCGGGAACGGGTTATATTCGGGAATATAACCATCTGTGAGGAGGAGAAGATGCGGACCCACACCTGCCCGCCGGACCACAAGCACGGGCTGACCTCCACCTGCTACGTCGTCCACCTCTGCGGGTGCCGCGCCTGCATGGACGGCAACGCGCGCCGCCGCCGCGACCGCTACCGTCTCCTGGCCTACGGGCGATACCAGGACGCGCACCAACCCATCGAGCCGATCCGGCAGCACCTGCAGGCACTGGTCGACACCGGGATGATCCCCGAACGGATCGCCATCAGCGCCGGCGTCGGCGGCGCCACGGTCCGTCGCCTGCTCAACAGCGAGACGGCACGGTTCGTCACCGGCGCCACCGCCCGCAAACTCCTCGCAGTCACCCCCGACAGCAGCACTCTCGCCGCGCAGGGCCGAGTCAACGGCCGCGGCACCCGCCGGCGCCTCCAGGCTCTGGCCGCGATCGGATGGAACCACCACGAGATCGCACGCCGACTCGGCTACCCGCGCTGGAAGGTCAACAAGGCACTCGAAGGCGCCTACGTGGACATCCGTGTCCACGACGACATCGCCGCGCTCTACGACGAGCTCTGGGACCAGCAGCCCCCCACCCACACCCGAGCGCAGCGGGTCGGCCGCTCCTACGCACTCACGGTCGCACGCCGGCACGGCTGGCTGCCGCCGCTGGCCTGGGACGACATCGACACCGACCCGGCACCGCCCACAGCCGGGCAGGAACCCCTGCTCGACGAGATCGCGATCGAGCTCGCTCTCGCCGGCCAGAACGTCCGCCTCACCCGAGACGAGCGCCTCGAAGCCACCCGACGCGGGACCGAACGCGGACTCAGCCTCACCCAGCTCAGCGACCTGCTCGGCGTCGACGTCCGCACCATCGACCGCGACCGTGACGACCTCGGACTCCGGCAGGCCGCCTGATGAGCAAGACGCTCGACATCCTCGAAGCCGCCCTGCACGGCACCACCGCCGGCTACCTGGCCGGATGCCGCAGCAAGGGAGGATGCCCGAACCACGGCAACCGCCAGCTGCTCACCTGCACCGAAGCGGCCCGCGCCCGCCGCCACTACTTCTCGCTCGCCTCGCTCGAGGAGACCGAGCCGATCACCCGGCAGATGCTCCGCGACGCCAAGAACAGCCCCTTCGCACCGAAAGAAGCCGCAGATGTCTGACCAGCCGAACACCTTCACCATCGACTCCACCAAAGAGGGAGAGTGGCTGCGGGTCGTCCGCGCGCTCGGCGGCCATCGCTGGGCCCTGTCGCTGCGCTTCAACCCCCTCCCGCTGACTCAGCGAGGCGCCCGGCACACCCGGCCAACGCGGCAGCCCACACCCCACGCGGCAGCAGGCCACGGGCCGAACGCGAGACTGCACCTGCCCAGCTGCGCGATCTCCCCCCAGCTCGGCAACGGCCGCGGCGCCCACCTCAAGCAGATCCCCCACCTGGGCCGAACCGAGGAGCACTGATGACCGACATCGCCGTGCGCCTCCAGGAAGCCATGACCATCCAGACCGGCACACCCGTCACCGTCCGATGGAGCTTCCGCGAGTTCGCGCTCAACTGCACCCGCCGCGACGGCCGCCCCCTCACCCAACGGATGCACAGGCTCTTCCAGACGCTGCTCAACCGTGAAGCGCTCCGCGAGCTCACTCCAGGAGAAGACCCAACGATGGGATCCCGCGCAACCCTCATCGAGATCATCGACGACCTCGCCGTCAGCGCCGACCACCAAGGCGCCCGCGCGGCCGCGCTCGCCGAGGTCCTCCTCAGTGCCGGCATGTTCCACCTCGGCGACCAGCTCCGCCGCCAGAGCCACGCACTCTCAGAGCTCGACGCCGACGACGAAACCCTCGAGGTCATCGACGAGGCACGCACCCAGATCGCCCGAACCATACTGCTGCTCGACCAAGCCGACACCGCACAGGCAAAGGAGCGCAGATGAACCGACGCACCCGCCGCGCCAGCACAGCCCTCGCCGCGGTCGCAGCTCTCGCGCTCGGCTTCGGCGCCCACCAGCTGGGCATCACCTCCTGGATCGACACATGGACGCGCCCGCAGGCACCCGCCCCGGACCCGACCTACGACTACACCGCGCTCGCCGCAGTCGCGCAGGAGCTGCCGCTGATCGATCCCACCGAGGAGATTCCCGAGTATCGCCGCGCCACGTTCGGCGAGCGCTGGATCGACATCGAGGGAAACGGCTGCGATCAGCGAGACGATCTCCTCGCCGTCCAGCTGCAGGACGTCGTCCGTGACGGTTGCACGGTGCTCTCCGGCGTGCTCGACCCCGATCCGTACACGGGCACACGCATTGAGTTCGAGCACGACCGGATCGCCGCCCCTGGAGCCCCGGGAAGCTCCGGCGTCCAGATCGACCACATCGTCAGCCTTTCGGCGGCGCACGCCGGGGGCGCGTGGGCGTGGACCGAGCAGCAGCGCATTCAGTTCGCCAACTCGTTCGACAACATCGTCGCCGTCGATGGCAACACGAATGCGGCCAAGAACGACCACGGGCCAGCCCTGTGGCTGCCATCGAACGCCGACTACGTGTGCACCTACGTCGCCCGCTACACGGAGATCGTCGACACCTGGCACCTCGCGGTCGACGAAGCCGACCGCGGTGCGCTCGTGGACACGCTCTCAACCTGCGCTGCCCAGCAAGCCAGCGACGAGAGCGGGAGCATGTCGTGAAGCCGCTACGAACCCGCGTGGGATCTCGCCGCGCGCGCCTGACGCTTGGCCGCGCGAGCGCGGTCTACGACCTCGTTCGCATCCGTCGTGTCGACACCGAGGGTGCGCCTGATCACCTCGAGCTCGGCGTCGGTCCAGCGGGTGCGCCCTCGCATCCGCTCACCGAACGTGACGACGTTCAAGCCGAGCAGGTCGATCAGAGCCGCCTGCGTGGGAACCTCGGGCGCCCCCGCCCCGTCCGCGATCGCCGCCCGCAACCGCTCCGCGAAAGCCGCATCGCGCGCCAGTCCCGGCATCAGTCGCGGCCGGCGGCCGCGCTGCGAGGGCGCCCTGCGCGCGCGCTCCTGCGCGAATGCGTCGATCGCGGCCTCGTCGTAGAGCGGGGAGTTGCCTTCTATGGCAACCGGCTCGGGGAGCAGAGGACCCTCCTGGCCGGCTCTGCGCAGCTTGTTGCTGATGGAGCGCATCTTGTAGACCGCGACGACGGACACGCCGAGCTTCTCGGCGACGTCCGCCGTGGTGAGGTGCCGTCCGGTCATCAGCGCTCCTCTCAGCTGGATGAATATAACCACTTTCGCGGTTACGGCGCGCCGCGGCAACCAGACCCAACTTGGTTGGGGATGCTGGGGCGCATGGCTAACAAGGACGCGGACGCCATCCGTGAGGAGCTCCGTCGCATCGGCCAGCAGCTCGCGCAAGCGGACGAGCTGCGCGAACGCCGCGGCAAAGTCGTCGACGAGGCGCGCGCGGCCGAGCTGACCCAGCGAGAGATCGCCCTCCTGCTGGGGATGACCGAGGAAGGGCTGCGGAAGGCGCAGAAGTCCTACCACGGACGCGGGCGCTCTTACGGCGGCCGCCTCGCGTCCTAGCGACCCCGCCAGACCTTCATGGAGCGCCCGTCGACTGCGAAATCTGATTGCAATTTTCAAGCACTCTTGACTAATATAACCTGACGAATGAGGGGGTGAGATGGACGAGCTGAACTACCGACCCAAGCCGTGGACGCCGAAGGACGTGCCCACGATCTGGGTCGACCAGACCACCGGGCAAGGCGTCACCGACGCCGGCACGCCCGTTCGCCCCGTCATCGGCGAGCGCCGCAAGAACCCCAACCTGACGGACCTGCTCGACACGGCTGCCTCGTACGGCGCTAACCGCATCATGCTGACCGGGAAGCGCCCCGAGCCTGCGCCTGGCGTGCGGCACTGGCTGTACGTCCAGACCCCGAACTGGAAGCCCGGAGCCCACTGGGTCAACAACGGCCCGCCCACCGGTCGGTTCGAGCACGCGGTCACCGGCTTCAAGATCGAAGTCCGCACCGCGGAGGAGTGGTTCGGCGACGGGCCGCTGACCCCTGCCCAGGCTCGTCTGGCCTGGAACGTCACCGCGTCGATCATTCGCCACGCCGACGAGAACGCGCGCCTGTTCAACAGCCCTGCCGCCACCGGAACGAACCTGTGGGCGCTGTCGCTGCCGAAGAACATCAACCCCGTGCCGGTCGAAGACGACATCGCCCAGGAGATCCACTTCACCTCGGGCCTGCACCACTACGACCACCTGGTCGCGGGGGAGTCGTTCGCCAAGCACGAGGACTGCGTCCCGCTGATCGACCCGGCCAAGACGAAGAAGATCAGCGAGTTCGCCTACGTCGACGGCCGGTTCATGTTCGCCGGCGTCGGGCGCGAGCTCGGTATCGGCCCCGCGATCCGGCTGAACCAGGCCGCCGCGTACGAGCTGCTCGAGCAAGACCCCTACGCGCGCGCCCGCTTCCACGTGCGGTTCCGCGTCCCTCAGGGCTGGAACCACGTTGGCCTGCTCGGTGTGAAGCACCTGGACGTTCGCGAAGGCTGGTTCTATCCGAACCGGCCCGGAGCGGTGCACGACACCTGGGCCGACGGCAGCGAGATCCACGTCGCCCTCAAGCACGGGTGGGAGATCCGCCCTCACGAGGCCGTGGTGTTCCGCAAGGCCAAGCCTCTAGACACCTTCACCGAGCGCATGACGCGCGCCCGCGAGCGAGTCCAGCTGCAGGACGAGATGCACCCGGACCTGCGCCGCGCTGTGCTCGCCGCGCTGCGGAACATCATGCTGCACTCGATCGGTGCATTCGCCGCCGCGGGCCGCGACGAGACCCGCGTCGCCGCGTCGCCCGATGACGTCCCGCCCGAGTACAGGGCCAAGATGCTGCGACAGGGCAACCTCTGGATCTATCGCATCCCGTCGCGCCCGAACGACCGCACCCGAAGCTTCTACCACCCGGAGCTCGCCGCCCAGGTCTGGGGTCGCGCACGCGCTCGCGTCCTCCACGGCCCCAGCTCCCTCGGCGGCTACACCTCCGGTGCTCTCACGGTCGACCCCTCGACGCTCATCGGCATCCAGGGTGATGCGATCTACACGACCAAGCTGCCGGCGTGGTCCCTGCCGGACCGGTTCATCGGCGGCGGCGACGACGGCAAGACCGGGCGCCTGCGCCTGCAGGGCTACCTCAACGGATCCTTCATCACGCCGGAGACGCTGCGGCAGCGTGACGCGCTGAAAGCACGTGCCGAGCGGGCCGGCATCGCCAAGGCGCTCGAGCAGGCAGAGGAGAAGGGCTGATGGCTGACCAGCAGCGCACCGCCCAAGACCTCATCCGCGATCTGCGGCGCAAGGGCATCAGCACGGCCGAGATCGCCGAGGAGCTGCACCGCTCGCCTCGAATGGTCCGCAAGATCCTCAACGGCGAAACCAGCGGCGCCCTCTACCGCCAGGCGCTCCAGGAGCTCGCTGACACCGGACGCCTCACCCACGTCCCGCCGCGGCGCCGGCGCAAGGACGGCTCGATCGCCCCCGTGCGAGGCAAGGCCGGCGCCAAGCCCGTCATCCCCGAAGACCTCAGCGGCACCTACGTTGAGGGTCGCCAGGGTGGTCGGCTGCGCGTCGACGTGGCATACGCCACCGGGGGCGACCGGTACATCGAGATGCGCATCCCCAAGGGCCGCACCGCGAAGGGCCGCGAGCAGGCGAACGCCGAACTGATCAAGCAGGTCCGCAACGCCGCCAAGGGCCAGTCCCACGACAAGCAGAAGCAGATCACCGCCCACCTGACCTTCTCCAACGGCCGCGTGATGGAGGTCAACTCGTACAACGCCTCGACGATGCTCAAGCGCATCCACGAGAACGGCGGCGACGCCCTCGGCTGGTTCCGCGAAGAGTCGAAGAACCGATACGTGAACCTCGACACCAGCCGCGACACCATCACCGGCGTCACCCTCAACGTCGTCAGCACGGCCAAGACGACCGAGTACCAGAGGCAGGCCGAGCGCGGCCGCACTCGCCGCCCCCGCTCGCTGTCGCCGGCGGAGCTCATCAGCATGGAAGAGAAGCGGCGCATCGAGGAGCGCCGCGCTCGCCGCCGTGGAAACCGAGGAGGTGGTCAGTGACCATGGCCGCCCCGAAGAAGCCCACAGCTGCAGCGAAGCCCCGCGCACGCAAGGCCGCGCCCCCCGCTGAGGAAGTCACCAGCGACGTCGACCAGGCAGCGACGTCCGAAGCACCCGCACGCGCACCTCGCGCAAGCCAGAAGCCGGCAGCGGCGAGCGCGACGCCTCCTGAGTCGGCCGAGGCGGAGACGCCACCGCCGGCGAAGAAGAAGCGGGGGCCCTACAACGTCGTCTACGTCCAGAAGAAGCCCGTCTCGATCCGTCTCCCCGACGACGCGCTTGAACTGATGGACTGGGCCAAGCAGGATGCAGCCAGCCGCGGCGACCGCCTCACCAAGGACGAGATCGTCACCGTTGCGCTTCGCGCCTACTGGGGCCGCAAACGGCGCCGCGGGTAATGACCGTCTCCTGAGCTGCTGGCAGGGAAGTCGAGATGAGTGAAACTAACGGGCCGGCCGAGTTGCCGGTCTACTCGATCGCCGAGGCATTCGTGAAGCGATCCGGAATGTATATCGGGCAGCCCGTCACGTTCGAGCGAGTGCACACGTTCCTGCTCGGTTTCGAAACGGCGATGTTGTACGTTCGCGACGAGCTCGCGCGCGATCGCAATGCGTTTCAGCCCGTGGGCGTGCTCGGTCAGTTCCGGGAGCAGCTGCGATCCGAGGGGCGGCTCAGGTGGGACTCCTGGTCCCTGACGATCGTGGCGGAAGCGATCGGCTGGACTGGCGACGAGCCTCCGGCGATCGACGATCTGACCGAAGAGCAGCACCTCGAGGCAGTCCGGGACCTTCTCCCGTTGCTCGAGAAGGTCTTTGCCCTCCCCGCGGAGCTTGTCACCTCGCTCCGTGACTCCGCCTGAGAAGGGTAGGCACCCCACCGCTGTCGGTGTGTCGTCCCGCCCATCGAGTTCGAGAACGCGTTCTATGCTGTGCGGCGATGATCAACCTGACCGCCACCGTCCCGCTTGGACCGCTGACAGAACTTGTCGGACGATCCCTCTCGGCGACTGGGAGATGGGTCAACTCATCCGGTAGCGCCTACCTGTCATATCCATCACTCAGAGGATCCTGACCCGGACGAACGATCGCAGTCGCTCGAGGGCAAAGGACCCGTGCGGATGTCGCGCGTCACACCTCGACCTCGAACGGCAACTTTCGCAGTGTCGTCGCGGAAATCCCGGTGCTCTTGTACATCCGGGCGTGGGCGTACTGGATCTCCGGCAGCAGATCGATGCGGCCGATCGCCTCCAGCATGATCTCGTCGGCCTGACCGGTGAGATGACGCAGTTCGGGGATCGCGTACCCGCCCACGTACTTCCCGGAGTTGAGATCCCAGGAGCGCACGGCCGGCAGCGCCTCCTCGATCCTCTCGCCGAGCTCCACCAGAGCATCGAACGTGTCCTGCCCGTAAGCGTGCGGGGAGAATGGGATCTGCGACATCGTGCCCTTGGTGACGTTGAAGCAGTCGCCCGTGAACGTCCACCACAGGAACGCCAGCCGCGACGCCGCGATCGCGCTGGCCGCGAGCTGGTCCTTCCGGTTCTGAACGAACAGCTTCCCCTCGTTGAGGGGCACCGTGGCGTGCGTGGTCTTGTCGTAGGTGACCGGCGGCACCGTGTACGTGCTCAGGAAGTACGTGGCGGTCTTCTTGAAACCGACGGAGTAGTCGCTCACACGGACAAGCGGCGTCGAGGAGATCGTGCCCTTCGCAAGCAGCGTGTCGATCAGCTCGAACATCGCGTCGCTGCTGGCGCGCATCCAGTTCGGGGTCCGCGAGCCGGCGGGCCGAAGCGAATACCGCAGTGTCGCCATCAGATGCGGACGGAACGCCTCGATCCAGCTGTGGGTGAGCGTCGTGTGCAGCTCGGAGACGCTGCCATACCCGGCGGCGGTGATGATCGTGCTGCGCACCTTCACCTGGAACAGGGCAGCCGGGCGTTCCTGGAAGGTGCTCACCCAGATCGCATCGAACCGCCGCTCGTAGAACTTCCGCAGTGACTCGTCGCGATCGGCGAACTGGCTGCGGATGGGAACGATCAGGCTGAGCCGGCCATCCGGGCGCGTGATCTGCGCCGAGCGCTCGCAGCAGGAGGCGTAGATGTCGTCGACGTTGTCTGTCTCGAAGCCGGTGATGCGGTAGCTGAGCTCGCGCCGGTTGACGTAGGGTGGGTTGCCGATGACGACGTCGAAGCCGCCCTGATTGGGGTGTGACACGTCGCCCCGCACCGGCAAGAAGCGCGGCCCGTACAATGTCCAGCGCATCGAAAAACACCCCGCGACCTTCCGACTACCTCCGGACGTCTTCGAGTACATCAACCAGGCACGCGACGAAGCCGCGGCCCGTGGTGATCGCCTCACCAAAGACGAAGCGATCACCATGGCAGTCCGCGCGTTCTGGGGCGGCAAGCGCCAGCGCCGCCGCTGATCACCACACCGACATAACCGACGAAAAGAACTCTGGAGGCATCTGATGAGCCGTCGATCTATGCTCGAGCAGGAAACCGATCCGCTACACCCCGCGCGGATGCTACCGCGCACCTGAGACGAACGCGCGGTCCTTCACCGAGGATGGCTACATCTCGACATGATCAACCGAGGCAGCGAGAAGATTTCGTGCGAAGAGGTGGAGGACCTCGTCTACCGCTATGACAGCTTCGATCTAGCGGCCGCCGTCGCGATGCTCGACCCCGTGTTCAGCGAGCGGGTATGCGTCTACGTGAGTCTCAAGGAGGGCGGCCCGCTCGGGCTCGAACGGATCCGCGCCGCCATGGAGTCCGCCGGGGTGGCTAAGCATAAGCACCCCGAGCGGCTGATCGCCGTCGACGACATGCCCCTCACCAAGGTAGGCAAGATTGACAAGAGGGAGCGGAGAGGGCTTTGCCCGCCGCGACAGCGCCTAATGGGGCAGACGCTCAGCGCCCGCGCCGCCACGCGAGCCAGTGGCGGATGCTCTCCTCGAGCGCGTGCAATAGAGGCAACATCACCCAGATGACGCACGCGACGGTCAGTGGCGTCGTACATAGGATCTGGAGGTACGGCGGCAGGCCGGTCAGGAGCGGAGCGATGAAGTAGGCGTTGAACATGGCAGGCGGTACCAGCGCGATCCACACTAAAATCGCCGTCCACCACCGCGGGCGCGCGGGACCGGCCGTCGGGATTGCACCGGTGAGGGCGTCCGGAGTCAGTGGACGGGCCTGCCCGATCGTGAGCGGCACGGCCTGTTGCAGGTGCGCCTGCCGCTCCTTACTGTCCTCCCACCGGATGAGGTCATGGGGGGAAGCGAACGTGATCTCGACGACAACCTGGCGCCGGTGCCGTTCCGAGACTCGGACCTTCGACTCCCGGTAGCCGGGGAACGACTGGGCCCGGCCGGTGAAACCATGCGCCCACTCGGTGAGATCGTCCAGCCGCCCGGGGACGGCTGTGCGCGCCACCCGAGCCGTGACCGTGAGGTTATCTGGTTGCATGGTGTCCTCCCGGGGCAGAGGAAGCCCCGTCTCCCAGCGTATTGCGCCGATGACGCGGCACTGAACAGCTTCCGACCATCGGGGTCCGGATCAATAGCGCGAAATAGTGCTCTTCCGAGCAGTGGAGTGTCACCGCCACTGCCGCCTCACGCAGGATGGAAAGTTGAAAGACCTGGATCGACGGGGAGGTCATTTGCACGAGGCGTTTCGCTTGCTGCGGGAAGAAAGGCTCAAACGAGGCCGATACCATCGCCGAGCGACGGTGTATCACCCGGACGTAGAAGAGGTCGACCAGCTCTACGGTGTCCGGCTTCAGCTGGAGTCCTTAGGCGCGCGCCGGACGGTGGACGGATGCTGCGCTCCGAGATCGGCGCTTCGCGCGAGTACGGGACGCTAATGGATGCGGCGCTGGCAGTCGGTGACATGGGCGCCTGGCTGGTGGCGCACCACGCGTTCCTCCGCTGCTGCGTCGCGCGTGCAGACATCCCGTTGGGGCGGGTAGTGGACTCCTACCCGGAACGCTGCTTACACATCTATCAGGGCCGCGTCCGTTTGAGTGGTGGTCTTTCGCTTCGTTGCGATGATCAGCTGTCGTTAGTTTAGGCGGCGGTGATCTCGGGGAGTATCACCGCCTCGTCGATGGTGGGGGTGGTCGCGGTGAGCTCGGTCATGGAGGCTTCGGAGAAGTAGCGGCGGTCGGCGGCTTCCCATTCGTCGTGTTGCTCGACGAGGACGGAGCCGGCCAGGCGGAGCAGGGCGGCGTTGTTCGGGAACACGCCAACGACGTCGGTGCGGCGCTTGATCTCCCGATTGAGGCGTTCCAGCGGGTTCGTGGACCAGATCTGTCGCCAATGCCGGGCGGGGAACGCTTTGAACGCGAGGATGTCGTCACGGGCGTCGGTGAGCATCACGGCGGTCTTGGGGTGGACGCGCTCGATCATGCGCACGACTTCGTCGAACTGGGCATCGATGTGCTCGGCGTCGGGTTGGGCGAAGATCGTGCGGATCACGCTGGCGACCATCTCCTGCCGGCCCTTCGGGAGGGCGGTCAGGACGTTGCGCATGAAGTGGACGCGGCAGCGCTGCCAGGCGGCGCCCTGCAACACGGTCGCTGCGGCCTTCTTCAGTCCGGCGTGGGCGTCGGAGATCACCAGCTTCACCCCGCCCAGACCTCGTGTCTTCAACGAGCGCAGGAACTGCTTCCAGAACTCCTCGGTCTCGCTGTCTCCGACATCGAAGCCCAGCACGACCCGCCGCCCGTCAGCGGCGACGCCGATCGCGACGACGACCGCCTGGGACACGACACGGTGGTCGATGCGGACCTTGCAGTAGGTCGCGTCGAGGAACACGTAGGGGTAGGCGATGTCAGACAGCGAGCGGTCGCGGAACGATGCGACCTCGGCGTCGAGCCCTTGGCAGATGCGGGACACCTCGGACTTCGAGATGCCAGTGTCAGCGCCGAGCGCTTTGACGAGGTCATCGACCTTCCGGGTTGAGACGCCGTGGAGGTAGGCCTCCATCACGACCGCGAACAAGGCTTGGTCGACCCGGCGGCGCCGCTCCAGCAGCGACGGGAAGAACGACCCCTGCCGCAACTTCGGGATCCGCAACTCCAGATCCCCAGCCGTGGTCGACAGCACCCGCGGCCGGGAACCGTTGCGGGTAGTCGTGCGCTCGCTCGTGCGCTCGTAGGGGGCGGCGCCGATGAATGCGGCTGTCTCCGCGTCGATCAGCTCCTGGTAGAGCCGCTCGGTCGCGGCTCGGATGCGGTCGGTGGTGCCGGTGAGCTTCAGTTCCCCGAGCAGCTCGAGGAGGGCAGACTGGTCAAGAGCCATCGTGCGGTGTCGTCTTTCTGTGTGAGTTCTTGGTCGTTCTCACTGACCATCGCACGATGGCTCACCCCGTCGCGGTCACGACGCCGCGGGCCCGAAAGACCACCACCCCGCGGGACTCCAGGTCTATCAGTTGTGGCACCCGCAGTCGTTCGCCATCGCTCATCGCGAGTACGAGGCCGTCCTCGAGTCGATCGTCAGGCGTCCGACGCCCAGGGGATCGATCTGTCGCCGCTGGCGACCCACGAGTTCGCCTTCGACGATGCCGCCGCCGCCTTCGAGCAGTCCCGCGACGCGTCCAGCAGCCTGAAGGTCCTGCTCCGACCGTAGAGCGCCTGGGCCGTCGGGGCCGTCACAGGGAGCCACGCGGGCGGCGTGGGGTGGCACGGGCTGCAGTGGCACCGCGGAGACGATCCTCCCGCCTGTCGGGTCGGCATCGGAGCGCGCGGTGCAGGAGGAGCGCGCCCACGTTGCAAGTAAGCTTTCTGCCGTGCAGAATCGACAGCTCGGGTCGCCGGGCGATCCACCCCAGTATCCGATCGAGTCGGTCGACAACGCGCTGAAGCTGATCCTGCTGCTGGGTGAGGAGCACGAGCTGCGGCTCACGGACGCCGGTGCCCTCCTCGGGGTGGCGACCTCGACCGCGCACCGACTTCTCGCGATGCTGGCATGGCGCGGCTTCGTGCGGCAGAACCCGGTGACCAAGGCTTACGGCCCTGGCCCGGCGCTGACGACGGTGGCCTTCTCGGTGCTGCGCAGGATGGATGTCCCGAGACTGGCGCAGCCGATCCTCGAGGACCTCAGCGCCGCCCTCGGTGAGACCTGCCACCTGGGCACGCTCGAGGGCAACCATGTCCGATTCCTCGCCGTTGCCGAGCCCGATGTGGCCGTGCGCGTGGTTTCGAGACTGGGCAAGACCCTGCCGGCGCATTGCACCTCGACCGGCAAGGCGCTGCTTGCCGAGCTGAGCGACGAGCAGCTCTTCCGGCTGTACCCGGACGAGCAGCTCGAGATCGTCACACCGAACTCCATACGTTCCCGAGACGAACTCGTCGCCGAACTGGTTCGGACACGACTGGACGGTTATGCCGTGAATCGGCAGGAAAGCGAGGACGGCGTGGCGAGCGTCGCGGTCCCGGTCCACGTCTCGTCGGGACTGCGACTGGCGATCAACGCCTCCGCGCCCGTGCAGCGGTTACCGCCGGGCAAGGTCAAGTCCCTAGCGCGGTCACTGCAGGACGCCGCGATCCGCCTCGCCGAACTGTTGGGGTGAACCGGCCCGGGTCGTCGTAGCGCCCATGGATGCGCTGCGCACGCGAACACGCCGCTGATGAGCGTGGCTGCGGGAGCGACCGACCCGCCGCCGTGGGCCTCAGTGCCCGTTGGCCGGATCGTCCGGGTCGCGGGCGGCTTCTTCGCCTTGATCCAGCCCACTCAGCGTCGCCATATCCTCCGAGCTGAGCGTGAAATCGAAGACGTCGATGTTCTGCGCGAGATGCTTCTCATCGCCGGCGCGCGGGACGGGAACGATCCCTTCCTCGATGTGCCAGCGCAGTAGGACCTGTGCGGGCGACTTGTCATACTTCGACGCGATCGCGGTCACCGCGGGATCGGACAGCAGGGCTCCTCCGCGTCCGAGCGGGCTCCACGCCTCGGTCAGGATGCCGTGAGCGCGCTGGAAGCTGCGCTGTTCGACACGGGCGATGTCGACGCTGAGCTGGATCTGATCGACGTCGGGGACGACACCGGTCGCGTCGACGACGCGCTGAAGGTGGTGAGACTTGAAGTTGGAGACGCCGATCGCCTTCACTCGTCCCTCTTCGAGCAGTCTCACCAGACCCTTCCACGCTTCGACGTATCGGTCGAGGGCCGGAACCGGCCAATGGATCAGGAACAGATCGAGGTAGTCGACGCGAAGGGTCTTCAGCGATCGGTCGTACGCGCGCTGCACTCCCTCGACGCTGTGGTCCTCCTTGTTGAACTTGCTCGTGATGAAGACCTCGTCACGAGGGATGCCCGATGCACGCAGACCGGCACCGACGGCCTCCTCATTCGCGTACTTGTACGCCGTATCGAACAGGCGGTAACCGTAGCCGACCGCCTTCTCGACCATCGTTGCGCACTCGTCTCCCGTGAGTGGCCACGTGCCCACCCCGATTCGCGGGATGCGGTGACCGTGCAGGAGGGGGAGGGTGGTGTCGTCAGCTCTCATCGGGCGGCCGCCTTCGCCGGAGCCGTGCTCGAGGGCTCGAGGAGGGCGCGCAGCCGATGTATCAGCTCGTCCGCCTTCGCTCGCGAGGCGACCGAGCGGCGGGCGTCGACGAGGGCACGCGGCCAGTTCACGATGACGGCACCTTCGGCCTGCCCTTGGCTCTCGCCGTACACGACGGCGAAGCGGTCCTGCGCAGGGTCGCCCACCATCGTCCAGTGATCAGATCCGGTATGCCCGACGATCTGGATCTTCCAGTCGTACTGGTCGCTCCACACATACTCCGTCGGGTCGTAGCTGCGCAGGTCATCCGGGTGAGCGATGTTATGCGCGACAATCAGCGCCTGATCCGTCGCGCTCGTCCAGTGCTCCAACCGGATCGGGTCGGGATGCCGTCGGTTCATGAATCGTGCCACGTCGCCGATCGCATACACGTGGGAGACGCCGACGGCGGCAAGCGTGCCTTCGCAGACGACACCGTTATCCAGCGCGAGGCCCGACGACTCGAGCCACTCCGTGTTGACGACCGCTCCGATACCGAGCAGGACAGCGTCGACATCCAGCGTCGCGCCATCGGTGAGCGTGACCTGGACGCGGTCACCCGTGCGCTCGACGTTCTCGACGGAGACGCCGAAGCGTAGCTCAGCACCCTCCCTGCGGTACTTCTCCGCGAAGATACCGCCCACTTCCATATTCATCGCCCGGCCCATCGGAGCACCGATCGGTTCGATGATGGTGACCTTGACACCGGCCGCAAGCGCTGTGGCGGCCGCCTCGGCGCCGATGAATCCGGCGCCGACCACCGCGAGGTGGCGGCCCGGAACGAGCTCCTTGCGCAGCTCGTCGGCATCGGCGCGGGTACGCAGCACGTGGACGCCGGGAGTGGAAGCCCACGGGGTTCGGCGAGCTCGGGCACCCGTCGCGATGACGAGGATGTCGTAGGTCAGCTCGCTGCCGTCGGCGAGCGTCAGCGTCTTGCCGGCAGGATCCAGCTCGGTCGCGGCGACGCCGAAACGGGTCTCGACCCGCAGGCCTTCGAGCGCTTCCGCCGTCGTCAGCGCGATCTCCGGGTCGGATGCGGCGCCGCTGAGGTACTTCTTCGACAGCGGGGGACGGTCGTAGAGGGGATGGCTCTCCTGGTCCACCAGCGTGATCGCGCCGGTGAACCCCTCCGAACGAAGATTCTGTACGAGCTTGACTCCGGCGACGGAAGCACCGACGACGACGACGTGAGACATGCGAATCGGCTCAACCCTCGACAGACAGCGCCGAGACCGGGCAGCTTCGGGCGGCTTCCTCGACGCGAGTGCGCTCCGCGTCCGGCACCTCGAGCTGCAAGAGCACGACCTTGCCGTCGTCGTCGATGTCGAAGTAGTCTCCCGCGGCCACGACGCAGTTCGCGTAGCCCTGGCAGAGGGAGAGGTCAGCCTTCACCGTGGCCATGGTCATTCCTCGTTGATGATGGGTCGGGGTCGGGGAACACGGGCGCGTACGGCGACCCGATCATCGCTGAGAACGTCTGGACGGTCTGCCAGGTGAGCGCCTCCAGCTCGAGCGGGTCGAGTGCGATCCATTGTCCGGATTTCGGAGAGTCGATGAGCAGACGCGTCCCGTTGCGGGTCTCGACCCGGCTCACCGTGATCTCAGAGAACTCGTTGGCGATCGTGAGCGGCTCGCCGACGGTGCGCGCGACCAAACGTGCGCGCTCCTCGGCGGCGGCGATCGCGGCGGCCCGATCGACGTCGGCGCCTTCCCACTCCAGGGTCACAGGAAGATCGCCAGGTTCTGGGTGCGCAGCACCGACTCGTCGACGAGGATGACGCGGCGCGCGAGCTTGTACTCGCCTCCGACGTCACGGAACACATCCTCCCGGTGGGCGGAGATGATCGACGGCTCGTTCACGTCTCCTCGGCTGCGGAACAGCAGCATCGCGGAGTCGGCGAGCACCTCGCCGGGCACGTCGGTCTCGAACACCCGCACGTTGGTCACGAAGTGACGCAGCCGGGACGGAGGGTCCTCGGTCCAGGCATGCTCGGTAAGGAACCGTGCGACGCGCCGGCTGAGCGAGTACTTGTTCTCGTCCCAGTGCGCCATCCCGGGGGACGTGCTGAAGGGCGTGCCGAGTGCGGTGGTCACGCGGACGGGCATGACGTAGTGGATGTCTTCCGTCAGCATGTCCAGCCAGCTCTCATACCGCTGCTGGTCGAGAGTGTAGGCCTCTTCGACGAGCCAGCGATGGATCGTGGCGTGCAGCTCGCTCGTGAAGGGCAGGGACGAGCCCACCCGGTCGGCGAGGGTTGACGACTTGCGAAGCCGGGAGACTTCGGAAACTGCCTTGCCGGTCTCCTCGATCATCGGACCACCTTCTGACCATTGTTCGTGATGCCCGCAGGTCGGGGCTCGACATCCAGTGGCGGCTCGCCGCCGATCGACAGGGCACGGAAGTCGACGCCCTCGTACTCCGACTCCAGGTAGTCCGCCCAGCGGTGGAGCAGATGGCGCTGGTTGTACTCGCCGTAGCCCACGTGCGCGACGCCGGGGCCGGCGAACTGGTCGGGGCCGAGCGGCTCGACGACCGGCGATCCATCCTTGAGGATGCCCATGCGGCTGTTCAGGAGCAGGCGCCGCGCCATTGATCCCTTCGCCGTGTTCGTGAGCGAGACCCAGTTCTCCACGTCGTCCTGCTCGAACATGCCCGTCGACCCGAAGCACATCAGGTAGGCCTTGTACGACAGTGCCTTGAACTCCTCCGGAGCCTCAGCGTCGACCGCGAACCAGGAGTACACCTCGGTCTCGTCCTCGCTGATCGGAAGCCACGTCCGGATGGAGATGAACGGGAGCACGTCCTCGTCCGAACCCTCCTCGACCTTGGGCCAGTTGTGGACGAAGGACATGTTCGGGAAGAGCGAGGCCGCGGAGATCATGAACCCGTCGCGGCCGATGACATCGAGCTGCTCCTGAGACCAGGTCGCCTTCATCCGCTCGACCATCTCGTCCGGGTAGCCGACGTACCGCAGCCGCTCCTCGAGCGTGCCCGGCGGGAGCTTGTAGGTCGTGCCGCCTCCGTTGCCGGCCCAGTATGTGTTGCCGTCCTTGCGCTTCTCGGCCTTCGGCTCGCGGAACAGCCCGATCTCGACGACCGAGGTGTGCGTCTGGGGCGTGTGGTACATGTCGCCGGCGAAGTTCTCGGCGCCGATCTTCCAGTTCGCCTTGACGCGCCACCGCTGCGGGCCCCGGAGCTCGATGCCGCTGGGGCTCTGCCGGGTGTAGTAGTCGAGATAGAACTTGAAGTCGCCGATGTAGTCCTCGAGGCTCGGCGCATCCGGGTCCATGCTGATGAAGATCAGGCCGTTGTACATACCGAGGTTCGGCGCCGGCAGGAGCCGTGCGCCCTTTCGGCTGAACCCGGCCTCGCCGCCGTAGGCCTCCTCGTGGAAGGGGAGTCCGACGATGCGTCCGTCGTTGCGGTAGGACCACCCGTGGTACGGGCAGCGGAAGTGCGAGGCGTTCCCCATCTCGGCCCGGCAGACCTGCATGCCGCGATGCAGGCACATGTTGAAGTGGGCGCGGATCTCACCCTTCTCGTCGCGGACGATGATGAACGAGTCGTCGAGTATTCGCCGGACGACGTAGTCGCCGGCCTGAGGAATCTCGGACTCGTGGCCCACGAACAGCCAGGCGCGGCTGAAAAGGTTCTTTCGTTCGCGCGCGAAGATCTCCGCGTCGTTGTAGATGTACGCCGGTATCATTCCGCGACGGATCTCGTCGTAGATCGTCATGCTGGAAGTGCTCATCGTCGCGCCTATCCGTAGTGTAATGCTTCGACACCGCTCCGACGTCGCACGTCGAAGCGGGCCGAGGCATAGTTTCTGATGTGCAGAAATTGATTCTGCCACACACGCGCGCCTTACGTCAAGTGGGCCCGAGGAAGGCCTTCGCGGCCGCGCTCGGAGGAGGAGGCGATGCGTCGCGGCTGCGAGGACCATCCTCCCGTCCCAGAGGGTGGGCATGCTCCTCTGGAACACAGAAACCGCTTCTGCTGGAAACGAGGAGTCAATGATGAGCCCGTCGACCGATGTCGCAGACCGGGAATGGACCGTCACTCTCGATGGCAAGCCGTGGGCCAGTGCCGCGCGCTACGAGGTCGAGAACCCCACGACCGGGCGTCCCCTGACCTCCGCCCCCGACCTCTCCGAGGAGGAGGTCGGGCGCGCGGTGGCGGCGGCGCAGGCTGCGCAGCCGGCCTGGGGCGCGATGCCGCCCCGAGCCCGGGCCGCCGTGATCCGGCAACTCGCTGCGACGATCCGAGAGCACCGTGAGGAGCTCGCCACTCTCGACGCACTGGACGGCGGGTTCACCCTCTCGATGATGAGGGGCGATGTGGACGCGGCGGCGGAACTCATGGAGATCTTCGCCGACATGGCGCTCGACCTCGGTGGCCGGACGATTCCGGTGAGCACGAACCTCCACTACACCATGCAGGTGCCCTACGGAGTGGTCGCGCGTATCGGTGCGTTCAACCATCCCTTCTTCTTCGCGGCGGCGAAGGTCGCCGCGCCCCTCGTCGCCGGCAACGCCGTGGTCCTCAAGGCCCCGGACCAGACGCCGCTGTCTTCGTTGCGCCTGGCCGAGCTCGCGGTCGGGATCCTCCCGGACAATCTGTTGATCACCGTCAGCGGTCGCGGCGCGGTGACCGGACGCGCGCTGGTGCGTCATCCCGAGGTCCGCCGGATCGGTTTCATCGGGTCCACCGCGACGGGGCAATCGATCCAGCGGGATGCAGCCGAGACCGGAGTCAAGCACGTGTCGCTCGAACTGGGCGGAAAGAACGCTCAGATCGTCTTCGCCGACGCCGATTTGGAGGCGGCTGCGGCCGGTGCCGTCGCGGGTATGAACTTCACGTGGGTCGCCGGACAGAGCTGCGGCTCGACGAGCCGCCTGCTCGTGCACTCCTCGGTGGCCGACGAAGTGATCGGCCGGGTCGCCGAGCGCATGGCCGCGATCCGGGTGGGAGACCCGCTGGACCCGTCCGTGGACATGGGCCCGCTCGTGTCGGAGGCACAGTTCCAGAAGTCCATCAGCGCCATCGCCGAAGGCAGGAAGGCGGGTGCCACCGTGGCGACGGGCGGCGGCCGTCCCGCCGGCCTCGATGAGGGGTGGTTCGTCGAGCCGACGCTGCTCACCGGTGTCAGCCCCGGGTCGTTCGTCGAGCAGAACGAGATCTTCGGCCCCGTCCTCTCCGTCACCACCTTCGACGCCGACGAGGAGGCCGTACGGATCGCCAACGGCGTCCAGTACGGGCTCACCTCGAGCATCTGGACGCGCGACGTCACGCGCGCCCACGTCGTCGCCCGGCAGATCGAGGCCGGCTACATCCTCGTCAACAGTGGCAGCCGGCACTTCTGGGGACTGCCGTTCGGAGGGGTGAAGGCTTCGGGGATCGGCCGCGAGGAGTCCCTCGACGAACTGATCTCGTACACCGAGACGAAGACCGTGACCGTTCTGCTCTCGTAGGGGGGCAGCGCTGCGCGCTGTACGTCGTCGCAGCAAGCGCGGCGCGATCCATGCCGGCGGTGCTGGGAGGCGCTGTTCCCGTCAGCCTCGGGCAAACCCCGTCGAGGCGAAGGCCGCCTGCAGGGATGCCTGGGCGCCGAAAACGTTCCCCGGGCCATCACAGAGGCGACACAGCAGTACACGAAGTGGTCGGCTGAGATCCCCCGGGCGGAGCGGCTTCCGGAGTTCCTCGAGCGAGCGTTCCAGATCGCTTCCACCCCTCCCTACGGTCCGGTGCACCTCGGCATTCCGATGGACTTTCTGGAAGAGGAGATCGAGTTCACCCCGGGACCGGTGACCGAGTATCTGCATGAGGCGCTCGATCCGGATGCGGTAGAGCGTCTCGCCCAGATTCTCAGGACGGCGGCCAGTCCGGTCATCGTGGTGGGGACAGAGGTCGCGCGGTACGGTGCGATTGCCGCGCTGGAAAGGCTCTCCGACCTGGTGGACGCGTCCGTGCTCGGGGAGATCAAGGGCGCCGACCTCGCCTTCCCGAACACCAATCCGAGGTACGTCGGCAAGCTGACCGCATCGAGCCCTGCACTGGAGGGCGCAGACGTCGTCGTCCTCCTCGGCGCCGAGCTCACCGAGGGGCTGGCGATGCCCCTGCCGGATTTCGGTGACAGCCTCGTGGTGCAGGTCACCGTGGACCCGCTCGCTCTGCGCCGGCAGTACGCAGGTCAGGTCGGCATCCTCAGCCACCCCGGGCGCCTGCTCGATGCGGTCGCCGATCGCCTCGCTGAAGGCGGAGCGGTACCCGTGAGCTCGGGCGGGCGGGTGCGAGGGCTCAGAGAGCGCTGGGAAGCGGGCCGCGAAGCCTTGCGGTCGCGCCTGCTCGGCGAGGCTGATGGCGCGGTATCGGCGGCCCACATCGCGGACCTCATCCATCGCCTCGGCGGCTCCGAGACGATCGTCGTCAACCAGTGCGGATCCGCGGAGGGCTTCATCGACACACTCGTCGACTATGGCGCACCGTGGACGTATTTCGGCCTCTCGGGGAAGGCGAGTGCTCAGGGTTGGGGCGCGCCGGCGGCGGTCGGCATCCAGATGGCTCGTCCCGATCGTCGAGTGATCGCCGTCCTCGGCGATGGCGGGTTCATGTTCAACTCCACAGCGATCCACACCGCTGCCGCGTACGACGTTCCGGTCGTCTACCTCGTCCTCGACAACGGGGGCTGGCGGGACGTCGCGACCGTGACGGGAGCGATGGGCAGCTCGCTCGGAGAGCCCGGCGCAGAGGATGCGATGCGCTGGACCTTCCGGCCCCCGATCGACCACGCATCGTACGCCCGAAGCCTGGGACTGAAGTCTTGGCGGGCGTCCAACCCGGAGGAGCTCGAGAGCGCGTTCGCCGCCGCGTTCGCCGAGGATGGGCCGACGCTGATCCAGGTCGCGTCTGCGATGGGCGATGTCCGGGTCTTCGGGCAGGCGTTCGCGTGAGATGTCGAGCAGGAGTGACAGCGCCGTATACGGTGAGTGAGCCGCGTGTTCGGGCTGACAGCGACACGTACGTCTGCAGTAGGGAGCGATGAAGGATGTCAACTGGTGATCGACTAGGGGTTCGAGAGGATCTCGTCGATGCGAATCGCATTCTCGTCCGCCACGGCATCCTCGATGCTTTCGGCCACGTGAGCGTCCGTGACCCCGACGACCCGAGCAGGTTCCTCATCTCCAGAAACCTGGCCCCCGGCCTCGTCACGCCCGACGACATTCAGGTGATCGGATTGGACGGGACGACCGCGGACGACAGACCGAGCTATCTCGAACGATTCATCCACGGCGAGATCTACCGGGCACGCGCCGATGTCCAGGCCGTTGTCCACAGCCACTCCGCGTCGATGGTGCCCTTCAGCATCTCCAGGACGCCTCTGCAGGCGGTGTGGCACATGGCGGGCTTCCTCGGCGAAGCGGTCCCGGTCTTCGAGATCCGTGACAGCGTCGGGTCCTCCAGCGACCTGCTGATCCGCAGCGGTTCGCTCGGCGCGGACCTTGCTGCGACCCTCGGGGGCGCGGCGGTCGCACTCATGCGAGGACACGGATTCGTCGCCGTGGGCGACTCGATCCCGCAGGCGGTCGCCCGCGCGGTCTACGCGGACCTCAACGCCCGAGCACAGGTGACGGCCGGTCAGCTCGGCGGCTACACCGCCCTCACCGCAGAAGAGGGCGCCGCGGCCGCGGAATCCAACAACGGGCAGCTCACGAGGGCCTGGGAGATCTGGAGAGCCAACGCCAGGCGCGGGGAGAGCGTCTGAAAGCGCGCCTCCTCCAGGCGCGCTGAGCAAATCCGCCCGCTCGCGGCCGGCGCGTCATCGCGTCGGCGAAGCCGGCCGTTCGCCCCTGGTGGGGCGGTCCGGCATGCCGGCACACGCCGCCCGCGCCTAACGGCTCGCGCCATGTTGTGTATCTGACACACACAACAGTAGTAGGGGGGGTCGGACATTTGACGGGCCGGGGGGTGGACACGGGAGCGCCCCGCCGGATCGTCTCGGCGGGGCGCTCGGGTGCAGCGTTATCGCGCCGTCCACCACCGCGGGCGCGCGGGACCGGCCGTCGGGATTGCACCGGTGAGGGCGTCCGGAGTCAGTGGACGGGCCTGCCCGATCGTGAGCGGCACGGCCTGTTGCAGGTGCGCCTGCCGCTCCTTACTGTCCTCCCACCGGATGAGGTCATGGGGGGAAGCGAACGTGATCTCGACGACAACCTGGCGCCGGTGCCGTTCCGAGACTCGGACCTTCGACTCCCGGTAGGGCCGCGTCCGTTTGAGTGGTGGTCTTTCGCTTCGTTGCGATGATCAGCTGTCGTTAGTTTAGGCGGCGGTGATCTCGGGGAGTATCACCGCCTCGTCGATGGTGGGGGTGGTCGCGGTGAGCTCGGTCATGGAGGCTTCGGAGAAGTAGCGGCGGTCGGCGGCTTCCCATTCGTCGTGTTGCTCGACGAGGACGGAGCCGGCCAGGCGGAGCAGGGCGGCGTTGTTCGGGAACACGCCAACGACGTCGGTGCGGCGCTTGATCTCCCGATTGAGGCGTTCCAGCGGGTTCGTGGACCAGATCTGTCGCCAATGCCGGGCGGGGAACGCTTTGAACGCGAGGATGTCGTCACGGGCGTCGGTGAGCATCACGGCGGTCTTGGGGTGGACGCGCTCGATCATGCGCACGACTTCGTCGAACTGGGCATCGATGTGCTCGGCGTCGGGTTGGGCGAAGATCGTGCGGATCACGCTGGCGACCATCTCCTGCCGGCCCTTCGGGAGGGCGGTCAGGACGTTGCGCATGAAGTGGACGCGGCAGCGCTGCCAGGCGGCGCCCTGCAACACGGTCGCTGCGGCCTTCTTCAGTCCGGCGTGGGCGTCGGAGATCACCAGCTTCACCCCGCCCAGACCTCGTGTCTTCAACGAGCGCAGGAACTGCTTCCAGAACTCCTCGGTCTCGCTGTCTCCGACATCGAAGCCCAGCACGACCCGCCGCCCGTCAGCGGCGACGCCGATCGCGACGACGACCGCCTGGGACACGACACGGTGGTCGATGCGGACCTTGCAGTAGGTCGCGTCGAGGAACACGTAGGGGTAGGCGATGTCAGACAGCGAGCGGTCGCGGAACGATGCGACCTCGGCGTCGAGCCCTTGGCAGATGCGGGACACCTCGGACTTCGAGATGCCAGTGTCAGCGCCGAGCGCTTTGACGAGGTCATCGACCTTCCGGGTTGAGACGCCGTGGAGGTAGGCCTCCATCACGACCGCGAACAAGGCTTGGTCGACCCGGCGGCGCCGCTCCAGCAGCGACGGGAAGAACGACCCCTGCCGCAACTTCGGGATCCGCAACTCCAGATCCCCAGCCGTGGTCGACAGCACCCGCGGCCGGGAACCGTTGCGGGTAGTCGTGCGCTCGCTCGTGCGCTCGTAGGGGGCGGCGCCGATGAATGCGGCTGTCTCCGCGTCGATCAGCTCCTGGTAGAGCCGCTCGGTCGCGGCTCGGATGCGGTCGGTGGTGCCGGTGAGCTTCAGTTCCCCGAGCAGCTCGAGGAGGGCAGACTGGTCAAGAGCCATCGTGCGGTGTCGTCTTTCTGTGTGAGTTCTTGGTCGTTCTCACTGACCATCGCACGATGGCTCACCCCGTCGCGGTCACGACGCCGCGGGCCCGAAAGACCACCACCCCGCGGGACTCCAGGTTGGAATCCGGGTTCGCAACGCCCGAGACCTTCACACGCGCGTTCGTGCAGCGGTTCGAGATCAGTCCATCGGAGTATCGGAGGATGCTGCGCGCGTACCGCGAGCACGCGGACCTGGCGCAGCAGAGCACGACGTTTGCGGGCTTCGCAGAAGAGACGCCGCTGACACTCCGTTATGACCTCGATGCCGTCCCGGTACGGGTTGAGAGCACCCCCGAGCGGCACCTGCTCGTCCTCCGTCATCGCGGGTACAACGGCCTCGGCATCGGGCACCCATCGGTCGAGCCGTGGCAGCAGCTGAGGGCCTTCGCGATAGAGCACGGCATCGCCCACTCCTCCGACCTCCTCGTGGGCATCACCCCAGATGACCCTTACGTGGTGGACAACGAGCAGATCCGCTTCGACGCTGGCATCCCCATTGCCGCACCGATAGATCCACCCCACCCCTTCACCTACCGCCAGATGCCGGCGCAGGTGTGCGTCGCGCATCGGCACACCGGCGGTGCAGAGCAGATCGCGAAGACCTTCGCGGCTATCGGGGTGCAATGGATGCCCTCAGAAGGGTGGCGGTTGCGCTGCGCACCGCCCTTCGAGATCCATCACGTCGACCAGCGCGCGAACGACGCCGTTCGCGTCAGCTGGACAGACGCCTATGTGCCTCTTGATCACCACCCCGACCATCACCCAGGAGAAGGCCCATGATCGCTTTCGAGTTCACCGAGCACATCGACAGATCGCAACAGGAAGTGTTCGCAGTGCTGGCAGATCCCACAAGGGCGGTCGACTACGTCGACGGTGTCGTGAAGAGCGTGAAGGTGACGGATGGCCCGCTCGCTGTGGGGTCCGTCATCGAGGAGACGCGCCGAGTGAAGAGCAAGGAGGCGACGGGGCAGCTGCAGATCGTGGCTCTCGAGCCGCCCACCGCTTTTGCGGTCGCCAGCGAGGCGGAGGGCATCACCGCGACCTACGTCTACCGGCTGCACCCGGCCGGCACCGGCACGCGGATCGAGTGGACGTGCGAGCTCGCCGCCGGCGGACTGCGGCGGATGATGCTGCCCCTGGTGGCCGCGATCACAAAGAAGGAGGACGGCGACCATCTGGCCCGACTCAAGGCATACATCGAATCGCAGCGAGCAACGGAGACCGCCTCGTGATGCCTTCCGACACCAGCGTCGACGAGGCGCTGGACCGGGCAACCGGGCCACGACGCGGCGAGGTAACCGAACTCCTCGAGCTCTTCGAGCACGTTGCACAGCGCCCGCCGGTGGTGTGGGCGGAACGGATTGTCGGGTTCGGCCAATACGGCTACGCGTACGACAGCGGGCGAGAGGGTATCGCGCCTGAGATCGCCTTCGCTTCCGGGTCCAAGCACACGCTTTACCTGGTCGAGGGGTTTGCCGAGCGGTGGCCCGACCTGCTCGAGCGGCTCGGTCCACACCGCACCAGTAGCGCGTGCCTCTACCTCCCCCGATTGTCGGGGGTGGACCAAGATGCGCTGCGGGAACTACTCGATCGCTCCCTCGCCGTCATTCGAGACGTGCACGGCGACGGCAAATGAGCATGGCGTCTCTCGTCCAAGTAGCCCAGCGCGTGGTCGATCTGGAACGCGCCACAGCCTTCTATTCCGCACTGCTCGGCTCCGCCCCTGTGGCCCGATTCGATCCGCCCGGTTTGGTGTTCTTCGATCTCGACGGCGTCCGTTTGCTACTCGAGAGCGCGGCACCGTCAGCGCTGCTCTACCTCCGCGTCGATGATCTGGAGTTAGCCGTCGACCGAGCCGGCGAGGTCGAAATCGTATCCCCGGGGCGGCCGATCTTCACTCACACCAGAGATGCGCTCGGACCAGCAGGGCGAGAAGAATGGCAAGCATTCATTCGCGACCCCGAAGGAAATCTCGTAGGTCTAGTGGCGTTCAGAGATCCAGCGGAAATCAAGTACTGACGGCTTCGACGAAGCTGGCCGCAGCCGTCGTGGACAACTCAGCACAGAATCTGGCCGCACTCCGGTGGACATCTTCGGTGGGAGATCCCGGCTCTGTGGCTGGCACCGCGGACAACTCTGAGCGGTTCCTACATCAGGCCGCGTCGAGCGGCGTCCAGTCCCGCTCGTGGGCGGGGGTGTAGTCGATCAGCGCGGCCAGGCGGTCGCGTGCGGCCTGTAGCGCCTCGATCTCGGCGTCGTTGCTGTCGCCCTCGGCCGCGGCGAAAGTGTCCTCGATCAGACCGGCGATCTCCTTCTGCGCCGCCTCGTCGATGAGGGTGATGCGGGCGATCTCGCCGTCCGGGTAGCGGGCATCCAGCGCGGCTGCGTCCTGGTAGTCGAAGGCCCACTGCTCGCCGAGGATCGCGAACGCCGCGGCGATGTCGCGGCCGCGGTCGCCGGTGCTGATCGCGACGTAGCCGCGGTTCAGTCCCGTACCGACGTGCGGGTGCAGGTCGGCGTGGTCGGGGCCGAAGGTGATGTAGGTGGTCATGGCGTCCTCCCGGATCGCTTGCTAGTGAATGTGACGTTCACAGCCTACGGGTGGGGTCGGACATCGCAGCAGAGGGTCGGTCGTGGCGTGCGTGAGCGCCCCGGCAGAGGCGCGGGGCGCTCATGTCGCAGGGGTGCGGCTACGCCTTCCAGACGCCTTCCCAGCCCTCGGGGAGACGCACGCCGTGCTCGCCGTGCGCGTCGGTCTGGTGCAGGTACACGAGCACGTCGCCGGGGTCGGGGTCTGCCTCGTACTGCGGCACGGTGCGCTCGATGGTGTTGATCTGGCCGACGCTGTTGTAGCGCACGTCCATGTCGATCGCGCGCAGGTAGCCGTCCTCGACGTTGACGTGCTGATCGCAGCGCGGGCACCACAGCACGGTGCGCTCGCCGTAGTCGGTCGGCTCGTCGAGCTCGACGATGCGCAGCGCGGGGAAATCGGCTGCCTCGATGTCGTGCATGAGACTCCACAGCCGGTCGATCAGGTCGTCGGCAGGGATGCGGGGTGCGGCTGAGGCCGCGGGTTCGGTGGTGGTCATTGTGTCCTCCTGGGGACGGTGAAGGCCTGCGGCGAGCGCGGGCGGGGGATGGAACTCGAGGTGCTCCCGCCGAGGGGAGGGGCGTGTAGCCGGCTCCCCTCGGGTGGGTGGTGCTCGCCGCCGCCGGGGTAGGTGTGCACCCGGCGGCGGCGAGGGGGTCAGACGGCTTCGACCAGCCCAGGGCTGACGCGCCAGCCGTTGGCGAGCGTGTATGACTTGGGGTTGGTGCGGACGATGAGTGTCTCGACTCCGGCCAGCCCGTCACGGGTGGTGCGCGGGTTGGCGACGATGCGCACGCGGGTTCCGGGGATCAGGCTCGGCAGCGCGGCCGCGGTGGCTTGCAGGGCAGCGGCGAGTGCGTCGTCGCTGTGCCCGGTCGGCTCGACGGTGGCGGTGCGGGCGAGGGTGTACACCTTGCCGGGTTCGGTGAGGGCTGCGATCTTCGCCTTGGTGCGGGCGAAGTCGATCAGCACGTACTCGGTGCCGCGGAAGCGGAACGTGTCGCCGGGGGTGCGGGTGATGAGGGTGGTGGTGTCGGTCATGGCGTCCTCCTTGGACTCTCGACGGTGAATGTGACATTCACAGGCTACGGGTGGCCTCCGACATTGGGCGGGGCGGGCGGCGCGGTCTGCGCGCCCGCCCCGGCGTGGGTCACTGGGCGGCGATCGCCGCGGTGATCTCGGCGGTGACCCGCTCGCGCTTGGCGTCGGCATCGCGCCCCGGCTCGAAGTGACCGAACGCGGTCAGGTACGCCTCGATCTGCCCGCGCAGGTACTCGGTGTTGCTGGCGTCGGCGTTGAGGCCGATGATCGCGTAGCGCGCTGCGCTCGCCGCGGCCCGCCAGCCGCTCTGCGTGAGGCCGTGGGGGTCGCCCTCGGGGAGCGAGTAGGGCTGCTCGATCTGGCCGTCGCGCGCGGTGTACTTGGTGACGGTGCGCTCGGTGACCACGACGGCATCCAGATAGTCGGGGTCGCCCTGCCCGCCGAGGGGCACCCACACCTGGGGGTCGTCGTCCGGGTGGTCGGCGTCGATGCGAGCGAGCAGGGCGGGCATTGCGGGGTCGAGGGTGAACGGGTCGCTGAGGCTGTAGTCGTCCCAGGCCTGGCGCAGCTCGTCCGGCTCGATGGTCGTCCATCCCTCGTCGAACTCGGCGCGCAGCGGAGCGTGGAAGCGGATCGCGCGCTCGACGGCTGCGCGGATGTCGTGGACGTTGTTGATGGTCTCGGTCATGGAGTCCTCCCGGAACGATTGCTAGTGAATGTGACATTCATAGGCTACGGGTGGCCTCCGACATCGCGCGGGGACATCGCGAGTGCGTCACGGGCGAGTGCCCGCCGGGGTGACCGGCGGGCACTCGGTGACGCTCAGCGGGCGAACGCCCAATCCGGGAGCACGGCTGCCGAGCAGAGGGTCGCGACGATCTGGCTCATGCCGTGGTCGGGGTCGATCGCGAGGGCGCGGTCGGTGTAGACGGTGGCGTGAGTGGATCGGCCCAGCGCCCAGGACAGCCAGGCGGCGGCGGCGAGCAGGTTGGGGCGCTCCTGGTCGTCGGCGTAGGCGGCAAGGTGGCGCACGAGCGCGAGTCCCGCCGTCAGCCGGTCGGCGTCGGGGCGGTCGCCCTGTCCGTAGAGGGTGCGGGCGATGCTCTCGGGGACGGGTGCGCCCATGATCGAGTGGCCGATCTGCGCGGCCAGGGCACGGGTGCCGTTGCCGCGGTCGGTGGCCCACTGGATGAGGGCCACGTCACGCCACAGCGGGATGCCGATGCCGGTGAGCAGGATCGCAGCCTGGCGGGTGTCGAGGTCGGCGGGGTCACCGGTCAGGGCGTCCTCCGCGACGGCGACGAAGTCCGCGAGGGCATCGTCGTCCATCCGCGCGGCCGCGAACGCGATCCGGGCGGCACGCGCCGGGTCGGCGTCGGGGATGCTCGCCCCGGCGGTCTGGGATGCTGCGACCTTCTCGCGCAGCGCGTCCGGGGTCGCGATCTCGGCGACGGGGCGCGGTGCCTCGCCGGTCAGGTGGCTGCCGTAGCCGTCGCTGGCGACGTAGAGCACGTCCACCAGGTGCAGTCCCTGCCGGTCGGCGACATCGGCGATCTGCTGGCCGAGATCGCGGGTGCTGTCGGCGTCCTCGGCGGCGTAGATCACGGCGGCTACCCCGGTCACGCGCGGCACTCGGCAGACCAGCCCGAGGCCGGTGTGCGCGAGCGTCGCGGCATCCGCGTCGAGGTCGAGTCGCATCGCCCCGATCGTGCGCGACGCCTCGAAGGGCACGAGCACGAGCGAGTCCTGCGGGGTGAAGCCGAGCAGCGCGGGCACGAGGCCGAGGAAGTCGCGCGGGGTGCCCGCCTTGATGGTGGTCGGTGTGGTGGCCATGGTGTCCTCCCGGAACGTTGGCTAGTGAATGTGACATTTACAGGCTACGGGAGGCCTCCGACATTGGTCGATGCACGCCAGGAGCCGACTCCCGACTGGCTCGTCGAAGGAGCAACCCTCGGAGAGCTCGCCGGGAAGATCGACGTTCCCGCCCAGGCGCTGGCCGAGACGGTCGCGCGATTCAACGAGCACGCCGCCCGTGGGGAGGATCCGGACTTCCACCGCGGTGCGAGCGCGTACGACCGCTACTGGGGAGACGAACAGAACCCGTATCCCAATCCCAGCCTCGCACCGCTCGAGCAAGGCCCCTACTACGCTCTCGCCGTGGTGAACGGCTGCTTCGGCACCAGCGGAGGGATCGCCACCGACGGCCTCGGAAGGGTCCTCGACGCAGACGGCGATGCCATACGCGGCCTGTTTGCGGTCGGCAACGCCTCCGAGAACGCCTTCGCCGCCGGCTACCCCGGCGCCGGCGCCACGCTCGGTCCGATCATGACCATGGCCTACCTTCTCGGGCGTACCGCCAGCGGCGCGTCGATCGGCGACCTGAGCCTTGCCGACGGAGCCGGGGCACGATGATCCGTCACGTCGTGTTCTTCTCGTTCGCAGCGAACCATGATCCTGCCGTGCTCGAGGAGTGGCGCGACCTGCTCGATGGTCTGCTCGGAAAGATTCCCGGCCTGGTCCGACTGTCACACGGCCCCGACGTGATGCGCAGCGAACGCGCATGGGACTATGCACTCGTCGCCGACTTCCGCACCCTCGACGATGTCCGTGCCTACGCGACGCACCCCGCGCATCTGCCGCTCTTCCCTCTCTCCGGAGCGATCTCGGAGCAGATCGCCTCGGTCGACTTCGAGATCGACGAGCAGTAGAGGAAGTACCCAGGCGCCGTGAAGAGCGAGGATGGTTTCTCGATGCCCCGAGTACGTGCGGTCACCCCCACCGTGGCAGAGGAGCTCCGCGACCTGAAGGCACGCTATTTTCACTACGTCGACCTGAAGCAGTGGGACGAACTGCGCGGACTCTTCGTGGACGACTGCGTCTTCGAAGGACTGTGGGCCGCCGCGCCCGACCCCGACACGTTCGTGGAGAACCTGATGCGCAACATGACCGAAGAGGTCGTCAGCGTCCATCACGGGTTCATGCCGCAGTTTCGGCGGATCGATGACTTCTCGGCTCGCGGGCGCTGGGCCATGACCGACTATCTGACGTGGCCACGCGGGTCACGAGGGTATATGGGGATCACCGTGCCGGAACAGAGGGGGATGCGGGGATATGGCTACTACGAGGAGCTCTACCGACTCACCGAGTCCGGCTGGCGCATCGCCTTCATGCGACTGAGCCGGATCCGCATGGATCCCATCGTTGGCGACGCGCCTGCGATCGACTACCCGGTGGTTCCCGCGGTCCCCGGCTGGCTGGACTGACGCCGACCCGCGGGTGCCGCACCCTCTGGTCCGAACCGTGAGCGCCGGCTCAGGTGAGGGTGTGGAGGGGCCAGCCGGTGTATGCCTCGGCGAGGAAGCGGCGGCCGGCTTCGGACTCGACGACGGATTGGAGCTCTCCGAGCTGGCGGAGGCGGTCGAAGTCCCTTGCATCGGGGGCGACGTGAAGCATGCTGGTCATCCACCAGGAGAAGTGCTGGGCCTTCCAGATGCGGTGCAGCGCCGTCTCGGGGAAGGCCTCGACGAGGCGGCTGTCCCTCTCGAGCAGAAGCGCGCGCAGCGCGCGCTCGAGAACGAGGACGTCGGCTACGGCAAGGTTCATGCCTTTCGCGCCGGTGGGCGGCACGGTATGGGCGGCGTCGCCGATGAGTGCGAGGCGGCCGCGAAGCAGTTCGAGGGCGACGAAGCTCCGGAATCGCAGCACGTCGCGTTGGAAGACGGGGCCTTCCTTGAGCGTCGTCCCCGGCACCCGCTTCTGCAGTTCTTCCCACAGTTGCTCCTCGGTGAGGGTGCTGGGGTCGGTGCGGGGATCGCATTGGAAGTACATGCGCTGCACGGTGGTGCTTCGCTGGCTGATGAGCGCGAAGCCATCGGGGGAGTTGCTGTAGATGAGCTCGTCGGCGCTGGGCGGCGCCTCGCAGAGGATGCCGAACCAGGCGAACGGGTACTCGCGGAAGTGCCCGCCTGTGTGGGAACCGGTTACGGCCTCCCGCACGACACTGCGTGACCCGTCGGCGCCGACGACGAACTCGGCCTCGATCTCGAGAGGCGATCCGTCTGCGCCGGTGGCGATGACGCGTGGGCGGTCGGACGCGGGGTCCTCGATACGATGCGCCGTCACGCCGAAGCGCAGGTCTTGGCCACTGGAGAGCCGCGCGGCGATGAGATCCTTCAGGACTTCGTGCTGCGGGTACAGCCACACACCGCGGCCGACGAGGTCGGCGAAGTCGATGCGGTGTCCGCTGCCGGCGAAGCGGAGCTCGATGCCGTCGTGGCGGTCTCCCAGGGTGCGGGCGCGGCTGAACGCGCCGAGCGTGTCGAGCACCTCGACGGTGCCCTGTTCGAGGATGCCTGCCCGGATCGTGGTCTCGATCTCTTCACGGGAACGCTGATCGATGACGACTGACTCGAGGCCGGACGCCGCGAGCAGATGCGACAGCAGCAGTCCGGCGGGTCCAGCGCCGACGATGGCGACGCGGGTGCGGATGGTGGACATTGGGGCGTCTCCTTCGACGTGACAACGGATGCCTCGCTCAGTGTGAACCCGGTTCAGACGGTCGAACGCCGCATTCCCGTTGAACGGGAGACGCCGACTATCGGGGGGACCGCAGCGTGGCCTCGATGCCGGTCACGGCTTCTCGCAGAGCGATGATCGCCGCCGTGTGCGGCGCTTGTCGTGGTAGCACCACGGAAAGCGCGGCGACGACTTCACCTGCGTCGCGGATCGGCACGGCCACGCCGGTCGAGACGGATTCGATCGAACCTTGCGCGATCGCCACGCCATCGCGACGCACGCCAGCGAGGAGACGGCGTAGACGTCCGGGATCGGTCACCGTCTCGGGTGCGAGAGCGCGCAACGGCTGGGCGAGCACGCGTTCGCGGAGATCGGCGGGAGCGTGCGCGAGCAGGACGAGGCCCGACGAGGAGGCGTGCAGCGGTAGCCGCCCAGCGATCCGTGTGATGTTCGCACCGGCGTCGGGGTGCGAAAGGCGTTCGAGGAACAGTGCTTCGTCCTGTTCGAGAACGGCGAGTTGGGTGTGCTGGCGGATGTGCGTCTGCACGCGCTCCATATAGGGGAGCGCCGCCTGGCGCAGACGTAGCGCGGTCGACCCGCGGAGGGCCAGTTCCCACAAGCGCATTCCCAGGTGGACGCGGCGGTCCTCGTCGCGTCCGAGCAGTCCGGCGTCGACCAGCTCGTCCACGATCCGGTGCGCGGTGGACGACGGCAGCGCCGCTCGGCGCCCGATCTGACTGGCCGACTGCACCGAACGATCAGCTGTGAACGTCTCGAGGACGCGCACGATGCGGTCGATCATCGAGTCGCTGGAGGGCGAGTTCGCCATGCGCTCAGGATGACACGGCTCGCGTCGACGGTGTTGCGGCGATGGTTGGTCCCCTGCCTGACGCGACGGCGGTAGCCTCGGCTCATGGTTTCTGTTCCGGATGCTGCAACGGCTTGGGAGCCCCTCACGCCTCATGCTGTCGCTGAGCTCCTTCGGGTCGGTAGCGCCCGCTGGTGGCTGTCGGGCGGGGTGGCCCTGGAGCACTGGCTGGGCCGGACGATCCGCGAACGGCCGAACACGGACGTGAGCACCACCCAAGGCGGGCTGCCGCAGCTGGTCCGGGCGTTGCCTGCCGGTTTCACCGCCTGGGCGCCTGCGGGGGAGGACGCCGTCATCCCCTGGGCCGACGCGCCCGACGATGCCGATGTGCAGCCGGTGCGGATTCAGGACGAGCGCTCCGGCGCCTGGGTGCTTCAGGTGAACGTCGAGGATGGGACGGAACATGCCTGGCTGTACCGGCGAGACCCGCGGCTGCAGTTGCCGTGGGATCGCGCCGTGCTCGAGGTCGACGGCATTCCGACCGGTGCGCCCGAGGTGCAGCTGGTCTGGAAGGCGTTGCGGCCGCGGCCGGAGGATGACCTCGACAAGGACGTGGTGCTGCCGCAGCTCTCGGACGAGGCCCGGTCGTGGTTCGAACGGGCGATCCTCTCCGTCCACCCGCACTCGAACTGGTCGATCCACGTGCGCAGCCCTTTCGCGCCCGCGAAGGCAAGCTGGAACCGCAAGAACGGCTAGGTCGGCCGGTGGTCGTCGGCGGCCACCGCATCCAGCACCACCGATCGGAACCACGTCTGCGCGGGAGACATGCTCAGTTCGCGTCGCGTGTAGAGCGCGACCGGGGTGCTCTGGCCCGGCCACGGCAGCTCGGCGATGCGCAGACCGGGGAACCATCCGCAGAACACCTCGGCCACGTGTCGCGGCAGCAGCACGACGAGATCGGTCGCCTCGAGCACCGCGGGCACGGTGGCGTACTCCTCGACCGTCAGCGTCACCTGCGGCATGAGTCCCTGTTCGATCATCGCCTGGAGCGGGTACACGTGGCCGCCGCGGGAGGACACCCGCACGAAGCGGCGCCCGACGAACATGTCCGCGGCGGTCGGAGGCAGCGGATGGGCACGCGAGGACAGCGCCACGTACTCCACGTCGCGCACCGGTGTGCGCCACAGCCGCGGCGAGTCCAGCAACGACACCGTGATCGCCAGGTCGATGGTGCCCCGGACGAGCCCGTCTTCCACCTGATCCGCGTCCAGCCGCCGCACCTGCAGGTGAAGGTCCGGCGCCTCCTTCGCGAGCACCGGCATGATCGGCGGCAGGAAGGTCTGCTCGCCGATCGAGGTCAGCGCGAGCGAGAGCTCCCCGCCGAAGCTCGCGGGATCGAAGGCGTCGGGCGCGCTCACCACGGCATCGATGCGCGACAGTGCCTCGTGCAGCGGTCCGAACAGCTGCCGGGCACGCGGGGTCGGCACCATCTCGTTCCCCTGGCGGCGGAACAGGTCGTCGCCGAACCGCTGCCGCAACCTCCTCAGCGTGTAGCTGACCGTCGGCTGCGTGACGTGCAATCGCTCGGCGGCGGCGGTCAGACTGCGCAGCTCGTACAGCACGACGAAAGTGCGCAACTGGTTGAGATCGGTGAGCGACATCGCATTGATCCCATCTATACGGTTCGGCTCCTACATCTATTGGACCATACCCATAGAGCGAACTAGAGTCAGGGTGACAGCACCGGCACCGCTGCCGACGTGGCACGCACCACCCGGCACCGACCCGATCACAGTGACGAGGACGCACGTTGATCATCGACATCCATGGCCACTACACCACGGCCCCCGCGCAGCTGGGAGCGTGGCGCGATCTGCAGATCGCGTATGCGGAAGGCGCGGGCGAGGCGCCCGACCCGGCCGCGCTGCGGATCAGCGATGACGACATCCGCGAGACCATCGAGGCGAACCAGTTGCGGCTGATGGACGACCGCGGCAGCGATGTCACGGTGTTCAGTCCCCGTGCATCGTTCATGGCCCACCACCTCGGCGACCTCGCCGTCAGCGAGACCTGGGCGCGCATCTGCAACGACCTCGTCGCGCGGGTGTCGCAGCTGTTCCCCGACCGTTTCCTCCCGGGCGCGATGCTCCCGCAGTCGCCGGGCGTCGACCCGAAGACGACCCTCGCCGAACTCGACCGGGCGGTGAACGATCTGGGCGTCGTGACCGTCAACATCAACCCCGACCCGTCCGGCGGACTGTGGACCGCCCCGCTGCTGACGGACAAGAGCTGGTATCCGCTCTACGAGAAGCTCGTCGAGTACGAGCTGCCCGCGATGATCCACGTGAGCACCTCGTGCAAGCCGCAGTTCCACACCACCGGCGACCACTACCTGGGTGCCGACACGACGGCATTCATGCAGCTGCTCAAGGGCGACCTGTTCCGCGACTTCCCCGACCTGAAGCTCGTCATCCCGCACGGCGGCGGCGCGGTGCCCTATCACTGGGGACGCTTCCGCGGCCTGGCGATGGCGCTCGGCAAGCCCGAGCTGGAGGAGCACCTCCTGGGCAACGTGTACTTCGACACGTGCGTGTACCACCAGCCGGGCATCGACCTGCTCACCGGGGTCATCCCGACCGAGAACATCCTCTTCGCGAGCGAGATGATCGGCGCCGTCCGCGACGTCGACCCGCGCACGGGCCACTACTTCGACGACACGAAGCGATACGTGGATGCGACCGGGAACCTCACCGACGAACGACGCGGACAGGTCTTCGAAGGCAACGCCCGCCGCGTGTACCCGCGCCTGGACCGCGCCCTGCGAGCCCGCGGCCTGTGACCTCACCCTGGAGAACCCGATGACTCAGCGACTGAACGACCTCGGCATCGTCCGCACGCGCATCGAGCGGCCCGACTCCGCCGACGTCGCGCGGCTCTCGCGGTTCGGGGTCGCCACGATCCACGAGGCGATGGGCCGGGTCGGCCTGCTGCGGCCGTACATCCGCCCGGCGTACAGCGGGGCGACGCTGTGCGGCCCGGCCGTCACGGTGCTCCTGCAGCCCGGCGACAACTGGATGTTCCACGTCGCCGCCGAGCAGGTGCAGGAGGGCGACGTCATCGTCGCCGGCTGCACCACGGAGAGCGAGGACGGCTTCTTCGGCGAGCTGCTCGCCACCTCCCTCACCGCCCGGGGCTGCAAGGGCCTGGTCATCGACGGGGGCGTCCGCGACGTCGCCGACCTCGAGAAGATGGGCTTCCCGGTCTTCTCCCGCGCCATCAGCGCGAAGGGCACCGTCAAGGCGACGCTGGGCTCGGTCAACATCCCCGTGGTCGTGGCGAACGCCGTGGTGAACCCCGGCGACGTGGTGGTCGCGGATGTCGACGGCGTCGTGGTCGTCCCCCGCGAGCTCGTCGGCGCCGTCGCCGACGCCTCGCAGAAGCGCGAGGACAACGAGGAGGCCAAGCGCCAGAAGTTCCGCGAGGGCGTGCTCGGTCTCGACATCTACGGCATGCGGGAGCCGCTGGCGGCCGCGGGCCTCGAGTACGTGGAGGATTGACGATGGCTCACGCACAGGCGATCGCGCACGGCGACACCAGCGGCGGCTTCGAGAAGACGCCCGGTTGGCTGGACTGGTACGACGGCCCGACGACCCCGACGTTCCGGCTCCCCGCCGGCGCTGTCGACGCGCACTGCCACGTGTTCGGCCCCGGCGCGGAGTTCCCCTACGCCCCCGAGCGCAAGTACACGCCGTGCGACGCGTCGGCCGCGCAGCTGTTCGCGCTGCGCGACCAGCTCGGCTTCGACCGGAACGTCATCGTGCAGGCGACCTGCCACGGCGCCGACAACCGGGCGCTCGTCGACGCGCTGCGCCGCAGCAAGGGGCGTGCCCGCGGGGTCGCGACGGTTCGTCGCGACGTGACCGACGAGGAGCTCGCCGAGCTGCACGAGGCCGGTGTGCGCGGCGTGCGGTTCAACTTCGTCAAACGCCTCGTCGACCGGGTGCCGACCGACTCGCTCGACGCGATCGTGGAGAAGATCGCCCCCCTCGGGTGGCATGTCGTCATCTACTTCGAGGCCGAGGACCTTCCCGACCTCTACGACTTCTTCTCGGCGATCCCGACGGACGTCGTGGTCGACCACATGGGGCGTCCGGATGTGACGAAGGACCCGGAGGGTCCGGAGTTCGAGCTGTTCCTGCGCTTCATGCGCGAGAACCCCAACGTGTGGACGAAGGTGTCGTGCCCCGAGCGGCTCAGCGCCACCGGTCCGCGCGCGCTGAATGGCGAGCAGCACGCCTATACGGATGTCGTGCCGTTCGCCCGTCGCGTGGTCGAGGAGTTCCCCGATCGCGTGCTGTGGGGCACCGACTGGCCCCACCCCAACCTCAAGGACCACATGCCTGACGACGGGCTGCTGGTCGACTACATCCCACAGATCGCGACGACCCCCGAACTGCAGCAGAGGCTGCTCGTCGACAACCCGTCGCGGCTGTACTGGCCCGAAGGAGAATGACCATGGCACTCGACAAGCCGTACAAGGACATCCCCGGCACGACCATCTTCGATGCCGAGCAGGCCCGCAAGGGCTACCACCTCAACCAGTTCTCGATGTCTCTCATGAAGCCCGAGAACCGCGAGCGCTACCTCGCCGACCGCGAGGCGTACCTCGACGAATGGCCCCTCACCCCGGTGCAGCGTCAGGCGGTGCTCGATCTCGACCTGAACACCTGCATCGCCGAGGGCGGCAACATCTACTTCCTGAGCAAGATCGGCGCCACGCACGGTCTGAGCTTCCAGCAGATGGCCGGCTCGATGACCGGGATGTCGGAGGCGGCGTACCGCGACATGATGGTCGGAGGTGGCCGACGTCCCGAGGGCGTGCGCCTGAAGGATCTCGACGGGTGGACCCCGCCCTCGAACGAGAAGTCCGAGGTGATGCGCCCGGACGCCCCCGCGAAGTTCACGTCGGCGCTGTTCACGTCGCACGTGCCGGCGATCGGCGCCGCGATGGACCTGGGCAAGACCGAGGAGCCGTACTGGAAGAAGGTCTTCGACGGGTACCAGTGGACCCGGAAGTGGGCCAAGGAGAACACGCCCGACGTCATCATCCTGGTGTACAACGACCACGCCACGGCGTTCGACTCGAACATCATCCCGACCTTCGTCCTGGGCACGGGCGCGCACTATCCCGTCGCCGACGAGGGTTACGGCCCGCGCCCGGTGCCCGACGTGAAGGGGTATCCCGAGCTCGCCGCGCACATCGCCCAGTCGGTCATCCAGGACGATTTCGACCTCACCCTCGTCAACGAGATGGTCGTCGACCACGGCCTGACCGTGCCGCTGTCGCTGGTGTTCGGCGACGTCGAGGAGTGGCCGTGCCGGGTCATCCCGCTTCCGGTGAACGTCGTGCAGTACCCGGTTCCGTCCGGGCGTCGGTGCTACGAGTTGGGCAAGGCGATCCGTCGCGCGCTGGACAAGTGGGACGGTCCCGAGCTCAACGTGCAGATCTGGGGCACCGGGGGGATGAGCCACCAGCTGCAGGGCCCGCGCGCGGGACTGATCAACGAGGAGTGGGACAACGCGTTCCTCGACCACCTGATCGCCGACCCGCTGGGCCTCACCGAATGGTCGCACATGGAGTACGTCGACGAGGCCGGATCCGAGGGCATCGAGCTGGTGGACTGGCTCATCGCCCGTGGGGCGATGGACGACCAGTTCGGCGGCGGGGCGCCCGAGGTGAACCACCGGTTCTACCACGTCCCGGCGTCCAACACCGCCGTCGGCCACCTGGTCGTCACCAACCCCGTCGCGCCGCGGCCCGTCGAGTCCGAGAGTGTGAGCCTCCCCCTGGAGGAAGTCCACGCATGAGTGACAAGGTTCGCGTCGCCGTCGTCGGCGCCGCCGGCGCCTTCGGCATGAAGCACCTCGACGGCCTCGCGAACATCCCCGACGCCGAGGTGACCGTCGTCAGCGGCACCAGGCCCGAGCCCACGGAGTCGGTGGCCGAGAAGTACGGCGTGCCGAATGCCGTGCTCGGTCTCGACGCCGTGCTCGAGCGAGACGACGTCGACGCGGTGATCCTCGCGACGCCGACGCAGCAGCACGCGGATCAGACGCAGGCGGTGCTCGCCGCGGGCAAGCACGTGCAGGTCGAGATCCCGCTCGCCGATTCGCTGGCGGATGCCGAGGCCACCCTGGCCGCGGCATCCGCCTCCGACCGGGTCGCCATGGTCGGGCACACGCGGCGGTTCAACCCGTCGCATCAGCTGGTGCACAACCGGATCGCGGCCGGCGAGTTCGCGGTGCAGCAGATGGACGTGCAGACGTACTTCTTCCGCCGCACGAACACGAACGCGAAAGGCGAGGCGCGGTCGTGGACCGACCATCTGCTGTGGCACCATGCGGCACACACGGTCGACCTGTTCGCCTACCAGGCGGGTCGGATCGTGCAGGCCAACGCCATCCAGGGCCCGATCCACCCCGACCTCGGCATCGCGATGGACATGTCGATCCAGCTCAAGAGCGAGACCGGCGCGATCTGCACGCTGTCGCTGTCGTTCAACAACAACGGACCGTTCGGCACGTTCTTCCGCTACATCGGCGACACCGAGACCTACATCGCGCGCTACGACGACCTCTACAACGGTCGTGACGAGCAGATCGACGTCTCGCAGGTCGCCGTCAGCCTCAACGGCATCGAGCTGCAGGACCGGGAGTTCGTCGGCGCGATCCGCGAGGGCCGCGAGCCGAACTCGTCGATCCGCCAGGTCATCGACTGCTACCGCGTGCTCGGCGCGCTCGAGGAGCAGCTCGCGTGAGGCTTCCCCGCATGGGGCTCGGGTGCATGTCCCTCAGCCATGCCTACGGCACCCCTCCGTCTCTCGAGGACGGAGTGGCGCTCGTGCGTTCCGCGCTCGACGACGGCGTCCAGCTGCTCGACACCGCCACGCTGTACGGCGGCGGCCGCAACGAGGAGCTCGTCGGGCGCGCGATCGCGGGGCGTCGGGACGAGGTCGTGCTGGCCAGCAAGGGCGGCATGGCGCTCGTCGACGGCGTGAAGGTCATCGACGGGCGCCCCGAGACGCTGCGCGCACAGGTCGACGCCTCGCTGCGGCGGCTCGGCGTCGAACACATCGATCTCTACTACCTGCACCGGTGGGACAAGAAGGTGCCGATCGCCGAGAGCGTCGGGGCGCTGGCCGAGATGGTGGCGGCGGGAAAGATCGGCGCCATCGGGCTGTCGGAGGTGTCGGTGGACCGTCTCCGGGAGGCGCTCGCGGCGGCGCCCATCGCCGCGGTGCAGAACGAGTACTCGCTCTGGAGTCGCAATCCCGAGCTCGGCATCCTCGACGCCACCCGTGACGCCGGGGTGGCGCTGGTCGCGTTCTCACCGGTCGGACGCGGGTACCTCGCCGACTCCATCACCGACCCGGAGCAGTTGCCGCCGAAGGACATCCGCCGCGCGATGCCGCGCTTCCAGCCGGAGCACTGGGCCGCCAACGCCGCGTTGCTGCCCGCGTGGCGAGCCCTCGCCGCCGAGGCCGGCCGCACGCCGGCACAGCTGGCCTTGGCGTGGCTGCTCTCCCGCGGCGATCACGTCGTGCCGATCCCCGGGAGCACGGATGCGCACCACGTGCGCGAGAACCAGCGCTCTCTCGGCACGGTCGTCGATCCCGCGGTGCTCGTGCGCGCGGGCGAGCTGATCGACACCGCCACGGTGTCGGGGCCGCGCTACAACGCCACCGGGACGAGCGAGGTCGACGCCGAGTCGTTCGAGGCGGCCGTGTGAGAGCCATCTCCTCCATGGCGACGCGTCAGGTCCTCGCCGACCTGGCCACGGCGGCAGCGGACAGGGGGTTGCCCCTCGTCGAGATCGAGTCCGTCGGCGGAGTGGACGCCGCCCAGCGCGTGGCCGGGGGTGAGCAGCTCGATCTGGTGTTCCTCGCCGCCGACGCTCTGGACCGGCTCTCCGGAGACGGCCACGTGGACGCGGCGACGGTCACACCGCTCATGCTCTCGCGCGTCGCGGTCGCGGTTCCCTCGGGCACGCCCTCGCCCGCCGCCCGCCCCGACACGGCGGCGTTCGCGGACGCCCGCGGGGTCCGCGAGGCCCTGCGCGCCGCCGCTCGCATCGGCTACTCCACCGGCCCGAGCGGCACGGCGCTCGTCCGCACGATCGACGACTGGGGCCTCACCGGCCAGGTGGGCGATCGTCTCGTGCAGGCGCGACCCGGCATCCCGGTCGCCCGGCTGCTCGCCGACGGCCAGGTCGACCTCGGCTTCCAGCAGCTCAGCGAGCTCGTCGGTCAACCCGGGGTGCGCATCCTCGGTGTCCTGCCTTCGGACTGCGCCATCGAGACCGTGTTCTCGGGCGCCGTCGCGACCACCTCATCCGACCCGCGACGAGCCCGCGACGTCCTGGCGTTCTTCGCGTCCGATTCGACGGCATCCATCAAGACAGAGCACGCCTTCAGCCCGCCTGCACGACGGGACTGACCGGGATTCGGCGCCGCTTCGCCCGGTGTGCCGGATGGCTCACGCGGCCGTCAGGCGTCCGGCGTCTGCTCGGGGCCGAACCGGGCGGTGAACTCGTCGACGTCGAGAACGTTGCGTCCGAGCCGGCCGGACACCTGGTTGTAGGTGCCGGTGATCTCGAGGTCGCGGGCGCTGCGGAGCGTGCCGACGTAGCGGGGCTGCCAGCCGGTCTGCGCCAGCAGCGGGCCCGCTGCTGGCGCAGACCGGCTGGCAGCCCCGCTACGTCGGCACGCTCCGCAGCGCCCGCGACCTCGAGATCACCGGCACCTACAACCAGGTGTCCGGCCGGCTCGGACGCAACGTTCTCGACGTCGACGAGTTCACCGCCCGGTTCGGCCCCGAGCAGACGCCGGACGCCTGACGGCCGCGTGAGCCATCCGGCACACCGGGCGAAGCGGCGCCGAATCCCGGTCAGTCCCGTCGTGCAGGCGGGCTGAAGGCGTGCTCTGTCTTGATGGATGCCGTCGAATCGGACGCGAAGAACGCCAGGACGTCGCGGGCTCGTCGCGGGTCGGATGAGGTGGTCGCGACGGCGCCCGAGAACACGGTCTCGATGGCGCAGTCCGAAGGCAGGACACCGAGGATGCGCACCCCGGGTTGACCGACGAGCTCGCTGAGCTGCTGGAAGCCGAGGTCGACCTGGCCGTCGGCGAGCAGCCGGGCGACCGGGATGCCGGGTCGCGCCTGCACGAGACGATCGCCCACCTGGCCGGTGAGGCCCCAGTCGTCGATCGTGCGGACGAGCGCCGTGCCGCTCGGGCCGGTGGAGTAGCCGATGCGAGCGGCGGCGCGCAGGGCCTCGCGGACCCCGCGGGCGTCCGCGAACGCCGCCGTGTCGGGGCGGGCGGCGGGCGAGGGCGTGCCCGAGGGAACCGCGACCGCGACGCGCGAGAGCATGAGCGGTGTGACCGTCGCCGCGTCCACGTGGCCGTCTCCGGAGAGCCGGTCCAGAGCGTCGGCGGCGAGGAACACCAGATCGAGCTGCTCACCCCCGGCCACGCGCTGGGCGGCGTCCACTCCGCCGACGGACTCGATCTCGACGAGGGGCAACCCCCTGTCCGCTGCCGCCGTGGCCAGGTCGGCGAGGACCTGACGCGTCGCCATGGAGGAGATGGCTCTCACACGGCCGCCTCGAACGACTCGGCGTCGACCTCGCTCGTCCCGGTGGCGTTGTAGCGCGGCCCCGACACCGTGGCGGTGTCGATCAGCTCGCCCGCGCGCACGAGCACCGCGGGATCGACGACCGTGCCGAGAGAGCGCTGGTTCTCGCGCACGTGGTGCGCATCCGTGCTCCCGGGGATCGGCACGACGTGATCGCCGCGGGAGAGCAGCCACGCCAAGGCCAGCTGTGCCGGCGTGCGGCCGGCCTCGGCGGCGAGGGCTCGCCACGCGGGCAGCAACGCGGCGTTGGCGGCCCAGTGCTCCGGCTGGAAGCGCGGCATCGCGCGGCGGATGTCCTTCGGCGGCAACTGCTCCGGGTCGGTGATGGAGTCGGCGAGGTACCCGCGTCCGACCGGTGAGAACGCGACCAGCGCCACCCCGGCGTCACGGGTGGCGTCGAGGATGCCGAGCTCGGGATTGCGACTCCAGAGCGAGTACTCGTTCTGCACCGCGGCGATGGGCGCCGCCGCGAGCGCCTCCCGGAGACGGTCCACCGACACCTCCGACAGCCCGATGGCGCCGATCTTTCCCGCCGCCACCATCTCGGCCAGCGCCCCGACGCTCTCGGCGATCGGCACCTTCTTGTCCCACCGGTGCAGGTAGTAGAGATCGATGTGTTCGACGCCGAGCCGCCGCAGCGAGGCGTCGACCTGTGCGCGCAGCGTCTCGGGGCGCCCGTCGATGACCTTCACGCCGTCGACGAGCGCCATGCCGCCCTTGCTGGCCAGCACGACCTCGTCCCGACGCCCCGCGATCGCGCGCCCGACGAGCTCCTCGTTGCGGCCGCCGCCGTACAGCGTGGCGGTGTCGAGCAGCTGGACGCCGTCGTCGAGCGCGGAACGCACGAGCGCCACTCCGTCCTCGAGAGACGGAGGGGTGCCGTAGGCATGGCTGAGGGACATGCACCCGAGCCCCATGCGGGGAAGCCTCACGCGAGCTGCTCCTCGAGCGCGCCGAGCACGCGGTAGCAGTCGATGACCTGGCGGATCGACGAGTTCGGCTCGCGGCCCTCGCGGATCGCGCCGACGAACTCCCGGTCCTGCAGCTCGATGCCGTTGAGGCTGACGGCGACCTGCGAGACGTCGATCTGCTCGTCACGACCGTTGTAGAGGTCGTCGTAGCGCGCGATGTAGGTCTCGGTGTCGCCGATGTAGCGGAAGAACGTGCCGAACGGTCCGTTGTTGTTGAACGACAGCGACAGCGTGCAGATCGCGCCGGTCTCGCTCTTGAGCTGGATCGACATGTCCATCGCGATGCCGAGGTCGGGGTGGATCGGGCCCTGGATGGCGTTGGCCTGCACGATCCGACCCGCCTGGTAGGCGAACAGGTCGACCGTGTGTGCCGCATGGTGCCACAGCAGATGGTCGGTCCACGACCGCGCCTCGCCTTTCGCGTTCGTGTTCGTGCGGCGGAAGAAGTACGTCTGCACGTCCATCTGCTGCACCGCGAACTCGCCGGCCGCGATCCGGTTGTGCACCAGCTGATGCGACGGGTTGAACCGCCGCGTGTGCCCGACCATGGCGACCCGGTCGGAGGCGGATGCCGCGGCCAGGGTGGCCTCGGCATCCGCCAGCGAATCGGCGAGCGGGATCTCGACCTGCACGTGCTTGCCCGCGGCGAGCACCGCCTGCGTCTGATCCGCGTGCTGCTGCGTCGGCGTCGCGAGGATCACCGCGTCGACGTCGTCTCGCTCGAGCACGGCGTCGAGACCGAGCACGGCATTCGGCACGCCGTACTTCTCGGCCACCGACTCCGTGGGCTCGGGCCTGGTGCCGCTGACGACGGTCACCTCGGCGTCGGGGATGTTCGCGAGGCCGTCGAGGTGCTTCATGCCGAAGGCGCCGGCGGCGCCGACGACGGCGACGCGAACCTTGTCACTCATGCGTGGACTTCCTCCAGGGGGAGGCTCACACTCTCGGACTCGACGGGCCGCGGCGCGACGGGGTTGGTGACGACCAGGTGGCCGACGGCGGTGTTGGACGCCGGGACGTGGTAGAACCGGTGGTTCACCTCGGGCGCCCCGCCGCCGAACTGGTCGTCCATCGCCCCACGGGCGATGAGCCAGTCCACCAGCTCGATGCCCTCGGATCCGGCCTCGTCGACGTACTCCATGTGCGACCATTCGGTGAGGCCCAGCGGGTCGGCGATCAGGTGGTCGAGGAACGCGTTGTCCCACTCCTCGTTGATCAGTCCCGCGCGCGGGCCCTGCAGCTGGTGGCTCATCCCCCCGGTGCCCCAGATCTGCACGTTGAGCTCGGGACCGTCCCACTTGTCCAGCGCGCGACGGATCGCCTTGCCCAACTCGTAGCACCGACGCCCGGACGGAACCGGGTACTGCACGACGTTCACCGGAAGCGGGATGACCCGGCACGGCCACTCCTCGACGTCGCCGAACACCAGCGACAGCGGCACGGTCAGGCCGTGGTCGACGACCATCTCGTTGACGAGGGTGAGGTCGAAATCGTCCTGGATGACCGACTGGGCGATGTGCGCGGCGAGCTCGGGATACCCCTTCACGTCGGGCACCGGGCGCGGGCCGTAACCCTCGTCGGCGACGGGATAGTGCGCGCCCGTGCCCAGGACGAAGGTCGGGATGATGTTCGAGTCGAACGCCGTGGCGTGGTCGTTGTACACCAGGATGATGACGTCGGGCGTGTTCTCCTTGGCCCACTTCCGGGTCCACTGGTACCCGTCGAAGACCTTCTTCCAGTACGGCTCCTCGGTCTTGCCCAGGTCCATCGCGGCGCCGATCGCCGGCACGTGCGACGTGAACAGCGCCGACGTGAACTTCGCGGGGGCGTCCGGGCGCATCACCTCGGACTTCTCGTTCGAGGGCGGGGTCCACCCGTCGAGATCCTTCAGGCGCACGCCCTCGGGACGTCGGCCACCTCCGACCATCATGTCGCGGTACGCCGCCTCCGACATCCCGGTCATCGAGCCGGCCATCTGCTGGAAGCTCAGACCGTGCGTGGCGCCGATCTTGCTCAGGAAGTAGATGTTGCCGCCCTCGGCGATGCAGGTGTTCAGGTCGAGATCGAGCACCGCCTGACGCTGCACCGGGGTGAGGGGCCATTCGTCGAGGTACGCCTCGCGGTCGGCGAGGTAGCGCTCGCGGTTCTCGGGCTTCATGAGAGACATCGAGAACTGGTTGAGGTGGTAGCCCTTGCGGGCCTGCTCGGCATCGAAGATGGTCGTGCCGGGGATGTCCTTGTACGGCTTGTCGAGTGCCATGGTCATTCTCCTTCGGGCCAGTACAGCCGCGACGGGTTGTCGACGAGCAGCCTCTGCTGCAGTTCGGGGGTCGTCGCGATCTGTGGGATGTAGTCGACCAGCAGCCCGTCGTCAGGCATGTGGTCCTTGAGGTTGGGGTGGGGCCAGTCGGTGCCCCACAGCACGCGATCGGGGAACTCCTCGACCACGCGACGGGCGAACGGCACGACATCCGTATAGGCGTGCTGCTCGCCATTCAGCGCGCGCGGACCGGTGGCGCTGAGCCGCTCGGGGCACGACACCTTCGTCCACACGTTGGGGTTCTCGCGCATGAAGCGCAGGAACAGCTCGAACTCCGGACCCTCCGGGTCCTTCGTCACATCCGGACGCCCCATGTGGTCGACCACGACGTCCGTCGGGATCGCCGAGAAGAAGTCGTAGAGGTCGGGAAGGTCCTCGGCCTCGAAGTAGATGACGACATGCCACCCGAGGGGGGCGATCTTCTCCACGATCGCGTCGAGCGAGTCGGTCGGCACCCGGTCGACGAGGCGTTTGACGAAGTTGAACCGCACGCCGCGCACACCGGCCTCGTGCAGCTCGGCGAGCTCCTCGTCGGTCACGTCGCGACGAACCGTCGCGACCCCGCGGGCACGCCCCTTGCTGCGGCGCAGCGCGTCGACGAGCGCCCGGTTGTCGGCGCCGTGGCAGGTCGCCTGCACGATGACGTTCCGGTCGAAGCCGAGCTGGTCGCGCAGCGCGAACAGCTGCGCGGCCGACGCGTCGCACGGCGTGTACTTGCGCTCGGGGGCGTAGGGGAACTCCGCGCCGGGGCCGAACACGTGGCAGTGCGCGTCGACAGCGCCGGCGGGGAGCCGGAACGTCGGGGTCGTCGGGCCGTCGTACCAGTCCAGCCAACCGGGCGTCTTCTCGAAGCCGCCGCTGGTGTCGCCGTGCGCGATCGCCTGTGCGTGAGCCATCGTCAATCCTCCACGTACTCGAGGCCCGCGGCCGCCAGCGGCTCCCGCATGCCGTAGATGTCGAGACCGAGCACGCCCTCGCGGAACTTCTGGCGCTTGGCCTCCTCGTTGTCCTCGCGCTTCTGCGAGGCGTCGGCGACGGCGCCGACGAGCTCGCGGGGGACGACCACGACGCCGTCGACATCCGCGACCACCACGTCGCCGGGGTTCACCACGGCGTTCGCCACGACCACGGGGATGTTGACCGAGCCCAGCGTCGCCTTGACGGTGCCCTTCGCGCTGATGGCGCGGGAGAAGACCGGGAAGCCCATCTTCTCGAGGTCGGCGACGTCGCGGACGCCCCCG